>NZ_JBNPWO010000014.1:0-167671 GCF_050433785.1 Mucilaginibacter sp. 3215
TCAAATACTAATGAAGCCCGTTACCAGCCTGTCGGGGATTGCTTCATTCCTTACAGCAATGACGTGACGCAGATGTCATTTCACCTTCAGAGGCCACGGATTTAAACACTCAGGATGACAAGCCCTCCACACCTATTGTCATTTCACCTTCGGAGGCCTCCGGATTTTACCTACTCGCGGACGAAATAAAGTTACACCGATGTATTGATTTTAATTTGTAGCCAATTGTGGGCTGGCATTCTTGCGTTTCAGGATCAATGCGGCAATCAACGCAATCACGAGGCCAACGGGCAGTATCTCCATGTAAGTAAGCACGATTACGCCGAAGGGGCTTTTGTACATATTAACATAACCGGCCATGCTTGCTTCCTGTTGCTTAAGTTCGGCAGCCGTAGCACCATGGGCTTTGGCTTCCCGTAAAACATGGGCGACGTATTTGGTCATAAAATCGGGGTAAAAGTTATAGAACTCTATTAACCACACAATCACATAAACTGTTGATGTGATCAACACAATGTAAAGGCCGATCATAAAAGCTTTGCCGAAACTAATTATGCCGTCGTTGTATTTGTCACGGTAATTTTTGATGGCTACAAATATCAGCGAAAACGCCAGCAACATGGAGCCATAGCCCACCCACATGTTGCCCTGAAAGTTGGGGTTGTTATAGCAAAGGGCTCCCGAAATCCCCCCGGTAGCAGCAATGATGAGGCCGGAGATTGATCCAAAAACAAATACATTCTTTTTCATATCGTTTTATGTTTTGATAGCACAAATTTGATAGTTCGGTATATTTTGAAGGTCATACTTTAGGGTGATTTTGTAAATACAAAGTGATTTAACCCTAAAGTATGAGTGTGCTCAGCGAATAATGCACAGCCGTTTGGCCATTTCAACAGCCTGGGTGCGGCGCTTAACCTCCATTTTTTCAAACACCTTTGCCGAATGCGTTTTGATAGTATTCAACGATACAAACAACCGCTCAGAAATTTCCTGGTTACTTAACCCCTCGGCCATCAGCTGCAAAACTTCCAGCTCGCGTTTACTGAGCCCGAGCTTATCAAGTTCGGGTTGATTGATGGTAAATTCGGGGCCGTTATTAATGTAAACCTGCTTTTCAACAACTACAGTTTTGGGTTTGGTAAGTTTAAGTGCCAGCCAAATTCCTAATACGGTAAAAAATACTGCTATGGCACCCATGTAAATTTCATAGGCATTGTCAACAATGATCAGTTTAAGCTCAAGCCATTTCAGCAAAAATAACAGCAGAGCGAGTGCTACCGCGTACAGTATGGTATGTTTGTTTTTTGCCAATAAATTTGAAGCCATGTTATGATCACCGATTGATCTTAAAATTAGGATTATTTAAGATAACCAGAAAAGCACACAAAACAAAAAAGCGGAAAAACATCCCGCTTTTAAATTTATAATCTGTCAAGGGCAATCCCTTAATCCTGAAAGCCCTGGCTTCGTTTATTCATCAGCTTTAGCCGCGTCTTTCTTAGCTTTTTTATCGGCTTTTAATTTTGCATAGGCTTTTTGTTGTTCGGGAGTGAAAATCTTGTTTAAGCCGGCGGCAGTACGTTGTTTAATCTTTTGATCGGCCAGGTGGCTGGTCTTTTTATCCTGTTTCAGTTTTTTCAGGCTATCGATACTTGTTGCCTGGGCAAGCAGGATAACGTTCACTTTTTTAGCCTGGTCGGCGGTAAGTTTTAAGTTTTTTTGCAGGTGTTCGGTTTTGTTGGCCGCTTTTTGAGCAGGCGTTTTTTCAACCTTTTGTTGTGCATTGGCTGCGAAATTTAGTCCGCAGGCAAGGGCGAGCAGCATCAGTAGTTTTTTCATGTTTTTTATTTTTTGCAGATAATTAATTTATTGACAATATAGATGAGTTTTAGTTTAAATAGATATGCATATAAGTTTCTTTGACAATTAAATTAAACCAAAGGGCCTTTTCATGGTCATACTAATGCAAAAGTTAAATTTTTAATTTAATAACCCGGATACTATGAAAAAGGCTGTTAAGTACTGGTGTGGCTTTGTTGTGTTGTTGTGTTTGTTTACCGTATTTACTGCCTTTTTGCCGGGCTATCCTATTGCAAGTTTAAAATTTCCCTATAAACAGGCGGGTTTAACACCCGAACAGGCCGCGGCTCATTTACTGAGCCGTTTTACTTATGGGGCAACCCCGGGCGAGGTAGAAGAGGTATCCAAAATCGGCCCTGAAAAGTGGTTTGCCCAACAGTTGGATGCCCAACTTCCGGATGATTCCCTTAATCAACTCTTAAATAAATATGATGCCTTAAAACTGAGCAATACAGAAGTTGTTGCCCAATACCCCAAAGGCGCACAGATTTTGCGAATGGCTATCAGGGATGGGGTAGTTAACAAAGATTCGGTAAAAACAGATCGCAAAGCTTATCGCGATCAGTTGCAAAACTACATGCAGCAAAATGGATTAAAGCCTGAGCAGGAGCTGTTACGCCAATTTATCAACCAAAAAATATTAAGAGCTGCTTACAGCAATAATCAATTACAGGAAGTAATGACCAGTTTCTGGTTCAATCATTTCAATGTATCTATAGTAAAAAACGACTGTTCGCAATATATCCCCGCTTATGAGCGCGATGTGATCCGCCCTAATGCCCTTGGCAAATTTAATGATTTGTTATTGGCCACTGCCAAATCGCCAGCCATGCTATATTACCTGGATAATTTTAGCAGCTCGGGGAATAAGGACAATATGGAGCAAAGTAACAGGCCGATCCGCCGCCGGCTGATGCAGCAAATGCAGGGTGCGGATACAGGTCGTTTTGCCAATATGCCCAAACTAAACAAAGCAAAAAAAGCACAGGGGCTTAATGAAAATTACGCCCGCGAGGTAATGGAACTGCATACCCTTGGCGTTGACGGCGGCTATAGCCAGCAGGATGTTACCCAGGCGGCTAAAGTGCTTACCGGCTGGTCGGTTTATCCAATGGGCAACTACGGACAAGCGGGCCAAAAACTCTTGAACCGTATTGGGGATGAAAAACTGCAAAGCCGTGGTTTTGTACATGAGGGCGATTTTATGTTTAACCCTAACAAGCATGATAATGGCGAAAAGACGGTATTAGGCCATCATTTTGCAGCCGGAGGGGGGTACGAGGAGGGCGTGCAACTGCTTAATATGCTGGCACATCAACAAGCTACGGCGAAATTTATATCAAAGAAAATAGCTGTGCGCTTTGTGAGCGATAACCCGCCGCAGAGCCTTATTGATAAAATGGCCCGCACCTTTATGAATAAGGATGGGGATATTAAACAGGTACTGACCACCATGGTTGATGCGCCTGAATTTTGGAGCGCTGCAGCCGTAAGGGAAAAAACTAAATCGCCTTTTGAACTGGCCATAGGCTCGGTACGTTCATTGCATGCCGATATTACCCAGCCTTACCAGTTGTTTAACTGGATCAATAAAATGGGCGAAAAAATGTACTATTACCAGGCCCCGACCGGCTTCCCCGATAAAGGCCAATACTGGATCAATACCGGCGCGCTGCTTAACCGCATGAACTTTGGTTTGGCGCTGGCATCGGGCCGGATCCCCGGCGTAAAGGTTGATCTTGCAGCACTCAATAACCATCACGAGCCCGAAAGCGCACAGGCCGCACTTATCACCTATAGTAAAATCATTATGCCAGGCCGTAAGCTTGATGAAACCATCAAACGGCTTACCCCCATGCTTAACGATCCGAAACTCATGGAAAAGGTTGGCGAAGCCAGCGCCAAAACTCCTGTTGCAACCTCGGTACAGATGGCTACCAGTGATGAGATGATGGATCAGCAGACGGGTTTAAAAGGTAAACGAAAAAATAATTTTATGGCGATGCAAAGCACCTCCGGCAATAATTCTATGCTGGCGCAGGTGGTTGGCGTTATCATTGGTTCACCCGAATATCAGCGGCGTTAATTGCAGGAGGATTTAAAAATGGTATCAAGAAGAGGCTTTTTAAAATCGGGCGGACTGGCCCTTTTAGGTGTAGGGTTACTCGGCGGCATACCCGGTTTTTTAGCCGAGGCAGCCGCGAGCGAAAAAATATTATCGCCCTATAAAAAGAAAAAAACGCTGGTATGTATCTTTCAGCGGGGAGCTATGGATGGCCTGATGGCTGTTACCCCCTTTACCGACGATTATTTGAAAGCTGCCCGGCCAAACCTGTTCATGTCGGCTGCCAAAAGTGGTACAGGTAATCCGCTGATAGACCTGGACGGGCGTTTTGGTTTACACCCTGCCATGAAGGCCTTTGAACCCATGTTTCGCGAAAAACGTTTGGGCATTGTTCACGGCATAGGCTCGCCTAATAATACCCGCTCGCATTTTGATGCGCAGGATTATATGGAATCGGGCACTCCATTCAATAAAGGTACCTCAAGCGGCTGGCTTAACCGGGCTGTGGGTTTGCTTGGGCATGACGCGCTTACCCCGTTTACGGCCGTAAGCATGACATCGGCCATGCCACGTTCTTTTTATGGCGACAACCCCTCGGTAGCCATCAGCAATTTGCAGGATTTTGCCATTCAAATGCGGGGCAACCCCGCCGGAGCCAATATCGCGGCAAAAAGTTTTGAAGATCTGTATGACCAAACCGCATCAGGCTTGCTGAAACAAACCGGAAAGGAAAGTTTTGAGGCGATGAAAATGCTGCAGAAAACCGATGTTAAAAATTATACACCGGCCAATGGTGCTGTTTACCCCAGCTCGGCATTGGGCAATTCGCTGAAACAAATAGCCCAGCTCATTAAAATGGATGTGGGACTGGAAGTTGCCTTTGCCGAATCGAACGGTTGGGATACCCACTTTAACCAGGGAACCGAAAACGGCATCTTCGCCCGTAATGTGGCCGACCTAAGCAACAGCATAATGGCCCTGTGGACCGACCTGGGCACCTACCAGGACGATGTTACCATAATGACCATGACCGAGTTTGGCCGTACCGTACGTCAAAACGGGACTGGTGGTACCGATCATGGCCGTGCCTCATGTAACTTTGTTTTAGGTAATGATGTAAGCGGCGGGTTAGTGTATGGCGATGTAAAGCCGCTCGCCGTTGAAAACCTTGAAGATGGCCGCGACCTTGCGGTAACTACCGACTTTAGAAGTGTGTTCAGCTCAGTAGCTGATAAGCATCTTGCGATAAATAATGATCATATACTGTTTCCCGATTGGAAAGGGGATAGGGTGAATGTAATGAAGGGATAAAAGCATACAGCCGCGATTTTGGCGATAGCGTAACCCGCGATTGGTATCCCCGAAGTTCCCAACGTCAGCTCTTTAACTTGCCCAAGTTGGGCGATAACGTAAATCGGTCTAAAACCGGGCAAAGCATTTTGCCTGCGAAAGCAGCAACTTTTAGCCATAAAAATGGTGGCGCTGTTTTGTCAGTATTTTTTTTCCAAAACCTTTCAGGTTTATTTTTGCTCAAAAAATATCAAAAAACCGGTAGCATAAAAGCCTTCGAAAAAGCACTGTTGAAACATTAACTTTATATTCTCTAAAGTTTTAATCGTTGATTGCCAGCTATTTGAATATGTTTCACTAAAAATGTTAAAGCATTGATTATCAGTGATAATAGTGTTTTAATGCGTTTCGTGTTTCACTCTTGAAATTTGGAACATGATGTTGTTTCTGAAAAAAGGGCCTGGGTGTTTTTCCAATTTTTTATGGGGAATTAAAATTTTGGGACACCACATTTGTTACAATTAATTGGCATGGAGACAAGATGCTGTGCTAAGCGGTAATATTACAACAAGGCCTGAAATAGGATTCTGCAACTGTACCTGCCTGCAACGTGCGTTAATCAGCCGTAAATGTAAGATTCAATGAAACGGCTATCTCATCGGTAACAACTGTGTTTTTTACGGCCGAAAAGAAGTCCCATGCTTCCCGCCTGGGCTGCATATCGATTTTCCACTTGATGCGGTCAATTGTGGCATTTGCCTTAGCGCTGATGATATTGTTCTTTTTAATAATAGCTGCCATAAATTCAATGGGATTGCTGATCCCTTTTATGGTAAGGATGCCGGTCACTTTAAAGTTGGTTGATTGGCCAACGCGTGTAATTTCTTTAACAACCATGGTTGCTTCCGGGTACCGGTCTACTGCAAAAAAGCCTTCTTTTTTCAACTCTTCATCTACCTTTTTATTCCCGGCTGCATCGGCATGATCGGTACTGTGCATGGTATTCATATTCAGGCTAAAGGTGCCGTTTTTTGGTTCACCGCCAGCCGTATACTCCAGGCTGCCCGATTTAAAAAGCAGATAGCCGTAATGGCCGCCCATAGTTTTGCGGGTATCCCATAAAACTTTACTTTTTTTAATATCTAAATGGTAGGTTTGCTGTGCAGCCGCTGGGATCAAGGCCATGGACAGCCACAGGATAATTGCGTATTTTCTTAACATACATAAGTGATTTATTTGGCAAACCTACTCAGCTTCAGCGCGTTTGTTATTGCCGATATTGTAAATAAAATTGTAAACTTTGTAAATTAAATCTCAGGAATATGGCCGGTTCCAAACTCCCAATGAATAAGACAACCAAACGCTTGCTGGGGCTTGGTTCCCTGCTGCTCATGACCCTTTTATGTGTTGCTTTTAGCTTTACCGGTAAGGATGACTTTGATATGGCCCGGCAGGAAATTCTGCTCCGGAAAATTGGGCATGAGGTGCTATTATATTCGGGTGATAGTACATCGCGGGTGATGCCGGTACAAAAGGTTGCTGAAAATGAGTACCAGTTACGGTTTGAGAATGAATTTTCTTTTCAGCCCGATTCGCTTGTGAAAGCAATCAGCAGCGCGCTGGCAAAGGACAACCTGGCTAACGACTATATTGTGAGCGTTTTGAATTGTACAGGGAAGGATGTGATATTTGGCTATGCTATATTCAAAAATAAAAAAGATAACATAATGCCCTGCTCGGGGCGAAAACAGCCTAAAAGCTGTTACGTGATCAACCTCAAATTTAAAAGCCAGGGATTGAGTATGCCCTCAAAAGGCTATCTAATTGGCGGGATACCTTTATTGGCATTTATCGGGCTTGTAATTTCAATGTCGGGTAAAGGCCGGAAAAACACAGTTGAAAACAGCTCCATCCTGGATAATAGTTTTAAAATGGGTAACATTATATTTAACCCGGCCAGGCGGCAACTGCAAAGTGCCGGAATAGTTACCGAACTTACCTTAAAAGAAAATAAACTGCTGCTCATCTTTGCCCGGTCGCCAAATGAGATCATTGAAAGGAGCAGGCTTCAAAAAGAGATTTGGGAGGATGAGGGCGTAATTGTAGGCCGGAGCCTTGACATGTTCATATCAAAACTGCGCAAAAAACTGGAGCATGATCCGGCCATTAAACTGGTGAATATACACGGCAAGGGATATAAGCTGGAAATCAACGGATAATTACTTTTGTAACTACGAGCTTCGCTGTATATATGTACGATAAGTTACTGTCTAAATGCAATAACGTGGTTTTATAAATGATTTGTGGCGACGATAAACGTCATCAAACTTTCCGTCAAAAAAACAGCCGATTTATCGCATCCAGGTAAATTTCGATACGGTTTTGAAAGGCCCTCCCTTAATTCACTACTTTTGGGTGCCGGCCAGCTTTACTTGCGGATATAATAAACATCCAAAGTAAAACCTAAAGGTGTTACATTTGCTAAAAACGCCCTGCATCTTCAGCGCTTTATTAATCACCATAATTGAAAAACAAAATGAGTAAAATTACAGTAAAAGACGGAACCGAAATTTATTACAAGGACTGGGGGACCGGGCAACCATTAGTTTTCCATCACGGCTGGCCTCTATCTGCCGACGACTGGGATGCCCAGATGTTCTTTTTCCTTGAACAAGGTTATAGGGTGATTGCCCATGATCGCCGCGGCCATGGACGTTCAAGCCAAACCGCAACAGGCAATGAAATGGATACTTATGCAGCTGACGTTGCAGAGCTTGTTGAGGCGCTTGACCTGAAGGGTGCAATCCACATCGGTCACTCTACAGGTGGCGGAGAGGTTATTCATTACGCTGCAAAATATGGAAAAGGACGTATCGCCAAAGCTGTGCTGATCAGCGCGGTTCCTCCGGTTATGGTTCAAAGCGAAAGCAATCCTGATGGTGTTCCGATTGCAGTATTTGACGAGATCCGCGAAAATACTGCAACCCAAAGGAATCAATTTTACCAGGACCTGACTATTCCGTTTTACGGCTACAATCGCGAAGGCGCTAAAGTTTCACAGGGTATCAGGGACAACTGGTGGCGCCAGGGTATGATGGGCGGTATAAAAGCACATTACGACTGTGTTAAAGCTTTTTCGGAAACAGATTTCACAGAAGATCTTAAAAGTGTAGATATTCCCGTACTTATTTTACACGGGGAGGATGACCAGATCGTTCCGTTTGCAAACTCGGCACTAAAGTCTATCAAACACCTGAAAAACGGCAAATTGATCTCCTATCCGGGTTTCCCGCATGGTATGCCTACTACCGAGGCTGCAACCATCAACAAAGATCTTTTAGCTTTTATTAAAGAATAATTTTTTCATCAATTACTGTATTGCATAAGGTCGCCTCTTTTGAGACGGCCTTTTTGTTTGTATTGACATACCAATGATCTATCCGAATCTCATTTTATACACATCTGAAAACTTGCTGTTGAAATGTTTATTATTTTTGGATGATGCATCCGGAATTTGAAACATATCTGCGAAGGAGCGACCTGGCTGAGGAGGCGGTCCGCAAGATCAGTGATCTGGCAGTGGCAAGAAAATTGCGCCGTAATGAGCTCCTTTTAAGCGCAGGCGAAATTTGCCGGCACAAGGTATTTGTTGTAAGCGGGCTGTTGCACACCTTCAATATTTCTGCCGGGGGCACTCAGCATATTCTGCAATTTGCGCCGGAAAACAGCTGGACGCTTGATGTTGAAAGTTATGACCGGCAGATACCCTCGCAAGTAAGCATAGGAGCAGTAGAACCCAGCACAATACTTTGCTGGCAAAAAAAAGATTTCGATATGTTGCTGGCAGAGGTGCCGCAACTAAAAAAATTTGCCGAAGGCCTTATTGCCCGTAATATCCACTACAGCCGGAAGCGGATCCTGATTTCGTTAAGCGCAACGCCCGAAGAAAAGTATGAAGATTTTATCCAAACCTTTCCGGACTACCTGGCTCGTTTGCCCCTGCGTATGATTGCCGCTTATTTGGGCATCTCCATAAAAACCCTTACCCGTATCCGTCACGCGCAGCTTCAGCGCTAATTGAAATTATGGTCAGCTGACCATCTTTAGCGGGATTTTATTGGAGAATTTTGGATCAAATAAAATCATTGACTTATGCGTGTATTTGTAACCGGAGCCTCAGGATTTGTAGGCTCAGCAATAGTAAAACAACTTTTAGGGGCAGGCCATGAGGTGCTTGGCCTTGTCCGTTCAGATAAAGGCGCTGAACAATTGGCATCAACCGGTGCCGAAGTATACCGTGGCGATATCAACGACCTGAAATTTATTCAGCAAGGCGCCGCGGCGTGTGATGCTGTAATCCATACGGCCTTTAATCATGATTTTTCACAGTTTAAGGCCAATTGTGAGGCCGACCGGAAGGTAATTGAAGCTCTGGGCGATGCACTGGCCGGAACAAGTAAACCTTTAGTTATTACCTCCGGAGTAGGGCTTTTGAATTATGGCCGGCTGGTTAACGAAGATGACGCGCCGCCTGCAGGATCAGATGTTATTCCGCGCGTAGCTTCAGAGGAGGCCGCCGCGGTCGCGGCGGCAAAAGGTGTAAAAGTTTATACGGTGCGCCTGCCGCCGAGTGTGCATGGCGAGGGCGACCATGGTTTTGTACCGATGATCATTAATATGGCCCGGGAAAAAGGAGAATCGGCCTTTATAGCTGAAGGGAGCAATCGCTGGCCTGCCGTTCACCGTTCAGATGCCGCGGTTCTATATCGCCTGATCATAGAAAAGCAGCCTGAGCTTCGTGTGTTTCACGCCGTAGCTGAAGAAGGTATCGCATTTCGCGAAATTGCCGAAACAATAGGTCAGGGTCTGCATTTGCCTGTACTGAGCAAAACAGGTGATGAAGCGGCGGCACATTTTGGCTGGTTTTTACACTTTGCATCATTGGGCTGCCCTTCATCCAGCGAAAAAACACGCGCGGTTTTAGGTTGGCAGCCCCAAGCTACCGGTTTAATTGCTGATATCGGAGCCGCTGGTTATTTCAAGAATAACATTGATTAAACTTTTAGTTTGCTCAAAGCACAGAAGCCATCGTATACTTTTACGGCGGCTTCTGTGCGTTTATTTATTGGGTAAACAAATACTCTTATTATTCACCCCTAAGTTGATTGCTTAATCCTGGGTTTGAGGAATAGATTGCCTTTAAAAAATAAAAGCCTCCCAACCTTGCGTCGGGAGACTTTCAACCTAAACCTTATCACAATTAAACCGGTAAGTTTACCAGTTCGCACTTGTTATTACAATCCCTGTGCCAAAATTGGAAACTTTTTAAATTTTTTGTTAATGTATCCTTGTTGATACATTAACAAAAGGTTAAAAGGGAATTTACTTTACAAAAAGTGTGCAATTAAGTGTCAAAAAGACACCATGGGTTTTATTAGCATATAGAAAAGTGAACACTTTATGCCTCTTTTGCAGCTTTTTTTCTACGCAGGTAACTATCGGTTAAAAATAGCGCCAAAATTACATCAAACACGAAAAAACTTTTCATCAAAGCGTTATTAAAAATGGTATTAGCTGCAGGCAATTTTAAATTTGCAGGTAGTTTAATGTTTACAACACTGAACGGATTTCCTGAAATTTGGACATTTGACAAGGTGATAGCCAGCAGTGCCAATATGCTTAGCACAAAAAAGGCCGCAATACCAAGTATAATCTTTTTATTTATTGTTGATTTTAAAGGTGCCAGTGCCCGGTCGGCCCTAATAGCCTCCATTACATTATAGGTAAAGGCCATTGATGGTTCATCAAGTTGCAGGCCGGCAAATTCCTGGTTTAGTACAAGCAGCTCTGTGTACTTTTGTTTGTACAGCTCATCGTCCTCAATAAGCCGGGCAATGGCTTCCTGCTCAGCCGGCGTGCAGGTACCATCAATATAGTTCCAAAGTTTTTCTTCGATGGTGTTCATATCAGTTCTTTCACCTCGTGTTTTAAATTGCGCTCCAGCTTTTCTTTCAAACGCTGGCGTGCCCTAAATAGTTTAACCTTAACGGTATTTGTTTCAATACCCATTGTTTGGGCAATTTCTTCTAACGATTGCTCCCCCTTATAAAACAGGGTAATAATAGTGGCATCATCGGGCAGTAATTGTTCAATTGCCTGGTTTAGGTAATATGACCGCGATTTGTTTTCTGCGTTATTGGTATCATATGCCGATTCATGGCTCTCAACCTGCACAAATGTACCTTCATCATCAATCGAATCGGTATCTACCCGCTTCTTTCTTAAAAATGTCATAGCTGTAGTATAAACTATACTATATAGCCAGGTACTAAATTTTGACTGCCCCTGGAACGAAGCCAGCGAGCGGTATGCTTTTACAAAACAATCCTGCGCAATTTCTTCAGCATCTTCCCGACCCTTTGCAAAACGCAGGGCCAACGTGAAAACAAAACGCTGGTGCCGCTTAACCAAATCTGCGTAGGCAAATTGATTACCCGCCAGGGTTTGCTCAATAAGTTCGATATCTGAAAGCTTGCTTTGCATTATATAACCTCTGTGACTACGCTTTTGCGGGCCAGGTTACACCTTTATGTAAATATAATTTATTTTGATGGTAATAGATATTGGTATCAGGGATTGTGTGTGGGGATTTGATTGCAGTGTAAAGCCCGCAGCGCGTATAAGGGTTGCGGGTAGGAAAGGGCCGTAGGCAACGCCATTGTCTGAACCCGAATTTTAAGAATTTACTTAGCATTCTGTTAATTCTTTAATTCAAAAAAATCGAGTGCAGACAAACGACAATACCTCACGCAAGTTGAAGTTACTAATCTCAAGCGCTCCCTTTATTCGTAACATACGCCCCAACATTCAATCTCATAATTTTGTATTTTTACATTTATAAAAGGGATATTGTACGTTGATGGATGAAAACAGGCTAAATATTTTAAATAGCTCAAACAGGATGCTCAGCAAGCTTCAGTTGCTGTCGGTATTTTTTGAAGATGAACTCATTTATAAGATCTATCTGCGTACCCAGGTTATCCATAAGCTTTTTGAAACCAATCCCGAAATCGATATCAACAAGCTGGAACTTTTTCATGTGCAATTTACCACCAGTTTGGTCGACCTGCTCCGCAAGATCAAAAAGAACAACGAGAACAATGTAAGCCTCGTGCTCGACGAGATCCAGCTTACCCGGGAGATGGTTGATAAGATGGACGACAATGTGCTCACCGAGCAGGATTTCAAGATAGACAGGCAACGGCAGGCGCTGAAAGTAAACCTTTCGTTGCGGAAACTTTACCAGGTACTTTCAGATAACTCGGCTGATTATCCTTTCTCCAAAAATATCAATGCCTTCAGCCTGCGCTATGGTTCCGATTTTTTTTATAACATAACTCCAGATCTGTATAATGAACTTGTGCAACATAACTATAATGATACCTATCATAATAACTACGCTACTATTCAGCGTAAGCTGATGGGGGTATTGTTAAAACGCGAGTTCCGTACAGAGTTTTACTGTGGGTTAAAGGCCGGTAACCTGATACTGGAAGTGTATAAATTTATGGATGAAGACAGGCACTTTTTATTTTCGCCTGCCAATAATTTATTCCTATTTTGCGATGTTACAAAGCTTTCGGGCATCGAGCAGAATAACAATCTGTCAAAAAGGGAAAAACTGATGCATGAGCTGCAGGACAAAATTGATAAGCTGCAAAGCGATGTAGTTACCATGAAAGCTTACATGCCGCCCGAAATAAAAAGCCTATTAGCCGAAAACTACAAAAAAATAGCCGACATCAACTTTTTACAAAGCCTGAGCGACGTGGATGTGCAGGCCAATATTTTAAAAGCAATGCTTAATACCGATATTATATAATTTATGGAGTTTTTACATTACCTGCTTGGCCCCGACCTTAAGGCCGGCCTATTGATTGTCCTAAACCTGATTGTTATTGAGAGCCTGCTCTCCGTTGATAATGCTGCCGTACTGGCTACTATGGTACTTGACCTGCCTCCGCATCAGCGTAAAAAAGCACTACGTTATGGTATTATAGGTGCATATGTTTTACGGGGTGTTTGTTTGTTTTTAGCGGCATGGCTGGTATCTGTTTGGTGGCTGAAACCACTTGGAGGCCTTTATTTGATATACCTGAGCTTCAATTATTTTAAAGGCAAACTGAAAAAGGCCGACGGCGATGCTGAAGAGGAAACGGTTGATAAAAACAAAAATTGGCTTTACCGCTCAACCGTTGGTTTGATAGGTAATTTGTGGGCAACCATAGCTTTAGTGGAGCTGATGGACCTTGCCTTCTCTATTGATAACGTTTTTGCGGCTGTTGCTTTTACCGACCATAAGATGTTAATTTATATTGGCGTGTTTATCGGGATCCTGGCTATGCGATTTGTTGCCCAGGCTTTTGTAAGACTGATGGAGAAATTTACCTTCCTGGAAACTGTAGCTTTTATAGTAATTGGCGTGCTGGGGATTAAACTGGCCTCATCGTTATTCGTTCACCTTTATCCTGAAGCGGGATTTTCAAAAGTGATGGAAGGGGAAAGCGCTGATATTTTCACTTCGGTGTTTACTGTGGCTTTATTTATTATCCCTGTACTTACGTCATTACTGTTCAACTTCCCAAAAAGACATACTATTGAACCAGAAGTTGCAGAAGCGGCAGAGGATGTGCTGGATAAACAGTAGGTCAGTTGGCAGTGGCAGTTAGCAGTAGGCAGCAGTAAAAAGCGCAGAACTCGTGCGATTCCCTCCCTTGGGAGGGTGTAGGGAGGGGTTTCCTGAACTTTGTATGATTTTGCAAAGCGGATAAACCCCTCTCTGCCACAACACAGCTAGTCGCACCCTCCCTGCGGAGGGAATGAAAACATTACTTGAAATAACGATACAAATTAAATGTTCCTAAATAAAACAATAGCGTCTATTTTCGGCATTGGCTTTTTGAAAGGCGGGGGTACTTACGCCTCTATAGTTACCTGCGGCTTTATCTGGCTGCTATGGCAGAGCCCGGCTTTGCAAAATCCCTGGTACCTGTTGGCTATTACCATATTTGTTACCGCGCTTGGCGTATTTGTAGGCAATAAGGTTGAACCCGACTGGGGCGAAGACAGCTCGCGTGTGGTAATTGATGAGGTTGCCGGAATGCTGATAGCTATGCTGTTTATCCCTGCTAACCTGTATTTCCTTTTAGCCGGATTGGTATTGTTCCGCTTTTTTGATATTGTGAAGCCGCTTGGTGTTCGTAAAATGGAAGACCTTGGCGGTGGCTTGGGTGTAATGATGGACGATGTATTGGCCGGCGTTTACTCAAACATCCTACTTTGGGTAGGATATTTTGTGTGGATGAAATTTGGAGTACATTAGTGAAAAGAGCGGGTTTGTGAAGTTCCTCTTCCAGGTTTAATTTAACCCATAAAATCAATATGTTGGTTACATAGCTAACTTGGTTAAGTCCCCTTGAGGCTTATATCACACAAATAATTTTTTCAAAACAAAATTAACCCTGAGTTCAGTTAATCAGCAACTTATACCCTCGTCCGTGTACGTTGATGATCTCCACGTTAGGGTCGTCTTTCAGATACTTACGGATCTTGCTCAAAAATACATCCATGCTCCGACCGTTAAAGTAATTGTCATCATGCCAGATGTTCAGCAGCGCTTCTTCGCGGGTAAGCACTTCGTTTTTATGCACACACAACAGGCGCAGTAATTCAGCCTCTTTGGTAGATAGCTTTTGCTGGTTGTCTGCTGTCATGATCATCTGAGTGGTATAATCAAACGTATATTTCCCAATTTTAAAGGAGGTTTGTTTCTCCTCTTCCTTTTTGCCGATATTATCGGTACGTTTTAGCAGGGCATTTATACGAAGTAATAACTCCTCAATGCGGAAAGGCTTGGTGATATAATCATCTCCACCCAAATTAAAAGCCTGGGTTTTATCTTCAATCATGCCTTTGGCCGTCGCAAAAATAATAGGCACCTGGGCATTGATCTTACGGATATCCTTACCAAGTGTAAAGCCGTCCTTTTTAGGCATCATCACATCCAGTATCAGCAAGTCATATGTTTGTTTGGTAAAGGCGCGTAGGCCTTCTTCGCCATCTTTACATAAAACCACATCAAACTTACCTTTCAATTGCAGGTAGTCTTGCAGTAACAGGCCTAAATTGGCATCATCCTCAACCAGTAGTATTTTCTTCATATATTTTCCAAGTCAGGAAGATTTTTTAGTCCGGAAGTCCGAGGTCGGAAAGTCCGTAAGTCTTTATTTATTAAGTTCTTTATTAAGTGGCGGAGCTTATCTTACGGACTTTCGGACATCCCGACTTTCCGACTCGTAGATCTACGCCACTGCAAACTTTAGCTCAAACTCCGAGCCCTTCTCTTTTTCTGATTTCACGCTTATGGTGCCATTCAGGCGTTTTACTATGGTATTAACATAGCTTAAGCCCAGGCCAAAACCTTTAACGTTGTGTACGTTGCCGGTAGGGATGCGATAAAACTGTTCAAATATTTTTGATTGCTGGTCGCGGCTCATGCCTATACCTTTATCAGCTACTTTAATAACAATCTGTCCGTTTTTAACAAAAGTACTTATCGTTATATCAGGCGCTTCGTTGCTGTATTTAATGGCGTTATCAACCAGGTTGTATAGTACGTTCGAAAAATGCAGCTCATCAGCAATAATATAGGCTTTTTCGGCATCTAGGTGCAGTGTGGTTTTAGCATGGCATTTTTGCAATTTGAGCGCCATGCTATCAAGCACTATGCTTACCATCTCGTTTACATCAACCGGCTTTTTCTCCAGTTTAAAGTCATTGCGTTCAATACGGGCAATGTTTAATACGCGCTCGATATGGCTGCCTAAACGGGCATTCTCTTCAAAAATGATGTTAGCTAAGCGGGTTACCCGGCTTTTATCTTCGGCAATTTCATTATCCCGTAAAGCTTCACTGGCAATCATGATGGTTGACACCGGGGTTTTAAACTCGTGGGTCATGTTGTTGATGAAATCGATCTTCATTTCCGAGATCTTTTTCTGCCTCAATATCGAAAAGATAGTGTAGCCGAAACAAAGGATCAGTACCATGGTAAGGCCGCCGGTTGTAGCCATTGTAGCCGTCATATTGCTTAAGATCAGCGAGTTTTTTTGCGGAAACGAAAGCCTGATCTTTCCGGGGTCGTTGATCACCTCTTTGGTGAAAATAGGGGTTTGATAAGTATTTGCCGCTACAAACACAGGCAGCTTTTCGCCCTGGCTGTCGCTGGCATTTGAAAATATGAGCGAGTCGCTGTTGGCGGTTGTAACTTCGTAGCTGAAAGGCAGAAAAATGCCTTTATTATGAAGCTCAAAACGCAGTAACGAATCTATCCAGAAAGGGTTGATCCTTTTATTCAACGGTTCGCCCGATTTACGGTACTCTTCGGCCAGGTTTTCAATAACAGTAGGTTTGGCACCGGCACTATTCACTTTTTCAAGTGAATCGGTCTCCAGCATTTTTTTGATCTGTTGAACCTGCCGTTCCTTTTGCTTACGGGTTTGTTCCTGTACCCACAACGGATTGATGCGTGGTACCGAGATCATTTGTTTGCCAAACTGGGGGTCGACGTAGACATACCTCAGGGTATCATACTTATGAAGTTTTTTAGGATGACCTACCCTGCGGGTAATACGGGTATGCACTATCTCGGGCGTAAGTTGCTCATGTACTACACCAAACTCATCTGTATATTCTTCAACACGTACTTTAAAATCAACCGTACCTTCTGTTTGTAGTAAGCCGTTAAGCTCATCATCCATTTTTTTACGCTGGATCATGCGCTGCAAACTATCGCGCAGTAAAGCAATCCGTTTTTCGCGGGCAGATGAGTGTTTTTTTGTTTTTGGTATTCCCGCTACTTTTATTGCGCTGATGTCCCGTTCTTCATTATCGGTGCTGATGGCAGTTTGCTGGGTTTTGGTTTTTAAAAAGTTATTCGCATCCTGGCGGGTAACCTTATCTACCACATTGTTCATAGCTTCCCTCACCTGGCGGTCGAACGAATCGGACTGCATCTGGTAAGATTGCCTCAGAAAATAAAATTGCATAGCCATTACGCCCAACAGCGCAAAGCTCATTAAGCCAATAATTAAACCTATGCTCCTTTTCTTCATTTATTAACAAACAAAATTATCCTAAATCCGCACACAAAAATTGCATTTAACAAAATTTAACAAATGTACGTTCAATTTAAAACTCTGCTGCTTAATATTTTATTGTATCAATTACTGAAGATGTCTGTTTAAGGCTGTGGGTTATAACAAGAAGCGTATAAACAACAAAAGGCCCTGTTAAAGGGCCTTTTGAAATATTTTACTCAAGCTTTTCTCTATTTTATTAGAATGGCAGATCGTCATCATCGGCCGATGAGCTGATATCAGCTGACGGTGCTGCGTATTGAGGAGCAGCAGACGCGTTATTAGCAGCAGCCAGCGGGGTAACCCTCCATAACTGTAATGAGTTAAAATAGCTTTTTTTACCGGTTTTATCTGTCCATGGGCGGCCTTTAAGGTTAAAAGAAACCTCTACATCATCCCCAACTTTTACGTTATCAAGCAAATTGCAACGGTCCTGTATAGCTTCAAACTTTAAATATTCAGGGTATTGAGGGTTCTCAATATATTCAAGTATAAGTTCGCGTTTTTTAAGTGAATCGGTTACTTGCTGAGTGGCCGACACTTCATGTACCTTACCTTTAACTTCCATAATTAGTCTTCAAATAATTTAAAATGTAAAGTTAATAGTTAAGAAATTAAAATAGGGGCTTTTTAATTCTTAATTTTGCCGAATTAATATGCAAGTTTTCCACACCGAAAGTAAAATCATAATTACATGTAACAAAAGGCTTTCGCCTTACCTGCAAAGGGAGGTTGAAGCTTTAGGCTATGAGCCGGTCCGCGTTTTCCCTACCGGGGTCGAACTGAAAGGTACTGTTACAGATACCATTCTGCTTAATTTGAACCTGCGCTGCGCAAGCCAGGTACTGTATTCGTTAAAAACATTTACAGCCCGCGATCCGAAAGAGCTTTACGAAGAGCTGGTAACCATTGAGTGGGAAAAGCTGATTGATTTTACCGGTTACTTTTCGGTATCATCAAACGTAAATAACGAACACATCCTTACCCCGCTGTTTGCCAACGTAAAGGTAAAGGATGCTATTGCCGACAGGATCAAATCCATTAAAGGTATCAGGCCCGACTCTGGCCCGGAGGTTAATAAAACCCTGGTACATCTTTACTGGCAGGATGACCGCGCCGAAATTTTCCTGGATACATCGGGCGAAACACTGGCCAAGCACAGTTACCGTAAAATACCGGGTAAAGCACCAATGCTTGAGGCTTTGGCAACATCAACCATTATGGCTACCAAATGGGATATGAAAAGCACATTCATTAACCCCATGTGCGGTTCTGGCACCCTGGCTATTGAAGCAGCATTGCTGGCTACTGATAAATCTCCGGGTTTGTTCAGGATGAATTATGGTTTTATGCACATACTGGGTTACGATGAAACCGTATTTTTTGCCGAACGCCGCAATTTAAAAGATAAAGCAAAAAAGGAAACTGGCTTTAAAATCATTGCCACCGATATCTCTGAAGACGCAGTTGACATCGCCCGTAAAAATGCCAGAACGGCAGGTGTAGAACATTTGATCGATTTTGCCGTTTGTGATTTTGAAGATACTGAGGTTCCGGCAGAGACTGGTGTAGTAATGTTTAATCCCGAATACGGTGAGCGTTTGGGCGTACATACTAAGCTGGAGATCACCTATAAGCGTATAGGAGATTTTCTGAAAAAGAAATGCCTTGGGTATAACGGTTATGTTTTTACGGGCAATCCCGACCTGGCCAAAAAGATAGGCCTGAAGGCAGCCCGCAAAATTGAATTTTATAATGGTAAGCTTGATTGCCGCCTGTTTGAGTATGAATTATACCACGGCAGCAAACGTGAACCGAAAGAAGAAAATTAAATGAAAAAGATCCTGTTATTTATAACACTTATTTTATCATCAGTACTGGTTAAGGCACAAGCGCAATTAGCATTTCCGTTTCAGGGCGGCAGTCCTATTATGAACCGCTTTTTTAAAGACAGTCTTGTTGTATCACCCGAAATCATTAAAAAGAAAGCAAGCGGAACAGCGGTGTTTAAGTTCACTGCTGATGAAAAAGGTGTGATCAAAAAAATAATTGTTTACTATGCGGATGATGCCATATTGGTAGTACCCATCATTGAGGCGCTAAAAAAATCAAACCACAAATGGGTTATCCCCGATCATGAAAAACTGCATGATTTTATCTTGCCGTTTTCCATTAACTTTAATGCGCCGGCAAATACAAGTAATGCTACTATAAAGGAGGCATTTGATTATTACAGCAAACGCAAGCCAATCATATCTTATAACCAGGTACCGCTTGAAGCGGCTACTTTATTGCCCACAGTAATTGTTAGTTACAATTTAGGCGAGTAGTTTTTTTAAATAAAAGTAATTTGAAAGCGACAGACTTTGCGGCCTGTCGCTTTTTTTGTCTTTATTATTAATTAATATGGTTGTTAAAACCTATGTATTTATACCGGCTTTTATAAAGGGTTGTTAATTTTTAATTAAAAAAGTATAAAATATCAGCTTTTCAATTGGTTAGCTATTAAAAAAAATTAAAATTTTGAAATCCATAACCCCTATATTTTCGTTATTTATAAACGAATTAATATGTAAATGGATGAAAGATATGCTAAGTTTCAAGATTAAGGCTATTGCTGCTAACATAAGGCAAACCAGGGAAGGATTAAATTATACCCAGGAATACCTTGCAGCCAAGCTGGGTATATCACAAAACGCTTATAGCAAAATTGAGTTAGGCTATACAAAAATAACAGTCGAAAGGCTTTTTCAGATCGCCGCTATTTTGGAGATTGAAGTTGCCGAACTCATCGATACAGAAAAAATAGCCGCTGCTTAACGTTTTATACACAACCCCGTTGTTCTGTCTTTTGCTTAGTATCTTTGCAAAAGATGGAACATAATAAACTCATTGAAGCCACTGCAAATTTTGTGCGCAATACGCTCAGGGACGCCGAAGGTGGTCACGACTGGTGGCATATTCACCGCGTTTGGACAAACGCGAAACTCATCAACCAAACAGAAAAAACCGATCAGCTGATAGTTGAACTTGCTGCCCTGCTGCATGATATTGCCGATAGTAAGTTTCATAACGGCGATGAAGAGATTGGCCCGCGTACTGCTGGCAATTACCTGCAAAGCATGAATGTTGATACCGGGGTTATTGAGCATGTGCAGCAGATCATCAGGCATATGTCGTTCAAAGCCAGCTTTGATAAACAGTCCTTTCATTCGCCCGAACTGGCTGTAGTACAGGATGCCGACAGGCTGGATGCCATTGGAGCCATTGGCATTGCGCGTGCCTTTACCTATGGAGGTTTTAAAGGCCGGGAATTGTACAATCCCGAAATCCCGCCAAACCTTAACATGACCAGGGAAGAATATAAAAACACCACCGCTCCAACTATTAATCACTTTTACGAAAAGTTATTGTTACTTAAGGATAAAATGAATACTCCCGCCGGTAAAGCAATTGCCGAACAAAGGCATACATTTATGGAGGATTATTTAAAACAGTTTTTTGACGAATGTGGTTCAAGTTAACGCGAAAGCTTACTTTTGCGCCAAAATTGACAGCCCATGAAAAAACTTATATTTACTATAATGCCCGTGTTAATTGCCGCCGTCGCTTTGGGGCAGGATACAGTTAAACGTCAGCGGTTCAACTTCCATTTCCAGCAAACGGTAATTACCCAATACAAACCATCGTTTCATGCCGATTATAATGGCGATAACAGTTTACTTACCAAAGAAGAAACACAAAGCTCAATTACCACTACGCTTTTTGGCGGTGCAAGGCTCTGGAAAGGCGCCGAAGCCTATTTTAACCCCGAGCTTTCGGGTGGATCGGGCCTGAGCAAAACGCTGGGCGCGGCAGGTTTCCCTAATGGCGAAACTTTTCGTGTAGGCGGCGCAGAGCCGAAGATCTACATCGCCCGTTTATATTTTACCCAAAACTTTGAATGGGGCAAGGATAAAGACACTATCAGCGATGATGCCAACCAGTTAGCCGGTTTAAAAAGCAAGCGTTACTTTTCGGTTACCGTAGGTAAATTTGGCATGGCCGATTTTTATGACGGCAATGAATTTAGCCATGATCCGCGTACGCAGTTCATGAACTGGAGCTTAATGGATAACGGTGCATGGGATTATCCCGCCAATACCCGCGGGTATGTTATGGGGATCCATACCGAATTAGGGCAACCAAACTGGACATTGCGCTTTGCTTTTACCATGTCCACCACTACCGCCAACGGCGCTATCTGGGATCAAAAAATTGGTAAAGCAAACACCCAGACCTTAGAATACGAAAAACGCTATACACTTAACGGCCAAAAAGGTACTTTCAGGATCTTAGGTTTCCGTAATAATGGCAAAATGGGAGATTATCGCGTGGCACTCGCGCAAAGCCCTGTTGCCCCCAATGTTGATACCACACAAGCTTATGGCAGGCACAAATATGGTTTCGGCATCAGCGCCGACCAATATCTGACCAAAGATTTTGGGGTATTTGCCAAAGTGAGTTATAATGATGGTAAAACCCAAACATGGTATTTTACCGAGATTGACCGGTCATTGAGTTTTGGCGGCGTACTTAAAGGAAGTTCATGGAACCGCGGCGATGACGAACTGAGCCTGGCTTTTGTAGCCAACGGCATCTCAAACGCCCATCGTGATTACCTCGCAGCCGGCGGCTACGGCTTTATCATAGGTGATGGCAAGCTTAATTATGGCACCGAATTTATTGCCGAACTTGATTATAAAATAAACGCATATCAAAAAAAGTTCTGGCTTACACCCGGTTACCAGTTTTTGCTCAACCCTGCCTATAATAAGGACAGGGGACCGGTAAATGTCCTTTCGCTAAGGGCGCATGTAGAGTTTTAAACATAAAAAGGCCTCGTCATTTATATTATGATGAGGCCTTTTGTCTATATATAATATAAGCTAAAAGCAGCATGAGCAAAACTTATAGCTAATAGCTTGATTAATGTTATCCCAATTGTTAACTGATTGCCTGCCTGATCTTCTCGGCGGTAGTATTAAATTGTTCGGGGGTGAATTTTTGTTTGGGGAGTGAAAAGTTGATGCTGCTCATATCATTCATGGGTATAAGATGGATATGCGCATGGGGCACATCAAGGCCCATAACAGCTACACCAACCCGGGGGCAGGGAACGGCCTTTTTTAAACCGAGAGCTACCTTTTTGGCAAATAGCTGTAAGCCCGTATAAGTATTATCGTCCAAATCAAAAAGATAATCAACCTCCTTCTTTGGGATCACCAGCAGGTGACCTTCCGTAAGCGGAAAAATATCCAAAAAAGCCAGAAATTCATCGTTCTCGGCCACTTTATAAGCGGGGATCTCGCCTGCAACTATTTTTGAAAAGATGGTCATTATTGGTGAGTGGTTGATTATGTTGATTGGGTGAGTAGTTTGTTATGGTATTAATTAAAAGGGTGAGTAGTTAATAATTGATTACGATATCCGGAAAAACCATTCTCTTAATCAACTATTCACTGCTCACCCAATAAATTACCTGCTTATTTCCAGGATCTCGAATTCAATTTTACCTGCAGGTACGGTGATCTCGGTTTTTTCACCAACCTTTTTGCCAAGCAGGCCTTTAGCTATTGGTGATGCTACCGAAATTTTACCGGTTTTAAGATCGGCTTCACTCTCTGATACCAGCTGATAACTCATGGTAGCTCCGTTTTTCAGGTTCTTGATCTTTACTATCGACAATGCAAGTACCTTCGAAACGTCAAGTTTTGATTCATCAAGCAGGCGCGCATTGGCCAGTGTTTCCTGCATCTGGGCTATCTTGGCCTCATGTAAGCCCTGCGCTTCTTTAGCTGCATCGTATTCGGCATTTTCAGACAGATCGCCTTTGTCACGTGCCTCAGCAATAGCTTTTGATATATCGGCACGGCCGGTTGTTTTTAATCTCTGTAGTTCTTCTTTTAATTTCTCTAAACCATCTTTGGTATAGTATGATACCTCTGCCATAACGCAAAAATTAATTAATATTATTACTGTTAATCAACCAAAAAAAACCGCCCTTCCCTGTTTTAAGAAAGGACGCAATGCTTATAAAAGCAAACAAGACTATGTAAGCCCTCTGCTTACATAGTCTTGCGTTTTGGTAATTAACGAAGATAAGTGATTTAAGTTTTATTATCCAAATTTTTAAGAGGGGAATTTTTTGTTACATTATTACACAATGCCTTGTTATTCATTGGTAAAGTTGGAGCTAAGTATACACAAACAGGATTATCGGAATAATATGGTCAATTATACAGTTTCCGCGTATCCTCATTGCAATCAAACCTGATCTCATTTTTTATTCGCTCGCTTAGCACATTATTGTTCTTTAATATTTCAACAACATGTTTCCGGCACATACCGCAGTTGTGTTTATCATAAAGTGCCTCCAATGGCTCCCGGCATTCCGGAGTTTTATTGGCATAATAGATATTAGTAATGTCAATTATCAAACCCTCTAATTCAATGCCTTTATTGCTGTTTGCTATGAGGACAGTCAACAGTTTATGATCTCCCTTTTTATAATTTTCTTTTAAAAGCTCAACAAATAATGTTGGATGTTTACTAATCGCAATTTGTTTTAAAGCGAACTCCCTGATGCTTTTATTTTTAAAAAGGCCAAGCGCTTGAATAGCGAATGTCACAACTCTTCTGTTCCTTGCCGGATGTTTACAAGCCAAATCAAAAAGAAATTCTTTCTCAAGAGGAAATGGATGCTTTGTAAAAATTTTAAGTAATTTTTCCCGGTTACTTTTCTTTCGTTCAATTATTAGTTGCTGACCGATTGATTTAAGTTCGGTGCTTTTCAGTTTCCTATGGTAAAACCAAAGTTGGGTTTGTCTCAACAGCGTTTCTTCAACTATATTTTTATAAACGGGTTCCGGTGGTTTTACCTTTGTGGCACGCTGTGCCATGTTTTCCCTCACCGAATCGATGTATATCTTTATAAAGCGATTTTGTTTGGCACTGATACCCAGTTGCGCCCAGGTGTCGGTTTCCGGGTTTTCTTTTTGAAATTGATTAATGAGGTCCTCGTCCTGCCAGTCTTCCGGATCTGCTTCAAGGCGTTTGCCAAATTCTTCGGCAATAAATTTCAAGCCTTCAATACCATCAAGTTGTATAATGTCTGAGGTACCGGCCCAATCCGATCGCCAAATAGGATTGTGAACAAAGGCATCGTAAATGGTTTTCCGGGCTTCGGCATCATCTTGTCGGGCAAACATTTTAGCCAGGCTGAAAAGCTGTGTCAGTGTCCAGGTATCTTTCTGAGGTTTTAGCAGGGCTTTTAATACTGCTTTCTTTATTTTGTCTTTTTTCCCCGAAAGGCCGATAAGTTCAAAAAGATATTCCCCTCTGCTGCCTTCGCATTGTCCATCGTACGAGAAGTTTTTGACGCAGGCTTTGATGACCTCTCCCGAAAAATCAATACCGGGATAGCGTTGCAGTAGTAAATACGCTTCGCCAGTTCCCCGTCGTATGGCGCTTTTAAATTTTTGTTTGATAAGGTGGGTTTCTTTCATTAAAATATAGGTAGCACTTTAATTAATCTGGAGTTTCGTATACTTTTGTTTTATGGTATCCGCTAACATTTCAAGCCTGGCTGTCTCATCAGTTTCTTAAGCGGGGTGTTTAAGGCTTCCCTACCTGAATGTATCTGGCAGCGTTTATTATCCCGGGGCTTTACCTATGCATTACTTTCCTTTGGCCTTCTTCACCATAAAATCCAAAGCGGCTTTATCCGGCAAAGGTTTTGCGCCCGGCTTCTCAGCCAATATCATTATTTTATGATCACTTGTTGTATAAGCCGGCCATGTAGGTACGCCTTTCCCGTTCGGGTTACCGGTTTTAACAAAATTAGCCCAGTAAGTGCTCATGGTATTGGCCAGTTGCTGATCGACAGGTTCCCATGGGCGGTTCAGGAATTTGAGGTTGTCATAGGCATAAGCAACCTCGCCGGTATGGAAAGCGCCGTATTTAACAAAATCGGCAGTGGCAGGCAGGCGGCGGATAAAGCGGTAAACATAGATTTTCGACTTCGCTTTTTCGCTCTGAATATTGGCCCAGGTATAATTCTGTATCCCGAAGATCTGATCGCGGTTTATCCGCGTTTGGGAGGTCGCGGCTTCCTGGTCCGAACCCGCCGGATATAGTTTTAAAAATGCATCAGCATCGGCACCATATTGGCTTTTTATCATCTTTTTATACTCTTCAGCAGTTTTTGGCGGACCGATAAAAGCGTCGTCTTCGTTCCAGCCGGTAAGTACAGGTACATCGTTTTGTTTATGCTCATTAAAAATATCAGCGATGGTTGCGGGTAAAACATAGCCGTCAATAACCGGGCGGCTTTGGCCTTTGCCAACCAGTTCGGCAGCGGGTTTACTCCTTAGTTCGGCAATGGTGCTTGCACCCAAGGCAGTCGCTGTTTTTACACCGGCTGCCTCTGCTTCCCGCAACCCGCCTGATCCTTGCTGACTGATAAAACTGGCCCCACTCTCGGCAATTGCACCACTGAACAGCCCTTTACCTAATGGCGATGCCACCAAACAATTTACACTCATGGAACCTGCCGATTGCCCCGCTATGGTAACCTTATCCGGGTCTCCACCAAAAGCCGCGATATTCTTCTTCACCCATGTTAATGCAGCCAGCTGATCCATCAAACCATAATTTCCTGATGCATTATGCGGCGATTCCCTGGTTAATTCGGGATGGGCGAAGAAACCAAAAATCCCGACGCGGTAATTAATAACCACAAATATGATCCCTTTTTTAGCCATCGCCTCGCCATCATAAATAGGTACTCCAGCTCCACCACTTACAAATCCACCGCCATAAATATAAACCAGCACAGGGCGTTTTTCTGACGGTGTTTTTGCGGCAGTCCATACATTAAGGTACAGGCAGTCTTCGCTGATGGGCTCATAGGGGATCAGGAATTCGCGCGTGTAAACACCAAAAGGGTCTGGTTTGCCCTGCATAGGGCTGGCTGCAAATTCGTTACACTTTTTAACGCCCTCCCATGGTTTTACCGGCTGTGGTTCCTTCCAGCGCAAATCTCCAACAGGCGGTGCAGCAAAGGGAATGCCTTTATAAATGTGCACATCGCCGCCCTGGTTGGTTAAGCCTGATATTTTACCTGCATCGGTAGCAACAACATCAAGGTTTTTATTTTGCGCGATGACAGAGCAAGCCAGCAGCAAAAGCGGCAATAAAAGGATGCGTTTCATTGATTATAGGTTTAAAGATTGGTTTGCTAAACTTACAAAGTTTTGGGCATTTTGTAAACACGGCCCCACCCAAACCCTCCCCGGAAGGGAGGGCTTTGAAGTCTCCCCGGCCGGGAAAGATTTAGAGGGGGCTACTTTGTAACAATCCCCTATAATTAACAAAAGCATCACATTGCATTTTAAATGCTTTGCTGATATTTGGCGAAATCAAAAATCTTTTTTCGCGATGAAGTTTAAACATCTGCTGCTTATTTCCCTCTCCTTCGCTACCGTTTCGGTATCGGCACAAAAAAAGAAAACTACGACAGCACCCGCTGCGTCTGCATCAATTCCTCGCCCAAAATTAGTTGTGGGTTTAGTGGTTGACCAAATGCGCTGGGATTACCTGTACCGCTATTATGACCGTTACCAAACCGGTGGTTTTAAGCGCATGCTTAATGAAGGCTTCACCTGCGAGAATACCAATATCGATTATATCCCAACGGTAACGGCTGCCGGCCATACCTGTATCTATACAGGTTCGATCCCCGCTATTCACGGTATAGTGGGTAATGATTTTATTATCCAGGCTACGGGCAAATCCATGTACTGTACGGACGACAGCACTGTTGTAGCTGTTGGCAGCACTTCAAAAGCAGGGCAAATGTCGCCCCGCAACTTGCTGGTTAGCACAGTTACTGATGAGTTGAGACTGGCTACAAACTTTCGTTCAAAAGTTATCGGTATAGCATTGAAAGACCGCGGCGGCATCCTGCCTGCGGGGCACTCAGCCAACGCTGCCTACTGGTTTGATGATGCCAGTGGTAACTGGATTACCAGTACTTATTATATGAATGACCTGCCTGCCTGGGTTAAAACTTTTAACAATCAAAAGATTGCTGAAAAATACCTAAAGCAGGACTGGAACCCGTTATATCCTATTAATACGTATGTACAAAGCGCACCCGATAACAGCGATCGTTATGAAGGTAAATTTGCCGGTGCCGCTACACCAACCTTACCGGTCAAAACATCCGAACTTTATAAGGGCCATATTGGCATGATCCGTTCTACTCCGTTCGGCAACACCATGACGCTCGACCTGGCTAAAGCTGCTATTGAGGGCGAAAAATTGGGTAAAAATACCGTAACCGACTTTTTAGCCGTGAGCCTTTCATCAACAGATTATGTTGGTCACCAGTTTGGCCCTAACTCGGTTGAGGTTGAAGATACTTATTTAAGGCTTGACCAGGACCTGGCCGCGTTTTTCAATTATTTAGATGCAACTGTAGGTAAAGGCAATTATTCGGTTTTCCTGAGTGCCGACCATGGCGCTGCCCACAACCCTAACTTTTTGAAAGACCATAACATCCCGGCAGGTGTTTGGGATGAGGGAAAAGCTGCAAAAGAAATGAACACGATGATCAGCGATAAATACAAAGTGGATAACCTGATCATTAGTATGGATAATTATCAGGTTAATTTTAATAACGCGGCCCTTGCAAAAGCAGGCGTTAGCGAAGAGGCGCTAAAGTTAGATTGCATCGCATACCTGAAGAAACAACCAGGCATTGCCTATGCAATCGATCTGCAAAAAGTACAGACAGCTAATATCCCTGACGATTTGCGCAGCATGATCATTAACGGTTACAATGCCGAACACAGCGGTGTTATCCAGATCATCCTGAAACCGGCATGGTATACCGGTCATGGCACTAATGATCGCGGCCCAACCGGTACCACCCACGGTACATGGAACCCTTATGATTCGCATATCCCATTGGTATTTATGGGCTGGGGCATTAAGCATGGTAGTTTGACCCGCCAAACACATATGACAGATATTTCGGCTACTGTAGCATCGCTACTGCATATCCAGGCCCCTGATGGCTGTGTAGGTAAAACTATCAGCGAAGCACTGAAAAACTAAGTCTGAAGTCAGGTAAGTCCGAAAGTTTACAATACAAAACTTTCGGACTTTTCGGTTAATAATTAAAAACTTTCCGACTTTCGGGTTTGACCTAATTCGGACTTAATAAAATGAAAAAATACATTTCTAAATTTCATTATATTACACATGACCTGCCGGATTTTAGCCACGTACAACAGGTGCAGATGGCTTGCGGCGCGGGTGCAAACTGGATACAATACCGTTGTCTTACCAAGCCCGAAGATGAGCTGATTGATGAAATAAACGAGATAGCCGAAATTTGTGACGACTGGGGCGCAACCCTCATCATTGCCAACCATTATGACCTGATTGAACGGGTTGATGCGCAGGGTGTGCATATAGATAATAGTGATGTCGATCCGGCCATTATCCGCAAGATTATCGGCCCGGATAAAACTCTTGGTGTATCAGCCGGAGGTGCTGATGAATTATTGAAATTACAAGACACCGGAGTGGTTGATTATTGCACTTACGGGCCTTTTGCATCCGCATTAAATGATGTGTCCAGCGTACATAAGGTGCTTGGTTTTAATGGGTATCGTGAACTGGAGAAACTGGGCATCAATATCCCGGTGATAGCAGCAGGCGGCATCCAACCGGATGATGTTGAGCCCTTGCTTCAAACGGGAATCTATGGTATTGCGATATCATCAGCCATGGACCTTATTGCTGATCCTGCTGAAAGGGTTAAGGAGTTTTACAGAAAGATGTATTGATTCAGATCCTATCGGTATTTGATCTGCCAATCGACCCTTTTTAATTCATCAAGCGTATAATCGAGTCTTTTTAAATACTTTTTATTTCCAAGCAAATAACTCATATCGGCACCTCCCTTTTGATATTTATTTAAGCTATCGATGTCAAAAAAATAAACGTACAGAGTTTTGGTTTTCCCTTTATTAATATACTCAAGCCAGGCATTTTTTCCCGACTTTGTTATAAAAGAGGTTTCATTAGGCGCTATCACATGCGATTGATAATATGGGATGCCATTTTTTGTTCGCACAGTTGTATCGTTAATTATCTCCACAGCAACGTGAACCGACGATTTATTAATAACAGATAAACGCCGGTCGTAATAATCCATGATGCAGCCTGTAAATAATAAAGGCACTGACAATAAAATTTTTGTTTTCATGATAAGGTTTATTTATCATTAATACCCCGCAAATAAAAAGGTGACCTTTTTATATTATTCTACCGTCATAAAATATTGATTTGGTTTCAGCAATCAATAAAAACCTCATCTTTATATTTTCATTTAATATTCATCTGTTCCATCTACATTAGCAATGTCATCACATCATATTGTTCGCGAAAAACAGGAGCCTGCTTTACTGGTTTTAAGCATGGATACTTTTGATGAGGAAATGCTGGGGCAGTTGCTGGAGTGGAGCCCGACCGTGATCTGCTCTACCGGTACCGCCGAAAAGCTGGATGCATCAGGGATTAAAATCGACTGGATAATAAGTGATGGTGATTCGGGTGATTTACAGTCGGACGTGAAGGTGATGCCTTCGGGAGGCGACAATGCGGCAGGCGCAGCTTTAAAATACCTGGTAACGCATAATTACCCGGCGGTCAATGTAATTACCGATGTGCTGGACCTGAAAGATTTTTTGTTTTATGCCGATAAAATAAACCTGGTGATTTTTAGGGAGCGGCAAAAGATCTACCCGGTTAATTCGGGCTTCAGTAAGTGGAAACCCGCAGGTGAGTTCATTGAAGTACTTTCGCATCCGTCGGGCTTACAAATAAGCGGGCTTGAAACTACAGGCAATAACAGGTATAAAACCACCCATGATGGTTTTTTTACCCTGCAGTTTGAGCAACCTTTTTTGTTTATTGCCGAGGATATAGCGTAGCGAAAACAATAACCGGTACGTATGGATGGTATTGGTTCGCTTTTTGAGTGAAAAATAATTAAAAACGCGTTAAACCGTTTAAACATTTAATAGTCTATATATTTATATCAGCAAAAAATACCATGCTGATCTGTTAAAAAATCTTTCATCATGAAAAGGACATATAAAAATCTATTAACAATTGCATTAGGGGGCTTATTGAGCTTATCCTTGGCATTCAATGCTGATGCACAACGTGGCGGCGGTTCTCGCGGCGGCGGTGGCGGAGGAGGCGGTGGTTCAAGACCGTCAGGCGGTGGTGGCGGAGGCGGTAGTTTTTCCCGTCCTTCTGGTGGTAGTTTTTCCCGCCCCTCAACTTCATTTAATGGTAGCACACGTACCTCAATAGCAGCGCCGCAGCGTAGCTACGGCACCGATTCGCGCAGCAGCTATGGCACTCCTCAACAACGCAGTTATGGTGGTCGTGATTACGCAGTAAGGCCAAATGGCACATCTGTAGCACCCCAGCGTAGCTATGGTAGCGCCGGTCGTACCGTATACAATGGTAACCGCAGCTATACTACTGTAGACAGGCGCGTTTATAACGGCGGTCGCGGTACTTATTACAGAGGCGGTTCATACGCATACGGTGGTCGCAGGGTTTATCCTGGTACTTACCATTACGGTGGCCGCGGGGGGTATTTTGGCAATCACTACTATTATCCATACCGTAACTACTATAATTCATTCTATTATCCGCGGTTAGGTTTTAGCATAGGTTTCTTACCATATGGTTACTATCCTTTCTGGTGGGGCGATTACCAATATTTTTACAGCGATGGTTTGTACTATCGTCAATACAATGACCAGTATACCGTTGTTGAACCGCCAATAGGGGCCGAGATTAAAACCCTGCCTTCAGGTGCTGAATCTATCATGATCAATGGCGAACAGTACTACGAGTTAAATGGTGTTTACTACCAGCCATACACCAAAGATGACGGCTCAACTGTTTACGTGATTGCAGGTAAAGATGGCCAATTAACTACCGACCAGGGCAACGGCGATGGCAGCAGTGTTGATCAGGGCCCGCAAATTGGTGACATTGTAACTCAATTGCCACCGGATTGCCGCAAGATCAAGATCAATGGTGAAAAGCTGTTTGTATCTCCTGATGGTTATTACTACCAGGAAACTCAGGATGACGGCAATAAAGCTTACAAAATTGTAGGCACCCCATCTGATGATCCTGAAAATAACGACAGTGATCAAAACCCGAACCAACAGTAATTAATAAAAATTCAATATATATTATAAAGGCTGTTTCCGTAATTGGAGACAGCCTTTTTGTTTGTATAATATAGCATTTCAAATTAATGCAAACCTTTTTTAACTGCAGCGGGTAGTATATTAAGTAAAACTTAAAATTTACCATTATGCAAAATCATGATCACCGCGCTATAATTCAAAAATTATTGGATTGCGCTTTAGCTTGCGAACATTGTGCTACTGCATGCCTGCACGAAGAGGATGTTAAAATGATGGCCAACTGCATTAGTCTTGACCGGGACTGCGCTGACATATGTGCCCAGGGGGCCCGCTTATTGCAAAGAGATTCGGTTATTGCCCACCAATACCTGGTTTTATGCGAGGAGATCTGCCGTCTTTGCGCTGCGGAGTGCGGTAAACATCAGCACGATCATTGCCAGGAATGTGCCAAAGCCTGTATTGATTGCGCAGAAGCCTGCCACGCACATCATGAACCCATTACACAGGATTGAGGTAATTACATTTAGCTCCTGTTTGAGAATAGTCGTCAAAAAGCGGGAGGGTCGTGCGATTCCCCTCTCGAGAGGGGGGAGGGGTGTGTTTCTGCTTTTGATAAGTCTACCGCAGAAACACACCCCTGCCACCGCTCCTTCTTCCCCGCCCCCTCTCAAGAGGGGATGTTGAAAACCCTGCGTAAGCACAAACACTATTTTACTAATTTTTTTAGGATTTAGCGTTTTCTTTTCTGAATTTTACTTTTATGAACAACCTCCCGCCATTAGCCGAACGTATGCGTCCCAAATCGCTTGATGATTATGTTGGGCAAAAACATCTTGTTGGGCCGGGAGCAGTGCTGCGTAAAGCTATCGAGTCGGGTTCATTGCCGTCGATGATATTTTGGGGACCGCCGGGAGTGGGTAAAACTACTTTGGCTTATATTATTTCGCAGTCATTGTTTCGTCCGTTTTTTGCTTTGAGTGCTATTAATTCGGGCGTGAAAGATGTAAGGGAGGTTATAGAAAAGGCATCACTGTTAAAAAAACAGGGCGAGGTGCTGCCGATATTGTTTATTGATGAAATTCATCGTTTTTCCAAATCGCAACAAGATTCATTGTTAGGCGCTGTAGAGCGGGGCATTGTTACGTTGATAGGCGCTACTACCGAAAACCCATCTTTCGAAGTGATCTCGGCTTTGCTGTCGCGTTGCCAGGTGTATATTTTACAATCGCTGTCTGAGACTGATCTCATCGACCTCCTGAACAAGGCGATGAAAGAGGATGTGGTTTTGCAGGGTAAAAACATCACCATCAAAGATCATGAGGCTTTGCTGCGCCTTTCGGGAGGCGATGCCCGGAAGCTGCTCAATATTTTCGAGTTGCTGGTAAACGCTTTTGACACGCCTGATATAGTACTGACCGATGAAGTTGTGCTGGAGCACGTACAGCAAAACATGGCACTATATGATAAAACCGGCGAGCAGCACTATGATATCATTTCGGCCTTTATCAAATCCATGCGGGGCTCTGATCCTAACGGTGCTGTTTACTGGCTGGCGCGCATGATAGTTGGCGGCGAAGACCCGCTTTTCATAGCCCGGCGCATGCTGATCCTGGCATCCGAAGATATTGGCAACGCCAACCCAAACGCATTACTACTTGCGCAAAGTTGCTTTGAGGCTGTAAATAAAATAGGCATGCCCGAATCGCAACTGATATTATCGCAGACGGCTATTTACCTGGCAACATCGCCCAAAAGTAATTCGGCCACTACGGCTATTGGTGCGGCCATAGCATTGGTGCGTCAAACCGGCGATTTACCGGTGCCGCTGCACCTACGTAACGCCCCAACCAAATTCATGAAAAATATAGGCTACGGTAAGGATTACAAATATGCCCACAGCTATGAGGGTAATTTTACCGATCTTGATTTTCTGCCTGATGCTATCCGCGGAACAAAAATTTACGACCCCGGTAACAATGCGCGTGAAAACGAATCAAAAGAAAAGTTAAGAAAACTTTGGGGCGACAGGTATAAATACTAACTTAAGTTTCGCTTTATAGAGCCTGTTAATTAATATCATATAATGATTTGACCAATATTAATTAATTTATAGCTTTAGGCTTTGCGTATCGTGTCTGTGGCTTTTATATAAAACAAATTATAGCTTTGGGCTTTATGCATTTTGCTTTTATATAAAACCTATACCTTAACTCTTAACTGTCTATACTTATGATCACTACCTTTCTCGGGCACGAACTTAAAGCTTTCTGGCGGTCAAAAAACACAGGTAAAAGTATTGCTATCCGTGTGGTAATGGCCTTACTTATCCTTTATCTTTTTGGATGTATCTTGCTTGCCGGTTTGTTTTTGAATGAAATTTTGGGGCAGGTTTTTCCGCATGATGACATAGTGGTTTCTTTTTGCGGTATCATCCTGCTTTATTTTTTGTTTGACCTCATGATGCGCATGCAATTGCAGGAACTGCCTACGTTAAGAGTGCAACCATATCTTCATTTACCTATAAAAAGGAATACGGTGGTCGGCTATCTGGCCTTTACGGCCATGCTTTCGGTTTTTAACCTGTGGCCCATTATACTTTTTGTACCTTTTATTTTAAAAGTGATCCTTACCGATTCGGGTGCTTTGCCTGCGCTCGCTTTTATATTGGCTATTATCGGCTTCATGCTTTTCAATAATTACATGGCCTTGTTTATTAAACGCAAGGCCAATCTTAACGGCTGGGTCTTCCTGGTTTTCGCAGCGGCTCTCATCCTTATTATTACCGGCGATTTCAGGTTTCATCTGTATTCGGTGCGTAATATTTCCTATCTGTATTTCGGCTATTTGCTCAGTAAACCGGTATTGGTATTATTGCCTGTTGTGCTTGCTGCAACCATGTATTACATCAATTTTGCCTACTTAAAACAAAACCTGTACCTCGAAGAGCTGAGTTCGCGCAAGGCATCGGCTTATAAAAGCAGTACGGAGTTTCCGCTGTTAAACAGGTTTGGTAAGGTTGGCGACCTTGCCGCAAACGAGCTGAAACTGATCTTCCGTAATAAGCGGCCACGATCGGCATTGGTTATGGGGTTGTTCTTTATGTTTTACGGGCTCATATTTTATACCAACAGCCATTACGGACAAACCTGGTACATTTTTGTGGGCATGTTTATGACGGGGATTTTTATTATCAGTTATGGGCAGTTCATGTATAGCTGGCAAGGCGCTCATTTTGATGGCCTGTTGGTAAGCAAGATCAATTTCCGCGATTTTTTAAAGGCAAAATACCTGCTGTTTACCATGGTATCAACCGTGGCTTTTATATTGACTACGCCTTATGCTTATTTTGGCTGGCGCATTGTTTTGGTACATTTTGTAATGTACCTGTGGAACATCGGCATCAACACAACCATTGTGCTGTTTTTTGCTAACCGCAATGCCAAACGGATAGATCTGTCAAAAGGCGCGTCGTTTAATTGGGAAGGGGTGGGGGCAACGCAAATGCTTATTTCGTTTCCCTTGATGATCACGCCGTATATTATTTATCTTCCGTTCTCACTGTTCAAACACGCGGACGTCGGCCTGGCCATGCTGGCCGGTACCGGGATCATATTTATTTTAACCCGTGATTTTTGGGTTAAAAAACTGGAGGAGGATTTTATACAGAAACGTTATACCGTTGCCGAAGGCTTCAGAAATAAATAATTCTATGATTGAAGTAAGAAATTTAAAAAAGGTGTATAACGGGATTACCGTTGTAGATGTACCCGCCCTGCAAATTAACAAAGGCGAAAGCGTTGGCCTTGTAGGTAATAACGGCGCAGGTAAAACCACGCTGTTCCGGATGGTGCTCGACCTCATTCGTGCCGAAAGTGGCGAGATTTTATCCAACGGTGAAATTGTAGCCGGTCATGAAAAATGGAAAGATTATACGGCAGCCTATCTCGACGAAGGTTTCCTGATAGATTACCTTACACCTGAAGAGTATTTTTATTTTATAGGAGGGCTGCATAGTCATAACCGCACGTATGTTGACGAGGTGTTAGTTGGCCTGACCGATTTTTTTAATGGCGAGATCCTGAAGAAAGGGAAGTACATCCGCGACCTGTCAAAAGGCAACCAATGCAAAGTTGGTGTAGCAGCCTGCCTGTTGCAGGAACCTCAATTGCTGATGCTGGACGAGCCGTTTGCCAATATCGACCCAAGCACCCAGTTTAGGCTTAAAAATCTGCTGAAAGACCTGAACAGGAATAAAGGTGTAACTACCATAGTATCCAGCCATGATCTTAACCACATTACCGATGTATGCGACCGGATCCTGCTGATGGAAAAAGGCGTGATCATTAAAGATATTGCAACCAGCTCATCAACGTTAAATGAGTTGGAAGCGTATTTTGGCGTTGAGGTCGCCCCTCCTGCCCATTAAAAGGGTGACTACCTTCAAGCCCCTTTTTAAGCATAAAAAAAAGCATTGCCGACAGCAATGCTTTTTTTGTTTAAAATCTTCTTTTGAAAAGCGTGCGTGCATACAAGCACTTCCTTTAGGGGGCTGGAGGAGCTTGTATTAGATCATCAGTCAGCTTCTCAAACTCGTTGATAAACTCAGTATAATGCTCCCCCGTTCCCGGACCACTAAAACCAGTATGGATTTTTTGTACGTCGCCGTTTTTATCGATAATAATGGTGGTAGGGAAACCAACCACTTTGGATAACATAGGCAGGCTTTGAGCGGTTTGTTTTTTATCGCTGGTATAGCCGGTCACTAACAATGGGTAAGATACTTTAAACCTGTCTTTTACTTGCTGTAGCGCTTTCTTTGATTTTTCAAAATCGGTGGTGCGTTCATAAGCCAGGCCAATTACCTCAACACCTTTATCGTGATATTTGTTATAGTAGTTGACCATATAAGCAGTTTCGTCCATGCAGTTAGGGCACCATGAGCCCAATATCTGTACAATTACCACTTTGTTTCTGAACCTGGCATCATCAAGCGAGATAGTTTTGCCATCAAGGTCCTTAAAGCTGAAAGCTATTTTTTTATACCCCGGTTTTAATGAAGTGAGTGAATATGCATCTGGAAGTTTGGCGTTTTCATCCTTTACAGCGGTCCAGGATTGAACCGCCGAATATCCGGCGTAAAATTTACCGTCGGTAATGGCTTTATCATTGCCGATAGTAGCAGTAAAAGTATAGGCATGACTGCCGTCGAAAGTAGAGAGGTAAAGTTTATTGCCACTTACCGAGCCTTCTAAATAACGGTAATCGCCGGTGGTGGTTAAGAAAGTACCTGTAAGTTTATTACCGTCCTGCTTAAACTCGCCAACGGTGGTATCGCGGCCTTCGCCCTCACCAAACACTGCCGACCAACGGCCTCCGATATTAAATGCCGGTTGTTCAGTATTCTTAAAAAAGCGCCATGAAGTATTAGGCCTGGCGCTGAACGGAACAAGGAGATCATTATCCGCCAGGTGCCTTACCCAGTTGCCGTTAAGGCTATCTCCGTTAAGTTTCAGCTTAAATTCTGAATTGAACAGCGGCATATGGATAAAAACAGAATCGCCTTTGGTGGCAACATCTGTTACCTTGAAATGCTCGGCACCGTTAATGATAGCTAATTGTTGTTTGCTGCCGCTATTGTTGACCTCGAAATTAAAAGGGATTTCGGTGCCTGATTTAGTTTTAAGCGCACCGCGCCACACACCTGTTTTTAGTTTGGTTTGAGCAAAGCCGGTTTGCAGAAATAGTAATCCGCAAATACCGGCTATAATATTTTTGAAAGTCATACTTAAATATATATAGTCTACTTAATCTATATACTTTCAAAGGTATAAAAACAGCGCCGTTATTTCAACAATCCGCGCGAAATGACAATTCTTTGAATTTCAGATGTTCCTTCATAGATCTGGGTTATTTTGGCATCCCGCATCAGGCGTTCAACGTGATATTCTTTCACATAACCATACCCGCCATGGATCTGTACCGCTTCGGTGGTGGTACGCATAGCTACTTCAGATGCATACAGTTTAGCCATTGATGATGCCTGGGCATAGGGTTTTCCATGATCTTTAAACCATGCTGCTTTAAGGCACATCAAACGGGCTGCCTCAATTTCAGTAGCCATATCGGCCAGCTTAAATTGGATAGCCTGATGGTCGGCAAGCGATTTACCAAAAGTTTTGCGCTCCTTAGCATATTGCTTGGCCAGTTCATAAGCGCCGGATGCAATACCCAAAGCCTGCGACGCAATACCTATACGGCCGCCATCCAGTACGTTCATGGCAAACTTAAACCCAAAACCGTCTTCGCCAATGCGGTTCTCTTTAGGCACTTTAACGTCGGCAAACATCAGCGAGTGGGTATCCGACCCGCGTATGCCCATCTTGTTCTCTTTAGGACCAACAGTAAAGCCCGGCATTCCTTTTTCAACAATAAAAGCGTTGATACCATGGTGTTTTTTTTCGGCATCGGTTTGTGCAATTACGATATAGGTAGATGCGCTGCCTCCGCTGGTGATCCAGTTCTTAGTACCATTAAGCAGGTAATGATCGCCCATATCAATGGCTGTAGTGCTTTGTGATGTAGCATCAGAGCCGGCTTCCGGCTCCGAAAGGCAGAAAGCGCCGATGCATTCGCCTTTGGCCAGCGGTACCAGATATTTTTGCTTCTGTTCTTCGCTGCCATATTTCTCCAATCCATAGCATACCAGCGAATTATTCACTGAAACAATTACTGATGTGGATGCGTCAATCTTTGAAAGTTCCTCCATCACCAGCACATATGATATGGCATCCATGCCAGCGCCGCCATATTGCGGAGATACCATCATGCCCAGGAAACCCAGTTCACCAAGTTTCTTAACCTGGGCAGCAGGGAATTTTTGCTGTTCGTCGCGTTCAATAACACCTGGCTTCAATTCTGTTTGCGCAAAATCACGCGCAGCCTGGCGAATCATTTTTTGTTCTTCGGTCAGTTCAAAATACATGGTATAATTAAAAGCATAAATATATAAAAATTACTATGCATGCATAGTAATTTTTATATACAAAAAAAGAGAGCTTTTTTTGAAGCTCCCTTTCCCCTAATTAATTTAAACTATTGATTAAACCCAAAACAAAGAACAAAAAATCTCAACTTGGGCGTCTGAGAATTCAATTTAATTTTTCACAGGTAGATGTTACTAAATCTTTTATTTTTTCACAGATGATACAGGGCGAATATCTATATACAAATCCTTTGCCATAATTATAAAATTGTGGCATTAATATTTCATGTTTAAACGTTAGTTGCTCATTTTTATAAAAGAATAATATCTGTATATAAAATGTAATGGTGTTATTTTATATTTAGCTTGCACAAAAAATACAATGTATCATATTAGCCGATCCAGTCATGCTTTTAACTGATTTTGAATACCTTAACGACACTAATAGCGCATTTAAACGCAAAGTTGCCTTACAGATTAAAACTTTACGCAAGCAAAATCAGGTTACCCAGGAGAAGTTTTTTAACGAAACGCACATAAATATTGCCCGGCTCGAATCTGGTATTATTGATATCAGGTTGGAAACACTTCGTAAAATTTGTTATTATTTTAACGTTTCCTTAGCAGGTTTTTTCCAGGAGATATAATAAATTATCATATTTTAAAAAATAAGCTGTCCTAAATTCTATTTTACCATACAGTTGTTGTATTTTAATTCATACACACACCTAAAAAATGAACAGAAAAACCCAATCCTTATCCATAGTTGCCGCCGCGCTTGGCACCTTACTTAGTGCCTGTAGCCAAACCGACAAAACAAAAGCTTACGAAGCCGGCGACCCAGTGATCCATAATATGGATACCACCGTAAAACCGGGCGATGACTTCTTTAAATATGCCAACGGAACCTGGCTTCGCAAAAATCCTATTCCGGCGGCGTACGCTGCCTGGGGCATCGGCAATGTTGTGCAGGAAGAGTTGCGCGACAAGATGAAAAAGATCAACGAGGATGCGCTTAAAGCTAATGCCCCAAAGGGCAACAACACCCAAAAAATAGGTGATTTTTATTTCAGCGGGATGGACACCGTTAACATCGAAAAACAGGGGCTTGCACCACTGAAAGATGAACTGGATAAAATTGAGAGGATAACAGATATCAAAAGCCTGGTTGAGGAGTTCGCACACTTACAAAGGATTGGCGTTACACAGCCTATCGGCGCTTATGTTGGGCAGGATGCTAAGAACAGTGCAAAGATGGCTTTGGGTTTATACCAAGCGGGCATTGGTATGCCTAACCGCGATTACTACTTTAATAAAGATGCGCATAGCGTAGCCATCCGTACCGACTATCAAAATAATTACCTGCCCGTCATATTTAAACTGGCAGGCCTGCCTGCTGATAGGGCCGCTGCGGCCGCTGAGAAAACTTATTCGCTGGAAACTTTCCTGGCTGATAGCAGCCGGAAACTGGAGGACCTGCGCGATCCTTATCATAACTATAACAAAATGCCACTTGCCGCGCTGAGCAAGCTGGCCCCGGATATTGACTGGAAACCCACCTTTGAAAAGATGGACTACAAAAATGCGGATACCGTAATTGTAGGACAGCCTGAATATTACAGGGCGCTTAATAAAGCACTAAAAACTTTTACTATAGATGACTGGAAGAATTACCTGCGCAAGAGCTTGGTCACTGCTTTTGGGCCATACCTGAGCAAACCGTTTGATCACGAGGTGTTTCGGTTTTATGATAAGGTGATTTATGGCAGTACGGCCCAACTTCCACGCTGGAAAAGGGTGTTGGATACTGAAAACGGTTTGATGGGCGAGGTATTAGGACAAATCTTCGTAAAAGAATATTTCCCCGAGAAAACAAAAGAGCGCTATGTGAAACTGGTTGAAGAAATGCGCGCCAGCTTTAAAGAGCATATTGAAAAGCTGGATTGGATGAGCCCCGAAACCAAGGAGAAAGCTTACTACAAATTATCAAAAGTTGTCCCTAAAGTTGGTTACCCGGATAAATGGAAGGATTTTTCAACTCTGGAAATTAACCGGGGCCCTTACGCCCTCAACGTATTACGGGCAAACGAGTGGTGGCATAATTTCAGCGCGGCTAAATTAGGCAAACCTGTCGACCGTACTGAATGGGACATCACGCCTCAAACCTATAATGCTTACTATAACCCATCAAACAACGAGATTGTATTGCCTGCCGGCATTTTTACCATTCCCGGCTACAAGGATGAGAATATTGATGATGCCGTCATTTACGGTTATGCTGCCGCTTCAACTATTGGCCATGAAATGACCCACGGTTTTGATGACCAGGGCAGGCAGTTTGATGCTGCCGGAAACCTTAAAGCCTGGTGGAAACCGCAGGATTCGGTAAAATTTAGTCAGCGTGCCAAAATGCTTATCGACCAGTTTAATGGTTACAGCATTTATGGTTTGCATGTAAATGGCAAAGCCACTCAGGGGGAAAATATTGCCGATCTCGGCGGAATAGTAATAGGTCTTGACGCGTTCAAAAAAACACAGCAATATAGAGAGGGTAAACTCATTAACGGGTTAACACCCTTACAGCGTTATTTTTTAGGATACTCATTAGGCTGGCTTACGCAAGACAGGAAAGAATCACTTTCGAGCCAGATCCTAACCAATGAACATGCGCCCGGTTTTATGCGTGTTAACGGGCCGTTTACCGATGTGCCTGAATTTTACGAAGCCTTTCATATTAAGAAAGGTGATAAAATGTGGATAGATCCGGATAAACGGGTGAAGATATGGTAGGGTAGCGCGGTAACGATGTGGTTGGCCGTTATATGGTCACCTTTTAGTGTGTTAAAAACAGACACGAAGCAAATCCAAATCATACAGGGCGACTGTAAATCGGGATTGCTTCGTGTCTTATAGTTGCAATGGTTGTAAGTTGTTAATTGTCAAGTATTAAGCATATTAACGCCCTTTTTTCAGGGTTGTCCTGCGGCTGCTCCTCATGACGTCCTAACGGTTCCCTACAATATAAACTTCGTGCTCAGGAAATTGGAATCATTGTCATTTACAATTTCATTGATGATGTTTTTGTTGGTTTCGGTCATTTTAGTGGTAACTAATGAGCGGATTGAGAACGACCTTAAGGCATCATGTACCGAAAGTGTACCCTCGGCGCTGTCCTTGCGCCCGGTGAACGGAAATACATCCGGACCGCGCTGGCACTGACTGTTAATGTTTACGCGGCTTACTAAATTCACAAAGGGATCGATCAGTGACGAAATTTCCTTCGCATCATTACTGAAAATGCTCACCTGCATACCATGTGGCGAATCTATCTGGTAAGTGATCGGCTCCTCAATATCTTCAAACGGAATTACTGGGATCACCGGTCCAAATTGCTCTTCGCGGTACAGTTTCATGTTTTCATTAACCGGGTAAACTATGGCCGGGAAAAAGAACGAAGCCGATGTTTCACCTCCGTTTTCGTTAATCACCTTTGCGCCGTTAGCTAAGGCGTCATTTACAATATCGGTAAGGTAAGCCGGTTTATGAGGTTCGGGGAGCGGGGTAAGTTTTACGTCCTTTTCCCAGGGCAGTCCGAATTTAAGTTTGGCAACAGCTTCGCTTAATAGCTTTAAAAACTCATCGGCAACGGCTTTATGTACAAATATCACTTTAATAGCAGTACAACGCTGGCCATTAAATGACAGCGAGCCTAAAATACACTCGCTCACAGCCTGCTGCAGGTCGGCATGTTTGGTGACTATGGCTGCGTTCTTGGCGTCCAGACTTAAAACAGCTCTTAAGCGATTAATTTTAGGGTGACGCTTTTTCAAATCATTTGCTACTTTGCTTGAGCCAATGAAAGCCAGCACATTCACCTTGCCCGATGACATCAGCCCTGGTGTTACCACTGCGCCCCTGCCATAAATGGTGTTCACCACTCCTTTAGGGAATGATTCCTGGAAGGCTTTTAGCAATGGATAATGCAGCAGTGTACCGTGTTTAGGCGGTTTAAATAAAATGGTGTTCCCCATGATCAGCGCGGGGATCAACGTAGTGAAAGTTTCGTTTAACGGGTAATTAAACGGCCCCATGCAAAGCACTACACCCAGGGGCGAGCGACGGATCTGGGCCACCAGCCCCTCGGCAATTTCAAAGCGTGACGACTGGCGGTCGATATCTTTTAACGCGTCGATGGTGGCATTGATGTATTCAATGGTACGGTCAAATTCTTTAGCCGAATCAGCGTACGATTTACCTATTTCCCACATCAGCAGTTTTACCACCAGGGTACGTTGTTCGCTCATTTTGTAAATAAAGCGCTCCATACATTTAATACGGTCGGCAATGCTCATGGTGGGCCATTCACCGCGGCCATTGTCATAGGCTTCAAGCGCGGCATCCAAGGCTTCAAAAGCTTCTTTTTCGGTGCAAACCGGGTACGTGCCTATCAGCTTCCGGGTAAAAGTACCGTCCTCTGCCCAAAAACCAACAGGTGAGTAAACTTCACTTACTTCGCCGTTCCATGGTTTCATTTCGCCACCGCTCAGGTATTCGCGCTGGTGTACTTCTTCAATCTGAAATTCGGGAGGAATATTATTTTCATCAATAAAAATTGAACTGAGCTGGGTTTTAAAACTCATATTTTTTCAAGGGTTTGATTTCCCTAAGATAAAAAAAGCCTGCTTTAACAAGCAAGCTTTATGTGTTATAATGTTTACTGATTTTTAATAGCCGAAGGCATTATTGATGATCCGCTCCACCTTCTTGAAAGAATTAGCGTTTTGAAGGGCCTTTGATTCCCGGTTTCCTGCTGCTTATCAAAATCCTGGTTTAGGGAAATTAACGCCACCCGCGGCAAGCTCTTTAAGCATTTGTTCCTGAAGGTTTATTTTAGCATTGAGGAAATTGGCCGGATCAACCCAAACATTAATGGTAAACCTTACGCTGTCACTATCCAGACTAATAACGCCCACCCGTGCGGCTGGGTCGTGCAGGATATCCTTATTGGCGTCTACCACAGCTGTCATGATGGTTTTGACCTTTTCCATATCGTTGTTATAGCCTACACGCATTTCAAAGTCAAGGCGGCGGCGGCCTTCGCGGGTTATGTTTACAATAACCTCGTTAAACAGTTTTCCGTTGGGGATAATGACAGTTTTGTTATCAGCAGTAATAAGTACGGTATAAAACATTTGTATAGATACCACGCGGCCGTCCTGACCCTGGGCAACAATACTGTCGTCTATTTCAAAAGGTTTTAACAACAGTATCAGTACGCCACCTGCAAAATTTTGAAAGGTACCCGATAGGGCCAAACCGGCCGCTACCGAAAATGCGCCGATGATGGTAGTGAATATACTCATCTCCAGCCCTATGATGTTCATTACCCAAATAATGAGTAAAACATATAAAGCTGTAATGGTTAGGCTTAAGAAAAATGGCTGCAGTGACGAATGGATGCCGCGTTTCATCATGCGCATGCGAAGTCTTGCACGTAAAAACTTAATAAACCATAAACCAATAAAAAATATGATTAGTCCACCTACATAATTGGGGCCGCGGGTAATAAGCCAATGGTGGAACTGTGTGTAAAATTCGTCCAGTTTCATAACTGGGCGCAAAGTTAATAATTATCTGTTAACTGTACAGAGATACGAAGAGCTCGGGGCCCTTAAACAACATCCAGTCAACCAGGGTGCTTTGTATCTGTTTTGTTTTTTGAGATAGACGTTTCATGACCTGCATTGTTCAAATCCTGTGCCTGATTAGTGCTGTATCAGATTTGTTATGCAACAATTACGTATTACTACACCCTGGGGGAGTGAAATTTAATTAATGATTGATTAATGACTGTTGCTTTACCTTAGGATGACTATAAAAGCCTCTTTTAAAGCATAAAACCCTGTATGCTTTTGCATACAGGGTTTTGAAAGTATATGAGTTTCTATACAAACCCCCTTAAGGGGCTTTGGGCTCTTACATCATGCCGCCCATGCCACCGCCACCCATTGGTGGGCCAGCTGGAGCATCTTCAGGATCATCAGCCAATACAACTTCAGTTGTTAATAACATTGCTGCAATTGAAGCTGCGTTTTCTAAAGCTACACGACCTACTTTAGTTGGGTCGATAACACCGGCAGAAATCAGGTTTTCGTATTTATCGGTACGTGCATTGTAACCAAAGTCGGCAGTGCCTTCTTTAACTTTTTGCACAACGATTGAACCTTCGATACCAGCGTTTTCGCAGATCTGACGTAGAGGCTCTTCGATAGCGCGACGGATGATCTGGATACCAGTGTTTTCGTCTTCGTTATCGCCTTTAAGGTCAGCTAAAGAGGCAACCGCACGGATGAAGGCAACACCACCACCAGCTACGATACCTTCTTCAACAGCGGCACGTGTAGCGTGTAAAGCATCGTCAACACGGTCTTTTTTCTCTTTCATTTCAACTTCGGTAGCAGCACCTACGTAAAGTACAGCAACACCGCCAGATAATTTGGCTAAGCGCTCTTGTAATTTTTCGCGGTCGTAATCAGAAGTTGTTGATTCAATTTGTGATTTGATCTGGCTTACGCGGCCTTTGATCTCTTCTGCAGAACCAGCACCATTGATGATAGTAGTATTATCTTTGTCGATAACGATTTTCTCAGCAGTACCTAAGTAGCTAAGATCAGCGTTTTCTAATTTGTAACCTCTTTCTTCAGAGATCAAAGTACCACCAGTAAGGATAGCGATATCCTCTAACATAGCTTTACGACGGTCGCCGAAACCTGGAGCTTTAACAGCAGCAACTTTCAGTGAACCACGGATTTTGTTAACTACTAAAGTAGCTAAAGCTTCACCGTCAAGATCTTCAGCAATGATCAATAATGGTTTGCCGGTTTGTACTTGTTTTTCAAGGATAGGAAGCAATTCCTTCATCGAAGAGATCTTCTTATCGTAGATCAGGATGTAAGGATTTTCCAGTTCAGCTTCCATTTTGTCAGCATTGGTTACGAAGTAAGGAGAAAGGTAACCACGGTCAAACTGCATACCTTCTACAGTTTTAACTTCAGTTTCAGTGCCTTTTGCTTCTTCAACAGTGATAACGCCGTCTTTACCAACTTTTTCCATTGCTTCAGCAATTAACGAACCGATAACCTCGTCGTTATTTGCAGAGATAGAAGCAACTTGTTTGATTTTGTTGTTGTCTTCACCAACAGTTTGTGACTGGGTTTTCAGGTTTTCAACAACTGCTGCAACCGCTTTATCGATACCGCGTTTCAAATCCATTGGGTTTGCACCGGCAGCCACGTTTTTAATACCTGCAGTTACAATAGCCTGAGCTAAAACAGTAGCAGTAGTAGTACCATCACCTGCAATATCGGCAGTTTTTGAAGCTACTTCTTTAACCATTTGAGCACCCATGTTTTCAAGGGCGTCTTTTAATTCAATTTCTTTAGCAACAGTAACACCGTCTTTAGTGATGGCTGGTGAGCCAAATTTTTTGTCGATGATTACGTTACGACCTTTAGGACCTAAGGTTACTTTTACTGCGTTAGCAAGGATATCAACACCGCGTTTCAGGGCGTCGCGTGCTTCAACATTGTATTTAACTTGTTTTGCCATGATGTTTTAATTATTTAATTATTGAATTAGCGAATGAGTGATTTGATTTCGCTTTCAATAATCTATTTTTTTAATTTCTTTGATTTTAAACCAGCGGTTTGAACAGGAATAAATTCACTAATTCAATAACTCACTAATTCACTAATTGGTTAAAGTACCGCGTATATGTCTGATTCACGCATAATTAAGTACTCTTTGCCTTCATAGGTAATTTCAGTACCTGCATATTTACCATATAAAACCTGGTCACCAACTTGTACGGTTAAAGGCTCATCAACTTTTCCCTGTCCAACTGCAACGATGGTTCCACGTTGAGGTTTTTCTTTGGCAGTATCAGGAATGAAGATACCTGAAGCGGTTTTCTCTTCGGCTGCTGCAGCTTCCACTACAACCCTATCGCCGATCGGTTTAATGTTTAATGACATAGTTATAACTGTTTATTTTTATTTAAGTTTTTCAGCCCGATATGCAACATCAATTATGCCAACCGGGTATTATGGCAAGTATTGACAGGCTAAACTGTTTTAATGTCAGCAAAAGGTTATTTGCGTTTTGCGGCTTAACAATTTTTTAACCCGATGGTGTCAGGTTGTCAGTATGACTTAGGGATGACGGTAGGGGGAAGGCTGCATTCATCTTACTTGTAATCAATAAACAAAAATACCACTCTTAATCGTTAGATTTCATTGCCGTTGACTTTAGTCAACGGGATAATGATGAAAAAACAAAGGGCTTTAGCCAAATGTCGCGAGAAGAGTTGCGCTAAAGCCCGATTATTTATTTCCTTTAATCGTTGACTAAAGTCAACGGCAATGAATAAAATATTTTCAATGGCCTATCATGCCGTTTTCCTCACAGCCGATAACTTCTTCAACTCATCCTTAGCCTTCGCAAACCATACCTTGTTGCTCTTGCGTTCAACAGGGCTTAGATGCGATTGCTCGTTGAGCATATCGGTGAAAATTTGCCAGGCATCGTCATCGCGGCTGGCACGGATAAGGAACATACCGTATTCATAGCGGGGCTCAAAATAGGAGTAACGCCCTTTCATCAGTTTAAATTCATTTTCGGCCAACTCTTCCTGGTAAGTAAGCTCAAGCGATTTGGCATACAGGATGTGCGCTTTTGAGCGGGCAAATTGTGGTAGCTTATACAGCTTTTTAGCAATCGGGATAACCTCATTATACTGGCCTTTTTCAAAGTAAGCCACAATGAGCTGCGCCATTACATGCTCGTTTTCGACAAAGGCGCCGGTGAGACTGTTTTTATATATTTCGAGTGCTTTATCGGTAAGGCCCGCCTCCAGGTAGGCATCTGCCAATTTTATACGGTTGGCAAATGTATCGGTAAACCTGACTTCATCTTCAAGACGTTTAATTTTGGCCCCGGGGTTGATTACCGCCTCAACATTTATTTTAGGTGCACGGATGCCGCGATTAGACAGGATCTCACTGTAGATATAATACAAACATCCGAATACAGGTATTACTATAAGGATCCAAAGCCATTTTTGCTGGGTACCGCGCCGCAGGCTATGAATGATGCAAAATGCCTCTAATGCCAATATAAGATAATAATAGTTGCCGCCGCCGAAGTACATGTCTGTTTATGATATAGGATTTGGTAATATTCAAAAATAACGAAAAAGCAGCTGTAAACAAGGGTGTTTATAGCCGTAAAATAATTTTTTGCTATTGTTTGAATATGCATTAAACCGGATTGATCTGCAGGTAAATAAAAAAGCCACCGGTTATTGTTGCCGGTGGCTTTGCGTTAAAACAGCCCTAATTGTCCCTGATCATCTATGTCGATATCATCGGGGTTGGTGATTTCAAAATCAATCTTTTTAGGCGGCTTGGGTGGTTCTTCCAATTGTTCAGTTGGTTCATCTGAACTTTCTTTCTGTGATGCTACCGGCTCGTCTTCATTTGAATCCGTTGATGTCAAAGTATCCTCTTCGTTAGTGTTGGTGTCAGCAGCTTCAGTTTCCTGGTTAATGCCGTCACTTATCAGCTCAACCGATTTTATAGGATGTTGGGAAAGACGGTTCCCCATAGCTTTCATGCCTTTAACATCGATAACATCTGCTAAGTTCAGTTCAAGCGTTTCCGCAGTCTGATCCTTGCCTTTCAGGTGCGTCATGTTTATTACCGGCGCGGCATGGCCAAGCAATACCATTTTTGATCCGGCTTCTTCACTGATCAGGCCTACCTGCTTACCAATTGCTATGTTTTCGAAAGAGAAACGTTTAACAAGGTAGTTTTTGGATTTACCTTCGATATGCACGATCGAGAACACTGCCTGCGGATCGTACTTTTCGATCAGTACCATCTTATCATCAAAGTGGTTGTTCAGATCAAAGCTGCTCAATTCGTAAACACCGTTGCTGAGCACGGTAAGAATACGATCGTCGCCATCAAATTCGCCCAGGTATTTACCCCTGCCATCGGCGTTCAGGCGTTTCAGGATATCATCGTACCAGATCTTTCGTCCGGCCAGCGTTGACACCCCCTTGGTTTTCAGGATGATCTTTTTTACCGGATATTTGGTAATGATATTCCCCATCGAACCACGGCCTTTAATAGCTATTGAAGCAAAGTCCTCATCAAACTGCAGTTTTTTAAGTTTTGAATGAGGTTTAAGCTGTACATTCACTACCTCGGCCTCACCGTTAGGGTTAGCAGTAAAATATAATACTTTTGAACCTTTGGTGCCTTTGGTGAGGTCATATTCCTTGTCGCGGGTTACACCCACTACGGAGAATCGTTTGATATAACTGATGCCACTTTCGCCGTCTTTATATATCATATTATAAACGGTGCGTTCGTCATTCTTTTTAAACACGGCAACGTGAATGATGTCCTTACCCACAAAAACCTTGTCCTGTACCTTGGTAATCATGCAACGCCCGTCCCCCCTGAAAACAATGATCTCGTCAATATCTGAGCAATCGCCGACATATTCAACCGAGTCATCTTTCTTCAGGCCAGATCCAATAAAGCCGTCGGCCCTGTTAACATATAGCTTGATATTAGCCAATGCTACCTGTGCAGCTTCAACCTTATCAAAGGTGCGCAATTCAGTTTTACGCTCCCGGCCTTTGCCGTATTTGTCTTTCAGTTTCTGGAACCAGGCAATGGTATACTCAGTGAGATGTTTCAGATCATGTTTAACCTGTTTGATCTCATTTTCCAGTGCCTTCATCTGTTCATCCGCTTTTTTAACGTCAAAGCGGGTGATGCTGCTCATAGGTTTATCTATCAGCTTTTTATAATCTTCGGGCTGAATGGTACGATAAAACTGAGGAAAGAAAGGCTCAAACAAGCGGTTCAGCACTTCAAGCACAACCTCAAAATTGCCCGAGTTTTCGTACTCAGGATTTTTATACATCCCCTCCTGGATAAAGATCTTAAGTAATGAACTGAAGAAGATCTTCTCCATTAAATCTTTCAGCCTGATCTCTAACTCCTGTTTAAGCAAATCTTTGGTGAAAAATGTGCTTTCGGTAAGCATATCGTTCACGCTCATGAAGCGCGGCTTATCATCCTGTATTACGCAGGTGTTTGGTGATATGGATACCTCGCAATCGGTAAAGGCATAAAGAGCGTCGATGGTTACATCGGGCGAGATGCCCGGAGCCAAGTGAATAATGATCTCTACATCCTTAGCCGTATTATCTTCAATCTTTTTGATCTTGATCTTACCTTTATCGTTAGCCGAGATCACGCTGTCAATTAAACTGCCGGTAGTAGTAGTAAATGGTATTTCGGTAATGGCAAGTGTTTTTTTATCGCGCTCAACAATTTTAGCCCTTACCCGTACCTTGCCACCGCGCTGCCCTTCATTGTATAAGGAAGCATCGGCCATGCCACCTGTAGGGAAATCAGGCAGCAGGTTCGGGCGCTCGCCTTTTAATACGGCTATGGAAGCGTCAATCAGTTCAATAAAGTTATGCGGCAATATTTTGGTAGCTAAACCTACCGCAATACCTTCGGCTCCCTGTGCAAGCAGCAAGGGGAACTTTACCGGCAGGGTAATAGGCTCTTTATTACGGCCATCATAGCTGGCCTGCCAAACGGTGGTATCCGGGTTAAAAACAACATCGAGCGCAAATTTTGATAACCGCGCTTCAATATAACGCGGTGCCGCCGCCGAATCGCCGGTTACTGGGTCGCCCCAGTTTCCCTGGCAATCAATCAGCAGGTTTTTTTGACCAATCTGCACCATGGCATCACCAATAGAAGCGTCACCATGGGGGTGATATTTCATAGTGTTACCGATAACATTGGCGGCTTTGTTAAAACGCCCGTCGTCCATTTCCTTCAACGAATGCAGGATGCGGCGTTGTACAGGTTTTAAACCATCGTTGATATGGGGAACAGCCCGGTCGAGAATTACATAGGATGCATAATCAAGAAACCAATTTTCATATAACCCATCGAGTGAGGCAACGGTGTGTAGTTTTTCTTCATTAGGGTTTGGTGTATCGTTTTGATGCAGATCTTCACTCATTATTCAATAAAAACTTTTGGATTGGTAAAGATACGGATTATGTACTGATGTGCAGATGAAGTGAAGTACATTTTAATGTCTTGTTAATATTGATTTATAACAAAATTGTTACGTTTGGATAGACTTGCAACAATTACAAATCACAAGCGTAAAAATTATTAATGCAACAAATAATTGATTGATATTGTCGTTAAAGCATAGCGGTTATTTGGATGCGAGAGGGTGTTGATTAATTAATTTGTTTATATATTTACCTATGGTGCTATACCCGGGTTTTTTCCTGGCTGCCCCTTAAATGAAAACTATTTTGAAGTTAAACCGGCCCTTATTGCTTATGGCTTTATCATTGCTGTGCTTTACAAAAAGCATAGCTCAGATAAGTCCAAGGCCGTTATATGCCCAAAACAACAAGAAACATACAACTGCGAAGGTTAAGCCTGGCTACTCAAAGCTCAAAACAGCAGGTACAGATCAGTTTAAAGAATTTACCAAGCTTTTGGCCCAGGCCAATGTAATTTATACCCCACCCAGGGGGTTTAAAGAGATTCCCGCTCCCAATGATGAGGATTTTTCATTTGATTATGCGTTGCAGTTGCCGGGGCAGGATTTTGAAGTATGGTTCCAGGTAAAATCCCAGAAACAGAATTATACCAGTTATGAGCAGGGGCAATATGATATTGACCGGGAAACCGAAAATCCCGATTCGATATATATAAATATGAGCAGGGCGCACGCCATAGCCTTTACCGGCGAAAGGGATAACTTTATGCGGAGCATACCGGTTAACGTTTTAAATAGATATAAAGCTGATGCCGGTAAGTCATACCTGTTAAATCTGCTCGATTTGCCTGCTACCAAGCATTATAAATACGCGCTACTTATCGCATTACAGCGTAACCATACCGGCACTATTATGGCTGTTTGTTTTACTAATGATAAAGGCCCCGAGTTTTTTAAAAATGTAGACAGGGCAAGTAATTGCTTGAAGTTTAAGCCATAGAGGATGTCAGCATGAGATAAAATTCCCCTATTGATGGGCATTACTATATCAAGAGGGGGATCACACACCCTCTCTTTTTTATAAGGATTCCCAATCCCCCAATGTTAATAAGTTGATATTTGCTCTCCGTTAATTCAGGCGGGAAGTTTTATTTTTGCAGTTAGGCGTATTTTACGCTGTTTAATTTTCTACTTTATATACATGGCAGAACCAGTTAATTATAGTGAAGATAGTATCCGCTCCCTCGATTGGAAGGAGCACATCCGTTTACGCCCGGGTATGTATATTGGTAAACTGGGCGATGGCTCTGCTTATGACGATGGTGTATACGTACTGCTTAAAGAGATCATTGATAACTCGATAGACGAGTTTGTAATGGGATCGGGCCGTACCATTGAAGTGAACATGAGCGACCATAAGGTATCGGTGCGCGATTATGGCCGCGGTATCCCTTTGGGTAAAGTGATCGACTGTGTATCCAAAATAAATACAGGCGGTAAATACGATAGCAAGGCCTTTCAAAAATCGGTAGGTTTAAATGGGGTAGGTACCAAAGCGGTTAACGCGCTTTCCAACTCATTTACAGTACAATCATACCGCGACGGCCGCACCAAACTGGCCGAGTTTGCCAAAGGTGAACTGATTCGTGATGAGAGCGAAAAAGATACCACCCAGCGTAATGGTACCGCTATCAATTTTATACCCGACGACACCATTTTCAGGCATTACCGGTTTATCCCGGAGTTTGTAGAAAGTATGATCTGGAACTACGTGTTCCTGAATGCAGGTCTTACCATCAACTTTAACAATCAAAAGTATTTTTCGGAGCGCGGCCTTTATGACCTGCTCACCCGCAATACCGATGCTGAAACCTTACGCTATCCGATTATCCACCTTAAAGGCGAGGACATTGAGATAGCCATGACCCACGGCCAGCAATACGGAGAAGAATATTACTCATTTGTTAACGGTCAAAATACTACCCAGGGCGGTACGCACCAGGCCGCCTTCCGCGAGGCGGTAGTAAAAACCGTGCGCGAGTTTTATAAAAAAGAGTTTGATGCATCAGACATCAGAGCTTCAATTGTTGCCGCTATCGCCATAAAGGTGCAGGAGCCGGTTTTTGAATCGCAAACCAAAACTAAGTTGGGCTCGCAAAATATTGGTCCGGAAGGGCCGTCTGTGCGCGGCTTTATTAACGATTTTGTTAAAAAGGAACTTGATAATTATCTGCATAAAAACACAGAAGCGGCTGATGGCTTGCTAAAAAGAATCCTGCAATCAGAAAGGGAGCGTAAGGATATTGCAGGTATAAAAAAACTGGCCAACGAGCGTGCAAAAAAAGCATCATTGCATAACCGCAAACTGCGCGATTGCAAAGTACATTTTGACGATACACACGAACGTAAACAGGATACCACGTTGTTCATTACCGAGGGTGATTCGGCCAGTGGATCGATCACCAAATCGCGCGATGTGATGACCCAGGCTGTGTTTAGCCTGAAAGGTAAGCCGCTCAACTGTTTTGGTTTAACCAAAAAAGTGGTGTACGAAAACGAAGAATTTAACCTGCTGCAACACGCTTTAAATATCGAAGACGGCCTTGATGCTTTACGTTACAATAATATTGTGATAGCTACAGATGCCGATGTGGATGGAATGCACATTCGCCTGTTGTTAATGACCTTTTTCCTGCAGTTTTTTCCCGACCTGGTGAAGGCCGGTCACGTTTCGATTCTGCAAACGCCGTTATTCCGTGTGCGTAATAAAAAGGAAACCATTTATTGCTACAGCGATGAGGAACGCCGCAACGCGATTGCCAAATTGGGCAACAAACCCGAGATCACGCGCTTTAAAGGTTTAGGTGAAATTTCGCCCGATGAATTTGGTTTGTTTATTGGTAAAGATATGCGCCTCGACCCGGTAATATTAAGGGATGCCAACGTAAAGGCGCTCCTCGAATATTTTATGGGCAAAAATACTCCAGCCCGTCAAATGCATATCGTTAATAACCTGCGGGTTGAAAAGGATGATGAAACTATCAACCCAACAATAGCTAAAGAAACTGAAGCTGAGGAAGAGTTGCCAGTGGCTGTATAAACCTTGATTTGCCTGATTAGGGGATTTTCCTGAGTTGTGTAACTTAAGAAAATCCCCTAATTTGTTTCAAGCCAGTGGTCAGTGTTTTCACCATACCGCACGATGTGGGATACGATTGCAATAATTGAAATAGCCGTAAAGTGGTGCGGTGATAACATATACCACTAGCTCAATTTTTTGTAATGCCCTAATTTTTTGTTTTGATTATGTGCTTTTTATTTAAAGAAGCCGTCGGAGTTGATATTATAGGCGAGGATTTTAATCGAACCATCTTTTTCTTTTACAAGCCTGATCGATTCAACCGCTTTATATTTGCTGTGTTTGGTGTTGTATGCAAAAACATATTCTGCAGATGGGTTAGTCCCCACAACCCTGCGTGTTTCCCATTTGTTTACCGTTGTTGAGTCAAGGTCGCCAAGTTTGTTTTCTGTTGCGGTGTATAACTCAAGTAATTTATCCTTGGTTGTAACCGCCCAAAACTGATTACTGTAAAGCTTAAAGGTGTCGTTGTACTTTTTAGCTTTTATAAGCTCAAAAAGTTTATTCGTTACTTTTTCACCGTCCTTTTTATCCTCTTCCCTGTTTATATAAGTATTGTTAAAGCTGCATCCATTTAAAGTAATGACAGTTGTAAATAAAATTAAGCAGCGAAATTTAAGTGATTTAATAAATTGCATGAGCGTGAGTGAGTTTAGATAATGGAATAAATGTAAATAAATCTTTTCAAAATTTTAATCCTGTTAAAATTTGCTTATCTTGTTTCCCCCGATTTTTCAACAAGGGTTGATAATATATGATAAGTCACGAAATTAAAATAGCCTTTGACGAATATGAGTCGCTGGCCGATCTTGATAAAGCCGACAGGCAGCTGTGCCTTGAAGCACAGAAAGCGTTAAAGAATTCCCATTCTCCATATTCCAAATTCCGTGTTGGGGCTGCACTTCGTTTGCAAAGCGGTAAAATTATTTACGGCAGTAACCAGGAAAATGTAGCCTATCCATCGGGTTTATGTGCCGAGCGGGTGGCATTGTTTAACTGGGGAGCCAATCACCCTAATGATCCTATCGAGGCTATGGCGGTAACTGCACACTCAGATGATTTTCCTATTGTAAAACCAATTACCTCATGCGGATCCTGTTTACAGGTATTAGCTGAATGCGAAAAGCAGCAAAATCAATCAATAAAAATTATATTGCATGCCGAAGATGGACCGGTTTGGATCATCAAAGGCATTGAAAACCAATTGCCGTTTTTATTTTTTGAAGAACGCATAGCTACCCCATAATGAAACTAAAATTGTTTTTACTCTTCATCGGCCTCGCACTTAGCGCCGGTGTATTGGCCCAGCAGGGTTTCCCGTTTGATAATGAGATCAGGGCATTTAAACACCAGGATAGCCTGAGCTTTCCAAAACCAGGTGGTATTTTATTTATCGGCAGTTCATCTATCCGTAAGTGGACAGATCTCGAGCAGCGGTATGCCGGTATGCCTATTATAAGGAGGGGAGTAGGCGGTTGCGAATTATGGCAGATAGCAAATTATTACACGCCTTACATCCTGCTCCCATACAAGCCACGCAAAATTTTTGTTTATGCCGGCGAAAACGATATAGCGGCAGGTAAATCGGCCCAGGCGGTTGCCGCTTCATTTGCAAAGCTGTGGGAACTAATCCATCAGAAATTGCCGGGTGCCGAAGTGTATTTCATGTCGATTAAACCGAGCCCGGTGCGCGCTAAATATTATGATGTGGTTTATGCCGCGAATGAGCTGGTGAAAAGCTATCTGAAAGGTAAACCAAAAAGTTATTATGTCGACCTGGTTCCGGCTATTTACAAGCCGGGTACTACAGCCCCTGATTCAAGTTTGTTTAATAACGATTACCTGCACCTTAATAGCAAAGGTTATGATAAATGGCAAAAGGTACTTGATCCGCTGGTGAAATAAAATAAAAAAGGCCCCGCACCAACGGGGCCTTTACCTACTTACATATTAAACACTAAACTAAAACTTACTTATTTAAAAACGCTGTACACGTTTGTGATTTTCCAGCCGCTGCCGGTGTTGGTAACGGTTACATAGTTGCTACGGGTAAAAGTGCTGTATTTCATATCAACTTTTACTACGGCCAGGTCGTTGTTGCTTTCAACAATTGAGGTGCTGGTAACGCAGTCCTGCTCAGTATTTTTATTGGCTTTTAATAAGTCAACTACTTCGTTTTTGGTAAAACTTAATACTTTAGTACCGCGTAACATGCTGAATTTTGCCGATTGATCTACCACTTCGTTAAAGCCTTGTATTTTGCCGCGGGTCATGGCATCTATATAAGTGTTGATGGCGTAGTTTTTGGTTAAATTGTCGCCTTCTATTTTATCTGTTGCTTTTGCAGCAGTGCCTATTACTAATAAGGCTAAGCCAAGCATGATTGATTTTAAAGTTTTCATATTGTTGTTGTTTTTTAGGTTTTTAACTTTTAAATTGTTTTTATACTCATAAGACATCGGTACCATGCATTACGTTACAGCCGATACAACTAAATATGACGATTTAACAAACATTTAACATTTTCGCATATTTTTTAGGCATGATGGTAACAATATGCCGTTGAATAATACTTATGGTTGATTTTAATACTATTATATTACAGTTTGCCGAACAGGGTGAAAAAACAGGGTGGACATACATTGAGATTCCCGCCGATATAGCGCAGGAAATGAAGCCCGGCAATAAAAAGTCATTTCGTGTAAAAGGTAAACTGGATGAGTTTGAGGTGCGCGGTATGGCCCTGATGCCTATGGGCGAAGGGAATTTTATCATGGCTTTGCGAAAAGAGATCTGTAAAGCTATCCATAAACATCGCGGGGCCACGCTCCGGGTACGCCTTGAACCCGATGATGATTTTAAATACATTGTTCCGGATGATCTGCTGGAGTGTTTTGAATATGAACCTGAAGGCGGCGAGTTTTTCAATAGCCTGACCGGAAGCCACCGGGGATATTTTATAAAATGGATTGAGAGCGCTAAAACGGAAGTTACCCGAGCTAACCGTATAGCACAAACCGTTAACGCCATGGTGCGCCGCATGGATTATGGCCAAATGCTACGCGCTCAAAAAAAAGCAAGGGAGTAACATGAGTTATGTGCCAACATTGATAAATTTGGTGATTAACAATTATTAATGGAAATCCCTTCATTTAAACTTAACGGCCGCATCTGGATAGAAATAGCCGAGGAAAAAGTACTTGGCCATGGCCGGGTTGAGTTACTTGAGCGGATCCATGCCTCGGGCTCCATCAGGCAGGCCGCGCTGCAAATGAAAATGTCATACAAGCAGGCCTGGGATTTAGTTAACCACATGAACGATGGTTTTAAACAGCCGCTGGTAATTTCAAAAAGAGGTGGAAAGGGTGGTGGAGTAGCCTTGCTTACACCATTTGGGCTGGAAATTATCGGGGAGTTTAAAGATTTGCAGCAAAAATTCTTTCAATTTTTAGAAAGGAATAGTAAAAAGTAAAGGTTTTTTCTGGGTTTAGTATTGAAAATTAAAAAACAGTATTCGTGGTGGATTGATTTATCGATCCTATTCTGCATTTTTGCGTTGTGTTTTTTAAAATATAACGAAACCGCCATATGAGATAAGCATTCTGCAGATCTACATCAATCAACAAAAAACTAACATCAACCATGAAAAAATATGCCCTTGTATTGCTTTTACTGATTGCCGGTTTAGCAACCCATGCCCAAACCGTAACCAAAGAGTCAGTAGTAAAAGTAACCGGAGAAGTAACAAATCCACTAACCATTGGCCCTGCCGAGTTGCAGCAATACAAGCAAACCACAGTTACCCGTAAGGACAAGGACGGAAAAGCCCACATCTATTCGGGCGTAATTGTATCCGAAATACTGACTAAAGCAGGTGTTACCCTAGGCGCCGACTTACATGGTAAAAACCTTGTCAAATATCTTTTAGTTGAAGCCAGTGACGGTTACCAGGTACTTTTTGCCCTTGCCGAACTGGACAAAGGTTTTACCGACCGCGTGATCATTCTTGCTGATAAAATCGATGGTCAGCCCTTAGCCCCGGCTGATGGGCCGTTCCGAATCATTGTTCAGGATGAAAAGAAATCTGCGCGTTGTATAAAGCAGGTTACTGAGATGAAGGTGATGTTTGCGAAGTAGGATAGGTATATTTAATTTGAAATGCTATCTTAGAAGCTGTTTAAAGACATCATTGCGAGGTACGAAGCAATCGCGAACTATACAGGGCGGACCTGCTAATCGGGGATTGCTTCGTACCTCGTAATGACGCTTTTTTATTTAAATAGCTTATTAATTTAAACCTTTCATGATTCCATATAGCCAGGCTGTAGAGCAACTCGAAGAAGAGAAACCTAAAATATACACCCTTAACTCAATTAGGGTAGCAACATTTATATTCGGGCCATTAGCCGCGGGGTATTTGGTATCTCAGAACTACAAAGCGTTTAACCAGAAAGATAAATCAACCACAACCTGGATAATTGCCGTTGTCGCATTGATCGCAATCATTGGCCTGGCTGTTATTACTTCAAATACAGAGCGGTTTCCAAGATTTATATTTCCATTGGCTTATGCCTGGGGGACTTTCCTGCTTGTACAAAAGTTTCAGGGCGAACAAATGAAGGAACATTTTGCAACTGGAGGTAAAACTTTTACTATATGGCGTGCATTGCTTGCCGGGCTAATTTGTTTAGCTGTTACACTGGCAGTAATATTTTTGATCCTTTTAATGATACCCGGTGCTCTTGAAGAATAAAACTCGCCATAGGACGGTCAGCACCAGAGGTGCAAAAGGTTTGTAGAAAACAAATAACCAAATTGTTAATGTGTGCCAGAGGTACACAACCTCTACGCCTTGCATTCTCTGGCACAATTAGTTTATTCCACCTCTTCCATCAGGGTATTGAACATCACAAATTTTTCGTTAAATTTTTCCTGGTGGGTAGCCTGAAATTTGTGCAGGTGGTTCATGTAAAACTGCTGAAAATGCTCAATGTTATCAGCATTGTATTGAATACAGTAGGTAACTCCTTCGTTAGGCGAATCAATAACAGTCAGGATGCGGTACGAGCTGAAATGTCCGGTAGCCATGATAGCCGGGATATGGATGGTTTTGATATAGTTAAGCCATTCGTCATGAATGGTTTCGTCAATTATTATGGTGTCGTTGTATACAATCATGTTGTAAAATTAGTTATTTAAGTTGATTGGGTGAATGGTTGATTTAGTGAGTAGTTGATTAGGTGACTGGTTGGCATACTCAGAACAGCAGCAATTTAGACAACCACTCGCCATTTAACCTAATCAACCACTTACCAACTTTAAGACGCATCCGGTTTATCGCCTCTTAAGAGCCTGAAGCGTTTACGGGCTTCGTTGATCCAGAGGCTGCCGGGATAATCGGTTATAATTTTCTGGTAATAGGTTTTGGCGATGGTTTTATCGTTCAACCTGTTTTCGTAAATATCGCCCAACATAAATACGGCATCATCGGCCCAAAGATCGGCGGGGTGCTCTTCAACAATTTTCTTTAATAAAGGTACCGCTCCGGCATAATCCTTCTGCTGGATCAGGATGCGAGATTTTGACATCATGATATCATCATCTAAAGCATTGTTCGGGAACTTTTTGCCAATACTGTCTAATATCATTACTGCCTTTTCGGGATTTTGAGCAAAAATCTGCAAATCAGCCCGGGCGTACACTTTAAGCGCCGCCCCGCTGCTATCGGCAGCAAGATTATCCTGGATCAGCAGCAATAGGTTAAGTGCATCATTTGCTATTAATTGCGATGTAGCAACTTTCAGCACATCCAACTGTCCCTTTGCCCAGGTGAAATCTCCGGTATAATAAGCCATTTTCGCGTTTCTGAATAAGGCATCCTGCCCGATGGCAGTAGCGGGGAAATCTTTCTCAACCTGGCTGTAAAGCAGCGTGGCTTCCCAGGGTTGGTTGTTAAGCAGGTAAATATCGCCTAAATCAAGCTTGCAATCGGCTAACAGGTTTGGCCTGATATCATTTAGCCTGGTAGCTTCTTCCAGCAGTTTTTGGGCGTCCTTAAGTTTGTGAAGCTTAAAGGCTTGCAGGTTGGCCAGCTTTTGCATGGCAAATGCGGTACTGCTGTTACGGCCAAATTCGGTGAGCAGGTCGTTATAATCCTTTTCAAGTCCAAGCAAATCTTCGGGCAGGTATTTGCCCGATGTTACTTTCAGGTTTTTGGTGTTGATCAACTCAATCTTTGAGGGGATGTATAGGGAGGTTGTTTTCCCTTTACTGATAATGTATTCATATCCGCGGATGGCTTCGTCATAAGCCTCATTGGCAATGAAGGTACGGCAGAGATCATAGATGCTGTTACCATCGTCATTTTGTCTGCGGCTCAGGGCCAATGCCTGGTTAAGGGCCAGATCAAATTCCTTTTGCTGCAGGTACTGCCAGGTAAGCAGATCGGCATAAATGGTTTGCTGCGGATCTTTCTGAATGCGTCTCAGTAAAGCTGTTTTAAGCATATCATAATCAGCGCTACCCTCGTATACATTTGAAAAAGCATTCTCGGCCTGGTTTATGAAGTTGGGGTTTTGAGGTAAAAAGTTCAGGTATTCATCGGTTAATGATATTTTGTCGCGCTTAAAACGGTAAAGGTTAATAAGCTCATAAGTAAACATGTTATCATTTTTGAGCAATTTCCGTCCTTGCTGAAAAATTTTGATCGCATAATCAATATTAGCGCTTTGGTAAAACTGGGATGCCAGGGCAGTTATTTCACCCTGATCGGCAGGGAGGCTTTTGATCAGGTCATCATAAATAGCGTCAGCTTTGGCCATATTGCCCTCCTGCGTGTAAATGTTGCCCAGCATTATAGCATACTGGTGGTCATCAGGATGGCGGCGGATCAGTTTTTTGGTGATGCTTTCGGCTTCATCAAATTTTTTAAGGTTGAGCAGTGTATTTACGTATACGCTATAGTAATTCTCGTTGTTTTGCTTGTATAACTTTTGATAAATTTCAAGTGCTTTTTGCGGTTCGCCATTTGCATTATATTGCTTGGCCAGCAGCAGTTCATTGTCCTGTGCAAGCAGCCTGCTGCTAAAGCAAAAAGCAAGAATAATAACAATATATAAAGCCCTCATTTGTTCAAAAATAATCAATTAATAGGATTGCTTAAGCCAGTTTGCCATATTATTTATATAACGGTATATAAGGGTAAAATTGTAGTGACATCTTGATAACATCGAACTTATTTATCTAATTTGAGTACGTGAATAAAATGGGGTATTTGTAGCTATGTTGAGCCGGGTCAGATTTTTTCTTATTGTGAGTTGCATTATTGTCTTCTTTTCCTGCAACAGGAGTAAAGTAAGGCAAATACCCATTATTGACTTTTTTAAGACACCCGAAAGGAGCTTTTACCGAATTTCGCCCGATGGCAAATATGTTTCATACCTTAAGCCATTTAAAGATAAGCAAAACATATTTATACAGTCATTAGCTGATGGTAAGGAACGGATGGTTACTCAATTTGAGGACTATTCAATCAGAGGTGATTATTTCTGGACGTACAATAACCAGCTTGTTTTTTCGCAGGATCTTATCGCTACCGATTCGGTTAAGATGTATGCCTTTGATGTGGCTGCTAATAAAAGCCGCACTATATTATCGCTTGGTAATGTGAGGATAGGGCTGGTTAACCGCAACCGTCAGCAGCCGGATGTCATCACTATTAAAACCAATGAGCGTGATCCGGGTAACTTTGATGTTTACCGCCTCAACGTAAAAACCGGCGAAATGAAGACTTACCTGCTTAACCCGGGTAATATTACTGAGTGGTTTGCAGATGCCGACGGCAGGATCCGGCTGGAAAGGGCATCAGACGGGGTTAACGAAACCATCTTATTTCGCCCCGATGAGGATAAGCCTTTTAAGCCTATTATTGAAAATAATTTTAAGAATGCAGTAAGGCCTATAGCATTTACAGGTATTAAAAATTATTTCTATGCGCTATCAAACGTAAACCGCGACAAGACGGCCCTGGTTGAGATCAATGCGGAGAATGGTAAGGAAGAAAGGACAATTTTTAGTTGCAGCAAAGCGGATATTACCGGCTTTGAGTATTCGAAAAATAAACACCGGATAGAATTTACCGGCTGGGACGAATCAATGCCGCGTAAGCACTTCCTTGCTCCTGATGTTGAGCAGATGTACCAAACCATTCAGCAACAGCTTAAGGGTAATGAGATCAGGGTGGTTGACCGCGACAGCTCTGAGAATAAATTTATCCTCAACACTTATACCGACCGTAATCCCGGTTCATACTATCTTTTTGAAAAAAACAGTGGCAAGTTAACCAAGCTAAGCGATCTTAACTCAAGCCTCGTTCCGGCAGAGTTATGTGCCATGAAACCTATATCGTATCGTGCACGTGACGGCTTGTTGATAAATGGTTATTTAACCCTGCCCAGGGGCGATAAAAGCGAAAATTATCCGGTGGTAGTTATGCCGCACGATGGGCCATGGGGGCGCGACACCTGGGGATATGACGACCAGGTGCAGTTTTTGGCCAATCGTGGGTATGCCGTGTTCCAGGTTAACTACCGGGGATCAACAGGTTATGGTAAAGCTTTTCGCAGTGCGGGATATAAACAGGTAGGCGGCAAAATTCAGGATGATATTACCGATGGGGTACACTGGCTTATCGATACCAAAGTTGCAAACCCTAAAAAGATTGCCATTTTTGGCGGTCGTTTTGGGGGCTTTTCGGCGCTTTACGGCGTGTCATTCCATCCTGAACTATACAGTTGTGCTGTAGTACAATATGGGCTTATTAACTTTTTTACCTATATTAAAGATGCACCACCATTTGTTAAGCCTTATTTAAAAATGACCTACGAAATGGTTGGCAATCCCGAAACAGATGCCGACCAGTTAAGAGCGATATCGCCGGTTTTTCATACCGATAAAATTAAGGTTCCGTTAATTATATTTCAAGGTGCCAAAGATCAGCGGGCCAATATCAGTGAGCTTAACCAGTTTGTGCGTGAGTTGCGCAAACGGAACGTAGATGTAAAATATTTTTTAAAACCCAATGAACGTGCATATTTCAGGAGCGAACATAACCGTATGGAGATGTATGCCGAAATAGAGAAGTTTTTGGATAAGAATATGCGGGTTAAACCATAATCCGATATGGCATTACAGAAAGACGCTTACCGGCAAAACTTTACGCTGATCACTATTTTCCTGGTGTTCATTTCCATAACTTTTGTGGTAGCCCTGTTTATATCTTATAACCTCACCGCCAAGTATGTTGAAAATGAGTTTTCCTCAAAAAAGGTTGAGGTACTGGAACAAACCATTAAGCCGTATTATGAATTTTTTCAGAATAAGATCCCTGAAATAACCTCCTACCAGGGTTTTCTTGATTCGGCATCGGCAGGTAAATATGCGGCCTCTGTTTTTCATGATTATAATTTTGTGCGCCGCGTTATCTTTTATGATGCCCTCATTGGCGGCAAAACTACGATGACCGTGCGCAAAAATAATTTGAACATAGCTGCTAAGGCGGTTTATCAGTATTGGCACGTTAATGACAAGGTGTACGGGGCCGAGCAGCGGAGAACAGTCAATGAAGATGATTTCAGAGAGATGGCTATTAAATTAAGTAATTATATAGCCTTTTCAGATACATCACGCGTATCAAGTCAGGATGAACTTTTTAAAGCATTTTGGGATGTGAAACCCGACAAGATCAGTTATACCAATGTTCTCAGGCGCGAGGATGTACGTATTTATCGTGACATGCAAATGCTCGGTAACAGCAAAGGGGCTTCATACAAGCAAAACATGATGACCTTTTACCTCGACCCGTACCTGATCAAGGTGAAAAATACGCATCCCGAGCTGTACGAAAATGTATCTATTCAACCCGTAGTATATGACCCTATTGACAGTGAGGGCGATAAACTGATAACCGAGGTGTCATTACCAGTAGCTTTTTCTGATTATAAGCTGTTCTTTAGTTCGGCACAGGGTTATTTAACAGCCGAAATTAACCGCCGCTTTATGCCTATCGGAGCTATCGTATTATTAATGACCCTGTTTTTAATGCTGATAGGCTGGCTTATATACCGTAATCTGAACGTGAACATGAAACTGTTCAAGCTTCAGTATGATTTTATTAACAACTTTACCCACGAGTTTAAAACACCGGTAAGCGTAATCAAAATAGCCGGTTCAAATTTGCGCGGCGACGGTGAGCTTACCGAAAGACAACGCCGCCATTACGGTAAGATACTGGACGAGGAAGCCGATAAGCTGAATGAGTTGATGAACAAGCTGCTCTCATTTACACAGATTGAAAATAAATCCATTACGCTAAAAGAGGAAGAAATTGATATAGAGAACTTTATTAGCCGGTATATTGATACCTTTAAAATAAAGTACGCTGATTTTAATATTAAATTTAAAATCAACAGGGTTGAAACTTTTTATACCGATCCGGTATTATTAGGAAGTGTTTTTCAAAACCTTATTGAAAATGCATATAAGTATTCGCACCCTCAGCAAAAGGAGTTGTTCATCAATATTTCACAGGAAAAGCGCAATATTGTGTTTTCGTTTGCTGACAAGGGGATAGGGATACCAAAAAATGAACTGAATAACATTTTTAAGAAGTTTTACAGAATAGAAAACCAATACAATCAAAACGGGAGCGTTGGCCTTGGCTTGGCATTTTGTAAAGAACTGGTTAATTTTATGAACGGTGATATAACCGTTCACAGTAAGGTTAACGAAGGTTCGGAATTTATAGTTACGCTTCCATACGAAAATTAAGATATGAACAAAGAAATTAAAATTGCGCTGGTTGAAGATGACGAGAACCTGCGTTTCCTGGTTTCAGAGCGTTTGCAATCAGAAGGGTACAAAGTACTGGAAGCCGGTAATGGCAATGAAGCTGAAACCATGATATTGGCGGAGCAGCCTGATATTGTACTGTTAGACTGGATGCTGCCTGGCAAACCGGGCTCGGAAGTTTGCGGCAATATCCGCGAAAAAGGATTCGATAAACTCATCATCATGATGACCGCTAAGGCGCAGGATGTTGACAAGATAGAAGCCTATAACTTTGGGGTATCTGACTATATTACCAAACCCTACAACATGGACGTATTGGTGGCGCTGATTGAAAACAAAATCAAGTTTTCTCTTAACAGCGAAAAGCCCGAATCGTACCGTTTTGCTAACATGGAGCACCTGCCTAACACGCACCTCCTCATCCGCGATGGCCGTAAGATAGAGCTAACTATCCTCGAAAACAGGATCCTGCTTTATTTTCTCAAAAACAAAAACAAGGTTATCAACCGCGAGGAGCTGATGATGGAAGTTTGGGGCTACAACGCCGATGTAAATACCCGCACCCTTGACATGCACATCGTTCGCTTGCGTAAAAAGATTGAAACCAATGCCGATTCGCCGCAGTACTTACAAACTGTAAGGGGGATAGGATATAAGTTTGTTTATAACCAGTAATCGAATAATACTCTTAAATACCCGTCATTGCGAGGAACGAAGCAATCCCCATGAAGCAGAGCGGCTATGCAAATCTCTCTGTACAGTAGGGGGGTGCTTCGTTCCTCGCGATGACGTCTTTTACACAATTTATCTTATACAGCCTTCCTATAAACCCTCGCCACAATAAAGTCCCCAAAAAAAGTTTTATCCTCAATCACGCTATATCGCGTAACATCAAAACGCTTTTCGATAGCAGGCAGCTTGCTTGCTTCTATCCCGCAAAGCAACCTGAAAAAAACAAACATGCTTTTGAGCAGCACGTTTTGCCACCAGCGGCCGGTAAGCTGAAAATCGGCATTGAGCCAGAGGCCACCGGGTTTGAGCAGGTTGTGCAAATGGTTAAAAACATTGTCAACCGTTTCTTCCACAAAGTTATCGAACAAAAAAGGGGTGATTACGACATCGAAGTCGGCGGCGAGTTTTACATTTTCAACTGCATCATTAATAAAGATTACCACGTTTTGGCCAATTTGCCTCTTTTGCGAGAGTGCAATCATATTGGCCGAAATTTCAACGTAAGTGATGTTTAAGCCTTCCGGGTATATTATGGCGAGCTCCTCCAGGATCCAGCCTGTTCCGCCGCCGGCGATGAGGATTTTACTTTTTGGTGGAATAAAGCCTAATAAATAAACTTGCGCGTTTATTAATGCCCTGCCATATACCAATTTTGAAAGCCGATCATAAAACCATGCCGAGTTATTATAATTGGCAGCCATGTTTTAATGGAGAAAATATTTAACAGCATTGAATACTACTACAATTACGTACTGTAAGATCAGTACGCCATCCATATAAAAAAAGTAATAATACTCGTTTTTTTCCCAGGCCGATCTGAAGATGAGCCAGCCGGTAAGGAACATAGTAAGTGTGAGTGCAAAGAAATCAAGGCTAAAGCCATTTTGCCTGAACAGGAACATGAGTACAATGTAGCCGGTGAGCAATACCTGGCAAAACAGATAAGCATTTTTTTTGCCCCAAACTACAGGAATGGTTTTAAGGCCTACTTTACGGTCATCAAAAAGATCACGGATGTCAAAAGGTATTGTCAGCGCACCTATAAATAAAAAGCGCTTGGCTATGAGTATTGTAGTATCGCGCATGCTGATATCGGTTAGATGATTATGCATTGATTCCAATACAGGGAACAGTACACAGCTCATTGTCCATACCAGGGTTATTAAAAACGGTTTTAAACCGGGGATATTTCTTAAACCAAATTTATGATCGCCTACACTAAACAAGGGTAAACCGTAGCCAAATGATAAAACACTGAGAAATATGAGCAGGATCTTTGATTCGGTAGTGATGATAAAGAACAGCGGGATCAGAGACAGCAATGAGACTATAGTAAACGTTACCATTAGCCTGTAATGCGCAAAAAACCAGCGTACCCTTCTATAGGGCGACCTTTGGGGCTTGGCCGGCCTGGTGATCAGGATACAAAAATTGTAAATACCCAGTGTTGAAGTGAATAACAAGCCCAAAACAGGGAACACTGGTTTTGATCCTATTAAGTGAAAGGTTAACAAGGCCTGTGCTACAGCACAAAGCGACATGAAAATATTACTGAAGAGCAGAAAATCTAATACAGACTGTAGTAATTTCTTCATCGGTAAAAGGATAGCAGCTTCTGCCTGGATCTTTTAGGAAATTGGTAATGAGGGATCGCGGCCTGCTTTTAATGTAAATATCGTAATCTCCGGCAATATTCCAACCCTGCCGGTTAAACCAACAAAACCAAAACCTACATTTACATATAATTGTTGTTTGTTTTCCTGGTAATGACCAGCCCATTCATTATAAACATATTTTATAGGGCTATATTGAAAATGCGGGGTACGTATGCCAAATTGCATGCCGTGGGTATGCCCGGCAAACATAGCATCAATTTGTGGATATTTAGGTAATACCTCGGCCCGCCAATGCGATGGATCATGCGAGAGCAGGAGCTTTACCGGCAGGTCATCGGTGTTTTTTACGGCCAGGTCCATGCGCCCGTATTTGGGGAAGCGGCTGTATTCGCTCCAGTTTTCAATACCTAAGATCCCTATTTCCTCACCGTCAATTTTAAGGCGGTGGTTCTCGTTCCTGAGCAGGGTCCAGCCCATGTTTTTATGGGTGGTTATCAGGTCATCATGATTTTTCTTTTTAGCCGCCGGGGAGTTCCAGTCGCCATAGTCGCCATAATCATGGTTACCCAGGGTTGAAAAAACACCGAGGGGGGCTTTTACTTTAGTGAAAATGTCTTGGTAGCTGGTCATTTCCGATGCTTCATCGTTAACCAGATCGCCGGTAAAAAATATCAGGTCAGGTTTTTCTTTCAGCAGCATTTCAACCCCCCCGAGCACCGCTTTTTTATTATAAAAGCTGCCTGAATGAATATCTGAGATCTGCCCGATCCTTAAGCCATCAAAGGCCTTTGGCAGATTAGGCAGATACGTAGTTTGATACAGTACATGATAATCATACGAACCTTCGGGCATGGCCTTTTTTATTGCGGCCAGGGGAACGGTTGCGGCAAGCAAGCCTGCTTTTAAAAGAAACTCGGAACGAGGAATGACATCAATATTAGTGGCAGCGGCAGGAGCAGTTGAGAGAGGAATTGGGGTATCAGTTTTTTTCCTTTTCAGCGCAATTTTTCGCCTGATATCATCGGCAAAAATGAATGGTATAAAAGTAAATTTACAGATGAGCAGGATAAATGTTACCAGCAAACAGGCTGCGCGTACACCCGTACCTGCTATGGTAATATAACCGGCAGTTAAAAGCGCGGCCACACACAAGGCCGAAAAGCCCCAATAAAAAATGGCGAATGCTTTTGATTGAAGCAATCGCCATTTTTTGAACGCGCCTCGGATACCGTATAAAACATACCGGTCGGCCAGCAGCTCAATTATTATCCAGACCAATATACTTAGCGCTTTAAAAATCATATAGCGCCATATATTTAGTACCGGTCGTCGTCAATATCAAGGTCATCGTCATCGGGCTGCAAGTTAAATAAACTGTTAAACATATCCGAAAACGCGAAGCCATTATCCAGGAAACCTTTGTTCAATTGTGAAAATTCCGACAGGCCGTGAAGTACAAATTCCATCAGCAGCAATTGCTGGCTTTCACCCAAACGCGGGTGGATCTTTTTTACAAGGTCTTTCAATCCCACAACTTCTTCCAGCGCTTTTTTGTATTCCTGCATGGGCATATCATCAACCAAAGCTACATTGTTGCCATCCCCAAACCAGTTAATGATAGCTGCATATGGGTTAGGGGCTTTGGCTTTCTTAGCCTTTTCCGGGTCAGGGAAAAACGATAGCAGTAAGCTTTTGATGGCTTTACCTATCAGGATATTGGCCACTTTGCCTGGTCCCTCCAGTTCACCCTCATAAACCAGCTCAATTTTACCGGTGATGGCAGGGATCACACCTAAAAAGTCGGTAATACGTACAAAGGTAGTTTTTTCGTGGTTGATGATCATCCTGCGTTCGGCATTACTGATCAGGTTTTCATAGGCCGAAATGGTTAAACGCGCCGATACACCTGATTTTTTGTCGATATACTCGGAGTTACGGGCTTCAAAAGCAATTTGTTCCACCAGGTTTTTAACCAAACCATCAGCCTCAATAGCGATACGCTGATCATCGGTAAGGGACGCTTCCTGTTGCGTGATCTTGCGTGAAATCTCAACCGAACGCGGGTAATGTGTTAAAATCTGGCTCTCAATGCGGTCTTTAAGCGGTGTTACTATCGAACCACGGTTGGTATAATCTTCAGGGTTGGCGGTAAACACAAACTGGATATCCAGTGGTAAGCGTAATTTAAAACCACGGATCTGGATATCTTTTTCCTGCAGGATGTTGAACAGCGATACCTGGATCCGGGCCTGCAGGTCGGGCAGCTCATTGATCACGAAAATGCCGCGGTGCGCACGTGGGATCAAACCGAAGTGGATCACACGTTCGTCCGAATAGGTTAACTTTAAGGTGGCAGCTTTGATTGGGTCAACATCACCAATTAAATCGGCCACGGTAACATCAGGAGTAGCCAGTTTTTCGGTATAGCGCTCAGAGCGGTGGATCCAGCTTATAGGTGTGTCGTCACCTTTTTGGGTGATGATGCTATGACCATACCAGGAGATTGGGTTGTAAGGGTCATCAAACAATTCTGATCCCTCGATGTATGGGATATACTCATCAAGCAGGTTAACCAGCAAGCGTGCAATACGGGTTTTAGCCTGGCCGCGTAAGCCTAACAGTAAAATATTGTGACGTGACAGGATAGCAGTTTGCAGATCGGGGATAACAGTATCTTCAAAGCCTATGATGCCCTCAAAGCCGCCTTCGCGTTTTTTAAGCTGTTCAATAAGGTTAGCACGTAATTCGTCTTTAACCGAACGGCTTTTATAGCCTGTTTGCTTTAACTGGCCGAGGGTTTTTATATCTAATAATTTACTCATTCTGTTTTTGTAGTCCGGAAGTCGGAAAGTCCGCAAGTCCGAATGTTTATTTTTAATTTAAGGACAGTTGTTATTCGTATTTCAGACTTCCAGACGTCGGACTTCCGACTAAAGACTTACCTAACAGTCCTTCTTCTGTTTCTGATATAATCCTCAAAAATGTACTCACCAAGACCGTTCAGGGAACTGTAAAAGGCTTTGCCTCCGTTTGTTTCTGTGAATTTACGAACAAACTGCTGCAAATAAGGGTCTTTAGCTATCATAAATGTGGTAATAGGTATTTTTAACCGTTTACATTGGGCAGCCATATTAAGGGTTTTGTTAACCACTTTCCTGTCCAAACCAATGCTGTTTTTATAATACCTGGTGCCTTCCTTTAAGCAGGTTGGCTTACCATCCGTAATCATGAAAATTTGCTTATTGTGCGTTTTACGGCGGCGGAGCAGATCGGTAGCCAGCTCTAAACCTGCATAAGTATTGGTATGATAAGGGCCAACCTGCAAGTAAGGTAAATCCTGCAAGGTTATTGGCCATGCATCGTTCCCAAATACAACAATATCCAACGTGTCCTTAGGATATTTGGTGCGGATCAGTTCGGCAAGGGCCATCGCTACTTTTTTGGCCGGGGTGATCCTGTCTTCGCCGTAAAGAATCATGGAGTGCGAAATATCGATCATGAGCACAGTTGAAGTAAGGGTTTTGTAGTCCATTTCCTCTACCTCAAGATCGCGTTCGGTCATCATGAAATCGCCTATACCGTGGTTAACCTGAGCGTTGTGGATAGACTGGGTCATGTCTATCTGATCAAGGCTGTCGCCAAACTCAAATTCGCGGCGTTCGGCATTTTTTTCATCGCCCTGGCCTGATTGTGGCGAGCGGTGATTGCCTTTCCCTGATTTTTTTAGCTTACCAAAAATCTCTTCCAGGGCAGATTGCCTGATGCTTTGCTCAGTTTTTGCCGTAATCCGGAACTCGCCATTCTCATTATTTTCGTCAAGATAACCCTTTTGTTTTAGTTCATCGATGAAATCGCCCATGCCATAATCATCGTTGGTAAGGTTATATTGTTTATCGAGTTCGTTGAGCCAGGCTAAGGCTTCGCCTGCATCGCCCGATGTATAGTTGAGCAACTCGAGGAATAATTTTAACAATTCGTCAAATCCGCCTTTAGGGATTTGATTGGGCTTAAATTTGGAAAATCCAAAACCACGCATATTTTGTCCTTTCTGTACATAAAGGAACGGAATATTTTTAGGAAAAGTTTTGCTGCGGAAGTGATAAAATAAATTGTTAGTTAAGTATGACAATTAGATTTTTGATTTCGAATATCCTATTAGCAGCAATAGCCTATTAAACCAAATCCGAAATCCCAATTCCCAAATCCGAAATTAAATATATGCCAAACTATTCAGGAGCTCAGGCGGGTATACCGGGTTGGCGCCTCGCTGGCTGGCTACGTATGAGCCAACGGAGCACGCTTTATCTACCACCTGCTGCATGGGTTTTCCCGAAAGGAGGCCGGATACAAATGTTGCCAGGAAGGCATCGCCGGCGCCTACCGTGTCGGCAACTTTTACCGGGCAGCCGGGACTGTCATAAAATTCATGGTCGTGCCATACCAGTGCACCATGCTCGCCGCGGGTTACGCAAATGGTTTGGCTATGGTATTTGGAACGGAACTCGCCAATTTGATCGCGTAGGGAAGCACTACTTCCACCGATGAGCAGGTTGGCTTCTTCCTCGTTCATTTTCACTACGTCGGCCCGGGCCACCAATGTTTCAATAGTTGACAGGGTGTAATGCGGCGGGCGAAGATTTACATCAAATATTTTTAGCGCCGGGGTTTCATCAAGCAGGTTTAACAATGTTTCTCGGGTAGTAGCGGTACGGCAAGCCAAACTGCCAAACACAATTGCCCTGGCTGCCTTGGCTGCTTTAGTGAGTGCAGCCGATGGTTGTATGTTATCCCATGAAACGGGTTGTGGAATAATATAAGTAGCGGTATTGTTTTCATCAAGCTGTACGGTAACCTCACAGGTTGGAAATTCATCGTCCTGCTGAATCAGGTCCGAATACAGGTCATTGCTTTTTAAAAAGCCTATCAGTCCATCGCCCGAGTTATCCATACCCACAGAGCTCGCAAACGCTGTTTTTACGCCTTGTTGTACCAAATGCCTGGCTACATTCATAGGGGCGCCGCCCGCTTTTTTTCCATCACCAAAAGCATCCCATAAAACTTCGCCAAAACTTAATACCTGATTTCCCATAGTTAAGTTGTTTTTAGTGTCGATGAAATCCAAATATACTGTATTGTCTGAACCGGAATTAATCGAATTGAAGAATTAATTGAATTTTTTCTTTTTAATTCTGTTAATTCGGGCAATTCTTAAAATTCAGGTTCAGACAAAAAGCTATCTTTATTATATGAGAAAAATATTACTGAGTTTAGCGTTGATGCTTGTGGCTGTGTATTGCTTTGCACAGGACAGGCAGGCCATCCTAAAAGTAATGCATACACAGGAAGAAGCCTGGAACCGCGGCGATATTGAAAAGTTTATGACAACCTACTGGAAATCAGATTCGCTGGTTTTTGTAGGGAAAACGGCCCCTGTCTATGGCTGGCAAACAACACTTGATCATTATAAGCAAACATACCCTGATAAGGCCGCCATGGGGCAGCTGGCTTTCAATATTATACAGTTAAAGGTACTTGATAAAACTAACGCTTTTGTTTTAGGCGGATGGAAACTAACCCGCGAAAAAGATACGCCAGGAGGATATTTTACGCTGTGGTTCAGGAAAATTAAGGGCGAGTGGAAGATAGTTTGTGACCACACCTCATAAGGAGATTAGCGGTTGGAAATGAAAGTTAAATGAATAGATATAGGGATTTGGAAGCGTGGGAAATGAGCGATTCCTCTCTCAGGAGCGGAATTTAAAAGATACCGGATCGCAAAAATACTACTGCATGAAAAGAGGTTTAGTAATTGGGAAGTTTTTGCCGCTCCATATTGGGCATATGGCTTTGATTGGTTACGCGCTTGACCATTGTGATGAGCTTGTTGTGGTTATTGGTGCCAGCGATGATGAGCCCATTGATGGAAATATCAGGCTTGACTGGCTCGAAAAAACTTACGCAGGTAATGACAAGGTTAAACCTGTATTATTAAGCTACGATGAAGCTATGCTGCCGGGTGCGGGTGACTCGATAGAAAATATGTCGAGACTTTGGGCCAGCTATCTTAAAAAGAAACTGCCGCCTATTGATGTGATATTTGCTTCCGAAGCTTATGGCGCTTATATGGGGCGGTTCCTGGATTGTGAAAGCGTTATTTACGACGAACCCTGCAAAATTGTACCGGTGCCAGCAGCAAGGATCAGGGAAGAGCCTGATTTATACCTGCATCTTTTGCCCGATGCGGTTAAGGATTACTATAAAAAATCAGGCTGAATAATTCTGTTGGCAATATTTACATACGTTATTCAGATCAATCCTTAGCGAGCCAGTTCCGTTTAAAATCAGAGGGATTTTTTCCAACTGTTTTATTAAAGAGTTTATTAAAATATGATAAGCTTTCAAATCCTACAGCGTAACAGGTTTCAGTAACGTTTTTATCCTGCATGAGCAGGTTTTTGGCTACATCAACACGGTATTGGTTCACGAAATCGGTGAAAGTCATTTTAGTTTGTTTTTTAAAATAGCGGCAAAAGGCCGCTGTAGTAAAGTTCACTTTAGCCGCCACTACATTTACATCGGGTTTAAGATTGTAATTACTGCCGATATATTCATAAATAGCCCCCATCCTGATCTTATCTTTTAAAAAAAACTGCAGGTTCGGCTCGTCATTGTTTAAAATCGTAAACTCTTTTGAACCAGCCAGGATGTTAAAGATCTCCATTAACCCCATTAATTGCTGAAAAGAATCCATCCCCGGTAAAAGTTTCAGTTTTCGCACTGCTGTAGTCCTGGTATCTCCATAAAAAGCAATGCCGTTGGCGGCCTTTTTGAAAAGCTGCCCGATGGTCGAAAATTCGGGAGTGATGCCTATTGCCGTTCCCATGAAATCTTCTTTTAGCTGCACTACTATCTGATGGTATTCGCTCCACAGCCGGTAATCAAAGTTAAGGTGGGGAAGGTTACTGCCAATAAGCACCAGGTCATGCTGGGTGTAACCGGAGATATGTGAACCGACGTGCCTGATCCCAGCATCGGCCTCAACATAAACCAATTCGTATTCGGGGTGATAATGCCACAGAAAAGTGTTGCGAAGCCGGGGCGAAAAGAGTTTGAACGATTTGCCAGGTTCAAAATTAATCTTCTCTAACTGTATCTTATCCATGCTATATTGAGCATTAGGTTTTAGTAAAGATAAATAAAATGATCAATGTAGAGCAAATTTTGGTCATTGTACAGGATAATCCATCTGTCATGCCAACCTAAATTTGAGTTATAAATCAAAAAGAAAATGAAGACCGAAAACGCAGCCATGACCATGGCAACCACGCCGGCTAATGCACATAAAGAGATCCCCGGTAATCCGTCAACCGCTAAATCAAGCCAGATCCGCCTTAATGAACGTAAAAACAATGAACCGCTGAAAGTGCTTAGCGAGGCCGATTGGCAATTTTGGATAGAGAACGGTTACGTGATCATCAAAAATGCAGTGCCTAAAGTGCAAGTTGAAAAATTAGCTAATTATCTGTGGCAATATGAAGATAAGGATGCTAATGATATCAGCACCTGGTATAAAAAGCCCAACGCGCAAATGCAAATGAGCGAGCTGAATAACACGGGTATGGTTGAAATTTATAATCAGCAGTTTATGTGGGATAACCGGCAATATCCTAAAGTACATGCCGCTTTTTCCGATATCTGGGGCACCGAAAAGCTATGGGTAACTATTGACCGGGCCAATCTGAACTTTCCGCTAAGGCCGGGCTTTGAATATAAAGGTTTTATTCACTGGGATTATGACCCGGAAACCAAACCTCAAAATGTGCAGGGCGTACTGGCCCTCGCCGATCAGACTGATGAAAACATGGGTGGTTTTCAATGCATCCCGGAACTATATCGTACATACGATACCTGGAAATTAACTCAACCAGAAGATAGGGATCATTATAAACCTGATATCACCGGTTTTGAAACCGTAAAAGTGAAACTGGAAGCAGGTGATCTGTTGATATTTAATAGTTTGCAACCGCATGGCATAAGACCTAATACCAGTGCAGATAAAGTGCGTATAGCGCAGTATATATCCATGATGCCCGCCCAGGAAGACAATGAAGAGCTAAGACAATGGCGCATTAACAGTTGGCAAAGCCGCGAAGCCATGCAGGGCTACGCTTTTCCGGGCGATCCGCTGGAACGGGAAAAGCAAAATCCGGTAGCTGAGCTTAGCGATCTGGGTAAAAAACTTTTGGGCTTGGAGCGCTGGTAGATTGTATCTCCTATGTACGCGTTCTCTGGATTATTTGATAAACAAGGCGACTGTGGGGACACGGCCTTGGGTATAAAACACAAAGCGATGGATAAAATCCATCGCTACTCCATATCATGACTTAAAACTAAAAACTTAAGACTTCAGACTTTAAAAAGGTTTCCCCGCAGCCAGCTCTCTATTAGCCCATTTAACGGCCAGGCCTTCGCGATATTTAGCATATTTGCCTTTAAACATCATTTTTAAAGCACTGTCAACACCTCCTTTAACGGCCAGGTTGTATAGGCTTGCCGCTTTACGGCTTATGCTGGCATCCCATGCGCGAAGGCTGAGTGAGTATGAGCCATCCACATATTTCATCCAGTGCCAGTAGCCGGTTGGCATAAACAGGGTATCGCCATGTTCAAGGAAAACTTCAATACCTTCTACACCGTCAAGTGCCGGGAATTTTTTGACATCAGGATTTAGTACATCATAGTCCTCCAAGGCATAAGTGGCATTGGGTATACAGTACAGGCGGCGCTTCCACTTGTTTTCAAACAGGATCACATGCTTACGTCCTCCAAAATGGGTATGGAAAATATGCGGAAGATCAATATCGTAGTGTAAAAAAGTAACCGAGTTTGAACCGCCGAAAAACATGGCGGGCATGCTTTCCAAAAAGCCCCCCATCAGGTCCTTGGGTAACACGATATCATCCAAAAGCTGCGGTGCTTGCTTAAATATGTTAAAGAAAAAAATCCTTAATTCGGTTGGTTTACTGCGGATAAGGTCGATATATTCATCAAAGGGCATTTCAGTTGCCGACGAATTGATGGGTTTTGACGGATCGGCCTTTGAGTTATCATATAGTGGCACTACTTTATTGCCAACAACCTGCTTTAAATATTCGGGTGTCCATTTTTCGCGGGCCGGCCAGCTTTTGGTAAGCCCTTTGATAACCAGCGGGCGACGAGGGTCTAAATAATTCTTCTTAAAGTCTTCGGGAGAAATATTTTCAACCGTATCGATCGGGTTAAGAATGAAGCACATAATAGTTTATTACTTTAGGGGGATTACGCTTATTTTAAAATAAAGTTACAATATTGTTTCTTACTCGTTTAAAAGCATTCAAAATAACGAAATAAACCCCAAAGTAGTATAAATATCTTAATATTATGGCTTGCCTGCTACAAGCGCGTTGTTAGCGCGTTTGATAGCCAGGCTCTCTTTCCAGTCCATATAATCCTTTTTAAAGCGGGCTTTCATCAGGTTATCAAACTTGCGCTGTACAGTTAAGTTATACAAGCTTTTGGCTTTAATGGCCCATGATTTATCCCAGGCGCGTAACGATATCGAAAATGAACCGGTGAGGTATTTCATCCAGTGCCAGTAACCGGTTGGCATAAACAGGGTATCGCCATGCTCTAAAATGGCCTCTTGTCCTTCAATGCCGTCAAGGGCCGGAAATTTGGTAAAATCGGGGTTTTCGATATCATAATCTTCCAGAGCGTAGGTAGCAAAGGGGATGCAGTACAGGCGTTCGGTCCATTTCTGGTCGAACAACATTACATGTTTGCGGCCATTAAAATGTGTATGGAAAATGTGCGCAAGGTCGATGTCGTAATGTAAAAATGTTACGGAACCGCCGCCGCCGAAAAACATATTGGGGTATTTATCAAGGAAACCACCCATTAAATCGGATGGCGAACGATAATCTTCCAGCAGTTTTGGGGCATGTTTAATTGGGTCAAACAGGAAAATTCTTAAATCAGTAGGCTGTTTTTGAATAAGATCGATATAATCGCCAAACTTCATTTCCGTTGCAGAGGCATTGATCGCTTTAGCGGGATCGGCTTTTGAACTATCGTACAGCGGAACTGTTTGATCGCCAACGGTTTCTTTGAGGTATTCAAAAGTCCATTTTTGCAAGGCGGGCCAGCTTTCGGTAGCTTTGCGGATAATAAGCGGTTTACGCGGATTTAAGTAATTGTTAACAAAATCCTCTTTGCTTATATTGTCTACACTATCAATAGGTGTAAGCGTTATACTCATTTTCACAAATTAATTAACGAGCAAAATTAATTCTTTGTAAATAATATGTAAACGATTGGTGTCGATTTTGAAATTGTGCTGACAGTTGTATTTTAGTACAGTACGGAGCCGCAGTGGCAGTAGGAAGTTGCAGGAGCAGTCTCATGGAGTGTAATCAAAAAAGTATATTTTGGCTATCTTCCTCTGATCAGTGTACCACTTGTACAACTGCCACTACCAACTGCTTCTGCCACTACAAACTGCAACTAACTTAATTGGGTTTCAAAACCGAATTAACTACCTGGATAACGCCGTTGCTTTGGGCGACATCGGCTATAGTGATGAATGATTTGCCTCCTTTTTCGTCAACAAGGTAAAGTTTTGCACCCTGCAACATCACAGTAAGTGTACCGCCGCTCAACGTATTAAGCTCCAACCTGCCTTTGCCCTCTTTTACTTTGGTTAACAGATCGGCCGAGGTTAATTTGCCGGGCACCACATGATAAGTAAGCAGTTTAATAAGATTAGCCTTGCTTGCGGGTTTCATCAGGTTGTCAACTGTGCCTGCAGGAAGCTGGGCAAAAGCTTCATTAGTAGGGGCAAAAACAGTATACGGACCGGCCGCTGATAGGGTAGGCGCCAAACCAGCAGATTTAATAGCGTTTACCAGCGTGGTATGGTCTTTTGAGCCGGATGCGTTTTGTACAATATTTTTAGCAGGCGACATAACAGTCCCTCCAACAGTTTTTTGGGCGAAAGCTTTCGGGGCTATAATAGCTATAAACGATAAAGCGATAATGAGTACTTTTTTCATAATTGCAGGTATATAACACAATACGATTTGATAAATATAAACAGTTTTTAAAACCATTTTGCTTTGTAATAAAGTACTGACTGTAAAAAACCTCAAAGGTTTAGAAAAATAATCCGGCGGCAATATGATCGGCATACAGTTTACCCGTTGGGCTAAGATAAATAACATTATCTTTTTGTATGATCCATTCCCTGTCGAGATATTCGGCGGCAGCTTTAAGTAATTCGTCTGATGCGCCTTTAGCTATCTGGTTCAGCTTAGTTAGTTCAAGCCCCCACATGGTACGTAGCGACGTCATGATATATTCATTCAGACGGTTCGCTTCAGTAAGTTCCTCTGTTTCGGTCGATAGTTTCCCGCTTTCGAGCGCCTGGATGTATTTGGCATTATTAGCTATGTTCCACTGCCGGGTATCGCCATTATAAGAATGCGCCGAAGGACCGATCCCTAAATATTTTACACCCTTCCAATAGTTGGAGTTATGGCGTGAATATTGGCCAGGCTTGCAAAAGTTAGATATCTCGTAATGTTCAAACCCCTGTGCATTCATCGCCTCCATTAATACCATAAACTGTTCGGCGCTTTGATGCTCGTTCATGGGTGGCTGCTTCTTTTTATTGATGAAAGCTGCCAGGGCAGTTTGCGGTTCAACCGTCATGGAATAGGTAGATATGTGCGGAACGTTAAGTTCAAATACTTTATCCAGGTTTTGCTTCCATTTGGTATCGCTGAGCATAGGATAGCCGTAAATGAGGTCGACCGTAATATTTTCAAAACCGGCGTCCTGGGCGCGTTTTACGGATGATTCGGCTTCCTGGCCGCGGTGTACACGGTTCATCCAAACCAGGTCCTCGTCAAAAAACGACTGGATCCCTATACTGAAGCGGTTAACCGGTGTTTGTTTAAGGGCTTTGAGTTTGTCGGGTTTCAGATCATCGGGGTTGGCCTCCAGGGTTATTTCTGCCACGGAAGATACGGTGTGGAGTTCGGTTAGCGTGTTGATGATCCTGCTGATTTCATCGCCATCCAAAACAGAGGGGGTGCCGCCACCGAAATAAATAGTTTCGATGGTTTCACCGTTGAGGTAACCTTTTTGCAGTTTGATCTCACTGATCAAAGCATGCAGCATTTCATCTTTGTACTTTAACGATGTACTAAAATGGAAATCGCAATAATGGCAAGCTTGCTTGCAAAAGGGGATATGTATGTAAATACCGGCCATATTTTTAAGAGAATGTAGTCCCATAAAGAATGGGAAAGATTAATGATATTAATGCGTTGATTATCAATATTTAAATTGTTTATTAGCTTCACTAATCTTTTGATTTCTATTCTATTTTATGTTACTTTTGTTACTCGAGTGTTACTATTCAGATTTGACGAGTAACAAAAGTAACGAATAAAAGGCAATGATAACTCATGGTAACTATTAGATACAAAAAGCTAAGTACAGGCAAATTTAGTGTTTATTTGGATGTCTACTCCAATACCGGTGAGGGTAAAGGCAAACGCAGTTACGAGTTCCTTAAGATTTATGTGGATAAAGATTATTCTGATTCAGCAAGCCGTGTTAGCGAGACTGATAAAGAAAAAATGAAGATTATTAAAGCGCTTCGTAATAAAAGAGAGGATGAATTGAATTTCTCTGAGCATGGGTATAAGCTACCTGCTAAGATCAATTATTACCTTCAGGACTATCTTGATCAATGCCTTGCAAAGAAGTTTAATTATAAACTGGAATGCCTTATCATTCATCTTGGAAAGTATTGCCCCAAACGAACCATATTATTCCAGGAAGTAGATGAAGAATTTTTAGATAAGTTTCAGAGTTACCTTCTTAATCAGGTTAGCAGAAATACAACTAATGCCTACATGTCCGTGTTTAGGCAGCATTTCAATAAGCTGGTAATTAAAGGGATTATTCAAACTTCCCCTTTTAGTAGTTTTAGGATTATCGAGGAGGAAGACTCGGAGCGGACCACGCTCACTATTGAGGAAGTTAGAACCTTAGCTAATTTCGTTCCCAAAAGAGGAAACAGCCAGATCCGGGAAGCTTTTATATTTTCTTGTTTTACTGGTTTGCGTTTTTCGGATATTAAGAAATTGCGTTACGACGAAATTGTTAACGATCAGCTAATATTTCGACCGGCGAAAACGACAAAAAAAATTGTTACTGTACCCTTGGCCGATGAAGCGAAAATGATTATTGCAAAAGTGGTCAAGCATCCTACAAATAAGAAAGTGTTTTGGGATTTGCCAACAAGTCAGGTGGTAAATGTTTATTTAAAATTCTGGGCATTGGAAGCCGGTCTCAAAAAAAATCTCCATTTCCATGCTGCCCGGCATACTTTTGCAACCATTGGCCTGACTTTTGGAATCGATATATATACCATGAAAGAACTGCTGGGACACAGTAAAATTGAAATGACCCAAGTCTATGCCAAAATTGTTGACGATAAGAAACGAAACGAAATGTTGAAATTTCCTAAACTTTGAATATGAAAAAGGTTTTTTTTGAAATCGGTTTGGTAATAGCCTTTACCCTGGTCTACCTTTTGGTGCCGAGAATACGCTTGCCGCTGATTATTACCTTTGGTGCATTAAGCATTTGGCTATTACCCGTTCAATTATTTTTATCTGTAAGTTTTAAAAACTGGCAGGATGAACTTAGTGGCCGTTTTCATCATTTGCCGACCCAGGAACGTTTATTGCAGGTTAAGGGTACTTTTGATGGCCTTAACCCCATAGAGGTTAACAAGCTTCGCTTGTTTTATATCAATGTAAGTATTTTTCACTACTTGTTAATGATTTTCTATGGCCTGTCATTTTTGTTGATCGGCCTGTTGTTTTTGGGTTTCGGTGTCTATTCTAATGGTACATATTTTGTTGCTATAAGTCTTTTGGGATTTATTATTACCTCTTTTATCGGCTACGTCTTGATCGGTCAGATATTTCCGGCCGGAAACAAGAAAAATATCGACGCTGTTTTCTATCTGTTTTGGAGCAAGGACTGGAAAAAACAACTTTCTGCGCTTGGTCAGATAGAAAAAGTGGATTTTCAATTATTGAGTAGGCCGCAGACATTTTATGATTTTTGGCTGCAAGGTAAAACAGCAAGAGAAAAGGAAATGGCATTTAGAAAATTAATAGATGACCTTAATAGGCACAGTAAAAGCGGGCCACTTTTTAAATATAATGAGCAGGGAAAAATAGAGCTTACCGAAATTATACGTAACGGTGCGCCGGACAAAACGCTGGCAGGTTTCCTTAAATACTGCATTAAAGACCGTAAAACACTTTCGGAGGATATTTTGAAAAAAAGTCATAGAAGATTGTTGCATTCCGTTTTTATGATCGGTCAAAACAAAGGGCTTGTTGTTTTGGAGAATGAAAGATTTAAAACCTTACCCGATGATTATGTCGAGGTATATAAATCAATCCTAAAAGAATAAATGTTTTGGATAGAACTTTATAATGTATCCAAGCGTGACGTAAGTTACGTTCATACGATACCGCCCAATCGGTCGTATAGGTCTGTTTTGTTCTATTTTTTTGCTTCCGTTAACCAAAACGGAGGTTGAATGAATATCAATGAAAACACCAGGGTAATAGATCTCAAAGTATCAGATCTGTTGACCATTTTAAAAGAAGCAGCAACAGTTTTACCAGCGCCATTACCGAGTGACGAAGATGAAATAGGAGGCTATGAGGTTGCAGAGAAAACTACAGGTTATGCACGCCAGACGCTTTACCAGTTAAAATCCGCAGGAAAGATTCCCTGCATAGTTCTTCCTAATGGTGGTGTCAGATTCTCTAAAAAGGAGGTCGTTAGCTGGCTGATGTCCCATAAGAGACTAACCGACGCGGAGATAACCGAGAAAGCAGAAAATTTTATTTTTAAACGCCGTTTGCGTAGAAAATAAGCAGAAATTTGAAACAGGTGGATATTCCCGAACCCTTGATCAATGCGTTCCGGAAAAAAAGTTCAGGACGTTCCGTTACACTTTGACCATGCTGTCTTATTGAATTAGATTGCTAAATTTAAAATTCATTAACACAACCCGTTGCTCTAATGAGCACGAAACAGCATGGTCAAGCGTGCCGGAATATCCAATATATATCAGTATTACCATTTGGATTGGCATAGGCTTTTATTGTAAAAGAGCTTGTGGCGTTTCCATTTGTTACCTGGGGAATAACTATGCCGCCTCGGTTGCCTACATAGTAAGCAGTTACGCCCGTATTATCTGAGCCCCAGCCGCCGCCAAAAACATCTATTTACAATTTAGCAGCATTTGAATCGTTATCAGGCGGAAGACTGCCCAACAAAAATAATACTACTTTAAAAATGTATATTTTATTCATGTGATTTATTTATTTGTGATTCAAGTTTTTCTATCCGTTTATTTTGTTCTATAAGGTACAAAGTCAGTTCTTCTACCTTCTTTAGCAGCAGCTTGTTCATTTCTACCACATTCAAGCCATTTTTCATTATTTCCTGCTCTGATGGAATTTCGGGCAAGTGTTGATTTTGCTCGATGTAGGATTTAACTGCAGTTAAAGACGGGAGCTGATAAGCTGGCTTGAATACATAGTCTGCCCAGCCGTTGAGGTCTATCAAAACTGATTTGGAATGTATTGTACCGTTAACGTCCAGTTTATTGTGTGGGGATGTTATGCCTATGCCTACGTTACCCTGAACAATAGTTAAGTAAGTATTGGCTAAAGATCCCCACGACTGAATATCCTCACTAGGGGATCTTTCCCACCATGTCAGGGTATTTATCTGCGGACTTAAATAAGATACATCAATTGAAATCCCGTCATGTAACCTGGTAGTATACCAGTCTGTTCCGGCAGAATTTCTTACCAGCCACAAGTTATTTTTGAAGTAGTTGGAACCAGAAGTGCCGCCAACTGAACTTATCAGCACTGCGTTTTTAGCGACGCCCCCCAATGGCGTAGGCGAAAATACTGTTAGTTTTGCATCAGGACTTGAATTTCCAATCCCTAAATTCCCTGCAAAATAACCCTGCCCATCAGCTCTTACGCTAAAATTTACCGCTCCGTTGGTCACTCCATCGTAGTAGACGTTGGCTGAACCGGAAGGCTGATCGGTCCAGGCGCGGAAAATCCCGGCACCCGGATAAGAATACGTACTTCCCAATTGATGGCCCACAAAGAACGACTGCCCGATTGAGGTCTGAGCGACGATCTTGGTGTTATTGTTCAATGCGTCGTTGGCATCTACCGTTACTGTTTTTGTTTGCGCAAATCCGCTATAGATCCCTGTCAGACCGGTCATGGCCAGTAATAAAACTCTTTTCATTATTTGTTCAATTTGCTTTTCAGCCGTTTAACCTCTTTTTTCAAAGTCGTTATTTCTTCTTTCGCCTCGATCATATACAGCGTCATTTCCTCCATCTTTCTCAATAAAAGCTTGTTTGCCTCACTCACATCAAGCCCGGTTTTGATCATTTCTGCCTCAGATGGAACTCCCGGCAAATGCTTATTTTCCTGAATGTAGGTTTTAACCAGGCTCAGGGCCGGCAGCTGGTAATTCTTTTCAAACACATAGTCCGACCAGCCGACAAGGTCGATTTTAACTTGTTTGGCATGGAGGGTACCGTTCACATCCAATTTGTTAAGCGGATTAGCAGTACCTATTCCAATGTTCCCTATCTTGTCAATCTTAAAAAAAACCTGTTCAGCGTAGGTTAGCGGCGCAGAGCGGACAATGGTGAAATTATCAACATTGACACCATGTCCCATTTGCAGTTTCCAGGCAGGCATAGCAGCATCGGCAAATCCCCAGACGTTAGTGGTTGAGTTCCTGACAACGTTGGATGTAAGCATGATGCTCGCATAATCCGGGGAATTTTCCGGCATCAGAGCTCCCAAGTTCGGCATCCAGATCGCGCTGAAACCAGCGCCGTGATTACCCGGTTTTGCCGCATTAATTCTAATATCGCCATTCAACGGAAAATCATTTTGTTGCGCATAAAGGTTTGAATAACCGGCGATTGATACAACCATAACGGCCAATAGTCTTCTCATCATAATTCAATGGATTGTTATTTTTTTGTTTCTAAAGACGAAAACCTTAACAGGCTGCACATTGGTACCACAAAGGTTCAACCCCCATATTTCCTGTATGGCAGTAACGGGCGCCCCAGATGTAAATGTTAAAAGCGAGTTCGTTGAGCCCAATGGACCCGAGCCCGAGGTTTGAACTGGCACATTCATCTGTGCAAAACTGCTAAGCGAGTAAAAAACTATCGCTAATAAAAGTAGATTTTTTAAGTTGTTCATATTGTTTGATGAAGGTAAGGTTAATGACAGCCGTTCTTCACAATTTATTTTGAAACAGTTTTTCAAGTTGTGCTACTCTATTCCGGAGTTCTTCCAATTTCTTGTCTTTTGCTTTTTCTCTTTCCTTATCTTTTCGCTCGTCCTCAATCAAGTACAACGTCAATTCCTCGACCTTTTTCATCAACAACTTGTTCATCTCACTCACATCAAGTCCATTCTTGACCATCTCTTGTTCTGAAGGAACGTCCGGCAGATGCTGGTTTTGCTCGATGTACGATTTTATATCGCTCAGTGCAGGCAACTGATAGGTCGGCTTTAATACATAATCCGCCCAGCCATTCAGGTCGATTTGAACCTGCTTGGCATGAACAGTACCATTCACATCCAACTTATTTTGTGGACTCGCTATACCGATGCCAACGTTTCCCGCAATAATAGCCAAAGGGTAAATCCCGCCAGTTGTTGGCGAAGAAGGCATCGTGCCTCCCCAGGAACGAAAATGTACGCCAGTGCCGTCAAAGTGAGCGGTCACGATGTTTCGCCCATTTCTGTTAGCAATATTGAATACTAAATAGATAACAGAATTGTCCGAACTGAAAACATAGCGGAAGTTATCTATCGGGCATATCAACAAAGCCATTGCCGTCCCTTATAGTAAACAGTCATACGCTATTGACCCTGATAATGATAATCGATATGTTTAACGATATTGCCGTCTTTATCCTTGACATTGCTCAGTCGTTGTGCACTGTCGTACTCGTAATACGTCGTTTCCCCTTTCGGATCGGTGGAGGTCGTCAAACCGGTCAGCGGATCATAGGTATTGGACGTGATCAAACTGCCCTTTAGTCCAATATTTGAGCGAAGGGGTAAAAGAAAGCTATTAATCTGGGCATTGGTTGGGTTAGGAATATTCTTAAAGTTTTCTACTGCCGCCGCTCCCCCCAGAGCTGAAACAACGACGGAATATTCCGCATTTTCAACCTTTGCGATCGGGTATAAACCCTTATAACCCCATACATAAGAGATCTTAGGTCCAGACTCCTTGCTGAAGCTGGTTGCATTTCCCATATTATCATAGCTATAATAGCGCAGACGGGTCTCATACGAATTATTTTTCGTTTGATAGTTCACCGTTTGCGGCTCGAAAATATTCCCTCCCCAATTATAGTAATTGGTTTTGATGGCATCCAGGCTGGTTGATCCGTTATATCTTGTTTTCACAACTATTGGCGAAACTATATTTTTAGCCACCATAGCATCATATGGAGCATTTGTAGAAAAATCTGCCGGATAAGCGTAAACCGTTTTCAGCACATCACCATTGCTGGCGATTTTAGTAACTGTTGTCGGCAGTGCGTTCCCCATATTACCGTATTGATAACTTTCAATGTTTTGCGTGTAATTCTGGCCATTCAGGTCATAATTCAAAGTAATAACGGTATCGGCATAAACCCAGGCCCTATGAATAAAATAATAACTGGTGTTATAGTTTCTGCGCTGATAAAATATGGCAGCCGGGGTATTGTTACCGGTGCAGTATAAATGATAGTTCTCAGTGCCGATATAGCCGTTATACAACCCTGCGAACCCAGTGTCTTCCTTATAGTGCGTATAGACTTTTTGTGTGTAAATACGCTGCCCGCCCTGAAGCTTAAACGTCCCCTGGTAAAGTTCCTTTCCATTTTTGTAACTTTCATTTCCACTTGGCACACCGTATATCGACAGTCCCTTGAATACGGCTGCCGGCTTGTCCTGAGAAACCGTAAAGATGTGTTCTATACCACCATTTTCAAAATTCTCTCCGAAGCTCTCCGTAACATTGGCATAGGTGGCAGGGCTGGGGGTTACTGAAAGGCTGTAGGCCGCACTGGAGGTACTCGTATCAAAGTCAAACGGAATCCCGTCATAACATAGACCGCCCCCTGTACATTGTACCCACAATTTGATATGGCGTTCAAAATAAGGGATATTTACGGTCTCAGCAGAGGACTGGGAGGGGTCGGAAAATTTATTATATAAATATTTTTTGATTATCGGACTTGCGGAAACGCCATCATAAGTTAATATTTTTGCAATCCTTACACCGCCAATGTCGACATTCATGAGCTGATTGGTAACAGCCCCCGAAAAGTAACTCAGGTTGACCTTTCCCCTTACATAGTCGCCATATAACACGACAGCGACTTTATAGGTACCGGGATCAAGGATGCGCGTTTTCGTAAAAGAGTTACCCGGCTGAATCGGTGCGTTATCAACCACATTGTTGTTAGCATCCAATATCTGGATAGTTGCCTGCCGCGTGCTGTTGGCCAAGGATGACAGCGCCGTGCAATTACCGTAAAAGGTCACCTGCTGCGAGACCGATATTACCGCGGTAGTCGGCGATATTTGGGTGCCAGGCATTACACTTCCGGTGTTATTTGTTGCTGTATAGCTCAAAGTTTGTTGCGTCGGATATACAGTTTTGACTTGATAGGCCTGATTTCCCTCATAAACAATACTGTCCTTACCGCCGGTCGGATAGGTAACGGCATTTAACAGCCCCTTTGCCGCATAAACCGGGTCCGGATGACGGTTAGCTGTTGCCGAAGGCAATGATTGCTGAAATCCAGGATCTTCCGACCTGGGGACAGCAGTCAGGTTAGATTTTCCATTATAAAAACCCCAATAATCCTGTCCAAACGATAAAGATGCGGGCACTGCATATATATCGTTATACCCGAATTTATACTTCGACAGCAATTGGGAGGCACCGTCATACTCCGAAAGGGCTGTCAGAAATGGTCTCGCTCCGCCATAAGTATAACTAAGCGCGAATTTTTTTAATAATCTCACCCGGCCCGGATCGTATATATTGATTGCGGATATCAGCCGGTCATTATCGTCATCACGCGTGACATAATCAAATTTCACTTTATAACCGTGCGCTGAAGTGATGCTGTCCAGCAATACACCCTTAGTCTCCAGTGTGGTGACACAGCTGCTGTTAGCGGGCTGAGGCCGGGTAACATACCCCTGCGGATTGCATCCCTGATTATAAACAGTTGATGACGAACCGGTAAACGCATAAACGGACTGGCTTATGCCTGTATTATAACTATAAGTTAGCGGTGAGTAATAAAAGGTTGCCACATCTCCGTCCGGATGAATAATTCGCTTCAGGTACCAGGCCGTTGCATTACTGCTGTAAGGAGTGGCGCATGAACTTGACCCCGCCGTCATTTCAATTGCATCTTCTCCAAAAACATATTGTATACCGTCCGGTGCAGTAATAGTGAATCCCGAGCCAGCTCCGGAAAATACAATTTTTAAACCGGAATTGGCAAGCATTACGGGCTGTAAAGTATGATTAGGGCCAATGGTATCCAGAATAAATTTTCCGCTGTACTTATCAAAATTAAAACTGAAAATGTCCGGTTGGCCGTCGACCGCTCCGTTAGGGCCCACACCTTCGAGCGGTAGTGTACTCGACAATTTTTGTTCGAACATGAAAAGATCGGTTTCCGTTGACTCTCCAAGAGAAGGCTTGGGATAGATCCTTGCCGATGTTTCATCCACACTGCCGAATACAGTACGGCTGATCATTCCGCCTGCATTCAAAGACCACTGATTACCTGTTCGGGAAGCGATCTCATCCACCTTAAAACCACTGGTGGCATAATTTATGGCGATTGGAAAACTTACACTTTTTGAAGTATAGGTCAAAAGCGGCACAGAAAAATTTGCAGAACCCGACGAAAGCCCGGTGTTGACGCCTGCATACTTGCTGAGGGAAGCCGCATTTGGTGCCGGCGGAAGTATATTCACCAATTCGTAACTCTGCGCTTTTACCAAATTACAAAACAGGCATCCCAGTAAAAACATTGGAAGCCAACCTGTCCAGGTTTTCATTTTCGGGTGTAGAAACCTCCTGTTTCTAACACCGCGAAACCGGGACAGGAATGATAAGAGTGTTAATACCGTAACCTTCTGCTTTTGCGGGAATACCGACGGTTTACCGCCTTGTAAAAATTGTCGTGATAAGGTGATCATATTACAATTATTCTAAATTCGTTATATCATACATTGCGATCGGAAACTGCTCATACAAAAAACCCTGCTGTTCTGTTTCCGAAGCTGGTCTGCGGGCTCAATGGACTGTTACCGTCGCATCTGAGCAACTCCGCAGACAAGGATATATGTCTCCAGTTTTATTTTTTTCAGTCAGGCCTTCATATAAACAGGCAAAGTCAAGGGTTGCTACGGTACATCTGCTTAAAAACTCTTTGACGGATATCCCCTCACCATTGCTTGCCCGATAGTCGCCCTGAAATTCATGAAGGAAACCAAGGAAATCGTTCCCAGAAAATCCGCTCAGGCGGTAGCTTGTACCCTTTGATTTATTAAGGCAGATCACATAGGACTGACAATTGTCTACGGCAATACTTATATATCCGATTTCTTTGGGCGCCTTATAAACCACGGACCGTTTATAGGGCTCCGCTTTTTTCGTGAAGGATACGGCCAGAAATATATAATCTGCCCCAAAACCATTCATTCTCAGCGTATCAAACTTAAGCGCTAACCCATTTTGAAATAAATCGAACAAAGCAGAATCTTTCACTGCATATTCAGTGGCGTACCTGCTTTTATTATTTTTATGTTCCAAAAATAACCAGGTTTTAAATATAAACCCGGCATCGGTCGTTTGCTGGGCGCTCAAGGGCTTATTGAACGTCAAAAAAAAGACCAGGAAAAACGTAATTCCAATTTTGGTTTTCATAGGCAAAAAATCATCTTATTATCGGCAGGTTCGACAGGATCGTCCTGACTTGGTTTAAGATTCGCAAATTAGAATCATATTGATGCTGCATATCCAATGCCGGTTTTGCAATAGGGCTTTGACTATTCCCCGGCGCCTGACAATCAAAGTTTGGCCCGGCATTCTGCACAGCCCTCAAATATCCAATCGGATCTGCGGCCATTGCAAATCCGTGACCGAGTTCATGGGCAAAAACATTCGCATCCGTAGCTACATTCAGATCAAGAGTAGTTTGCACTGCATCATTGGAGATTATTCCGGTTTCTGTGTTAACACCATATTCGGTCTTCCCTTTATCCACATCGCTTACATTTCCGCTTGAAACCAAGACATCCAGGTTGTGCGTGTTTCCGCCGGCGTCCTTGTAAGTGAGGTTATCTGCTTTGGCAAACCCTGCGGGATCTACTTTTTTAAAGTTATCAATGCTTTCTTTCGTATGGTTATATGCCTTTTCAGCGCTTTTAAAGGCGTTCATCGCTTTTTTCAGATCATGTTTTCCCGTTTTCGGGCCAAAACCTAAAGCACCTAAAGTCTTGGCTGTAACATCCTGCACTGCTTCATCCCTTTTCTTTTCGTCAGCATTAAGCACCTTCATACCGTCCGGATCAATAAACCGGACAGGGTTGTCCATGGCATAATTATAGGGAGACCACCTCCGGTATTGTTCGGATAAAGGATCCGGGCCGTTCCACCTCGCGATCAGTGGGTCATAAAACCTGGCACCATAGTCATACATATTCAGGTTCGCCTGGAGCTCTTTTTTATTATAAAGATACAAGTTTTTTGTTCCCAGTACCGTGCCATTGCTTTCCATACCAAAAGGATAATAGTCGTCGGTTTGCACCTGGCGCACTCCGGAACCCGTCCCGGTATCAAAGTTGACCCTGCTGTTACCAAGATGGTCAGTTAAAGTGTATTCATAATTATAAGCGGTGGTGCCGTTCGGAATCGCCCTGCCCTCTTCCGTTTCAACAAAATCCACTGCGGAACCATTGTACTGAATACCGCCGATGTATTCAACGGTCGTTGCACCCGCTCCGGTTGTAACTTTCCGTAATTTTCGTCCGGAGGCATCATAAGTAAACTGGGTGTTCAGCACTGCAATATTTTCGGGCAGGTTGAGCATATTATAAGTAATTCCGTTCAGCGGTAAACCGCGGCTGTCATCCGAAGTCAGGTTTCCGTTCAGGTCATAGCCATAGGTCGCTTTACCCGTTTTTTGCCCTTGGCCGCTCCCGCTATCGTCAGTCACGCTTCCCAGTTGCTGCGAATTTTGCGGGTAGGTGTAACTCAACCGGTCGATCAATGTCACACTGCTTCCGAAATACCGGTTAAGGGTTATCATATTTCCGGTCAGATCATAGCTGATATTGCTCTCATTATACCCACCTGTTGAAAGTCCCTGTGTCAGCCTGTTCAACTGATCATAACTATAGGTGTATGTAGTCGCCGCGCCACCAGCCGCCTGCCATACCTGATTAACGATATTGCCGTTATATTGCTTACCCAGCGGCGCATCGTTATAATACAGATACATGCTGAACTGGTCAGATAAGCTCGAGCTCAGCCAGCCCCGCTCATTATAACCATAACTGACTGTCTGGCGAAAATTCACACTGTCTGTACTGTGAAGCTTTTTCTTCCATACCTGTCCGATTTCATTATAATCGAGCTTAGATATCAGCGTCTTAGTATCCGGAGCAAGGTTATTTACACCGTCCGCATTCGTAATCTGCTCCCAGGTCTTCGACTTGCGCCCCATATGGTCGTACAGGTAGCTGTTCCATATGGTCAGCTTCAGTTGCGCCGCTGTCTGATTAACATCGTAGATATAATGCTTGCGCGTGCTGGTCGTTACTGCATTTGTAAAATTATAGGTTGTGGTCACAGCATCATAATTCCGGATAGTGTTCTGGCCAGCTTTATAATGCTGGCTGAAAGTACCCGTTTCCCTCCCCTTGTCGTCATACCAATGCACTGTCAGCAGTTGTACTGCAGGTGCGCTCAGCACAGATGTCCGGCTAGCCGTAAGCAACCCCTTGGTTTGACTGCTGTAAATTGCCGGCGTATAGATCCCCGGACGGCCTGGTATAGCGGAATAATCATCATAATAATTGATCACCAACGGTGTCGAACCTGTTTGCGGGTATGCCGAACTCGTGTAATCCGTTGTGCCGTCCGTGCCTGCATACAGGCGGCTTTCCCAAAGTGTTGTTTGGCTGTTCGCGTCCAGCTGCATACTCAGCCGGTAATTCTGACCTGCCACGGTAGTGTTGGTTACATTATAAACACCGGTTAATGCCACCCTGCCATATGCGTCATATTTTGTAAAGGTCGCCTGTTGTAAAGGGATCTTGCTTCGCTGTACTGCGTCCTGTGTCACCACCAGTTGGTCAAGCTTGTTATAAACGAGGTAGTCCCAGCCTTTTCCCGGTATCTTTTTCTCAACCAGTCGGTTGCGCTCATCATATTTATACTGAAAACAAAGACCATCCAGCGTTGCCTTGTTTGAAGCGCTGGTAATACCGGCGTCTGCACCGCTTCCGGGAGGCAGGACATAGCATAGATTGCCCAAATCATCATATACATAATAGGTTGACAATATCTGCAATGTGCCGGAAAAATTAAAAGCACGCTTTAGCACGACACGTCCATCCAGATCTTTATATTCCTCCGTCGTCCCTCCCCTGCTTTTGCCGGCGGAACCTGATTTCCAGTTCTCATCTTTGCTAACCATAACGGATAACCTGCCTGCTGGATAACTGTTCTGCCCGTTATTACCCAATAAAAGGCTTCCATCCGCCCCAACCCGGTACAACATAGCCAGGTAGGTGTTGCTGGTATCGCTTAATGCGATAGCGTTGTTCGTCAGATAAATCATTTTAACGGTATGACCGTTAGTACCAGATGGCTGCCAATCCGAGCCGGTAGCACCCTGTTCTGTTACGCGGTTCAAAGGAGAAGGTTCGAACAAGGTTTGGCTGAAAGCCGAAGACGTTGACCTTACTCCGGGAGCATTCCAAGAGGTGCCCGAAGGATTACTGTAGAACGAGGCCTGGTCCGCAAGTGCCATCGTCTGATACCCTCCGTTACTGCTCGCCGGAGCAGCAACGTAAGTTTGATATTTTATCGCTTCCCTGCCATATGGGTCATAAGCAAATGGCTGGATGATATCCCGGCCCCCTGCACTCCCTTTGACCTGCACAGTTTGAAGAGGCCTCCCCAGACCATCAAAATACTGCACCGTCTGCATCAGTTCACAAGTGCTCCTGTTCGCGAGGTCCCCTGAATTTGGCCCGAACCCGGAGTTTTTCATTCCTCCTGCACGGGGTACAGAGGTCATGATATAGTTACGACCACCGCTGGGTATCGCCGACAGCGTCTGGCAATCCGAATCCGCGATGTATAAATTCAAAATACTGCCCGTTCCTGCCGTAAAAACAAAATCGGGCTTCAATACAATATTGTTATAACTGAAGTAAGAACCCGCTGCCAACGTCCCTGTCACATCTCCCGTTAGCTCACTCTGGCCGAAAGCATTCATGTGTGGCACAACGGACAGCAACACTGACAACGACAGCAAACAGCTGACCCGGTTTGATTTTCTTTTCATGGTAGGGATAAGGTCGATATGGTTTTTAAAATTTCAATAACAGGTATCACAACCTACAAGAGGTCTAAGGAGAAATGGAAAGCGGCATGGTGCGACGAATGGCAATGCCAATTCAAAATCAGTGAATCACAGCGCCGGCGACTGTAGATAATAGGAATAAAGGAAATTTAACTGTGGATCTTTGCTATTCATAAATGTGATGGATTAGGATATATATTGATGCAATATAAGAAAAATTAAATATTTCGCAAAAAAATATAATATTTCCCATAAAAAGTTCAAGCCCAGCTTGACCTGTCCAGTAAATAGATAGCGTTCGGAATAAGGTCAGCCGTTTTTCCTGTCCGGCATTTATCTTTCCCAACCTCGTCTATCTCCTGGCAGATCGTCAATAAAATTTTTCTAAGATCAATTACAGGACAGCTTGTATCAGGGTAAAAATCAGGGACAGGAATTTTTAATAGCCACTTACCTTTCATGCATTTAAGCTATACACCCATAAAATAAATATAAAGTTCATACCCTCATTTTTATACAAATTTCTTTTCGCTTCAAGCCCGTATTAGAACAAGCTTAAACGCCTAATTCTATCTTCCAGTGCCGTCGAGTTATTTTCATTGATCCTGGAGGATGTAAATATTATTACATATAAAACTGACTATTTGAACGGGCGCTCAGTATTATTAACGCAGATAGAGGAACAAAAGCTATTTATAGCTAAAGCAAGAAAGTTGTTTGTATCGGATATGCTTAAATATGATGATTACAGTGAAATAAAAAAGGAACACAGTACAAGTTCAGAATATTTAAAAAAGGAACTAAATACTGTGACTAATAAATTGAAAAGCATTGATGAGCAGTTACTGCTTGGAGATAGATCGATCTCAAATATCTTTCAGGGATTTTCGAATTTAGATATTGCTGATAAAAGCATATTATTAATCAGATTCCGCCATCCAACATTGATTTCAGTACAGGCGATTTCTCTTTGATTTTGAATAAACCTTTGTCGAAAATATTAACACTTAAAAAGTGATCAAACTATTTACCGATGAAAGAAACAATTTATAATGCACCGAACTTTAAAGATAAAAGGATTTCAGCAAAGCGTGCAATTGCTATATTAGCCAAAAACAAGATTGAAGTCATGATAATGAGGCTTCTGTAATATTGGATTTCCTATATCATATTGCTACAGCTTACAACAAAATAAATGATGCTGAAAACGTTATGATCCTTAACGAAAAATCGAATCATAGGAAAAGAACTTCTAAGCACATCTAAACACCCTTTTTGAGGTCCCAAGTCAAAAATCAGAAAAGCTTGCCGTGAAATTATCGAACCGATTTTAGAATTGGATAACTATCTTATTGCCCAAAAGTAACGGGCATAAAAAAAGGAAACGAATGATATTTGCGTTTCCTTATGCTTCCGAGGTTGGGCTCGAACCAGCGATCCTCTGATTAACAGTCAAAAAAGGCCTTTTTTTGATTTTGCAATGTTTTGTTATGTATTGATTATCAGAAATTTATATTTTTTAGGCTGTGCGGAATTTGCGGAAGTTTGTTTGAGTTTGTGTTTATTTCTGCAAAATTCTATACAAAGTTTTCGCATTTTAATTCCAGCTAATCAATTAGAATTGAGATATTTAAGTGTTTTAAAAACTCACTGATTGGTTGTCAAAAACACTTCAAAACCTTGAGAGATTAGTTATGAAAGCTGAAGTTCCACTAACCTGGACACCAGGCGCGCCCTCAAAAACGGCACAGATCCTTTTAAAATTACACGTCTATTTTCCACCAAAAAATAAGACGTGGCTCCCTCTTGACTACAAGTTAAGCAAGGAAGAACTTGCAGCATGTTTTGAATCCAAAAAACCCAAAAAAGAGTCTCAACTTCCAATCGTTTTCCAATTAGGCGAGCATGTTTTAGCCAAGAGTTTCGGTTAAAATTGTTAGTATCATTTGACGGTAGTTGTCAATCTGAAAATCCCTTTCGATTTGACATTCAAAGAATCCAGCGTTTTAATTGCCTTTCCGCCGACGTTATCGTTCGCCACGATGTAATACATATTTGCCGGAACGTTGTATTGGGTATATAACCCAGCCCCTGTCGTAGTACCGCTTAAATACGCATGTTTGGAAAAATCTACGGCGGCGTAGACAGAACTAGTATAAAGCCGAAAAGCAAGATTTGAAATCGGCCGTTTATTGGTATCGTTAAACTGAATACTGATGGCATTATAAAATGTTGGATAGACGCTGATCTGCAAAACGCTGTCTTTATTGGTGCTGGTGATTATCTTTTGACCGAAAAACTCTGTTCCATTGCTTGTGTAACGTACGTAAGCTGTACTCGTGCGATTCTGAATATAATTGAATGAAAAATAGTCTGAAGAATCGGTATTGGTTTGCAAAATATAACTCGATACATCCGTACCCTGGTTTAAATACACCAGCTTGCCCGGCGCGGCAACCGGAAATTTCCCTCGCAGTGTATCATGTAATTTTGTAAAGCCCGTCACTCTCGTTTCTGCCTGTACATCTTTGTATTTATCACAGCCAGTCAATGCTGCAAATCCCGCAATTGTGGCAATCAAATTTAGTGCGTTTCTCATTTGCTTATGTTTAAGAGTTTAAAGAGGTCGGCTACAACAGAAACGTCAGTGGTTAAACCGATATAAGCCCCTGTGCCATAAAGCGTTTTGATTATGGTGTTTTGCCCGTTCGAATACAAATTGTAATTGTATTTATTGAAAACCGCGCCACCATTTAAGCTGACACCAGGCCCTAGATCAAGACCTAAGCCGGTATAAATATTCCTCAGCGGCGAAACGATATCTACTGCTGCATCAAAGTGTAGTCTCGTCAGGACCACACTCTTCCCATAAGCATCGTTACCCAAGAAGAATTTGTTACTTCGGATATCTGTTTTATTAAAGAAGACTTTAAGCCCGATGATAAAATGGGTCTGTTGCTCCTGAGTAACCTTACCTGCCGACGCGCCATCTGAACTGCTCGCCACATCCTGAAATGAGTTAGTTGTATAGGCAATACCTGTCATTGGGAAGATCCTGTAACGTTTGTTAACACGGTATTTAAATGTATCAACCGGTGCCGCATCCTTTGACGAGGTTGTTTTAGCGACCTTAATTTTTCTCATCAAAAAGCTGATGAGGCTTTAGACGCAGTGGTCGGATTTTAAGAACGCATTAGGATAAAAAAAAGGAAGTGACCTCACTGCCTTTTTTTGTTTTTGAGCGTCTCAAAAGGTCCGTATATAAAATCCTCCAAATACTCCATTATCGAGATTGTATCATATAAAATATTCTTATGGTCGGGCTGGCTGAACCGGATGCGTCCCTCGGCCTGCAATTTTCTGTAATGTCGTTTTACTCTTGATCCGCAACATCCGCATCGCTTCGGGGCCGGAAATCCATTTGTCCGGGGGTAATCTTTCGATGGCTTGAAACGTTCGATTACCGCTGCAATCAAATTAAAAATGCGTCGCTTTCAAAGCAAATGCCCTCTATCTTATTCATCATCGCTCATTTCCGTTTTCAGATAAATACTACTGGGTTGATTTCTTTTGTAAGAAGGTTCATAAAAGATATATCCGAAATCATGAAGATCCCGGATACATCTGTGGTAGGTTGTGCTGGCAGCTATTTTAGCCAATGGCATAATCTCATGGGCATATGCCCGCATTGGTACAGGAAAGCCATTGACTTGCCAGTAATTCAAAATGGCTGCGAACAAACCTATATGGGTACTGCATATCCGCGCATCACGACTGATCGCTTCGAAGAATATCGCCAAAGGTTTGCAGCTTTCCATTTCTTAAACGCGAACACCCTGTCTGCGGCGCTGCTCTTGTTTTTGTTCCGTAGCGCCTTCACTTTGCTTTCGTTCCGCCGCACTGGCAATAGCCGCCTTCTGCACTTCCTGCGGCGTCATCTCCTTTTGCCGGGTTTGTTCAACCGCCTGCTTTTCTATTTTGCGGACGATCAGGACCTGCCCGTTGCTGTCGTAAAAATCCAGACGCCCCATTTTAGGATTGGCTACCATTTTAGCAGGCGTCTCATGCCCGTCCCTTAACAGGGTCACATCTACCTTGTTACCCCTTTCCAGTTTTCCGATCAGCCTTTGCTTATCATAGTTCTCTTCGATCCCCTTGATCGGATATTTGCCTATTTCCTTCTGATGGTTCCAGAACATCGTTTTAGGCAAAAAATTACCGTACTTATCCGCATTCTTGAAATCCAGCGCGCGCCAGCCGAAATAAGTTTCACCGGTCGGCTTCATCTTCGTCTCGCCGTTTTCCTCTTTTGGGGCTACTTTAGGCTGCTCCCGGTAAGCAGCCCGGCCATTCATCATGTTATAGCGCTCCTGCAGCGTGTAGTTATAGTCTTTGCCATAGAAGAATGTCTGCGTCAGATCTTCCCGGCCGGGTTGTTTCAGTGTCACATCGGCACGGTTAAAAAAGGTCATGTCCTTATCCTTTTGATCCCCTTTAGAGAAATGCAATACCGAATGGGTTTCATCCTGTCCGAACTTGCGCACATGCGTCAGTTCAAATTCCGTCAGGTTCTTTTCCATTTTCTCGCGCAGCGGTTTGGCGATCTCTTCGCCGAAGCCCAGGTAAAACAATTGGTTTTTTACATAATCAAAACTTTGCTCATTCATAATGCTTGAATTTTTAATGGTTAAATAATCGTGTTTATAATAAGCGGGGTAAAATGGCTGCTGGGGCTGGCCGATTGCCGTAGGCTCCAGTTTGTCATTGAAAAGCGCCGGCCTGCCATCACGTAACCCCGCGAAGAAATATTGTGTGACCGTAGCGGGTTTAAATAAAGACTGCACTTCGTGGTAATCGTGGCCGTGTTCATGGTTATGTACCGCGGTTAAAAGCGTCAGACCGGCATGCGGCAGGACATGACCTTCCACATCCACCTGCAACTGCCGGTTATGGAAATGCCCGACCAGCACATAATCCAAACCTTTATCGGATAATTCACTATCGTGTACCGAACGCTCCAAAAAGGTTTGCGCGTCCTTGTAACTGCCAAATGTTTTCATTATAGCCACGGCGTGGCCGATCTCGTAAACCTGTCCGCCGGTATGCTTATGGCCGAGAACGGTATAATCGGCGATTGCCATTAACGGGTTGATCTGTCGCTGACGACAAACGGGATGGTGGAGACCAGCAGCTAAAGCACCTTCCAGGTCGCCGATAGTTTTACCAGCCAGCAGGTGCAGGTTTTGCGCGGCCAGCTCATGAACGATGGCTTCGATATTGACCTGCTTATCCAAACGCGAACCAAGTTCAGCCCGCAAGCCCGCGACGGACAGATAGTGGTAATTCTTAAAATTGAACATCTGCTCCACAAAGTCCCATTCGCCATTAGCGTCATCGCAGAACTTTTCGGCTGCACTTGCTGAAGCGAAGAAATGCAGGTCATTTATATGCAGTTCCTTTTCCGGCTGTTTATCAAAAGCAACCCAGGGTGTGCCTTTGGCCAAAGCTGCGTCTAAAGCTTCTTTCAGTTGTTCTTTCACTGTGAGGTCCATAGCTGACAGTTTAGTGCATCGTTTTAACTTCCAGGTTATCACGGAGCAGCAGCGGGTGACCGTCCCTGATCTTTCCTTTCACCCGTTTGACCTTTTTGCTGAAAAGCCCTTTGGCCGTATTGATCCCGGCCGTCGTTAATTGTGCCGTCATCGAGGGATCGAAGCTCATCATGTCCACATTCTGCGCCCCGCTTGTCGCACCATCGCGTAAAGCATCGCCGGTTACCGCCTCCGGCACGCTGATACCTTCCTGACCATCTGTCTGGTCAAATACCGTCAGGTCAACGGGGTAGAAGTTATAGCCCACATGGATGCTTTTGATAATGAGCGTATAGCGCTGGTGGGAAAGATTACCACTACCATAGATGCGCTGGCCTTTGGCATACAACTGCCCGCCGAGCGTCACCGTATCCGTTAACTTTAGACAGACCACTGTCCCCTGCACGATCTTTTGCGTACCGTCCACCACCGCCGGTATCGCCCGGAACTTTTTAACTGCCGGTACAGCACCCGTTTTCTCCTCCGAAGCCTTTAACCGTTCCGGGTGCTGGATTTCCAGTATCTTTTCCAGCAGCCCGTTCATCTGCTTCAGTTCAGGATCTTCCGCAGCTGCGGTTGGTTTCAGCAAGGAGTCCGGGATAGCGTTCACCGGCTTTTTGACTGGTCGTGTAAGGGGTGATGGCTGCGGCTTATTGATCACGGCCTGTAATTGGCTTAACCTTTGGCTGATCTTCGCTTCGTTAGCAGCCGGATCACTATTGCTATTGCTGCTGCCATAATCGTTCCCGACAAGGGCGGGCTGATGAGGGGAAAAAACACCGCCGGTGTAAGCCCCGGGAAGGCGGTTCATGCTGTCGGTTTTGCTTTGCGCGAAAGGGTCGGCCCTGCGGAGTTGCTGCTTTTTTAAGGAGTCCGCATGGGCCTGATCGTAAAAGTTCATTTTGTCGCCGGTTCGATCTTCCGCGATAATGGCCGATGGCAGTTTCATGCTCAGCCCTTTATTAGGTGCGGCTTTGGCCTGTTCGCCCTGGCCGCCGCCAAAAGCCATGAATAAGATCGTGGTAAAGCAAAAGACGATGGGCGGCATGGCCAGCAGGATCTTCCTTTTGCGCTGGTCTTGTAAACTGATGTTGTTTGTCTTCATATGAATTCCTGGTTAGTGATTGCTCACGGTTAATACTTTGTTTTCGATGGTGTTCCAATGCTCGATCAGGAAACCGAGCAGGTTGTTGTCGCTGCGGCTCACTTCCCGCAGGTCTCCTTCGGTGATCAGGCTTTGGCGGACATTGCTGGTGGAGCGGATCAGGTGCAGCGTGGCATAGCAGCGGAAATGATAGGGCGTGGCGCGGGTATCGACCTGCACGCTGTCCACGTTGATGCGCTGGCTGATATTTCCGGCGATGATGCCGGAATAATAGCCGCTGACGGATAAGCTGTCATACACCTTTTTAGCGGAGCCATCGGCGAGGTAAAGCGCTTTGGCCAGGTTTTGCCTGATCACCTTTTCATCCGGGTCCAGCGAAAAAAAAGCTTCATGGAAGGCGCGTACATGGCCGCGGATCTCCATCGGCAGGTAAGCGCTTTTATCGACCGCAACAGCAGACCAGGCGGTGTTGCCTGAGATGATGTAAACCTTGCTTTGCAGGGCGATGGATCTTTGTTTTTCCTGCCAGGCCATAAAGCCGATGGTCAGGAATGAACCGATCACTATGGCGATGGTAAAACCGCGCACATGCTGAAAGGCCGTTTCTAAATTTTTCATTTTCTTAAACATGGTTCGCTATTTTTTGGGCGGGCTGCCGCTGAGCTTACTTTTATGATAACTCTGCGTATGGCCCGATTGGTTATGGTTGGTTTGCTGATTGTGCTGCGCGTTGCTGCCACGGCTAAAACTTTGCATGACCGGGCCGCTGAAGTAGCTGACCGCCATCGAAGCCAGCGCGCTGGTTTTGTTGAAAAGGGCATGCCCCCCGACGTTCATGATATAGTTGGCTACGCTCGGTACGGTGAAGTAGCCGACAATGCCGATCAGTAAAAAGATCAGGTAAGCCGTGTTTTGGTCACCGGGATCCGGCGCACCGTTTTGGATACCGATGATCATGTTTTCCTGGATCTTGGCAATGACCGCCCCGAAGATGTTGGCGACGGGCAGCCACATGAATACATTGACATAGCGCGCCAGCCATTGCTTCAGGCTATGCTGGAAACCTTCAAATATGCTCAGGCCGAAACAGAGCGGGCCGAGGATCGCCAGTACGATCAGCTTGAAGGTGCGGATGGTGTCCAAACAAAGCGCCGCTGCCTGAAAGAGCACGTTCAGGACTTCGGCGATAAACTTTCTGGCCCAGTTCTTGATGCTCCAGCCGGAAAAGGCATCGGAGATCGGATTGCTGCTGCCGGCATCGGTAGCCGTACCGTCCGGGTGACTGTATTGATACCATTTGTCAGGATCTGAATTGGCATCGTTCGGCGAAACATCGGCGGCATCAGGTTTACCATCCGCCAGCAGGCGGGCGATGGCCTGGTTGGTATTGGTCACCATGCCTTCGGTAGCGGTAACCACCGGTTGCAGCACGCCATTGATGAGGGATAGCACCAGCGGGAAAGCAGCGATACAAAAACCAATGGCGAAAGGCCGCAACAAGGGATAAACATCGATCGGTTCAGCCGCTGCCAGGTGTTTCCAGATCCGGGCACCGATATACCAAAGCGCCGCGAAACCGGCAATGCCGCGGGAGACGCCGATCATGCCCTGGCACAAAGGCATCATTTGATCATACAGCCGGGCGAGTACCCCCTGCAAGCCGTGCAGGTCATCGGCTATGCCTTCCGCGTGGGAAAATAAAGGCATAAGTATCGCCAGGATAGCGGCTAAAGCCATCTTTAAGATTTTACTTTTCATGGGTTATTGATTTATACCGTATACAGATTTGACGCTTTGCTTGTCTGCAGCACCCTGCGAACGCTGCCAGCTGATGCGCGAAGCCTGATCGTTAAATTTCCGCAGGTAACTGAGCTGGTTATGGCTTTCGAGATATATACCGTCGATGGCCGCTAGCCGCTCCGCATCGCTCATGCGCAGTTTGCTGTCCGTGACGATTAACGACAGATCATCCAAATTTTTCAGGCTTTGGCTGACGAGGTTGTGATAGACCGTCATCATGCAGGCCAGTTCGTCAGGGTCAAATTTCCCGCTGCTGTTAAAACTTCCCGAGGCGGTTTTATACTCGCCGACCAACTGCGACTGGTCATCGATGATATCGGTAACGCGCGGGTATTTGCGCACGGCCGGGCTGACGAGATACAAGCCATCGAGGAAAACTTCATGCAGGCTGAAGTTGCTCTCCGCCACATTTTTGACCGCCCCGTAACCTTTGCTCAGCACGGTGTAGCCGGTGTACATCCGGCCGAGGATGCTTTTGAGACTGGCCAGCTTTTGATAATCCAGCACCAGTTGCCGGATCACGTCCGCAACGGACTGCGCCCGGCTGCTGAGCGGCGTAGCCGCCGCCAGCCCGAGGCTTAATAAAAGGGTTATTGCTACTTTCTTCATCACTGATCTCCTTCACATTTTTTAAGAATTACCGGATGCCGTACAGCTTTTTGAGCTGCGTATGATCCTGTTTGTTTTGCTGCCGCCTTGCCGCCAGCTTATGGCATTTACCGGTAAATGAACACGCAAAAGCAAACTTGTCCTTCATGCGCGCGTAGACCTTATCCAGCCGGTCCAGCCGCTGCGCATCGGTCAATTGCAGTTTGCCGGGTGTCAGCACCTCCGTTAACTCATCCATATCCAGCTTGCATTTGGCAGCGATATTGGCCTGCACTTTTTGGAAATAAGAGAGTTCGGCGGTGCTCAACTGCAGCTGTTGCTGCTGCCAGGTCCATTCATCCGAAAAGAGCTTTAACGTTTGCCTGTTCAGATCAGCGATCGCTTTGCCTTTGGGATTATTTTGGATCAGCGGGTTCACTTGTGCCAGTAAATTGAAATAAGCACCGTGCAGGTTAAAAGTGCCGTTTTTTAACTCGTGTGCGGTGTTCAACCCGGTCTCAGCAACGTGGTAACCGGTTTTGAGCGCGTTTAAATAGCGCTCATATTGGACGATCTGTTCAGCCATAAGCTTGCGCTGCCGGCTTTGCTGGCTGAAAAAGCCGCCCGGGAATTGTGCTTGTGCCCCGCTAAAACATAGGCTGGCGAGGGAAAAAAATAAGAGGGTAACCCGGATTGATGTTTTCATAAGGCTATTGTTTTTGTTGTGTACCTTTTAGCTTTCGCCTTTTACCTTTCTGCTTACTGGAGGCCATAAAGCCGTTTGACCTGCTGCCGGTCCTGCGCATTTTTAGCGCGCAGCAGGCTTAGGCCGGCGTTCTGCCGGTTAAACTGGCGGAGGTGGTCAAGATTGGTTTGCATGGCCCCGGCTGCCTGCCCGATCTTTTGCAGGCGTTCAGCATCATCCATTTGCGTACCGAGGTCGCTGACGACCATCAGCAGCTGATCGAGGTTTTGCAGGCTTTCCTGTAAAATGCCGTTATAGATCGTACCCATGTAGCCGAGTTCAGCCGCCGAGAAATACGCGTCCCGTTTGAACAGGGCGCTGGCCTGCTGGTATTCGCTCACCAGCTGCTTTTGCTTACTGATCACACTTTTGACCGCATCGTAATCGGCGATCAGGCCGCGCACTTGATTGAGTTCCTGGTAATAGCCGGCATACAGGTCTTTTTCCTTACCCAGCCAGCCGGAGATATTGTTCAGGCTGCTCAGGTGCAAAGAATTCTCCAGTTGCTGTTCGGCGTTTTGCAGGGCGAGCGTCTGGTTCTGCAATTGCTGCACCTTCAGGTCGATGGCCACAATCACTTTTTTGATCACGCCGGTGACGAGGCTAACGCCGGGGATCTGCGCTTTCACGGTTGTTCCGGTGAGGGAAGAAATAAGGGCAGCCGTGATGATGGCGAGTATTTTTGTTTTTCTTTCCATAGTTAAGCAGCTTCTGTGTTTTGCTTTTCTGCGACCAGGGCTTTGATGCCTGCTTCGATGCTGCCGTGTTTTTCGGCATATTCGAGTACTTTCACCCGTTCGCGGCCCTCCGTGGTAAAAGCGTAATATTCTTCAGGACAGAGTTCGTTTTTATAGACTTTCATGACCTGTCCGCCGATGTCGATAAAGATCTCCCGGTTGTCCCTGTTGACCGACAGCAGGATGGTCTTGCCTTTATCGGAAAGCCCCAGCGCATCCTGCAGCTTGCCGAACTTGCCCTGGAACTTGCGCATGTCCATCAGGATCTTGATATCGGCATTGTTGATAATGGCGTCCTTGATCACCGGGGAATTAATAAGGTCATCCAGTTCCTGCGTGCTCACGATAGGGATGCCGTTAAACTTGCGGATGGTCTTAAAAGCATAGCGCAGGAATTCGGCCATCCCGGATTTGGCAATGGCTTTCCAGGCTTCGTCAATGGTCAGCACTTTACGCAAGCCCGGCAACTTGCGCATTTTGGAAATAAATAACTCGGTGATGATCAGCGTACAGACCGGGAAGAGGATCGGATGGTCTTTGATCTGATCCAGTTCAAATACGACGAAAGGCTGACTCAGTAGCTCCAGGTTTTCCGTGGCGTTCAACAGGAAATCAAATTCGCCGCCCTTATAGTAAGGCCGCAGTACATACAGAAAATTATCCATATCAAAATCACGCTCCTTGACGCGTTGGTCTTGCAGCACTTTGCGGTAGTCCGTTTCAAGGTAGTCGTAGAAAGAATTGAAGCCGGGGAATAAATGACCATTTTTTGCCAGGTGCTCATAATAACCCTGGAGGGCATTGGATAAGGCGACATATTCAGCCCGGTTAAAGGTTTCATTTTCGCCTTTCCATAAGGACACCAGCAGGGCTTTTAAACTTTCCTTTTTCTCGGTATCCGGCACATCACCTTTACCTAAATAAAAAGGGTTGAATCTGATCGGGTTATGCTCTTCATAGGTAAAGTAATAGCCACCCACCAATTCGCAAAGGCCCTTGTAACTGCCGCCGATATCTACGGTCACGCAATGCGCGCCCTGGTCGTAAAGCGAGCGCAGGATATGGTTGACGGTCATGGACTTGCCGCCGCCGGAAGTACCGCAAACGAGCGTGCCCATATTGCTGGTGATCCCCTTGTGGCGCGGTGCATCATAGAGGTCCGCATAAACGGGTCTCGCATGCAGCCGGTCACAAAAACGGATGCCCCCGGCCGGCGGGTCGCTGCGGTAATTGCTTTCGAGGTTGAAGAAGCAGGCCGCCTGTTCGGCGAACGTATCAAAGGTATCATTGAGCGGAAAATCGCCGCCGTTGCCGGGGATGCCTGCCCACCAGATCTGCGCTGCCCCATCGGTTTCCGTTTTGCCGGCGGCATCCATGGCGGCCAGGGCCGATACCACCTTATTGCCATTTTCTTTGAGTCTGTTTTCATCCGCCGACCAGATCATCAAATTGCAGTGGGCTTTGACGGGCAAGCGCTGCTGGCTGATGGCTTCGTTCAGGAAATCATTGGTCGCCTCCAGCGAGATGGCATTCTCGCGTGAATAGGCCGACAGCGATTGCAGGCGCAGCCGCTTTTTCTCCAGCTGGCGCAGGGTAGCCTGCGCATCGCCGATGAGCACATACTGGTTATAAATATGGCTGCAATCCAGCAATAAGCCTAAGCCTGCTGCGAAACTTACGGGAAAGCGGGTTTGATCCGTGGAATAAGTATCATAGGTCAGCCGGGAACCGCATTGGGAAGGCAATTGCTCAGCGTCACCCAAAGTATAAACCGCCATTTGCTGGCTGCCAATATGGATCTTATCGGACAGGCTGATATCCTTGATGAGCAATTGGCGGTCATCTTCAGAAAGGAAACAATAGCGTTCGATCAGCCCGGCCTTTTTCAGCTGGCTTTGCAGGCCGGCGGACGTTAACCGGGTCAAGATCATCAAACGCGTATCTTCCAGCAGCCGCTTGAATTGGGTACAGGTATCCAAAAACTCCTGGCGGGCCTGGGCCTGCAGGGTTTCTTTCGGCACTAAGGTTGGCCGCAGTAAGGTCGAAAACAGCGAACTGCTTTTTGAGCGGCCAGCCGGTTTTTTGGTCAGGTACAGCAGACAATCGTGGTTCAGATAGGCCCGCCCTTCAAAATGACTTTGCGCAGCCGCCGACAAAAAGTTTTGTTTTTTTTCCTCGCCAGCTACCACGGTTCTTTGCGTAAACCAGTCCTGTTTATGCAGTACGCTGTCTTTAGGCAAGATCCGGATGGCTTTCACCCAGGCCTGGTGCATATTTTCATAATCCTCGTCGGACAGCGTAAATATCTCGGGGAGCTGTACCCGGTAGGCCACCGTATATTCGCCCTGTTTGGACAAAATACAGTCATGCTCGATGCCCATGATGGGCAATATGTTTTTTAATTCTTTTTCCATTTGCACTTTTCTCTTTCACGTTGATCTTGTTGGAAAATAAGGCGCTTAAAACCTTGGCCGGTGCCGCGGTTTTACCTTTTGCGCGTTTTCTTGGTGCGCCTGCCGGAGGGCTTCTTTGTTTCGCCGGATCAGGGCCGGAATATGGGTTTCGCTGAGCGGGACGATTTCGGCTTTCAGTTCCTTCCGGATCGGGTAACGGCGCAAAACTTCCCGTTCATCCATGCCATAGATACGGGCGGTGGCCACCGGGTCCAAACCCAGCTCATTGGGGATCTTGATTTTGATCACGCCCTCGGGGAATTCCAGCAGCTTGGGATCAAGATCGATCACCTGTTTCATGACGGGATGGTAATAGGCTTCGTAGTTCCGGCCGTCGTTGGTCAGCTCAAAACTTTTCAGGCTGATGACCGGAAAGAAGTATCTGGCGTGCCTCAACTCGTGAAGCTGCAGGTCGACCATAAACTTTTCACCGGCCAGGTCGATCTGCGGCAGGATACCCTCCCGGCTATGCTTTAAAGCCTCCTGGTCCACCATGACCTCAAAATCGCCCATGGTTTGCAGCTTCTCAATTGGGACGCCGTATTTCCCCGACATGCCTTCCGGGTCAAGCCGGACGAGCTGATCGAGTATGAGCGGCTCCGATCTTTCCGGATCCGAGCTGACCGTTTGTTTTTCCTTGTCCCAGGCCAGCAAATAATGGTCGCCCATATCCGTCATGTCCCGGATAAAAGAGATCTCATGTTCGGGTTTATTGGTTTGCCGCAGCACCTGCTGATCGATATCGATCACAAAGCTGATCTGCTCAAAATGGATGATCTTTGGCTCCGGGTTATTTTTCATGGCGTTGATTGTTAAAGGTGAATTGCTGGAAGAAGCGGCGGCTGTAGGATTTCAATACCCTGGGCAGGCGCTTTTTTGCGGCCGCTTTCATTAAACCGTGTTCGCCGTATTGGCGGCTCAGGCTAAATATTTTAATACTGCCGTAAACAGCAGCGCTGCCAGTAACCGCCAGGCAGATGGTCGTTCCGGCACCAAGGATGTAAAGCGTGGCAAAAACAATCAGCAGGCCCATGACCAGCGCGGCGAAATACCAGATGTATTGCGCCCGCAGGCCGCGAAACTCGATGCTTTTGTTAATGCCTTTATTGATGATATAGATGCTGTTGTTCATGGCTTTTGATATTTAAAATGACTGGTGAGGAAAAAAAGGCGCCAGTTTAGGGCGGTGTGAACCGCTCCGCGCTGGCGATGGTATCATGGATCGCGCCGCCGTGGCTGAACAAACCAGGTGCTCCCGGCAGGAGCCGCGCTTGCGGCCCATGATGATGGAATGGTAGCCGAACTTAATGACCAGTCCTCCCGGTGTGAGACAATGAGGTATGGCGTCTTTCAATTGCCGGAAAGGGCTGCACACCAGGCCGCCGAATCCGGCGTAGGCGCGCAGGGTATCCGCCTGCTTTTCGTCCAGTTGGTCACCGGGACGAAAAGCGAGTGCGATGCGGATCGCTTCGATATTGGTGCGGAGTTGCTGTAACGCGTTAAATACCATGTGGGTTTTTTTTGATCTTTCCTTCCTCTTTTTCCTTTCAGCTGCTTACCGGTCCAGGTATTCGGCGATCATGCCCATGACCGCGTGTTTCAGCTCAGCGCTGTCTTCGTTTTCCTCGCCAAAGGCGAAGACCTCGAAAATGGGTTCGCAAGCGCCGATCAGGTTGATCAATTCATAGGTCAGGATGCCGCTGTTGAGCATCCGTTTATAGTCCATTTCAAATTCGGCCTCCAGCAGTTCGCGCATATAGTTGAAGCGCGAGGGCCGCAGGTCGCGGGTCAGTTCTTCGAGGCAGAGCGCTTCGATGACGTAGGCCGGGCGCTTTACTTCCAGTAGCTGCGCCAACAGGTCGCTGACAGACTCCACCTTTTGTTTCAGGTAATGTTCCAGCCGGTGCTCTTCCTGCAAAGCGATGAGCAGATCTGTATGGTTATGCAGCAGGTAGTTATGCAGTTGTTTGATCAATTGAGTTTTCATGGTTGACGCGTTTAAATACCGAAGAATGATTTGATAATGGTGGCCACCACGACGAGGAAGATGCAGGAGCCGAACCAGGCTGCGGCGACTTTGGAGGTATCCTGGTCACCGGAGTTCCATTTCTGGTAAACTTTGACGGCACCGATCAGGCCGACGATGGCCCCGATGGCGTACATCAGGTTAGTGCCGCTTTCAAAATAGCTCCTGACCTGGGTGTTGGCCTGCTGGATGCCGGCGTTGCCGTCCTGGGCGCTGGCCTGTAGGAATTGTATAATCAGCAGGGACGCAATGGCCCCTGCCTTAACGATGTTCTTGCTGCACGTTTTCATCTTCACTTATCGTTTGTTTTTAATTTCTTTTCGCTTTTGCCTTGTGCTTTCAGCTTTTCAGGCATGGCTTTCCCGGTCCCGCTCCCGACGTTACCGGGAGGGGTTGGAAAAGGTGCTGCCGCCGTTTCCCCTTTTTCGGATCACCCCCGCGGGCGCTTACGCCGGGACGTGCGGTCAGCAAATACTTTGTTGGTAATTTCTTCCGTTACCCGGCCCCGGTTAAGGGACGCGGGACGGAAGCGGCAGGCCTGCTAACTTTCCCACCACTGATCCACTTCTTCTTCGGTCAGCAGGGCGGTGCCGGTATTTTCGCATTCGGCGACGATGAGGTGGCTGATGGCCGCTTTTTCAGCAGCGCTGAATGTCTGGGGTTCCTGTAATAGCTTTTGGAGCTGGGGTATCAATAGGGCCGGGGCAAAAGGCTGTTCGGCGGCGCGTTCGATGACGGCTTTGAGTTTCAGGCTGATAAGATCGAGCGGTGTGGGTAGCTGTTGTGCCCCGCGTTCGTCCGGTAGTTCCTGATACTGCTGACGGGCGGCTAAGTCGTTTTTGCCTTCCGCTGCTAAAACGGTATCGCTATCCGCTTCGGCGTTGTAATCGTGCAGGGCTTGTAGGCCGTCCTCTTTGGCCTTACCGCTGAACCGGTCTTTGAGTTGTTGGAGTTCGGGCTGGTACCAGCGAAGTATAATTACTCCGTAATAAACAATGACGGCGGCTAGCGCGGCTGTTAAATACTGGTGCCAGGTAATTGGATGAAGTAAATGGTTCATTGCTTTGTGCTTTATTATTCCGTTTTGTTGAGACAAAGTTGCCGGAATAGGCAAAGCGCATAAACTTCAACTTTGCGTTGCAGCCTTATTGCAGCTTTCGAAGCCTATTGGTTACCAGTTAGATAGGGTCGTGAATGTTATTTTTCTTAGCATGCGGAAAATGTAATAGTTCGATTTGCCCGTTAAACCGGATTGAAAACGGCAGGTCATTTTTGGATAAGATAATTGAGCGTACACGATGGTCAAGCGCACCAGGGCGTTTATAGAGTCCATCGCTACAATTACAGGGTATGCGTGATGCTTGGGGACTGATGCTATTACGGACGCGCCCGATCAATTTTTGATATCATCGTATGCAACGGTATGTGCTGTAGGGAGTAATTTAAATGCCTTGTTATAATATTCGGATATCAAGTATTTCTCTGTTTTCTATCGAGCACTTTCGTTTCCTATGCGAGCTTCTTAAGTTATTATGATAATTATCATTTAGGCAATTTTTTTTGCAAAGTATTTGCCGGTGAGCTACCAAACTGTGTCTTTTATGCTACGTATCAAATTATGAAACACGTCCAATTTCGTTCGTTTAGCTAAAATTTTATCGGTTTATAATGACCTATTAATTAGGCGAATATAACTTGTTGTCAACCCTCTGTTTTGTACTAAAAACGTGAAATATTTAATTATTGATCTTATTAAATAATATTATTGGAATCTTAAAGAACAACAATTAACTTTAGCGCAATAATCTAAGCCGACATGTTTAACACCTCCGCCACAATTAGCATGAAAATCACAAAGTGTTGCGCTCTCTACTTACCCTCATTGGGACAAGCTTTCGCATTCAAAACAAGTAATACCTTTCATAACATATCTTAGAATAGAGCCAACCCTGCAATGGCTCTAATTTTTGCACTTAAGCCAATCAAAAATGAATGTATAAAATTTTCTCATGAGCTCAAATGCTATATAATCCATAGAAATTGCCGCCTATGTTGTGCTGATTGATAGCATATTTTTGTTCTTTATATCACTAATCCAAAATGCGAACTCGAATCGTCCAACAATCTTTTCATAATTAAACTAAATGCCTATGACCTCATTTGCACAGATCAATAAGTATCTATTGATCTTTTTCTTTTTATGCATTGTTTTTGCAGCTTCAGCACAACAAGATGTTAAACTACCCGATATCCTGCCGCCATCGCCAACGGCATTTGCCCTTACCCGGTACGGGGGCATTAATCTGGGGATGCAAACGGGCACTGCTCAGTACAATCTCCCAATCTACACGCTTGCTTCGCGAAAGCTCTCGTTGCGGGTCAGTCTATCGTATTCTTCAAACGGGATAAAAGTAGACGAAATAGCATCTAGGGTTGGCATGAGTTTTTCTATCATATCCGGAGGAGCGATTACTAGGACGGTCTATGACCAACCTGATGAGCTCTCGACACGCCTTACGCCGCCCTCGAGTTTTGCACATACGACCGAGCTGTACAACTTTCTCGATCAGGCCGTGAACACCGATTTGAACGGCACAGATACAAGCCCGGACATATTCTCGTTCAATTTTAATGGTTATTCCGGTCAATTCATTTTGAATGGCAGCCAGGTTGTACAACTGACAAAAACGAATCTTAAGATAGAATTTAATGCCTCAAAGCAAGTCAGTTTCGGCGGACGATTCCGTATTACTACGCCGGAAGGTGTGGTTTATTATTTCGCGGGAGGCGCAAATTCGACAGAATCGTCATATAATTCGACCATTGGTGAAAACTGTGGCAAAACGCATGCTATTGCGATTGACAATGCATGGTACCTCACTAAGGTTACCGATCCGAGCGGAGACAATATCATCCTGGAATATGCCGCATTGCAGCCGTATTCCTATCCGGCAAGCGTTTCGCAGTCCCAAACCAAGTCAGTTGTTGGGCTTCAACATTGTCCATATAGTGATGCCGCGCCCTATATAACAATCGATGACACGAATTGTGAGAATCTGATTACAACAAACGCCGTATACCTTACCAAAATTACGGCATCTAATGGCAACTACCTTACCTTTACTTATGTTGGCAGACAGGACCTTACCTACGACCAATTGTTGAGCGCCGTAAATATTTTCCAGTATGGCAATACCACCGCTATAAAGTCATTCACCTTTAATTACATTTACGGATCAGGAACAACATTTAAAAATCAATACAGTACCGGCAATGCCCAGTTAAAGTTCAGGCCATTTCTAACTTCGATAAGTGAAACAGCACCGGGCACTACGGAACAGCATTTATTTTCGTTTGATTATAACAATATCAACGGACTTCCACCACGATTAAGCTATGCCCAGGATGATTATGGCTATTTCAATGGCGCAAACAATATCGAGCTGATTCCGAGACCTGTTTTAGCGTATCAGCAGTTTTTCCCTGATGCGCAAGCTGATCGCACCTCCAATTTTAACTATGGACAATATGGTCTGCTGACTAAGATAAAATATCCGACGGGCGGATATGATTCAATCGCTTATAAAGCCCCGACGTATACCGTCACTGAATTGCCTGATCCGGTTTCTCAATCGCTCTATGTTTCAGGAGTAGGAGCCGATCTAAGCACCGCTGTGACGACCAATTCAAGTCCGGTCACCATGACGAGCGGCCAGACAACTACGTTGAATTCATCCTATACTTTTAATGGACCTCAAGGGGAAGAGGATTTTCATGCCCAAGTATATATCTACCTCATCAATACTACAACGGGGCAAACCATTTATACAGGCTTTTTAAATTCCTCGAACCGGCAGCTTCACGATATCGTCACGCTTGAGGCCGGGAAAACTTATGTATTAAGATGTACTTCATACGGACAGTATTCTTTGGGCGCGGCTAATCTCTCCTATTATACTCAGGGGGCGGTACCAGTGACAAAAAACAAGACCGCAGCCGGTGCAGTGGTGGATTTTGTCAAGACATACGACCCGGTTCAGAAGATCAGTAGCTTCAAAAAATACTATTATTCAAAGTTAACCGATCTAACAGCATCCTCCGGTTCGGTAGTGGCAACGCCGGCATACATGGCAGATTATTCAATAGCCGTGGACTGCACAAACCACCAATCTCAGAATAATCCAATCATTGATTGCGGGACGATATTCCAGTTTGTAGCTATGTCCTCAAATTCGCTGAATAATTTATATGCTTATTCTCAGCACCATATTAATTTCCAGACAGTTGTGGAAAGCAGCGGTCTCAATTTTGAGAACGGAGGGGTTGAACACACCTATACCGTTGAACCGAATACCCCGGGAGAGGTCGTTATGGGAAATGACATCCTTACGAGCCCCCTTTCTAACAGGGGAGTGGGAAAAAGCGGACTGGAAACTTTTACAAACACCTTTATTAAAAAAGGATCGTCATTTCAATCGGTGAAAACGGTCAAAACCACGTACAAGGATGACAGTCGTTTAAGTGAGTTGTTTTACGGGTATTCGGTGCGAAAACGCTACACGCTATTCTGTGCACCAACCACGCCGCCTACTGAAATGTTCTTTAGTCCTTTTGACGTAAAGAAAAACTACATCTATTCACGCTGGGTATACCCGGACACTGTAACCACTACAACCTTTGCTTCTTCGGGGTCGAATAGCTTTGCCGAAACAGAGGTAATACAATATGACAACACTTTTCATTTGTTGCCAACACAAAAAACAATTGGCAGAAGTAATGGTAAAAGCACAATAGTCAAGTTAAAATACCCCGCAGACTATGCAACGACAGCACCGTACGACCTGATGTATAACACGCTGCATATTTGGAGCCCTGTGATTGAACAACAGGAATATCTTTTCGACCCGGCGACAAGCACTTCAACCTTCCTGCAGTCAACCAAGACAGACTACCAGGTATGGAACGGCAACAACTCCCTGATCTACCCGATCACCATATCAACAAAAACCGGAACAGCCAATTACGAGCCAAGAATACAGTTCCTGGCATACGACAATTTGGGCAATGTACAGAGTGTTTCAAAAGCGAATGGGCCGAAAATCTCTTATATCTATGGCTATGGTGGCATCTACCCAATTGCGCAGGTAACCAATGCTGATTATTCCACTGTAGCAACTGCCCTTGGCGGCGATGCGGCAGTGCAATCTTTCCGCGACAACTTGACCCCTTCGGACGCTACGGTAAACAGCTTCTTGGCGCCGCTGCGGACAAATACAAATCTAACCCGGGCACAAGTCGTTACCTATACTCATAAACCATTGGTGGGCGTAACCAGCAGTAAGGACGCAAAAGGAGAGAATACCACATTTGAATATGATAATTTTCAACGTCTCATAAATGTTAAAGACAAAGACGGATCTATTACCAAACATATCGACTACCACTACAGCGGACAATAACACCTAAACAATATCAATATGAAAAGACTAACGCTAATCACAATTCTGTTCGTTTCCATATCGAACTATCTTTTTGCTCAATGGACGCCGAGTGGAAATGATATTTATAACAGCAATACCGGTAATGTGGGGATCGGAACGTCGACCCCGAAAGCCATTTTGGATATGGGCAAACCATTGAACCCTGGGCAGGTAAGTACCATTTTGGCCCGACTCTCTGAAGGCTATAGTGCTGGCGGAGGGACGTATCTCGGTACCGTAGGCTATAACACACAACCGAGCGTAACAATTACAGATGTGACAGACGTGAAAAGCTTTGCGATTGAACACAGCTTTTATGGCGCGACCAACAGCTCCATCAATTTTTTGCGGGGTGGCGGTACGACCGGGGGTAGCATTTCATTTAACACCAATGACAATACTGAAAAAATGCGCATTCTGTATAACGGGAATGTGGGCATTGGTATAGCACATCCGAAAAACAAGTTGGACGTGAACGGCACTGTTCATGCCAGGCAGGTTCAGATAGACCTCAATGGCTGGGCGGACTACGTGTTTAAGCCAACGTACCAGTTGCCTGCATTGAGCGATGTAAAATCCTACATCGACCAAAACCAGCATCTGCCCGAAATCCCTTCAGAGCAGGAGATTTTGAAAGATGGATTGAATGTGGGAGAAATGAACAAGCTACTGATGAAGAAAGTGGAAGAACTGACTTTGTATCTGATCGAGAATGAACGAAAAGACGAGGAAAAGGACAAGTTGCTGGAAGGCATGCAGAAACGCATAACCCAGTTGGAAAATAATACTTCAAAGCAAAAAAGACGTCAAAAATGAAAAAGACCTTATTATCACTAACATTTATATTCTTTTCTACAGTTATCGCACATGCCCAATGGAACACCAACGGGGTGAACATTTACAACAGCAATGCCGGGAACGTCGGGATTGGAACAACAACCCTGCTGCAATTTTGTCCGTCAAAGGAAGTGCTTTACCCTCCCCTCAATGGTCGGGCTACACATCGTCTATGCAGGTGGGAGAGTTAATGATCCAGGACTACAATGTAATTCCCCAGGTTGGTATTATGCAAAATGTATATTGGGACGGAAGTGCTAATAAGTATATCTTAAATGGCTATGCTTCACAAATGTACATGGGCGCTAATGGAAGTATTGCGTTTTCTGTTTACAACAGCGGAACGAGCGGAAATGCGGTTTCTGGTACCGGTGTTGCTATGACTATAGCAAACAATGGAAATGTTGGCATTGGCACACCTTCCCCTGATACCAAGTTAGCTGTTAACGGCACCATACATTCCAAATCTGTTGTGATTGACCTGAATGGCTGGGCGGACTACGTTTTCAAGCCAGCCTACCAGCTCCCGCCTTTAATGGCAGTAAAAAACTACATCGACCAAAACCAGCATCTGCCCGAGATTCCATCGGAGCAGGAGATTGCCAAAAACGGACTGAACCTCGGCGAGATGAACAAATTGCTGATGAAGAAAGTGGAAGAGTTGACTCTGTACGCAATCGAGAACGAACGGAAGGATAAAGAAAGAGAAACAACAAAGGATAAGCTTTTGGCTTCACTTCAGGAGCAGATTAATCTGTTGAAGGAGCAGCTTACCGCTATCCAAAAAGGGAATAAAACTAACCAAACCAATCACAATTAATATTTGAAGCATGAAAAGAAATGCTCATTACCCAGGCCGTTTTACGGTAGCAATCGTATTGCTGCTGTTTGCGATAGCTATGCGGGCCTCGGCACAGACCTATATCGCGCCACCGGCAACGCTAACTACCGCACCGGCAGCGGGCTCCTATTACAGCAATAGCAGCATCACCCTAAACCCTAACTTTACTTTTACCGCCACCTCGGGAAGCGGCCTTAACTTTTATATCGTAGCGCCAGACTGCGTTCCGCAGACGATAGCGCTGAGCGCCAACCAGAACTATATCCTCACCTCGGTGCCGCAGGTAGGAGGCATGACGAGCGCGGCTTCGCTTGCAAACCGCACCACCTGCGAGCTGATGCAGACGGTGCAGTATATGGACGGCCTGGGCCGGCCGCTGCAAACCGTGCAGGTAAAAGGCTCGCCATTGAAGAAGGACATCGTACAGCCCTTTGCCTATGACCAATATGGACGTGAAGCGATGAAATACCTGCCCTATGCGGCCACAACAACAGACGGCAGCTACAAGAGCGACGCGCTGACAGGCGCATTAACCAATTTTTATAATCCCGGCAACACCTCGGCAACGCAGCAAACCAATGGCATGCCGAATACTTCATTTCCCTTTGCACAAACGGCTTTCGAGGCATCGCCCCTGAGCAGGGTGGTTGAACAAGGTGCACCGGGAACGTCATGGCAACTGGGCACTACACCTGATGCCGGCAGCAACAGCCATTCGGTACGGATGGTATATACCACCAATGACCAGACCAGCACTTTTAGTACGGTTGTAACCGGGAATAACGGGAGCAGGATAGCAGCTTTGTATACGGCGGGTATCAGTGCGACCGGCAATCAAAGCCGTATCTTAAGCAGGGCGAACAACAATGCCACCTATGCCCCTAACCAGTTATCGGTCACGATCACCCGTAACGAAAACTGGAAGTCGCTGCCATCATCTGACGGTTGTTTCAACACCACCGAAGAGTATAAAGACAAGGAGGGACACGTAGTGCTGAAACGCACTTATAATATCAAGGGAGCGGCAGCAGAGATGCTCTCGACCTATTATGTGTATGATGACCTGGGCAACCTGTGCTTTGTATTGCCGCCGGCTGCAAACCCGGATGCACAAGGCACGGCAATTTCCCAGATAACGCTGGATAACCGCTGTTACCAGTACCGTTATGATACTCGGAACAGGCTGGTGCAGAAGAAAATCCCGGGCAAAGGCTGGGAATATATCATCTACAACAAACTCGACCAGCCGGTAGCCACCCAAGACTCGGTGCAGCGTATGAAATCGCCACAAGAATGGACGGTCACAAAGTATGACGCTATCGGCAGAACCGTACTGGCAGGCATTTATCAGCATACAGGCAGTACCGCAGGTGTGGATATCCACGCGGCGATCCAGGGACTGGTGGATAACCAGAGTGCCCAATGGGAAACACCGGTTAACACCGGCAACGGTTATACGACTAATAGCTGGCCGGGAACTATGGCAACTCCGCTGAGCGTGAATTATTATGACAGCTATGCGGGCATCCCAAGCTTTCCGGCAGCCTATGACCAGACCGGCAATACCGCATACAGCAAGCAGACAACCGGACTTTTGACTGCTTCAAAAAGGCTGGTGCTGAATACCGCAGGCGACTATTTATGGAGTGTGCCGTATTATGATAATAAAGGGCAGGTGATCAGGACGTTCAGCCAGCATTATGTAGGAGGAAATGCCCTGTTAAGCGTTTACAATTACGACGATATACAAACCAAATACAATTTCACCAAACAGCCTACGGAAGCATACAGGTACCATTACTTAAAGGACTCGGCAGGTAACGCTGGGGTGCGTACCCTGACCGAACGGAATAGTTATACCTATGATCACATGAGTCGTGATCATAGAACCGTCCACCAATTACAGGACGGCAGCAGTGCAGCGCCGCAGGATTCAGTGATATTGACCAGGAGTGATTATAACGAAGTCGCCCGGCTCAAAACCAAACGCCTTCATTCAAAAAATAGCGGGACGAACTACCTGCAAACCATCGACTACAGGTACAATCCGAGGGGCTGGCTGAGCAGCATCAACAACGCGAACCTGAACAGTGACGGTGGCCTGACGAACAATGATACCAACGACAAATTTGGTGAGGAATTGAGCTATGACGGCACAACCACGGCAGCCAAACAATACGGCGGCAATATTGCCACCGTGGTTTGGAAATCGGCACCAATTGTCATCGGGGGTACTACAATAACACCGATAAAACAAACCTATAATTATGGTTACGATAACTTAAACCGCCTTCTTTCCTCAGTATCAATAACAAGCACCAGCAACCCCAAGGATAACCTGTATGGTGAAAATGTGACCTATGACAATATGGGAAACATTACTGGCTTGGGGAGGTATGATAATACCGGCACAGCAGCCAGCCCGGTAAGAACCCGGATCGACAGCCTCACCTATACCTATACACCCAATACCAATCTGGTAGACAAAATCGATGACGCAGCAACAGGCTATACAGGAAACGCAGGTTTCAAAGATGCGGTACAAACAGTCCACGAGTACACGTATGACGGCAATGGCAACCAGACCAAAGATCAGAATAAAGGGATTACCGGCATAACCTACAATCTGCTGAACCTGCCGCAAACCATCACCAAAAGCGACGGTAGCACGGTAACCTATGTGTACAGTGCAGAAGGCAACAAGCTACGAAAAATATTGGTAGCAGGTGGCCTTACCACAACAACGGAGTATGAGAATGGTATCGAATACGACAACAGTACGAATACTATCGCCTTTATCCAAACCGAGGAAGGCCGGGCAAGGAAAAGCGGCAGCACTTATGTATACGAATATGACCTGAAAGACCATTTAGGCAATACCAGGGTAAGCCTGACGCCTGATCCGGCAGACGGCAGCCAGCAAACAGCGAAACTATTGCAGGAAAATGATTACTATGCTTTCGGGTATGGGATTCAATCAACACAACAAACAATATCTCCCAAAAATGAATACCTTTATAACAACAAAGAGTTACAAGAAGAAATCGGAGGGCTGTATGATTATGGCGCGCGGTTCTACGATCCGGTTATTGGGAGATGGACAACGGTTGATCCTCTCGCAGAAAGTTACCGTACTTGGTCTCCCTTCAACTATGTTCAGAACAACCCCGCAAGAATGACAGACCCTGACGGAATGGGTCATTTCGATAGGCAGGGAAATTGGATCGCGGATCCTACTGATAATGACACCTATGATTTTCGGTCGCAGGTGACCCAAAATGGTCAAACGTTTACCTGGATGGGAAACAACACAGGGTGGATCGCGGAAAATCAACTACCCGATGATCAGTTGGAAAGTATGTATAATGGTTATACGCGGGCAGGCCAAAATCCATACCAGGGAGCCTACGGCAACCAAATAAGGATCTGGGCTCAATCCTGGGCTGGCTTTCAATCCGGTTACCAAAGGAACACCAGGGGACTTGCTTTAGCCAAAGGTACGGCAATAGCTGCGACAATGGTGATGAGCGGCGGGTTAGGAGCTGGAGAGGTTGGGGGAAATTTCTTAATAAATGGAGTTGCAAGAAAGGCGGATTTTGCGGAAGGATTGGCTGCTAGATTAGCAGCGGAGGGATTATTAGGCTTAAGAAACGTTGCGGGAATAAGTTTAAAGGAAGCTTTAGCAAAGGTTGGCGGCTCTACCGAGGCTTCGGAATTTTTGGGATGGGGCAGTAAAACTGTATTAAAGAAAACAGCAGCTGACTTTACAAAAGAACAATTGTTAGAGGCTGGTTACACGAAAGAAGCATTGCAAGATATTTATTCAGGTCTTATGGAGGCCGCTAAGAAAACTATTCGGACCACCGGGAAATTGAATCCTGCGTCTGTTGTAAGAGCTGAACAAGTTTTAGAAATTTTACTAACTCATTTCTAATGAAAAAAATTAAAATCCGAATTAAGAACGATAGCGATGACTTAATGTCAATAATAAAGGAGCCAGAGGCAATAGAAGGATTTATTAGCAAGGGCGATAGGATTTGCGTTGAAACCAACGATGAAGAAGACAACATTCAAATTAATGTTGGTAAGAATGTTGATGGAACAATCTTCATCCAAATATGGGATGCGCTTAATACATGTTATACGATAAATCATAATGGCAAAAACATGTTTGAGGAGTACCTTTAGATGTAATAGCCACAACTTGATCTGACAGTTGAGTGGTTTTAAAAGTTGTCAGATGGGTTCTGTGAATATAGCTTATTTTGTGCAAACTCGGCAGACACAGCTTTTATCTCATCACTTTGTGGGGTGTGAGATAAAAGCTGGTCTTCGGCCAGTCTCTCCAGTAGCTTTTCCTGCGCCATCGGGATGCTGTCGATAAAGGTCTGCGTAGGCGTTTTGCCAAAGCAATATCTTCCGCTGTGCGTACGCTCATTGTTGTAATTAAGCATCCATTTGTCCAGGTCAGCCTGTAGTTCAGCGATGCTACGATAGATCTTCTTTTTGAAAGCAATAGCATAAAACTCATCCTGAATGGTACGATGGAAGCGCTCACAGATGCCATTGGTCTGTGGGCTTTTGGCTTTGGTCTTGCTGTGATCTATATCCTCGATAGCCAGATACAACTGATACTCGTGCTGCTCCCGTGATCCACAATATTCTGTCCCTCTGTCAGTCAGCACCCGAAGCAAACGCAGGTCATATTGTTCAAAGAATGGAACTACTTTGTCGTTATTATACATCGCACTAACCATATGTGGATAATTGGGCGTATACTCGCACGAGTCAAACGGGCAGGTTGCTCGATTTGTAATAAGTTTAGGTTTACCAAGGCGGGGCGCGAGGTCGCCGCTTCGGTTATTTCACAACAACATCCATTTACCCAATGCATACCACTCCTGAAGAACGGTTATTCCTCGAAAAGGTCGGCCTGAAAATCGCGCAATTGCGAGAACAGAAAGAATGGAGTCGACAGCAGTTGGCCGACATGGCGGATATCGACATCGCGATGCTGATTCAAATAGAACAAGGAGCCTGCGATGTCGACTTGTGGGATATGGACAAGCTGCATAAAAGCCTTGGGGTGGATTCAGGGAAATTCTTTGCAGTCCTTTAAAGAATGCAACCCGGAGGAGTATGAAAAGAGAAAGTAAATAAAACCATTTGCTGACGATTACCGAATTGAAAGTTAATAGGTGTTTTAACCTTTGTGTTTTGTTTAAAACACCTATTGGATTTCAAAAGAACAATATTTAACTTTCGCGCAATTATATAACTAATATGCACCTTAATATCACAAATACCATGAATGTTCAGATAACATCACTTTGTTATCACTTATTATTCGTAACCGCCCCTCAAAAGCACATCAACTCTAAATACATTGTGAAATAACGCAATTTTTTAGCGCACTATGTTTACGATTATCAGCAGCAATTGCAAATAGGTAAGCATATTAACAAACTTAAACTATTATCCAATTTAAAATGAATCTCCTTAACCCAAGGTTTTATTTAACCCTTTGTGTTTTGTGCACTTTTTTTTCGATCAGAACATTGGCGCAAAACGATCCACTAAATCCATTTATGGCAACCGAAGTTCTCCCGCCCGCGCCCAATGCCGGGCAGTTGGGACGCTTCGGCGGCGTTGGCCCAAGTCTATTTACCGGTGCGGCACAACAGCAAATAGCATTATTTACAGTTCAAACCAGAGACCTGAACGTACCGATCAGCTTATCCTATCATTCTTCAGGAGTAAAAGTGGACGAGTTGGCATCACGGGCCGGTCTTGGCTGGGTGCTGAATTTTGGGGGTGTAATCAACAGGACTGTCTACGACGTCCCGGATGAATTTGGCACATTCAAATCTCCTCCCACAAGCTTTAGTAATCGTATTCCGACGTTGTATAATTATCTTAAGACCGCCGTGCAAAATGACTATACCGGCCAGGACACTCAGCCCGACGTTTTCAATTTTAACTTTAATGGTATCTCAGGGAAATTCATACTGGATTCTATCAAGCATCCTATATTGATTGACAAATCCAACCTGAAAATTGAGCCTGCTTTTTCAGGAACTGTGTGGAATTTTAAAATCACTGATGGTAACGGCACACAATATTTTTTTGGCGGAAGTCAGGCGACAGAGAACACCAAAACCTATACGGCAGGCGGCACGGGCTGTGGGAAAACCTATGGATCACCCATACCAACTGCCTGGTATTTGAATAAGATCAAGTCGGTAAAAGGCGACTCTGTGGTATTTAAATATACTGAGATCGATTACTTCTACAGCTCAGCAGTGAGTGAGTCTTTAACCCGAACACCAAATACCGGAGCCGGAGCGACATGCCCCGGCGATCAGACAACCTGCGGAACCATCTCCAATGATATTGTGTGTGGGGCATCGCTTAGTACACAGGGTGTTGCATTAGCTGAAGTCGATTTTGATCAGGGCAAGGTAACAATCGACAATATATCAAGGGCAGACGTAAATGGCGATGTTCTAATAGGTAACATTAACATTTATAATAACACCAGCTCGGCTGTACTTAAACAATTCTCGTTAGGGTATATATATTCCAATAGCGGGACAAACTATGTTTCTAATAAATATATCGGAAGCAGGGAAAAAGTAAGACCGTTTCTTCAGAGTGTCATGGAAAAAGACGCAGGTTCCGTCGTTTCTCAAAAATATGTTTTCAGTTATGAAGACATAAATGGACTCCCACCACGCCTTTCGTTTGCTCAAGATCACTACGGTTATTTTAATGGAAAAGACAACACGATCTTTGTGCCTCCTGCGGATGATCCGTATATCCAAGACATGTTCCCCGCGTTTATGGGCAATAGAAGTGCTGATTCCGCTTACGCGAAAAAGGGACTTTTAACAAAAGTTATTTATCCCACGGGAGGAAGTGACAGCCTCGTCTATGAACCCCATAAAGGCCTTGTTACCGTCGCTATTCCTCCGCCAAATAAGACCGTTTCCCAAACCGTGACCGGGGCTGGCGTAAGGTCGCCGGTCACAGCTTCGAGTACGTCAAGCGTGATATTGAAATTAGCTGGCGGTGTTTTTACCTTATATTGCGAAGGGCTCGGAGGATCGGGCACCTATGACACGATACATCAATTTGCGGAAGCCGAAGTCGACGATGCCGCTTCCGGTTCGAGAGTTTTTTACTTGAAAGCCCTTCCGTTTGAAACAAAGACAGCCAACTTTGCTCTCGAGACAGGGCACACTTATACGGTAAAAGTTACTGCATATGGTTCGGTTATAGCAGGAAATGCCCGGCTTACTTACGCTGATGGGGATGTTACTTATCAGCAGCAGATAGGACAATTTGGCGGAATGCGTGTTGCAAAGGTTATCACATTCGACCCCGTTCAAAGTAACACTTCGACGAAACGTTTTTACTACGCGCCTCTATCTAATTTTAGCGCCCATTCGAGCAACACAGTTATCGATGCGGCTTCGATTCTTTATTATAAGGATTATAAATCGATCACCAATTGTGAGACTTTCTGCACTTATAAGCAAGGCAGTTCATCCAGCTTATATAACCTTTTTGTCTATGACGGCGATAATGTGGTATATGACAGCGTAATTGAAGGGTTCGGCAACAATTTTGAGAACGGAGGAGTAGAGCACCTATTTACCGTCCGTTCCGATATCCCCGCTCATATTGCTATGGGAAGCGATGTCAAAGGAGCTCCGCTTTCAAATATCGGCTGGGATAATGGGCATGAAACCAATACCAACTATTTCAAAAAAAACGGGGCTGGATATCTGTACACCCGAAAGATTTATAATCACTTTGTAAACGACAGTCGGGCAAAAGAAACTCATTATGGTTACGTAATCACTAATGAGTACACGATTGAACATAACCCGATTGCCTCGACCGATTACGATCAGTTTGACGTATTGCAATACAACATTAATTCCAATTGGGTATATAAGGACTCCACCAGGACGACGGACTATGATGCCCAACAAAATATCATATCTTCCCATTTAGAAGTTAACCGATACGACAACCCGAATCATTTCAATCTAACTCGCAATCAGATTACTAAAAGCAACGGACAACTGCTGACAACATTAACTACCTACCCACAGGATTATACAACTTCAACAACCTTCATTAATAACCTTGTTACCAGTCACGTACTTGACGTGCCAGTTGAGACGGTAGCATATCGGCAGAACGCGGATGGCACCAATACCAATATTATTTCCGGACTGCTGAGGACGTACAAGCCGGGTGGAAAAGGGCTTGTCGATTCGGTATATGGCATCAAGACGGTGAATCTGATTCCGCTTGCTTCTTTCAAATTCTCCAATGCCGCCTTCGGAGTGTTGCCCATTACGGGTGCAGCGGGAGGATATGCAAAGTCCGCCAGCTACGAGCTACGACTAAATTCAGTTAGCTATGACAGCTTCGGTAATTTGACCGAGCAACGGGTTGAAAACGGGGCGTTCATTTCATATAAATGGGGATACAACTCGACCTATCCTATTGCAAAAGCAACCAATTCGGAGCCGAACGAATTCTATTACGAGGGATTTGAAGAAAGCACAGCAAGCGGCGTGACAACAGGTACGGGGCATACGGGCGTCAGATACACTACCAACCCTTTGGTCACGTGGACAAAACCAAACTCACGCAGCTACGTGATTAGTTATTGGTATCGTAGCGGCACCGGGGCGTGGCAGTTCAGAAAAGAACAGACATATGTTGGGCCAAACTTCACTATGTCGGGCGGAGACTCTTTTGATGATATCAGAATTTGTCCAGCAGATGCCCAGATTAATTCGTTCACATTCAACCCTATGCTTGGCGTAACAAGCAGTACTGATGGTAAAAGCGAAACTACATACTATGAATATGACTCGTTTCAGCGATTGATGAATGTTAAAGACAAGGATGGCAACATTGTTAAACATACAGATTATCACTACAGCGGACAATAACACCTAAACAATATCAATATGAAAAGACTAATGCTAATCACAGTTCTGTTCGTTTCCATATCGAACTATCTTTTTGCTCAATGGACGCCGAGTGGAAATGATATTTATAACAGCAATACCGGTAATGTGGGGATTGGAACGTCGACCCCGAAAGCCATTTTGGATATGGGCAAACCATTGAACCCTGGGCAGGTAAGTACCATTTTGGCCCGACTCTCTGAAGGCTATAGCGCTGGCGGAGGGACGTATCTCGGCACGGTAGGCTATAACACACAACCGAGCGGAACAATTACAGATGTGACGGACGTGAAAAGCTTCGCGATTGAGCACAGCTTCTATGGATCGACCAACAGCTCCATCAATTTTTTGCGGGGTGGCGGTACGACCGGGGGTAGCATTTCATTTAACACCAATGACAATACTGAAAAAATGCGCATTCTGTATAACGGGAATGTGGGCATTGGTATAGCACATCCGAAAAACAAGTTGGACGTGAACGGCACTGTTCATGCCAGGCAGGTTCAGATAGACCTCAATGGCTGGGCAGACTACGTGTTTAAGCCAACGTACCAGTTGCCTGCATTGAGCGATGTAAAATCATACATTGACCATAACCAGCATCTGCCGGACATTCCTTCGGAACAGGAGATTTTGAAAGATGGATTGAATGTGGGAGAGATGAACAAGCTGCTGATGAAGAAGGTCGAAGAGCTGACTTTATATCTGATCGAGAATGAGCGAAAAGACAAGGAAAAGGACAAGTTGCTGACAGGCATGCAGAAACGCATAACCGAGTTGGAAAATAATACTTCAAAGCAAAAAAGACGTCAAAAATGAAAAAGACCTTATTATCACTAACATTTATATTCTTTTCTACCATTATTGCTCATGCCCAATGGAGCACTACCGGCACAGTTACCTCTACAACCAATTCAGTTGGTATTGGAACAGCAGCGCCATCTCAAGTCTTCGATGTAACTGGAACGGGAGGTTCTTTTAGTACCACTGGTAAAGCTAATGCTGCTTTCATACAAGATCACACCAATTATAGAGGCATAAATCTTGGTTATGATAGCTCTGGCCAGATAGGTATCATTGGGAGTAGTACACCTGGAGCCCCGAGCAATCTCGCATTTTGGAACCATAGTGGTACCGGCTGGTTTGAAGCTATGCGCCTTACGTCTAAGGGCTATTTAGGTATTGGAACAACAGCCCCACAAGGCGCGTTGCACGTCAATGGCATGTCTGTTTTTGCCGGAAACTGGAGTAATTTAGATAACAGAAATAACACGGTTAGCCTTAATTTTTTAGCCAATACCGGCCAGATGGTTTTGGGATGGAATAGGACACAAGCTGATGGGGAGACGGATTTTATCGCCAATCAGGGAGCCGGCACCGTTGGTGGATTCGCATTCTATAATCATAATAATAGTAATAACGAAAGTCAGTTACTTTACATTCGGGGAGATGGTAATGTAGCCATTGGCACGTCAGATCCTAAAGGCTATAAGCTTGCAGTGAACGGCAGTGTTATTGCAACCTCAGTTACTGTCAAGCTTTATGGCAGCTGGGCAGATTACGTTTTCAAGCCGACGTATAAGCTTCAGCCCTTGGCAGAGGTTAAGTCCTATATCGATCAAAACCAGCACTTGCCGGAAATTCCTTCGGCGGACGAGGTAGAAAAAAACGGGCAGAACCTGGGCGAAATGAACAAATTGCTGCTCAAGAAAGTGGAAGAGCTGACCTTGTATGCAATTGAGAATGAGCGGAAGGATAAAGAGCGGGAGGCAACCAAAGATAAGCTGCTAACGTCGCTTCAGGAGCAGATCAATCTGATGAAGGAGCAGCTTGCCGCTATTCAAAAAGGGAATAAAAACTAACCAAACCAATCACAACTAATATTTGAAGCATGAAAAGAAATGCTCATTATCATGGCCGTTTTACGGTGGCTTTATCATGGCTGCTGTTTGTGTTCGCCATGCGGGGCTCGGCACAGACCTATCTCGCACCGCCGGCAACGCTAACCACCGCACCAGCAGCGGGTTCCTATTACAACAATAGCAGTATCACCTTAAACCCGAACTTTACTTTTACGCCAACATCGGGGAGTGGCTTGAACTTTTATATCGTTAGCCCAGACTGTATTCCTCAAAACATTTCACCGAGTGCCAATCAGAACTATATTTTGACTTCTATCCCTAGGACAGGGGGGATGAAGAATACTGGAACGGGTATTAATTCGGGAGACCTTGCTAACAGGACTTCCTGTGAGCTAACGCAGACCATTCAATACCTGGATGGCTTGGGCAGGCCATTACAAAACATACAAGTGAAGGGCTCGCCGTTGAACAAAGATATGGTGCAACATTTCCTGTACGATGAGTTCGGGCGAGAAGCAACAAAATATCAACCGTATGTTTCAACGAGCATCGACGGGAGCTACCGTTCATCGGCACCTTCTGAGTTGTCTTCATTTTACAATCCTACAGGAAATGGCGTGAGTGGGTCTCAACAAGCCAATGGTATTGTTGTTAACCCCTCCCCTTACTCCCTGAGCCAATTTGAACCGTCTCCTTTAAACAGAGTTACAGAACAAGGAGCTCCGGGCACTCCATGGCAGCCGGTACTCAATAGTGCATCCGGCCATACTCTTAAAAAGTCATATACAACTAATAACCTGACCGCGGTTAGCGATACGGTGAATGGCAGAGCCGTTGTGTGCTATATAGCGACCATTAATGCTAATCAAAGCCGGGCACTAACAAGCAGTGGAAACTACCCGGCAGGACAATTGTATGTAACTATTACTAAAGATGAGAACAACAAGGGCACCCGTGGCGGATCGGTGGAGGAGTATAAAGACTTAGAAGGCCATGTGGTATTAAAACGGATCTTCAACTTTGCGAATGGGGCGCTCCAGGTGTTGTCAACCTACTACGTTTACGACGATATGGGCAAGCTGGCGTTTGTACTGCCACCCTCTGCATTACCGGATAACGGAGTCCCAAGCAAAGCTATGCTTGACGCATGGTGTTACCAATACCGCTATGACGAACGGGGGCGGCTCGGCCAGAAGAAGGTTCCCGGCGCGGGCTGGGAGGTAACCATCTACAATAAACTGAATCAGCCCGTCCTGAGCCAGGACAGCGTCCAAAGGCTTACCAACCAGTGGGTGGTGACCAAATACGACGCACAGGGAAGAGTGATCGTTACGGGCTTGTGGAATGCCGGATCGATGATAGCCCGGTCGGTGTTGCAAAGCAGCATAGAGGCCGGCGCGCAGTGGGATGTACGGGATAATACCAATGTCGCCACTGGCTACAACCTCACCAGCTACCCGACTTTAAGCACGGTGCTTACCATAAACTACTATGACGATTATGCATTCAATGGTAATCCCTATACAGCGTTCACTAATTCATTGACAACCGGGACAACGGGTCTCGTGACGGGCTCCAAAGTGGCTGTATTGAACGCCGACGGTACTTTTGGGCAAATGTTATGGGAGGTTCACGGCTATGATGGTTTCGGCAGGGGAACCCTTACCATCAAACAACACTATAAGGGAGGCTCGGCAGGGTACAACACGGGGAACATGGACATTACCACCACTACCTACAACTTTGACCATCAAATCAATCATAGCACATTCGCTCATATCCTCGCCGGTATAAGCAATCCGAAAGTCGGGGTTGGTACTCAATATTACTATGACCACATGGGGCGGCAACAACAGATTTGGAAAGTGATCTGGGATGAGTCGCTGCCGCAGCCAGACGGGACACTGATCAGTCAGATGGACTATAACGAGCTTGGACAGGTAAAAACAAAACACCTGCACAGTCCGGATAAAGGGACCACCTTCAAGCAGGACATTAACTACACTTACAACGAGCGTGGCTGGCTTTCGGCCATCAATAACCCAAATTCGCTCACTTCTACCCAACTGTTTGGCGAACAACTCACCTACAATGGCGGCACTTCTCCGCAATACAACGGAAACATCGTCGGGATGGCCTGGCAGACGACCGTGCCGACCGGCCTCGGCCTAACGCAGCAACTGCAAAGCTATTCCTATTATTATGACCAATTAAACAGATTGTTGAATGCAAATTACACGACAACAGGATCGGTCGGTAAATTCAATGAACGACTGGATTATGACCCGATGGGGAACATTAACCATTTGTGGCGTACCAATACGACAACTGTCGGTACATACCTAAACGCCTTTACCTATGATTACACCACTGGCGGCACTGGTAACAGGTTATGGGGTGTGACAGATGCGGGCACAGCAGCGCAATCTGGAACCTATACCTATGATGGCAATGGCAATGTGACGAAAGATACAAAAAATCAAGTAACTGCTATTGCCTATAATCGATTGAACTTGCCTGCAACTGTAACCCGTACGCCTGGCAATATTAGTTACGTTTATGATGCTACAGGCGACAAATTACAGAAGATATCAGGTGGCATCACGAGAGAATACATAGACGGAATAGAATACAACAATGGTGTTATAGAATTTGTCAGGACAGAGGACGGCCGCGCAACGCCGAGCGGCAGTACTTACTTATATGAGTATTACCTGAAAGATCATCTGGGCAATACGCGGGCTGCGATCAGGCAGGACGGAACGATTAGCCAGGTACAGGATTATTACGCATTCGGCATGGACATGAATCCGGGCAATTCGTATTCTGCGTCCCCGTTAAATAATTACAAATACAACGGCAAGGAGAAGCAGGAGACAGGGGATTATGACTATGGCGCACGGTTCTATGACCCCGGCATCGCAAGATGGACAAGCATTGATCCGATGTCTGAGGTTAGCAGACGTTTCAGTCCCTACAATTACGGCGAAGATAATCCCATTAGAAACATCGACCCTGATGGGATGATTGTTGCAGATGTTGCTCCTAATAGCGCTGTTCCTGTGGAAACAGCAAGTTTTACTTTATATGGGGATGCGGCAAGAACCTTTTTTGATCAATTAAAAAATTCGAACAAAAAAAAGAAACATGATGCCCCTCCTGGGGCTAAGTCTGATGCAACCCGCGTTGCGTCAAAGGTATCAAAGTTGCAACCGAAAGTTAAGACCTATTCTATTTATTCAAGATTTGTTCCAGACTTGGCCCAGAATCCTAGTGTAATGCAGTCATGGCCCCCGCCACAGCGGGTTGATATGCAGGATATTGGACAGCCTTCGACAGCTTTGTCGGTAACCAGCCCCGTTCTTGATGTATATGGCGCTGTTTCCGGAGTATCAGAAATTAAAGCAGCGATATCTCTTTACTCGCTTACCAAGATCGCAGCTAAAACTTCGGAAGATGGGGCGAGTTTATTTCATTATACAACTGAAGCTGGTTATAATGCTATAATGGAATCGCAAGAATTATTACCATCAATAGGTGCGAAAAATGCTCGTTACGGGGCTGGTCAATATTTAACAGACTTAGCGCCAGCAGATTTTACTGCCGGACAAGCTTCGAGGAAGCTGTTTGGCGTCCCGTGGAACGCCCGCAAACTAACACATTTTATAGAAATAGATATTAAAGGGTTGAACGTCATAAAAAATGCACCATACAACTACTTAGTACCAGGTGTAGAAAGCTTACCTTTGGGCGGACGAATTATTCGAGGCGGCGTTTCAGTATTTAAAGTGGTTCCTAAATAGCGTTATAATGAAAGAGACATTTGTTAAAAAATTTTGGGAAGAAGAGAAAACTTTATTCTATCTACATTTTCAAGACGATATGGCTGTAAGGCAAATTGAAGTTAACTCTAACGGTAAAGTATTTTTATCGGAAGAATTCCCTATAAAAGGCGATTCAATATTGTATGACCAGCCATTACAGGATCTCGATTTGCAAGAAAATGATTTCATCAGTGAACAAGAATTTGAGGATGTTTGGAGCAATAGGTAATGGTTGAATACATCGAATTTGGGAATATCTTTAATATTGCCGGAGTTCAAAACTTCGCACATGGCTGCAATTGCGCGGGTGCCATGGGAAAGGGCATTGCAGTCCAATTTAAAGAACGGTTTCCTGAAATGTTTGTTAAGTATAGGGCGCTATGCAGCGAGAATAAATTTAACTTGGGAGACGTTTTTGACTATAAATATGAAAATGGGATTGTTTTTAATCTCGCTACTCAGCGGTCTTGGCGGACAAAGGCGGAAATCCACGCTGTCAAACATGCTCTTAAAGGCATGCTTGATATAGCAGCAAAAAATCGTATAACAGAAATAGCGTTGCCTAAAATTGGAGCAGGCTTAGGAGGATTAGATTGGGGCGACGTAAAAAATCTCATAGAAGAAGAGGCCAAAAAATATCCCCAAATTTCGCTTCACATAGTATTAAATTTCAAAAATAAAACCTGATCAATAGCCTTTAATTCAAGTCCAAGGCGGTTTATCGCACGCCTTGGGCTTGAACTGGGCTGTCGCAAAAAATGGGCAACGCAGCTGCTTTATATAGCAAGCAATGGGATAAGAAACACTCCCGGAGCCTATGAAACTGGGAAGTTGTTTGCTCTACCTTTTGAAGAAGCCACGAGATTTGACCGAGGGCATTTCAAATTTGGCGGTATACCCACCTTTATAATGGGGGTGAAAGTTCCTAAAAGAGTGTTAAAGCAGCTCTCAAATTTGAAGCAGATGGCATGAACGCTATTTCTATTCCCGCAGACCAGTTACATCTGTTAAAAGCAACAGCGGTAAATTTTAGCCCGGTAGTATTAGCACCATGATATTATGATTAAAGTAAAAGCATCTATTAAACTTTATGAAGGTGAAAACGTTCGCAAAACACCCTTCACAACGGGCTATAGACCCCTCTTCAATTTCATTACAGACGTTAAGACATCTGGTCAAATATCACTGATAAAACACGATAAATTTTTCCCGGGTGAACAAGGTTCGGTTGATATTGAGTTTATAAATAATTAATATTTGGGCGATAGATTTGGCGTCGGAAGTAAGTTTACGTTTGGCGAGGGTGGCGATCCATTGGGAGAAGGGGAAATCACGTTTTTATACTAATAAAGACATTCCGGACTTGTAAACCTACTGATATTGTGTAGACTACTGTGTTGATCAGTGGGCGAAGCAGGCAGCAAGGCTATTCCCAATTATTAAAACAAAAATAGACAGTAATAATACAGCGCTGTCTATTTTTGTTTTAAATCAGAATTTGAAAGATTTTGTACAGGCGACTTTTCTCATTTCGGAGCTGACTTGAAACAGAAAAAACACCCCTATATGGGGTGTTGTAATAAATGGTTTGGCAACTCATTCCAGACGGAATGAATCAGCTTTTGATACGTAACGTTTGCGACCGGCTTGCCCCGTTCCCAGCGCATTGTGGCATCTTCCGACACGGACAACAATGCCGCACATTGCTTGAAGGTAAGTCCCTTACACTGCCTGATTTGTAGTAGCTTTCCGGCAAGCGTCTCTGCCTCGTGACTGAACGGGTAGTAGCCGAGGAATTCGATAATGCGGGGGTAGAAGTGGATTTGCGGAGTGTTCCTTCCGTTCTCCCAATAGGTCACGCAGTTTTCAGAAACATCAAGCAGTTTCGCCACATCCTTTTGCAGGAGACCGTTTTGCATCCGTTTCTTGCGGATGTGTTCGCCGAGCGTTGTGGGATGCTCGACATAGTGCGCAATGTTCGGGCGTTTCGTTATCTTGCAGGATGGAAGAAGCTTTCTCACAGGGATGCCCGTGCGGTTACTATAACCATCCCGAAAAAGACTGCATTTGCCCCCGGATATGGTACAAAAATACCTGAGTAAATCTCGGGCCCGTTATTATATAGGATTAAACCTGCAAGTGGAAGTAACACCTGTTAACTTCAGGGATTTAGTGTCTGATGGCCCTGTGATATACGTGTCGTTAGTTCCTTTCGTGAATGCATGCCTATGTTTTGATAATATGGACACCGGCGATACATCCCAGGTAAGGTAAGAAAACTGCTATTATGTTTTACGGCTATTATGCCGGACAACGTGGTGTCGACGCAGGGAGTAAGGAGATCCTATGCCGGGACCAGCTTAAAGCATGACGGTTTATCGCTATGGAGGCAATAATTCTTTTTTTGTTTAACGATCCGTTGGGAGATAATTTTAAAGATATCGCCAAACAAAACCGTTCCATTGTTTATATAATCCCTTTGCTACCTCGATTATAGCTTTTTCTCCCTGTTTCACTTGCCTTGAGGCTTCCTTAATGCTCGGATATTTTTTGATCAGGTTTCCTTCCAGGTCGTACTGGGCAACCGGTTTGCTGGTTGAATAGTTCTTCTTCCAGCCAGACCTGTCGGCGTTTTTAGATAAGGTAACACGCGGTCCCTTTGAACGGCCCGTTTTTGCTTTTCACCTTTTGGTTACCAGCTTTAAATTTTCCGGGCGGTTGTTATAGCCATTATTGTCCGTATTGATCACATACAGGCCGTCTTTATTGTAATCCAGATGAGGATCAATAAAAGTTTTGTAAATCAGCCTCCGGGTATTGAAATAATAGGCCCTGTTTTCGATGGTGAGTGTTACCCGCAGATGAATCATGGGAACATCCGAAACCAGGTTATTATTTTTATGAATGGATTGCCTTAAGATTGGCCTTTAACGAACTGCTTATATTGCCTTGGGTACGGTATTGTTCTGTCCAGCGATTTTACCCTCCCGAGGCTGGATGCCTGGTAGTGTCTTCGAAACCCGGTACGTCTTTCCAGACTTCACCAGGCAGGTCAGCTAATGATCTATTGAGGTAAATAGCGTTAATATTTAAAACGGTCATGTAAAATTCCCCGCAGTTTTAAAATGGTATACAGCATTTTGATATTCAAGCCTGGTCCAATAGGTAGCTTTAAAAAGCTGCGTTGAAACATTGATTTTGCTACTCCATTTAATTCAAAGTTAGTTCATCCGGTTTTATTTAAAGCGAAATTCTGTTTTGCTGTAATTTCGTTACAGGTCGTGTTCAGGAATGTTTCTATTGCATAGCAATCCGCTGGTCGCCGGGTCAAATGGAATGGCTTTTTTGAATTATAGCGTAGCTAAGTATAAAGCGAAATTTGTAGATTCGCAAAAAATCAATGTAATATTGATTTGTGATAAGGTTTAGGAAAAGTCCCGGGGAGCGAGTTCTACGGGGCTTTTATCTTTTCGGGAAGTTTGGTTTATGGGCTACTCTAAGTTCAACTTCAGGTTAGCTGGGATGGTGTCGATGCGATAAAGCTAATGTATTTGGAATAATCCGAAAGTTAAGCTTTCAGCTCCGAAGTACAATAGTATTCAATAGCCGATTTAATCTCGTTAGCGGCTGATGTTGTTTTGCTTACCATATTGTCGACGATCAAAAGTCATAGATAATAGTAACCGGAAATAAGGGATCCGGCAGGTCAAGATCATTAATAACCACCCTGATATAGTTCCCCGCAGTTTCGAATACCCCGGTTTCGGTAGCTTCGCGTGCTGCTCTTTGAGCAGGCATAATAACCCTTAAGGAGATCCCCGTGTCTAACAAAAAATAAGGCCCTCACCGTCCTGTCTGATGATTTCGAATTTCTTATCCATGATCCTTCAAAATTAAACCCAAACAATTTGTCCGGTTAAACCCGCTTTATACTTTCCAGTAACTCATTCATTTCACGCTGGCAGCCGGTAATGACCGCAGCGACATCTTCCTGCTCGCTTATACTCAACAAATCCCCGTCATAAATCCAGTGATCCTCCTGGTCGAACAATAATCTTCCCAATGCCAGTTCCGGTAATGGTTCATACAGCCAATAGCCGCCCGTACTGTCCGGAACGAGCTGTACCCAGCGTCCTGAGCCTGTTTTTACGCTGACGACCTTCCCGTTGAATAACTTACTCCTCATGTAAAACAAAGGTCAATAAAAAATTGTAAAAAAGCATAGTGATTTGCTAAAAATATTAGCATAGTTTTGTAGTCCCCAAATTGAAATGCTATGATAGACGAGAAACATTCAAGTACTTTACTTCTTGTGTTATTGAATTTATCATATATTTGTATAGTAATTGATAACTCAAGTATATGTCAACAATAAGTAGTTCTTTAAGGATATTAATTAGCATCATGAAAGTTCAATCGGTTATAGCGCGCCGCTTTGACCGTCTTAGTGTTCATGGGCTTGGTTTTAGTGATTTCGTAATCCTTAATTTGTTAGATAATGCTCCGGCAAAAAAAATGCGACGCGTAGACCTAGCGGAGAAAATAGGGCTCACCGCTTCAGGCGTTACACGACTTCTTTTACCAATGGAAAAGACTGGTTATGTTAAGAGAGAATCGAACCAGCGAGATGGACGTGTAAGTTACGTAGTACTTACCGATGTTGGTAGAAACATCTATGAAGAAGCTGTTCATACCGCAGAGTTGATAGCTTGTGAGCTTTTACCGCCACTTAAAAGTAAAGACTTAAAAGTTTTATCAGAAGCCCTCTACATTATGGGTGGAAATCTTTAATACATATCAATTGATTAAGCAATGAGAAGTTTAGTAAGTTAAAATGGAAAAGTCAATAAGGAAGCAACTCAAGGAAGAAATGAAGGATTTGAAAACAGTTGTTGGCATAGTTTCCATAAAGAACCTGATTAGTAGTAAGGTTTATTTAGAGGGCTCTACTAATGCAGACGCTTTAATAAACAGAATAAGATTTACCTTGAATGGAGGGCAGTTTCACAACAAAGTACTTCAGTATGACTGGAATGTGATCGGCGAAAAGGGCTTTTTGTTTGAGGTTATCCGGGAAATTAAAAATGAACAAGATAACACATCGGATTTCCGAAAGGATGTAACAAAATTAAAAGAACAAATCTTAGATGAGTTAAAACGGTCCGGGATTGATATGTATAATGGATAGGCTGGTAAATAAGAATTCTAACAGGCTGATAGTTTTTTGATTCAGGTTTTATGGGAATAGCGAAAATAAACAACATCGATATATGCTACGATATTTTAGGCGAAAATAATGACATAAACGTTATTTTAATATCAGGATTAGGGACGCAAATGATTCGCTGGACCGTTCCGTTTTGCGAAATGTTGGTGAAGAAAGGTTTTAGAGTGATCCGGTTTGACAACAGAGATGCCGGTGCCTCTACCTTTTTTTCAAATGAAAATACTCCTGATTTGAAGGAGTTACCTGCCATTTTGCAAACTGGAAAATCGATCCCGGTGCCGTATACCCTCTTCGACATGGTGAGTGATGTGGTGAAACTGATGGACTTTTTATCCATATCAAAAGCCCATTTTGCGGGAAGATCAATGGGTGGAATTATTGCACAATTAATTGCAAGTGCTCACCCTGAACGGGTGTTAAGTCTAACCTGTATCATGTCAACGTCCCTAAATCCAATGTTGCCACCGATTCAATCTGATGTTATGGATATGATGGTGCCACCCAAACCAAGTTATACTATTGAAAAGGCAGCTTTTATAGAGAAAAGCTTAGCATTTGCGAGCCGAATTACTGGTAGTAAGTACTGTATGAACGAAAGCGAACATGTTGCGATTATTGAAGAGGAGATGGTTCGTTCAAACAATCAAAGCGGCGGATTATGGAGGCAGTTGTTAGCGATTATGGGAACCGGCTATAATAGAGAACGTTTAGAAAAAATTAAAGCTCCTACCTTAGTAATACATGGCGACGAAGATCCGATCTTTTCACCTGAATGTGGTAAAGATATCGCGCGTACAATTGAAGGGGGCAAATTTGTTTTGATTGAGGGTATGGGACATGAGATCCCCCCCGCCTTATATGCGCGAATCGTTACTTTGGTTGAGCATCACGCCAGGGATAACCATAGCTGGAACAAATAATACATTGAAGTTTCTAAAGATCTAAACCATTTGTTTGGGGAAAGTACGCATGTTACCGCAACAATGCTAACCTGAGCATTTAGCTTGTTATAAGCGATACTTTAAAAGATGGATTAAAACAAGGCATGGTTATATGGACGCAATGAGGATTATAGGCACGATATAAATAAACATAGATACTTTATCCGGAAGTAAGGGCTGGCTTACTTTTCTACCCTGATCATAAACCCAGTTTCCATCGCGATATTGTTAGGTTAACTTTCAATCCTCCAATTAAGCTTCCATTATCATGCATCTAATCGCTATTATATTGAAGACGTTCGACGCTGTCACCGTTAACGCGGGCATTTGAAAGATACCTCCTTTACTTATACCTGAAAGCTTTGATGTAACGCTGTTTTTACTTTGTGCATATCGCTTGCCAGGATATCGTATATTTTATCATACTGATTGCACAAATCAAATATGCCTACGCTGTATTGACCAAGATACCTCTCGCTGTCTTCTTCGCTATCTGCGGCCCGTAATTTACTCCCGATATCCAATATCTTCAAATACAGCTCATGAGATTTATTATTGGCGGCAATCAGTTCATCATAGGATAAAGTGACATCGAAGTAAAGCCCGATAAGGTTATGCCTCCAGTTAGCGGCATGCATTTGTTTTAGCCGGGCATCAGCTTCCGCTAAACTTTCTGTCATCGATTTATAACTTGCCTCGCTTCGTTGTATATTTCTACCCTTCCATAATTGAACGCTTTTTTTTAGGATAGACATCGTTTCGCCAGTCACATAATAATAATGCTCCGCTATCTCGACCTTTTTTGCCCTGTAATCTTTCTTGTTTTCAATATCAGCCTTTCTTTTATCGCCAACGTAAGCAAATAAGCCAGTTAAAGCTTGTGTTATTAAAGCGCCTGCAAGACCTGAGAATGCGCTGACAATTAGGGTGGTGTTTTCTGCCATGTTAATTTATATGTTTATTACAGATGAGCGAGTGAAACGTTTCGGCGTTTTGATGAATCGGCGATCGATGGTTACCATGCCGGGTAAGTCACCTTTGGTGAAACAATTGTTTAGCCGTTTGGTTCAAATTAATATAATCAACGGCTAACGGCCATGAGACGGCACCAGATTCCTCAAAAGCAAATTGACATTATGCGGAGGCAGTTCATACGAGGCGATGAAACAGGCTACCGGATCGCAAAAAAACTGGGCATTTCGACGGTTACTTCCTGGAGATACATGACTGAGTTTAAGCGGATCAAAGCAGCTTACCCGGAAAAACTAAACAATATGAAGTTTTTTATGCCTGAAGAACCTAAGCAGCATAGAATGACTCCATTGTATGTCCAATTCCTCAGCGTTTTACCACGTCTATTAGCGGACGAGGTACCTGGAGTGAAAGCGAAACCCGTTTGGCGGAAATACCGAAAGTTATACCCTGAAGGCTATGCCTATTTACCGTTCACTGAATTATTTTACATATGGATTAAAGAAAACCATGTGCCGGGAAAACCTAAGATAATTCAATCTTTACCGGAGAAAGACCTGAAGGTTTTGAAAAAATGGAAGCATTCGGCAATTCGAAGGAATTGGCAAATCGCTACTACACTGCTCATGGCGCTGGAAACTTCCTGTTACAAGGATATCACTGATAAAACAGAGGCAACCTTTCAAACGATAAAAAGCTGGATCAGTACCTACGAAGAGAAAGGCTTAAGCGCATTTGCGTTGCCTAAGCACAAAATTTTCCCTACGGTAATCAAGCGGATGAACTCGCGTGCCGGCAAAGTCATCAAATTGCTTCATGAATCTCCGAAAATGCACGGATTGAACCGTACCAGCTGGACAATAACTGCTTTGGCAGAGACTTACGAAAAGGTATACGCTGAGAAAATCTCCTGGGGGCAAACATCTTATACGCTCAAACAAAACGGGTACCGATTTAAAAAGTCGCGGGACATGCTTACTAGTCAAGACCCTAAGTTCCGAGAAAAGATCAACAAATTGCAAAACGCCCTAAGGCGTTTGAAGAAAGATGAAAAATTCTTCTCTATCGATGAATATGGCCCTGTTGGCGTTAAAATCAAAGGTGGACGAATGCTAAAGAAAAAGAATGAGGACTATCAAATACCGGATAAGCAGAAGCACAAGGGCGTGGTTATATGCACCGCCGCACTCGAGTTATCTACCAATCAGGTAACCCATTTTTATTCCACCAGGAAAAATACCTTCGAAACCATGAAGCTCGTCGAGATGCTGATATCTGAATATTCGGATCAAAAGCGTATTTTTCTTTGTTGGGATAACGTAAGCTGGCACCGGTCAAATATCCTGCTCGGCTTTATCAAAGAACATAATAACGGAAGTCGTCCGCTGGTAGTGCCGATGCCCTTACCTTCCAGTGCGCAGTTCCTGAACGTGATCGAATCTGTTTTTGGCGGCCTCGCGAGGGCTGTTATACACAACAGCAACTATGACGGCCTTGAAGATTGCAAGGCCGCCATTGACAGGCATTTTATGGAACGAAATGAGTATTTTAGAAACCACCCGAAACGTGCGGGTAATAAGATATGGGGTAAAGAGCCCGTAGCGCCCAGGTTTTGTGAGACGCAGAAGTGCCGGGACAGAAGAGCGATGCGTGGTGCTGATCAAAAGTAATAAGCTTGTGAAAACTGTAATTTTAACTCAGCTGCGCTACCTCCTCCGATTTAACTTACCAGCGATAAACAGAACCGGATCGCTTTATGGATTTCCAAACCATTAAGGACACCTTCCTGACGGCGCGATCAACCAGGACAACGAACTATCAGGGGGTTTGACCATAAATTATTAGCTTTGACTTATGGAGGAAACTATACAGTCGCGTTTAGCGGCTTCCCGAAAGGAATTGCTCGACCTGGGACTTCGCAATCCGTTATTGAATTATAAACTGACCAAAGGAAAAGGCGTTCACATCGTTGACGAAAAAGCCGCAGCTATTTATGATATCCTCGTCCGCCAGCAAAAGGCGATGACATTTCTGGCACTGAAAGAAGGACAGCTTTTTCCGGAGGGCGAAGCTAAATACCACGACACCCGCCTGCAAACGGACGAAGATGAGCAAAAGTTGCAAAGCCGCCTGTTGAATACTTATTATTTTGCACGAACAAGTATCGAAGAACAGGGCGTCAACCTGCTCTACCTCGCTTTAGGAATGTTGCACTGGTATGACACCGGGGAAACCGAAACCCCGCGTTCGGCCCCACTGATCCTGGTGCCGGTGAGCCTGGAACGCTCCAGTGCACAGGAACGTTTCCGGCTGCGGTATACAGGCAGCGAGATCGGTGCCAACCTGTCCCTGCAAGCCAAAATGAAAAGCGATTTCAATCTCAGTATCCCGGACATGCCGGATGCGGAGGAGTTTGATTTCAATAATTATATCAGGGCTGTGCAATCCCACATGACCAGGGAAGCGAACTGGGCCATTGATCCTGATGCTGTCGAACTGGGCTTTTTCTCTTTCGGTAAATTCCTGATCTATAACGACCTCGATACCGAACAATGGCCTAAATCCGCCAAGCCCGAAGATCATCTTAACGTGTCAGCCCTGCTGGCAACGGGATTTCATGAAGATGTCCCGGAAGAAGAAAGCGACCTCGACACTGACACCAAAGCAAATGAGCTGTTCCGCGTGGTGGATGCCGACAGCTCACAGCTGCAGGCTATGTTGGCCGTACAGCAGGGGGGCAACCTGGTCATTCAGGGCCCGCCGGGTACCGGAAAATCGCAAACCATTACCAATATTATCGCCAATGCCGTAGGCCAGGGTCAAAAGGTCTTATTCGTAGCTGAAAAAATGGCTGCGCTGGAAGTCGTGAAGCGGCGGCTGGATAATATTGACCTGGGCATGGCCTGCCTGGAACTGCACAGCCATAAAACCAATAAGCGCGATGTCCTGGCTGAAATCAAACGTGTCATGGACCTGGGCCGCCCGCAAACAGCCAAACTCGAACTGGAGATCCGGATGCTGGAGATCTACCGCGGGGAACTGAACGATTATTGCCGGGCGGTGAACAACCCGCTGGCAGGCAGCGGGCTCACCGCGCAACAGGTGATCGGATTTTTGCTGCAGATAGATCAGCAGGCAAAAGACCGCCACCTGCCGCAATTACCCCTTGAAAATATCAGCCACTGGAACGCAGAAAAGATCAGGCTTGCCGGGGAATGGGCCGACCGGATCCAGGCACGTCTGGCGGATATCGGTAAACCTGCGCATCTTGTTTTTTTTGGTACAGACCTGACACTGGTGTTGCCGCACGCGAAGCCTGTAATATTTCAAAGGCTGGAGGCCGCCTTAAGGGTAACTACGGAATTATTGACCTTGCTGGATGGTATCCATAAAACTACCGGCTTTGCTATACCGGATAAGGAAGACGAGGTGCCGGCGCTGGAAATGCTGTTATCGAAAGCGGCGGAGGCCCCCAACCTTCAAGGACTGAATGTCTCCGACCCGGTCTGGCAAACCAAAACAGCGGACATTAAAGAACTGCTGGCCACAGGTGAAGCGTTGGAAAACCTGTACCGTAGCTATAAAGATACCTTTGTAGCCGAAGCATGGTCGCAGGACATCCTGGAAATCAGGCGGAATATAGTTACTTACGGGGAGAGCTGGCATAAAAGCCTGCACAGCGGCTACCGCAAAAGCAAACAGGCGCTGGCGGCACTGCTTAAAATAGCTTTACCCGAATCTGCCGCAGAAAAACTAAAGCTCGTAGATGCGATCTCGGAAGCCAAGCGCCTCGAAGGTACATTACAACAATATGACCTGTTCGCGCAGTCCTTATTCGGGCCGCGCTGGCTGAAGCAGCGCTCTGACTGGCGGTCGCTGCAGGCTGCCGCCGACTATTTGGCCGGTATCCGGGACCAGGTTTTGCTGGCTTATTTAAGTAAGCTGAAGCCTGTATCGGAGGCGGCCGATTACCTGATCGTGCTTCAAAAGGAATTGAAAGTGCTGCAGGAGCAACGGGAACAGGCCCTGCAGGCTTTGCAGGTTGGACTTTTTCCGGTAAACTTTGTGGAACAGGAAAAAACCTGGAAAAACTGGATCGCTCATTTTGATGAACTGCAATTAGCCGTAGACTGGAACCAGCTTTCCATGCAATCAGAAAAAGAAGGTTTTAAGTTCCTGGCCGATGCGGCCGTCAGTTGGGATGAGGCAAAGGACCTGTTAAAGATCAGCCTGCAAAAAACATGGTACGAATACCTGATCACCGAAGCATTTAAACGCAGCCCGGAGTTGTCGAAATTTGAACGTACGGGCCACGAAGCGGTGATCAGCAAGTTTAAAAAGCTGGATCAGCTGAACTTATATTATAACCGGGCCGTGGTCGCCCTCAAACACTGGGAGGGCCTGCCTAAAGGCAATGCCGGCGGGCAGGTAAATATCCTCAAAACGGAATTCAATAAAAAGGCGCGCCATATGCCGATCCGTAAACTGGTGGAGGAGGCAGGAAAAGCCATGCAGGCCATTAAGCCGGTTTGGATGATGAGCCCCATGTCCATTGCCAACTACCTGCCGCCCGGCGCGATCGATTTCGACCTGGTAATTTTTGATGAGGCCAGTCAGGTCCGCCCCGTAGATGCTATCGGCGCTATCGCCCGCGGCAGGCAACTGGTGGTGGTCGGCGACACCCGGCAGCTGCCACCGACAAGCTTTTTTGATAAGCTGAATACGGATATTGAGGAAGAAGAGAACGTAACTGCTGATATGCAAAGCATCCTTGGCATGTGCGACGGCCAGGGTGCGCCTACACGGATGCTGAAGTGGCACTACCGCAGCCAGCATGAATCATTGATTACGCTGTCCAACCACGAATTTTACGAAGATAAACTGGTGATCTTCCCCAGTCCCGGTGCCAGGCAGAACCTGGGCCTGAGGTTTCATCATTTACCCGATGCCATTTACGATCGCGGTAAAACCCGGAGTAATCCGGCAGAAGCTGCAGCGGTTGCCAGAGCAGTGATCGGCCACGCCGCCAAATTTCCGGCTCAAAGTTTAGGGGTGGTCGCTTTCAGTACCGCGCAGGCACAGGCTATCCAGGCGGCGCTCGAGACCGAGCGTAAAGCCAGCCCCGCCACGGAAAGTTTTTTTACCGGCCGGCCTGATGAACCCTTCTTTATCAAGAACCTGGAGAATGTGCAGGGCGATGAGCGCGACGTGATCCTGATCAGTATCGGTTATGGCCGCACCGGGGACGGTAAAGTACCCATGAATTTCGGCCCACTGAATAACGAAGGCGGCGAGCGCCGTTTAAACGTATTGATCACCCGTGCCAAAATGCGCTGTGAGGTGTTTACCAATATTACTTCGGAAGATATTAAAGTGAATGAACCTGCCCGTTTCGGTATCCGTGCGCTGAAGCGCTTTTTATACTTTGCCCAGTATGCCAGGTTTGAAAAGGCCGAAGAACTTATTCCGGATGACATCAGGCCTTTTGAAGAAGAAGTAGCGGCGCAACTGGCCAAAGCCGGCCATGTCGTCCGCAGCAAAGTTGGCTCGCCGGGATTTTACCTGGATTTGGCGATAGTCGACCCCGAAAATCCTGGGCGTTATATCCTTGGCCTGATTTGCGACGGCAAGGCCTACGACAGCGCGGCTTCTGCCACTGACCGCGACCGGCTGCGTTCGCAGATACTGGAACTTTTTGGCTGGAACCTCTACCAGGTGTGGAGCGCTGACTGGTACCGCAACCCTGCGCGGGAACTGGCCCGGCTGCTGGCAGCCGTCGAGCAAGCCAAACTCATCACGGAAACGACAGACAGGGAAAACGATACCTGGCAAACAGAGCTCAGCCGTGATGAACTGCAGGCATACAGCCCCGCCACGCCGGAATACCGGTTTGCAGATATACATATCGAGCATCTCCGGCCCGAGTTCCAGTTATATACTTTTGCCGAAATAAGCGGCTGGATAGCGGAGGTGGCTAAAGTAGAAAGCCCGGTACATTTTGATGAAGTGGCCAGGCGTGTCACCGATGCGGCAGGCATAGCCAAAGTAGGCTCCCGTATCCGCTATACCCTGACGCAAGCATTAAACCAGGCACAGGGCGAAAAACTGGTAGCCGTCAAAGATGACTTCATCTGGGCACCGGAAATGGAGAAGGCCCAGGTGCGCGACCGAAGTAAACTGCCTTCATCTTACCGAAAATTAAACCTGGTTGCCCCGGAAGAAATAGCTGAGGCCATTATTCAGGTCATTGGCGGGGCGATCTCCATTACCGAACAGGAAGCCATTCCCTTGGTGGCCAAACTGCTGGGGTTTTCCCGCGTGACGGACGATATGCGGCAGCAGTTGTCAGAGGCTGTTGGTAAAACCATCCGGGCCGGAACCGTGACTTTTGAAGGGGTCAACCTGAAGCTGGCCGGTTAATGGCCCTGGTATTCAGCGGATGTATTACCGGCAGTGCATTAGCCCAATTTAGGGCATGGCCGGTGTCAACTATTGAAACAGGTGGTACCTTACCCCGCTTTTTGCTGAGAATGAGGAGAAAGGGAAAGCATTGAGAAATAACCTCAGGATTATTTTTACGCAAGTTGATCATTACGAACGGCTATCGGGACGCTGTACTTTTCTTCATGATAAAAACAATGCCTGTAGTGCCGCCTGTTCCCGAATAGGCCTCCGTGTATCCAAGCGTTTGGACGAGTTCGAATTTGTTTTGAACCATAAAATTTAAAATAGCAGCATAGGACTTTTTACCTGTCAGCTTTTCGGAATATTCCTTTCCGGCCTTTAACTGCTCCGGAGTATCCCCAAAATCAACATCCACTTTTAGTTTTTTCGAAAGTAATTTACCTTCAATTTGAATGTAAGCATAGGTGAACATCGCATTTCGCGAAAGATTTGCAAGACTATCAGATGGTACCTCCTGAGAAGATGCTTTTATCGGGAGCATCGTCAAAAATAAGATGGACAGTATAAGCCTCATGATTGATTAAAAAAGTTCCCGTTTAACTCAGTTTTTCAGATTGCCACCTAATTTAAAACATTTTTAAAGTTATGCCGATGATGCCAGTGAATTTTTCCAGGTAATATTGGATCGTCTTTAACTTAAAGTCTTCCCAGTAGCCTGACAAAGGTAACAGTCGCGAGCCGGAAGGCAGATCAGTTTAAAAGCTGATCTTTTCGCCCTGCCATCCGGTCATGCGCAAAAAACGTTCCCAGGTTAGGGTACCGGGATCGATCCGGCGGCTCCATTCCAGGTCGCGGCCTTCGCGGAAATAACCATCTTCCACGGCGTATTTCACCATTCCGATAGTTTCCTGCACCAACAGCTCGTTGGAAGCAAACGCCGGGAAATGCCGGAGAAAGTCTTCGCGCGAATAAGCTGAACTGTAAACAGCCTTTTTGCCGGTTACCCGGCTAAAAGTAGCTACCATCTCCCGCGGGGAAATGATGTCGCCGATCACAGGCAACGACCGCCCGGCATATTGCTGCTGGTCAGAAAACAGCTCCAGTACAGCGGGCCCGGTAGCTGTTAAGGGATCAACGAAAGGCGCGCGGAAGTCTTCCGGCAGATAGATGGGAAAGACCAGCGTACCATCCTCCCTGGCCAGCGGCGTATAAAACTCCAATAGGTTCGTGTAGAAAAAAGCCATATAAATAAAGGAACTGGTAATGGGCAGTGTCCGGATATAGGCTTCGATCCTGGCTTTATCTGTAAAATGTGGTGCGAACTTCTTTCCCCGGGTGATCTCATCAACGTTTTCCAGGCTGCTGAAGATCACGTGCTGTACCCCGGCTTCCACCGCCGCATCTGCCAGTTGCTTACCCAACTCAAATTCGTGGGTATCCGGCGGCGCGATACCAGGCGTCATCATGAAAACGCCGTGCGAGCCCCGGAATGCTTCGGTATAAGCTTTCTGATGACCGATATCCAGTGGCAGGTTAACCAATTCCGCACCCTGTTCTTTCAGGCTGATCGCAGTCGGTGAATCCGTACGGCGGGTAATACCGCGCACCCGGTACCGGCCACTTTGCAAAAGCGTTTGCGCGGCGCTGTAGCCCTGCTTGCCTAAAATTCCTGTGATGGTGATCAGCGGTTTGAGCGCTGTTTGATTGAATTCCGATTCCATAAATTAAACTATAAAAATGATAGTTGCAAAACTATTTATCGTTCCTTAGTTTTGCAATAACTATCCATTTGGATAGCCTCACGAACCTATGCGAACAGAATGTAAAAGCGATTTTATCCGGCTCCGTGACAAGCGATATCCTTGCACCGTAAGCCTGGCGATGGACCTGATCGGCGGGAAATGGAAAGCGGTCATCCTTTACCATCTGAAAGATGCGGCTAAACGGTACAGCGTGCTCGGCAAGGAAATGCCCGGCGTAACCGAAAGAACACTGAGCCTGCAGCTCAAGCAAATGGAAGAAGACGGCCTGGTTTATAGAAAGGTCTACGGCGAAAAACCGCCGGTCAAAGTGATCTATGGCTTAACCGAATTTGGAAGATCCTGCATTCCTTTGCTTAATGCCATCCTGCAGTGGGGTAACCAGGTTGCCGAACAGCAAGGTCAATTTCTAGATCTATAGGTCACCCTGATCCGGCATCTGTAAACTGCTCGACCTGGCCGCGCTGGTGCAGCCCAAGCCCGAAGCGACGCACCTGCTTTGTTATGGTTACGATACTTATACCACCAATATCGGGTTGGAGGAGGCCCTGAAACCCGATGTACTGTTAGTACATACTTTCGACGGGCAGCCGCTGCCTGTGGAACATGGTGGTCCTTGCCGGATGATCACACCGCAGCTGTATGCCTGGAAAGGCGCCAAGTGGATCAAACGCATCCAGTTCCTGACGGAGAACAAGCTGGGTTTCTGGGAAGAGCGTGGTTATTCCAACACGGCTTATCCCTGGCGAAACGATCGTTACAACGAGGCGTAGGCCGGCAACAGCTGTAAAGCCAATAAAATACCTGAAGGCAATATTGAAATTTTACCCCGGGCTATTAAAGATGTATTAACTGATGCAGAAAACCATATCCGTAAAAACTTTCCGGATACCATCACGGAAAAGGAACGCGATTTTCTGCAGGTGCACCGGCCGAAACAAACTTTGACTCTCAGCGGTGAACCTATTCTTAAAGCCGGGCCCGATAAACGCAAAACCTATTATGCCGATAGCCAGGTATTGTTTGAATAACGGTTCGGATTGACCTGCCACAATAGTAACGGCTTTTAGAAACGAGGCAAGAAGGATTAGGCTGGTGGGGGGAAAAACAAAGGGTGAAAAACGGAAAAACGGTACTGCCTGGTGATTTTGTTAGGTCCGAGTCCGATTTCCGGTTATACGCTGTTCTCAAAAAAGGCGGCAGAATAGCGGAGGTAGCTAGTGCCAGACACCAACGTTTATTTATATAACCGGATTGATTGCAGGACAACGGTCAACCGTGATAATGGCACCTTTGGGTTCGCATATTTTCAATATGCAGACGACGAGGGACTTTTCCAGCAGTTCGCTCAAAGTGCGATAAACGACGCGAAAAAGGCATATGGTTTAGACCTTTCCGCGCCGGGTGAAAATATGATTCATTTTTCAGCCCTCCCCTGGGTTGAATTTACATCGCTGTCTCATGCCCGAACATATTCCTTTCGTGACAGCTGCCCGAAGATTGCTTTCGGAAAATATCGGAGATCAACAATTTAAGAAAAATGCCGGTGTCCGTCCACGTACATCATGGTTTAGTCGATGGTTATCACGTTGGTCAGTTTTCCGAAAGATTTCAATTCTTACTTCTTGAAGAATAAAGCATGCAGAAAACCATTATCCAATTTGTAGCCCCGAGGGAATCCAACCCCGACCTTAGGCTACATTTAGACTACTTAAAAAATTCAATTGCGGCAGGATTTGGTTCGAATTCCGTCCAGTCTGGGGAGCAAATATTATTGACATCGTTAACAACGATTATGTCCCCTAACTGGGCTGAATTCGAACGGTTTTTAAATCAAATGTGTATTTTGAATGATTTAGAGCACTTTAAATGATCCTTTACTTTTCACTTTCTGTTCTTTATCGTCCCAATAAATTCTTGAGTTATTAAGTTTAGACCAAGCTAACTATAATCCTGATGGATATTGAATCTGCCCATAATTTTTTGGATAGCTGGGCATTCTTCCATTAGTAATGCGCCTATAACAAAGCGGTAACGTTACCCAATTCGTAATTATCTTTTAACGATCTTAATCAGCAACCTCTATTTTTTGTAATATATATTCTCTGAATCGAAAAAAGGAAAGCAGAAATAAAAGATGAAAGAGAAAATACTAATTCAGTTTTTTCTCTAAATAAATTTAAAATAGGATACCTAAGCTCATCATTTAAATGGAAAATGTGTAAAACACCAAAAAAAGAAAGTTCACCAGATATACACAAAAAAGAGATTTCTGCCAGTAAGTATAATATCAAAGAGTCTATAAGAACATTGTTCTGTTTATTGAATTTGAGTAAAGCGCGACAAATACCAAAAAACAAAATTATTAATAGCGAAATTCCTACGGAAATTATAATGAACATCCCTGTTGTAGGTGCGCCATCAGTGGCAAATTCAATAAAAGTAAAGATAAATATAAAAATAAAGTAAAGGGTATAAATTGACGCTATTTTAGTGCTTTTCCAAAAAGACATATTACTAGTTTAATAATCATTTAGTGTGTCAGAATCCGCTAAATTACTCCTATATAACTGGAGTAATGTATTATTTAATCTTCAGTAACAGAAGTTTGAGTCGTTGTGTTTTTCTTGAATTGTCCATCGCTTCCTCTAGTATACTCATCGACCTGAACTGTTTTGACAGAGAAATGCGAACCATAGTTTTGATTTCTTTGTTTTATATATTGGCTAATTTGCTTAGTGAAGGCATTAGTCCCTAACAATATATTTTTATGTCCGTTTAATATACTGATTTCAGTTTGAAAAATCGCATCATTAGCCAAATGATCTGTATGATTTTTTGGGTTAGCGATATAATTGAAAGTAAACATATCATAGTTATTACGCGGAGAATACGCATCATTCAACAGTCGAGCCAGATTATTGACATATTCAAGATATAAACGGGGACGTAGGGATATCTGATCAGGGGCTCCTCCATCAAACAAGAAATGCCTCCCTGTAAAATAACGGTTGCCATACATTACTGATTCATCTCCTAGTTTGCGATGTGCATAAGAATCGCCTAGTCGATGGATTGCAATGCCTAAATCCTTCATATTGTTAGCGGCATAGAACATATCTTCAGAATTATTTGTTTCCAATTCTGCGTAGCCACCTGTCAAAGTATGATACTTTTGTTGCAATCCTGGTATATAATATGTGGGTATTGACGCAACATCCGGCCATTCCGCGGCATCCGCTAATTCTCGGGCATTCTTTAATCCGAATTGTGTTGCTAACAAATAAACTGTCCAAAAATGTCCGTCTTCTTCATAAGCTCCGTTTGGATCAACCATGTTTATCGGATTATTGAAACCATATCTGAAAGGAGTAAGATCCCGTGCTTTCTCCGCTAATGGATCAATACTCGTCCACCTACAGATAATTGGATCATAGAACCTCGCGCCATAATCATATAAGCCCGTCTCTTCCTGTAATTCCTTATGATTATAAAGATACTCGTTTTTTGGCGATGCAACCACTGAACCAGGTATTTCAAGACCGAAAGGATAATAATCGTCGGTTTGTGTTACTGTTGGAGTAGCAGTCTGCATACTGAACGACAGCCGTGCATTACCGAGATGATCGGACAAATTATATTCGTAGTTGGCCGTCGTTCCCGAAGTAAAAACCCGGCCCTCATCAGTTCGGATGAAACTTAGATTGCAGGTGCCGGTATTGGCCGGGTCCTCGAACTCTATTCCGCTTATATAATATCGTTTCCCGCCGGGGGTGCTGAATTTGCGAAGTTTATTACCTTCCGCGTCATAGGTATACGACACCGTCTTTGAACCCGATACCAGGTTTGGCAGGTTAAGCATATTGTAACTGATTGCAACAGGGCCGGTACTTCGCGTTGAATCCACCGTGCCGTTGCCATTACCGTCATATCTGTAGCGGGATATTCCAGGTTTTATTCCTGCCGTGTTTGTAGTAGAATCTGTGATCGCTTGTAATTGATTGGTACCATTATAAGTATAGGTTAACTTATCAATATAAGCTGAAGCCGATGTTTTGGATCTGTTCAACTTCAGGATGTTTCCGTTAAAATCATAACTGATATTGCTTTCGTTATTCCCGTCTCCGCTTATTCCTCCAGTGAGCCGGTTCAGGTTATCATAGGCATAATCATAGCTATGGTTTACTCCGCCTACGGTCCAGTTCTGCGTTTTGATATTGCCGTTATAGGCTTTTGAAGTACCTGTGTTATATAATAAACTCATATTAAACAGGCCTGAGTTTGATGATGATAGCCAGCCCCGTTCATTATATGTAAATGTCATGCTCTGCTTAAAGTTTACGCTGTCCGTGCTATGCAGATTTTTGGTCATCAGCTGCCCGATCGGATTATACGCGAGTTTCGACACCAGAGTATTGGTGGTAGCAGCGTTGGCGCCGTTTGTAATTTGTTCCCAAGTGCTCAGCTTACGGTTTAAGTGATCGTAAGTGTATTGATTTAATATCGTTATGCTAGGATTAGCCGTATTCGTCATATTATAGTGTTTTCGGGTAACTACCGTAGGTTTATTAGTAAAACTGTATGTAGTTAAAAACAGGTCGTAGTTATTTTCACTAACAGTCGAGTTATAATAATGTTGATTCTTTTGCTGGATAACATTTCCTATATTGTCGTAGTAGCTAACATCCCATAACATGGAGCTTGTACCAAGAATATTTACTCTCTTCGCCGTCTGGAGCCCTTTTGTCATTGTGCTTACGCCGCCGGGCGTCGTCCAGCCGGTCGGGAAGTTAGGCATAAGTCCCGTCGTATACCCGTCATAATAATTCACTTTAAGCATTGTTACAACATTGCCAACCGGCCATGCGGCATTGGTATAACCATAAGTCGTGCCTGCTGCAGCTGTTTCCCACAGGCTGGTTTTAGTATTGAGTGTATCCTGCAATGATTTTTGCGAGATCGCAATATTGTTATTGTTCCAGATCCCGTTCATCACTGCTCGGCCGAAGCCGTCGTATTTAATAAATACCCACTGCTTTGCCACCCTTTGGAGGCTATCCTGTGTTGCGACCAGTTGATCGGCTTTGTTATAAACAATATATTCCCAGCCTTTTCCCGGGATCTTCTTTTGACAGAGCCTGTTCCGGTAATCATACCGGTACTGGTAACATAAATTGTTCTGTTTGGCTGTCGTAAAACTGAAGTTGGGTTGATCCGCACGGGCTGCGGGTGGAAATACAAAGGTCAGATTTCCGAAATCATCATAGACATAATAAGTAGCAAGTGTGTCAAGCTGCCCCGCTGGATTTTGATTGAATGTCTTTTTTGCCAAAATCTTGCCTTGGTTATCTGTATAGGTTTCCGTGGTGCCGGCCCTTCCCATACCCGATTGCCAGTTTTCATCTTTCGTAACAGCTACCTGCAACTGATTTTTGGGAAAATAGCCACTGTTGCTCAACAAGGGGGAGCCATCGTAATTCGGTGTTATGTAATATCTGCGGATACAGAATCCGCTTCCTGTATAAGGGGTCGTTGCATCATTGAGATAATAACCCGTTTTAACAGTATGACCGGGGCTTGTGGCGGAAGTGTTCGTGCTTATCTGCCAGTTATCTCCCGAGAAGCCCTGCTCAATCGTACGGTTCAGAAATGAAGGTTCAAATAAAGTTTCTGAAGAAGGGAAACCATTCCGCACAACGCCATTGGATTGCTGGGTCCCGGTTGAACCTGATGGATTATAAAAGGCAAACGTGCCCATGCCTGATGTCAGCGCATCACTTTTAAAACTCCCGTCTCCGGTAGTGGCTACAAAAGGCTGATATTTGATATTGTCGCGTCCGAACTGGTCGTATGCAAAAGGTTGCACCAGGTCTTTGGTCGCGTCCGCACTACCTTTAACATTAACGGTTTGTGATGTTCTGCCGAGCCCGTCAAAATATTGAACTGTGGCCATAACCTCACAGACGTTTTTCGAAGCAAGATTGTCGCTTGCGTTAAATGCTACAAGCGGTGTGTAAGTAGCAACGTAATTTTGGCCTTGACTAAAACTGCTTGCCAGCGGCTGGCAAGCCGGATTGGCAATATAAAAGCTCATGCTGCTTCCTGCTCCGGCGGTAAAACTGAAGTTCGGATTCAGTGTAATACCGCTGTAATTATAATAAGAACCGGCGACAGGAGCGGTCGTCAATGTTGCCGGTGGCGGAAGATAGGTTTGCGCCGAAACCGGCCTGTACAGACCGGACAATATCAGTAAACAACAAATTAACAGGCGTTTTTTGTGATAAGCATTTCTTCTCATGCCTTAAGATATTAGGTGTGATACGGATTGGTTAGTGTTTTGCATTTCCTGTAATCGCTGTAAGCTGTTGCTTCAGCAGGTTGATCTGCTCCTGGAGCGAAGCCAGCAACTTGTCTTTTTCTTTATCCTTCTGCTCGTTTTCTATCGCGTACAAAGTCAACTCTTCCACTTTCTTCATCAGTAGCTTGTTCATTTCGCCAAGGTTTTGTCCGTTTTTTTCAACTTCCTCTGCTGAAGGAATTTCGGGAAGGTGCTGGTTCTGGTCGATGTACGATTTAACTTCCGTTAAGGAAGGGAGTTGGTAGGCTGATTTGAACACGTAATCCGGCCATGCAGAGTTAAGTTTTACCGTGACTGAAGTTGCAATAACGCCGCCGTTTACCCCAAGTTTATACCCTTTGGTATCAGTAGTGCCAATACCGACGTTTCCAGTCGCAAAAATGTTCCCGGTTCCGTAATCCTGATTATTAGACTGAAGCCCTACCAGCAAACTTGCGTTATAAACCTTAACCGGCTGCACATTGGTGCCGCAAAGGTTCAATCCCCATATTTCCTGTATGGCGGTCACGGGCGCCCCCGATGTAAATGTTAAAAGGGAGTTCGTTGAGCCCAACGGACCCGAGCCCGAGGTTTGAACTGGCACATTCATCTGTGCAAAACTGCTCAGTGAGCAAAAAACTATCGCTAATAAAATTAGATTCTTTAAGTTATTCATGTTATTTGATAATGATTAGGTTAATGACAGCTGTTCTTCGCAATGTTATTTTGAAACAGTTTTTTCAAGTTGTGCTACCCTATTCTGCAGTTCTTCCAATTGCTTGTCTTTTTCCTTGTCCTTTTTCTCATTATCAATCAGGTACAAAGTTAGCTCCTCCACTTTCTTCATCAGCAGCTTGTTCGTCTCACCAAGGTTTAATCCATCCTTTGCTATTTCATCCGCGGACGGGACTTCCGGCAAGTGCTGGTTTTGGTCTATATACGTCTTGACTTCAGCCAAAGGGCGGAGTTGATAGGTTGGCTTGAAAACATAGTCCGGCCACGTGGAATAGAGTTTGACGAATACAGCGGTCGCAATGGCGCTGCCGTTCACTGCAAGTTTATAACCTTTGGTATCTGATGTACCAATACCTACGTTACCAGCATCTCTTTGTAAAGACAAAATCCCTCCTGCCGTAGCTCCTCCGCCGATAAAGGTTTGTAACAATCCGTAACCGGTTGGTCCCCCGGTAGTCCCCGATATACGGAGGTTCGAGTTGCTACCGTCTCCTGTAACTATGCCATAAGTATCAGTGTTCGTAAATACATGGAAAGGGGCAATAGGAGTCAGTGTACCTATACCGACATTTCCTGCTGAGCTTGCGCCGTTTGCAGTTGCATTGATAACAAGCGTTGGAAGTAATGGATTCCCGATACCGAACTTACCCGCTCCCATGCCCCATCCTCCATGGCTTAAATACACGGATGTTCCATTATAAATAGTTTGGATACCAGTCTCACCTGCGTTGTTTAAGGTAAGTGGATAAGTCGGGGATGTGGTTCCGATACCTACCTTTCCGCTATTGTAGTAGATGTTTGCTCCATTAGTAGTCCATTGCGCGAAGAGACAATTCGATATAAAAACGAATAAAACCGTGATTAAGGCTAGTTTTTTCATGCTATTTATTTTAGTTTTATTGGCTGCTTAAGATCAATTATGGCATCAGCGAATTACTTACGGTAATCGTATAGGTTATGCCAGGACTGAATGTTATCGCATCGCCGGAACGCGCGTAGAACCCTGAGCCCGTCGAAGGCTGCACATAATATTCCAGGATGCTCAGATTAAAGTTCTCGTTAAGCCGGAAACCCAATTGGTAATTTCCGGTAGACACATAAAAGTCCGTGCTTCCTGAATTATACGGAAATTTTTGAGACGCTACTATGTGTTTGTTTTGGAACAGATCCATGTAAGCATTGCTCGGCATAGCGCTCCCCGTATACATAAACGCTACCAAAGAAAGGTGGACCATCTGACCCACAGGACAGGGGATACCGGCAGATGCAGCAGGGCCATCTGTTGAAAACAGGGCAGATTCGGCACTTGAATTCGCCAAAGCAGCCGAAGTACTCGTGAATTTACCACCTGTTTCCACGTAATTCCAGCTTTTGTAAGTTCCGCCTGATCCGCATAAAGCGCTGAACGTTGCCATTACCGGTACACTGGGGCTGACCACATAGCCGGGAAGAGCAAGAATCGAACCAGGTCCGGTCTCATTATAGGTATATTGACTGATCACTTTTTTATTGTGGTCTGTTATCCGCATCAAGCGGCTGATGCCGTCATAATCATAATATTTGTTAAGCCCGTTTGGCGCAGTCTGGCTGGAAACTCCTGTTAACAATTTATAGGTGGATGATGAAACCATTGCGTTTGGCAAATTAGCCCTAACCGAGGTCAGGGTCGATCTCAAAGAACTATCCACTACGACCGTCTGAAGGGTCGGGTAGTTTACGATAGTGGATACCTGGCTGTAGTTTGCCCCTAAAATTTCGGCAACCGGATATTTATAATTATACCCCCAAAGGTATGTTTTGGGAACCCCATCTCTTCCGGTAACCTGGACTAGGTTTGCCTTTACATCATAGACATCATACGTGATGGTGTTCTCCAGCGCGTTGCCTTTTACAGACGCCTGCTCGGATGATTTTGCAATAAAACCTGGCCCTGTCGTGAAACTGGCATAGTTGCTTTTTACGTGCGTAAGTTCAGCGTTCGCCGTGCTGTCGAATTTAATATCTTCGATCACATCATTGATCCTGTTGGCAGCCTTCATCTGATCATAAACAGACGTTCCGCCGTAATCATAAGGACGTTTGATCGTCTCCAAAATATGGTGACCGTCGCTATTAATCGTCACGATCCGAGACACCTGTAAATAATTCGGGTTATCATAGTAATAGCTTCTGGCAATGGTTGTACTGTCTGTATTAGTGAACCATTTTTCGCGTTCTCCGGTTAGCAGTAGCTTTCCGACTTTTATGCCATACTGGCCGGATTGATAATCGGAGCTTCTTCCCTGCCAGCCGCCTGAAACCGAGGTGTTATAAAGTCCATCAGAACCGCCTGAATATACTCCTCCGGATGCTACCTGGCAAATATTCCGTAAGAAGGAATAAACTACCCGTGGCTGGCCTGATTGTTCCCATTTTTTATAATCAAACTCCTTTTTATGTACCGGAAGGTATTGCTGGTTTTCGTATTTATATTCTGTCTCACTTTTTTCCATCCCGAAAAAGCCATCGGATTTGATAATCGGGATATTGGTGCCATAAAAAAGATTATTATAGGTAAGGGTAGCAGGAACAAAATAATCCGGGTCATAATAATTATAAACTTTTTTTCCTGTTATAGCACCCATGTCGCTGTTATATTCGGTAACCCTTGTATAATAAATAGGCGAGCCGCTTGAATAGGTATAATCAAGGGATGACGACGGTTGATAAGTTGTTTTGATTTCCTGGCCTTGCAGAATCATGCAAGAGGCATTCTGACAGGTTCCTGATGTCGGCCCGAAAAAATAACTAACGGTTTGGTTATAATGAAAAGCGTCCCAGGTAAAAACACCCGAGTTAAACTGCCGCGGCAGTGAATTTACAACAACACCAAGCCCGTCTTCCAGTTCACCGTACCTGTAATATTTCTGGGATACCGGCTTGTTATTTTTACCGTCCCAATAGGTAATGCTGCGAATGCGCAGCCCTCCGACCATATAGCTGGGTTTGGCATTGGTAAAACTCGTGATTTTGGCCATATTATTTTCAAAATCAAAATCCGCATAACCACCGGTAGGATATACGATCCGCTGAAGCATACCTTTCTGCGAGGCATTTTGATCAGGGCTTTCGATATTGGCGGCCGCGCCAAAAGTAAACGTATGATTAACGCCGTTGGTGCAACCAGCATAGGTATCATAATGGTAGAACTGAGTTACGGACTGTTTAGGGATATTGGCTTGCATCGCTGATAGCGAAATATCCTTTGTCGCCGCGTTAACAAAGCCCCAGGCATCTCTTCCTTTGAGATGACTGCCAAAACAGTATTTGTTATAATACATCATGTACCGCTCATAATTAATATTATTGTTCCGCACACGAACAGAATCAAGATAGAGTGTGCCATTCCACGTGGAGCCATTGTATAGCCTCGCGGACGTCATATCAGGAGAAGTTGCATAGGAAGAAATTAACGCAATCGTTTTGATCTTTTGACTCGAAGAATTAATAACTGAAATAGAGTCGATCTTATCAGTTCCTGAAAACTGGACTGATCCGCCATTGAAAGTTATTGAAGACGGCGCAAGCGACAGCACATTGCTTTCGCCCAAATCAGTTCCAATCGAGATCCCGCCTCCGTATGTTTGGTCAACAAAGGTTGAGCTCCAGCTCATGGTACCAGAATTGTATGGTGCGTAAGGTATGTGGAATATACTTCCTGAGGCAGTTTTTTCCATGTATTTAGGCCATGGCAGTGTCCAGAAAGGATGAGAGTTGATCAGGGTAGTATAATCCATGCCGGCAGTGGTCTGCGGAATATCTGAGGTTAAGTAAGATCCGCCATAGCTGCAGGGATTAAGGTTGTCATAATATTCAATGGATTCGCTGCCGTTCGTATATTGAAGCAAGGTCTTGGCCTGATAGGCAAAGGTAACCTGCGCGGTATTGGTTGCATTTTGGATCTTTGTACATTTCCAGCCGGTCACCGAGCAATTATTACAGGTATTATTAAATATATTAATCCCTCCTGACAATTCAACCCCCATGCTTGCCGCTGTAGAAGGATAGGCAACGCCGGAAGTGCCGAAATAATAAATTGTCCCATCAGTGTCAGTGATAACAAATTGCCCGCTGTTGTACTGGATTTTGATATCATCATAAGGCACAGGCACAATAGAATAGCCGGTACCATTATCACTTTTCCGAAAATAAAATGAGCCTGATTTATTAGCCAACTTGTATGAAAAACGATCAGGGGCTCCATCGGCACCGCCTGTGGCGATCTGGGCATCATAGAAATAAGTACTGCCTAATGGAAAAGCACAACTTGGGCAATAATCAAAATTCTCATAATAGGCACGCATATTGGTATTGGCCAGATACCCAACAGTGGGTTTAAAATCATCCATGCCGTTAACTGTTCTTGTAATACCGATATCGCTGTCCAGGCTCCAACCCAGCCCTACGCTGGTCGACTGTTCGTTAATCTTAAAGCCACCTGCGTGATAGGAAATACCGATAGGTACTGTTATCTCTTTATCCTGGATCTGGTAAAACGGGATATTGATATTGGGCACACCTGTATTCAGGCTGACCGGGAAGTTGACCAGTTTCGATAATGCTGAAGCTTCGGGGGAAGTAGGCATAATCTTGGGCTGCTGGGCTGATAGTTTAGCTATAGACATTCCAAACAGCAACGCTGTCAGAATCCATTTAGGTTTCATCATAAAATAAGGCAGGTTAATACGGTTATTGGTTTAAACAGTCCAGGTTTGCGGTGATCTGATTGGTTTTATCCCGCAAGACCTGTATAGAGATTGAATGGCCGTTCACGAGCAGGTCCAGTTGTGCCGGAGGATTCTTTTTCAACGCTTCCGTTTTTGTGGCGGAAATATCCCCCTCGAACAGGATCGCGGTACCATTGGCCACCGTGGCTATATGAGTATGGCCGGAGCCAGAAACCGTCTGCTGGGTTTGATCGGCAAAGGTTATTTTTAATTGAATAGCATTAAGATCTGATACTGAAAACCGGGATGGGCTCATGATCGCCAGTCCCACTGATGTTCCTGTTCCCGATCTTATAAAACTGAGCCGGGCCGACCGTAAGGTCGAATCAGTTTCCAAAATAGTAGTGACCGAGGTTGTAGTTTTGCCGGTATTCGGGTCGGTTTGCGTAATGCAGTTTTGTGACTTTGCTGTGAAAAAAATACAAATCAGGAAAACTAAGGTTAAGGTTAATTTCATGTGCAGGTTAGGATGTTATAATTTAGAATATCCTAATATAACAAGTATGTTATTTCGAAAAAATGGATAATATTATCTAAAAAGCATTTTTTAAAATTGCGTTCCAATTCAATACAAGTGTCTTTTTATCAGAAAATTAAGTATAGTAAAAAAACTCTTGGATTCCCTGTATGAATCGAATACTTTACATTTTGTACTAAATACTCTTTTTCGCGGAGCCGTAGATGTGTTGGCTAACCCAATTTTGTTGTCCAATTTGAAATTGTTAGCGCTTTCAACAAATTGCTCATCGCCAATTACAAAATGGACAATTCGATTCTGACCGAGAGGATGTGGTTTGGGAAAGCAATTGGACCGTGTTATCATTACCCATTACGATAACGACCATATTCAAAGCGCAGGCCGGTTGATCAAAGAAAACGGTAAGTTTAGCGAACCAAAGATCATCCCGATCAAACAGGTCTGGCTTAATATCTTCCAGCATTTACACGATATTCCGCAAAAAGTGGCGGAGCTGTCTGATGAGGATCAGCAACACTTGAAAGAATTTATGGCGGAGCACAGCGAATTTACGGGCATAAATGATGAGGAGGAATATGAGATCAATGCCGAGCAGGCGGTTTTTTTAGGCAAAGAATTACTGGCTAAAGGTTATCCCTGGAATGACGATTTTCGTGGAAAGGCGGTGTGTATGGAAAACGGGCGCAAAGTTTTAGTAAAAGACACCGTCAGGTTATGGATCCCGTCTGCCGCCGATCCGCATCAGAAGCCATAAAGAACGTCTAAAATTGTCCCTGTATGAATTGCCAATAGTCTTTCTTGTCTTTCCTCTTTACAGTAAACATAAATGCATCTTTGTAAATATTATTAGTACATGGAGGCCCTACTAAATAAACTTGAGAATCTTACGAAAGAGGTAAGGGATATTATGCTTTTGGCGCAATCCTCATTTAAGATCGTTGAATATTTGTATTTAGATAAAGCTCCTTTGGAGCTTGAAGTGATTAAGCAAAATCAGTTTTTAAAATATAGCCGTGAAATACATTGGCGCATTTACGTGACGGAACTTTCCAAGTTACTAGCTAACCGGCCGGGGGACTATTACAATCTTCACAAATTCATTGAAAAGTTCAAGCCGGGATTCGAGTATAATTCGGTTAAATCAATTAACCTAACCACACTTACTGCCTGGGAAAACCAATTGATTTCTGTGAAAGATAAAATTGATAATTTGCTGCTACAGCGTGATAAACTTTATAGCCACACAGATAAAAGCAGGGCTGGCGTAAAAAACATATTGTCGATAAAGGATGCACGGGAATTAATCAACATAGTGCAGCAAGTAGTTTACGACATATACAATTCCGTATTTGGTACCCATATGTCCTTTGATCCCATCGGAGAACCGTTAGACGGCCTGAAAAATATCATGGCAGCTATGGTTCAGCAAAAAAAAGATTTGATCAACTCCTTTATCACCCACAGCAAGGACGTGGGAATTGATCCTGCTGATGTAGGTTTACCCTCAGACCTTCTTAAATGAAGCTCTTCTGAGTATCATCATCTTGATTATTCAGTATCGAAGCTATTGCTTCGATTTGCTCCCTGTCTGCCGAAATTAATAAGTGCTCCTGTGAAACGAGCGACCAATAATTGATTAATCCTGCCAAGTCTGTTCCAGGCTTTTCAAACGTTATATCTGTATTCGTCAAATTCAGGTAAATACTATCTCCTTTCTCGTAGGGGCCGATTTGCAAACAATAATCTTTAGATAGCGGGAAATAAATAAGCGTTCCGTTATCTAAAATATTCCAAAAAGGATCTGGCAGTACCTTCTGATTCTTTTTTATTTTATCCAGGTTTATACCGAATCCCGGGTTATCGGTTGTCCACCAATAATTAGCTCCGGGAGCAATAAGGATTTTCCATTTTTTACTTAGAAGGATGTTGGCAAATTTTTCGATCATTTCATTAAGCAGGCTCTCCTCTGTGAAAAATGTCAAATGCAATTCCTTAATCAATTTTTCTTTGGAGAAATCCAATTTGGCCCCCTGAAATTCTTTTGAATTCTCTAAAATCTGTAAATAATACCCCCTCCAAACAGGACTTCTCAGTTTACTATAAATAATCCATTGAAATAATTCAAGCTTGATGGTCCATTCAGATACCGCAATGTTCGTTTTTAAACAATTAATTATTCCGCTATAGGTGGGTTCAATGTCTCGCGCGAAAAATGTTTCCAAATCCGTTGGGGTGGCAAATTTGTCGGAATTATAAAACTTCTTTTGCCAGAATACGGTATGGCCGGAATCTACTTTTTGAATATATGGACGGTGCTTATCAGCACTGTTAATAACAAATAAATCCCTGCCATCCTCGTTTATAGAGAAATGCTTTAAGTAAGCTTTAGAAACCGTATGTTGTTTTACGAGCTTATTTGACACTTTACAGTTTTTCTCTACTTCTCAATAGGTCTTTATTTTTCCGATAGCACCAAAGGGAAGGTTGTAGTCATGATTTACCTGGTTATTCTTGTCCAGTAAAATAATTTCCATTGCGGTACTAATTCCTTTGTGTTGCAATTTTGGCTGAGGCTTCAAGATAAGATATTTAGGGAACGTGAGTCGTTCATCAGGCACCAGGTCGTAAACTTCCAAGGTTGGCACATCAAACTCGTCCGTAGCATGGTAATTTTTCAAACCGTCAAAATTAACTACATTCTCGACAACGTAATTTTGGAACGTAGTTAGTTCATCATAGGTGAATCCACGCTCGTTCTCACCTTCTTCATCAAGATCGAAATAATACCATTCGACAATTAAAGATTTGTCCGCTGGTTTGTGACCGATTTTAAAATGGTGCAGTTGCGTTTGTAATTTATAGCTCATGTGGTATGGTTTAGCATTCTTTAAGTGTTCTATGACTTCATTAATAATGTAGATCACTTCTCCCAATATATCGGAGCATACAGTACTATTTCCTTTTCACATTAAACGGAATTGTCTTCAGCGAATCTATGGCTTTCGCGACCTCCTGAGCTCTGCCCATCTGAATATCCATAAAGTCCATGAATTCATTTCTTAGTTGTTCATATTCAGTTTGCCAATTCTTTTTTAATTTAAATTCTATTGGTCCCTTCAAGTCCTGAATACGTTTACTAAAAGATTCCATTTGTGCTTCAAAATAGTGCCTGCGAAAGTAATTCACGTTTTCTTCCTTTGCCTTTTCCAATTCTTTATATGCTTCATCAAACCTATCGATGCCCGAATTAAGGAACGGTAGAAGTTTGCTGTTGTCAAGTGTTTTAAGCCTTTGCAAAAACGCTTTGTCAATTGCTTTAGGTGCGCCAGCGCACATAGTATTTAGATCCTCAATCGCCTTGTTAATATATTTAATTCCAAATCTGGCAATAACATCTAAGTACTGTTCCTGTATTTCAGCGTCCCAATCCAGTCGGGTCATCTTTTCCTGCCGGACATGTGTGAGTCCCTGGCTTACAAAAAAGGAAAGAATATTATAGCTGCCTGTATAATAAAGATCATTTTCAGCAGTATTCCTCAACCAAACGTTTTTGTAATGAAAAGGAGGTAATTGATGTAAATAAAAATGCTGATATTTTTTTTCCAGTTCAAGCAGCTTATTGAGCTGTGGCTCTAAAGCCATTTCCTGACCTGGCTGCTCTGGTTCGGAATAGGCAACAAAAATTTTTCCTCCCTTTTTTAAATACTTTTCAAAAAATGGAATGCGATAGTTTGTCGCTTTTTTTATCCAGGGGCTAATAATCCATAACTCCTCAGCAGTTTCATCAAAAAGGCGCTTTAATTCAACTTCGAACTCCAGTGAATTAAAATGCCGCCTTATCTGGAAGATTTCAGACTCTATCGTTTTGATCTTTTCAACGTCTTGGGCGTCTATTGCCTCATCTATCTCGTGTTGCTTTTCAATTAAATCCTGCTCGATTTTAATTTGATCCTCTTTTTTCTCCTCCTGCGTATACTCAATAGCTTCGTCCAGCTTAATAAGTTGGTCAAGTAATTTCAATTTAACCGGCTCTTGCTGATCGAGTATTTCCGAAAGAATATCTAATACTTTATTCTGCCGTTCATCATAAACAAGTGTTCGGATGGAATTATCTCGAAAATTTTCGAGCAGGATTACCCATACTTTTGCCGAATAACTTTCTGCTCCTACAAACTCTACTTTTTGCAGCAAATAGTTCTTAGCCGGAAAGTGGATTTCCGGAGCTTGAAATTCTGCCAAATTCTGAATAGCGGCAAGACTATTAGGCAGTCTGGTGACTGACGCATCAACCCTTTCACTTTCCAGGTTACTGAAGATGTTTTTTATATCATTTGTTGAACCAAATGAAGTGTCAAAGTATAGTTCAAACTTTCTGCTAAATGTGGAATATTTGACACCTTGCTGCGCATAGGAAATTCCGGTTGGTGACAAGAATAAAAGGTTATCGTCACCGTCCACCATTTTATCATCTTTTAAAGCTTTTAAACCGGTCGTTAATATTTCACGTTCTGCAGGATCATTAATAATATCAAGCCCTAAAATGCTGCCGATTTTTTCAATCGGCATTTTTTCAACCAAAAGTAGATCACATATTACCTGATCAAAGACTGTAAAATCAATGGGTTGGGAACATTCACCTTTGTATTTGGCAACTGTGAAGTTCCATTGGAATTCCGTGAAGCCTATGATCCTCTCTATTAATTTTTTCTCCCGGCTGGCTGCTTCAATTATTTTTAGTTCGACAGGAAGATATTCAGAACCATTTGTTTCGGGCTTAAAGGCCGTTGGTTTATTGCCCGAATTTCTGCTTCGGTCAACCAGGTAAGCTGTATAGTTATTTCTTATTAATTCGGCAATCTCATCTGATAGAATCTCATTCGGATCTTCTTCGGTTTCAAAGCCATTAGATCGTAAAAATCCAGCTATATCTGCAACACTGGCCCGCAGATCCCTGGCGATTTTATTTAAGCGTATACTCACTTTTCTATAAGGTTTTGAAGTTGTCGGATATCAAGGCGGTGCATTTTCTGAATAGCATACGCATATTCAGGCTTATTGGAGAAATGGGCTTCATTGCCAATTACAATTAATAAACGTTTAGCACGCGAAAAGCCCACGTTAATACGTTGCAGTTCCCGTGCAAATCCCAAAGCAAATGGATATTTGTTATTGTCAACTATCCGCCTCCTTCCATTATCATCAATAACCTGCTTGTTACTTCTCACCGTCGAAATGATAACAATATTACGCTCCATACCCTGGAAACGGTCAACGGTATTTACCCGAAACGGTAATCCAAACTCGTTCTCTGCTTTATGCTGCTCAAAGTTGCGCCATTCGTTTTTTGTAAAATGTGGATACAGAGTATTTCTAATGCGTTGCATCTGCGGCATGTAATAGGTAATAATTCCTATTTCCCGCTCTTCATCTTTTTTGAAGTGGCTGAGATATTCTTGAAAGCCGTCCGCCTGAGTAAGGGCTGAAATGATCGTTTTAATAGCAATAGCCTCTCCTTCGTTTTCATAGGATGTTCCTACTTTCGTTTCGGGCGTGTCCACATTTATCCATATAGCGTGATATTTCGGCTCCAAAAAAGGTTCCAATTTTAAGCCGTGCCACCTGCTTGTTTTAACCGTGAAATCAGGTACGTCCATGCCACTTTTAATACCACAGATCAAGCCATTTTCCAATTCTATCTGATCGCTGTAAAACTGTGAAATACAATTCATGATCTGCTCATGCATGCGGAATTGCGTGTCAAGGCTGGTCACTATTTTCTTTGGTGCATTACGGAACAGCTTTTCAAATTGTGATACTTTGTAATCATCTTTGGTCCAGTCATCAATAAGATCTTTTGCCCCTACAGCATCCAGTGCTTCTCCAAACTCTCGTTCATCAATCATAGGTGGTAATTGCTTATGGTCTCCGATAATTACAACTTTCTTGCCTAATGTCAGCGGCAAGACAAGTTCGGGAGGAGTTGCTTTACTCGCTTCATCCATAATTACCAGATCAAACACAGGGTCCCCTTGCTCTTCGGAATTCTTATTGAACATTGCCTGATAGGTATCTCCGAAAGTCCTGCTACCGCATTCACTACAAGTAGCTGCGAAGACGTTTACGTGCTTATGATATGTTTGAGCAAATGTTGACTTAATTAACGCGGGTTGCTCATCCAACTGTTGCTTCCAAAGAGCTACCGCTCTACTGTATTTAGGGTCGTCACTGCAATTGTTTTTAACTTCCTCAATCCATTTAACTACAGCATTATCCTTGTTCATTTCCTCCTGATCGGAACCGGCTTTTCCATGTAACCAACGTTTTATTTTTTCATTGGCATAGACTTTTCCTTCATCTTCAAATTTTTCGATGTTGCCGACTCGTATTGGCCTTACCGATTTTCGGCTCTTCAAACGCTCAAGCGCATTATCTACCGCAAGATTGGTCTGCGACGTGATCAATAGTTTGGCAGTTGGATTTCTTAATAAGGTTTGCCAGATAAGCTCTGCGATTACCGTGGTTTTTCCCGTACCTGGCGGACCTTGAATCAACGCCAGTTCAGGTGCAAGTATTGTTTTGGCAACTGCTTCTAACTGCTTTGGCTGATCGCGTAATAGCGGCTCATTAAGGTTAGCTGCGATTATAATTTTCTCCTCTTCTAATTCTTTCTCATACAGCCTACTTTCATTAGGATCAAAAAGGAAATTAGCAAGGTTAGGATTCACAGGGAAACCATTTCTCTTACCAGGGGCAGTGACCTTTCTCATTGCCCTGATCATTCTGCCGATATTCGTAAGTTCACCTGGAAATATTGGCTTTATAAAACCTGCTTCTACATCAGTCAAATCCAGGCGGTCCGCTTCTCTCGCATTTATTTTCTGATCAAATTCTTCTGTAATTTGAAATCTTAACTTCTCTCGGTCTTTACGAACTAACTTTCCAATCTGCACTCCGTCCTTGAAATAGGCATCTATACCTTTCTGCTCGATTTCTTTAGCCAGACGTTTATTCTGCTCAGGGGTAAGGAAAATAAAAGTAGCTTGGCTAACATTTCTTCTAACCTCCTTTTCCCTCTCCAGTTCTAACGTTTCATTTTTCGTCATTTCATAAAGAGTACGTCCGGATTTACTCTCAAAATGATTGGTAATCCAGTCCTTATATCGCTCGCATGTCTGGGAGATAGCACGAACAAAACTGCTTCTATCGTCTTCGTCTTTAAATTCGTAATAGTAAAGAATCCGGGTCTGCCCCTTAACAACATCAAATGACACGTTGGTAGTTAGGGAATTATTTATTTCTGCCTGGAGTTTTCCGATTATTTGCTGACGCTCCTCCGCCAGCTCAGTCTTAAATACAAGTTGATACCGGGGCGCAAAAGGCTTTTGTTCTATTATTGCGTTCGGGGATGAAAGCTGGATTCGCTGTATCTGACGTTGAAAATCTTCCCTATCATCAGCCGTTATAGTAAGTTCAGAAGTGACAATTGAAAAAGATGATTTACCGGAAAGATCAGTAGCCGTCTTAAAATCCCGCAACGTAGACTGACTTGCTTTAGGATTGACTTTAAAATAGTATTGGGTTGGTAGTCTTCTAAAATCAATGCCAAAAGTCCGTTTGAGCAAATCAGACGCCAAGCCAACCTGCTCTTTACCTGCATTTGTCAACTCAAAGCACCTGTTATTGAGCGTCAAACCATTAACCGGATGTAAATTAATAGATCTAAATGGTTCAAATCGCGTAACTGCTTTTACAAAAGATAGCCCTTGCGATTCAAATTTTAACCTTGGAATAAACGCGGAGACGGCAATAATAATCTCCTGCTGGTCAGGTACACTGGAAACAGTCGCCTTATCTAAACCATCGCTGTTTAATATTTCCTTAATCTGTCCCATGATGGCCTGCAGGTCAGATAACGATTTAAAGCTGACCTTTAGTGTGGAATTTCTATCCTGCCGTAGTGTGAGATAATGAGCGAAATTGTCGTCTATAATCTTCTGCAAATGATGAATGTCACTTTTCTGCAGATTAATGTATTCATTCGTGTCGAGGTTAATTTCTAACTGATAGTCATCAAGTAACTTCTGCTGCAAAACTGCCAGCAATTCCGTTTTTGATTCCGGGTCAGAAAACCTGAAATCTATTTTACCCGAAAGATAATGGGTAGGCGCATTTGGCGACAATTCATAAAAAGCTTCTTCGGCAAGATCCTTTAGCTGCGTCAATTCTTTAGCAGATAGTTCCCGGTAGTTATTAAATTCAATGAAAGCTTTATCGTCATTTACACCTGAATCGTGAATTTCAGAAGGTTTGAATAGATTTTTTAGGCTTTTACCGAATTTATCGCTCAGCTCTTTTTCGTCAATAAAAATATCTATAAATGTAGCGCGCCCTGTGCCATCGTCCTTTGTAACAGCATACGGACGGTTGATGCTTGAAATTTTCCAGACCTGTTCCTTTTGTTTAACAAGTTTCTTTAAAGCAGTAACATATTTTTCCCAAATTGCTTTATCCTTTTCTTTATTCAGGTCAACCTGCGGAATGGGATAATTATTGATTGTCTGATATAATTTTTGGAACGCCTCGTCCGGTGCATCAATTCGCTCATTTACGTCAGTAAATTTCACCCGACATTTTTGTTTGACGGTATCTTTTTGCGGTTCATTAAAAAAGTTGGCCTCCTTGAATTTATTGACCCTATATGAATATCTACGGTTGAAGGTATCAATCTTATGCTCCCACAATTTTACAATCGCTTCTATAGCTCGCTCCTGACCAATCGGAATAATGATTTTATGCCTGCTTTCCCCACTCTTTTCATCGGCTTTATACTTCTGAAAATAGCACGTGACAACCCCGTCACATATGATGCTTCTGATCTGGCTAAAATTGTTTTGATTATTCGCATTCCGGTTAAATGTACCCTCGTAATCATCGGAAAACCGTAGAGTAAGATCAATTTCCGTTTCAGGCAGTGATTGTGAAAGGTCGGGGATAAGGATACTCATAATGAAATTTCAAGTAGGTGCTAATGTAATAAATAAACTCATCGGGTTAATAACCTCATATCGATATGTGACTTCTAAAATTGCTACCGGCCATTCCCTGCGGGCCGGGCTCATATTCGCTGCAAGTCCTCGCTGCACTGCGGGCTATCCGCTGCTATCCCTAATGGGTTGTCATTACAGTTTTAGGTCATTCTACCCATAATTTAGGTCGGCTTTCTCCCTTATGCATTCAAACCATTGCTTCGCAACCAATTGAATGCATCGCTAAGTCATTCCTTGACATTGGTCAAATAAACAACAGCGTTTCGCTGTACTCAACCCTGTTTCTACCAGACTATTTATAGGCTAATCGTAAGTGGCCTAATAAATTAGAAGATGTCACAAGCATTCCATAAATTTAGCAAACCAATAAAGGATAACTGATAATTATCATATGTGAATATGGATCAAATAATCAATGCTGTAAACAACGCACAAGCAACAGCAAGATTTATTGCGGAAAATCCCGCTAGCTATGTTGCAGTTCAGGGCACAATGGAAGGGGTTAAACGAATCGATCAATAGCATCATAAAACAATCTCCACTGGATTATTACTGCTGCATACTTTTTACAGGAACACATAGAAGAAACGCCAGACTTAATCAGCCTGACGTTTCCTGTTCCAACATAATATTGTAACAAGAGAAAAAAATTGAAGCCCCAATTAACATTGATTTACCTGCATTATTTTTTCAACAACTATAGTTAATCCTTTCGCTTAAGTGCCTCGTCTATTTTGCTTTGAATAGCAGAAAGTTGTTTTTCATATAATTCAATCACTTCCTTTAATGGATTATTGATAACATTTTCGACATTAGCACTAACTGTAGTTGCCGAGACGCCGCTATTCTCATAGAAATTTATAGTATTATAGAGTACTTTTTCTTCATTGAAGTTTTTCAATCCGTCAAAAGTAACGCCTAAAGCAAAGGCTATATCCTTTAATCTTTCATCGTCGATGTCTTCTGATTGTTCTATTTTCGATACGGCTTGCTTGCTTATACCTCCTAATTTTTCGCCCAAATCGGACTGCGTCATACGTAGGATGAGCCCCCGGCGCCTTGTTTTATTACTAAAGTAGGTTTCCGAGAGCTTTCCTCCAAACCGTACGTGCACCTCTCAGCGCATACGGCT
>NZ_JBNPWO010000015.1:0-147625 GCF_050433785.1 Mucilaginibacter sp. 3215
ATGGTTTCGTGTTTGCGCACATCAGGGTCAAATCCGCGCCCGTCATCACGGATGCTGATCTGCAGCCGGTTTTTGTAAAGATTGATTTCCAGAAACGCGTTTTTCGCCTCCGAATGTTTGACAATATTGTTCAATACTTCTTTAACAAGGAGGTATACCTGGCGCCTTTTTTCGCCGCTGATGATAGCCGGGGTTTCGTTAACGGCGGCATTTACATGAAGATCAATATTGCTGTATTCAAATATTTTAATGGCTTGTTTATGAATAAAACCGGCCAGGTTGCTTACTTCGTCGTTTTCGGCATCAAGGCTCCAGATAATTAACCTTACCTGGATAGATATATCGGTAATGGCTTCATGAATAGCGTCAATCTCCTTAAAAGCCGGCTGATCGGCCGCTTTGCGGCTGAGCAATTCGGTCCTGAGCTTAATGCCGGAGATGCTTGCCCCTAAATCATCATGCACCTCACTGCTGATCCGCTGTCGTTCGCGCTGGAGGGCAAGGGCATTTTCATAATCCTTTTTTTGTAAGCCGATGATGGACTGATAATATTTCCGTACCAGCAGGAACACGATGATTATGGCACTTAATACAGCCAGCACCTGCAGCCATAACTGCTGGTACCATAAAGGCATAACAGCAAATTTAAAAATGAGCGGCGGGCTTAACTGGTTAAACCGGTCGGCAGCCAGGGCTTCTAACTCATAGTTTCCGGGGGGCAGCAGGTCGAACCGTTTTTCGCCGGACGGCGCGACGCTCCAATTTTTGTCAACCCCCTTAAGCCTGAAGCGGTATTGTATTTTACCCATGCTTTTGTAGGACAGGGCAACGCAGTTAAATACAACAGGGCGGCCGTAAGTAAAGCTGCTTTGAGTACCGGTTATCCCGTCATTAATCAACACCGGTTTAGGCAGGCTCGTATTCCCTAAATTTTGAGTGACGGCTATGCCCTGATCTGTGGCTATATAGTAATCATGGCCGTTCTGCACCACATCGGCAATGTTGTCCGAGGGGAGCCCGTTACTGGTATTGAGCAAACTTATGCGGTAATTTTGATAATTATTATGGAAACTGATAATGCTTACACCGTTTGCGGTACAGACCCATAGTGTATGGGCATCTGTCCATACCAGTTTACGGATATCGCCTGAAAAAATAGCAGGAGATCTAAATTGAACAATTTTTTTCCCAGTCCACAAAAACACCCCCTGCGCTTCGGTACCTATCGCACATACATCATTATTTGATGCCAGGCATTTAACAACATCAATCCCTTTATTGGGCAGTATCTTGGCATAATAGGGAATTTTGCTTGTGTTAGGTGTAAACTTATATAATCCGTAAAGTGAACCTATTAGCATGTTGTTTTTATACCAGGCAAGAGATGTCAAGCGCAGGTTTTCAAATGCATAGCCTTGTTTATGCTTGAGCTGACCTGACGATGCGATAACGGAATTTTGTGAAATAAAACAGATTTCTTTATCAGGCCGTTGAGCAATTCCTTTTATAGGGCCAAAGAAGTATTTTACAGAATGCCATAACGCCGGGTTCTTATTGGAAATATCTAATCTGAATAAGCCATTATCGGTACCAATCATGAGCCTGTTGCCCGGAATTGTAAGCAGGCTGGTTATCCGGTTAAAGTCAGACCGGTTTTGATTAATGGATATGATGCCGGTTAATGACGATTGATTTGTTCCAAGCTTCATGTAGCTGAGGGTGCTTAAAACATGCCCGGCAAAAAGATATCCTCCTGCAATACCCAGTTTTAAAACATCTTCATTGGCCAGCCCGCTTTCTTTGTTAATGATTTTTATTTCGGGATTGGTACACAGAAAAAAACCTTTGTCATAACTGCCAAACCATAAATTATTTTCCCGGTCAATAACCGTAGCGGTAGTGATGTTATTATTAAGGTAATTTTTCCGCTCGCCGGTAAGATAGTTAATAATGTAGGTGCCCTGTTTTACCGTTGTAACGGCAAACGTATTTTTGCCGGTAAGGTACACCGAAGTCACATTCCCGGTAAAAAAGATTTTATTGAGCGGGATGATCCCGCTTTTTTGATACCGATAAACATGTACCCAGTCTTTAGTGATCAGTAACAAATAATTTTGCTGTAAAGCCAACCGGTAAGGTTTGATATTGTTATTGGCGGTTTGAAAACTTAACTGGCCGGCCTTAAGCTCTTCTTCGAGGATGTCAAGGTCGTTTTCAGATAGGGTGATCTCTTCTCCGTCAGAACCATAAATGTATCCGTTCAAATGCCGGATAGCATGTCTTTCCGATTTTAACTCTTCAAAATGATATACTTTGGTACTAAGCCTGTAATTTACACAGAGTTCATTATAACGGTTAAAAAAGAAATTGGCGAAGGGTGAAACGATTACTTTTTGAGATGAATTAAGCTTATGTATAAGTCCGTTTTCATAGTAACAAACCCGGTAGTTATTACAGTAAAAAAAAATCCGGTGATAATTATCCTCGGCAATCCGGAAACACTCATTGTTTTCCAGCCCATCGGCCGATGTGAAGTTTTTAAAGTGCTGGCCGTCAAACCTGCTCACGCCTTTATCGGTGGCCAGCCAGATAAAACCCCTGCTGTCCTGCATTAAATAGTTAACCCTTGAACTGGGCAGGCCATCAGGCGCGCTATAATTTTTCAGGTAAACTAACTGATATGGAATGTCGGCATATACCCGGCCCGGGAATAGAAACAGTGTTAATATTAAAAGTTTAAAAAAAGGGCTTTTTAGCGGCATTCTATAATTTGTATCGATTTAACACTGCTGCTTTTTTATCAATATGCAATGATACGGAGCGTACGGCTTTTGTGTTGCTATATCACGTGATAAATTTAAAAAGAAATAATGTGTAATTATGTCCATCTAAATATAAGCAGCTCGACTATAAATATTTATTATATAAGTGTCCCGCTTATACACACAAGGTATGGGTGTGTCATGCCGTTTGGCTTGTGGAGATGCACCGGTTTCTGCTTAAGCTATCCTCGGTAGAAGTTATCTATAAAACGGCTTTCAATTTATGGTAATAGCCAAAGTGACAAGACAACCACAAAGCCTTAGTTGAAACAAAACTTTTTCTATCTTTGGTTCATCAACAAATGATAGCAACAAACATTAAATATGGCACCGGGGAGAACCTCAAATCCCTTATCACGACATTTCTTGTCTCAGAGCCTTTTTTTAATGATCCACCAACCTTTCTTTTTTGCTAATCAAAACCAGTTGTTGTGCAACTGTATTTGAGTTTTTTCCAACACCATTTTTCCAACAATTTAATTCAATGCGGACAATTGCATGAGTCATTGTGTTTGTCCGGTCTATCTTAATTTTAGCAAGAAATGAAAAAAACACTTATTCTATTACATATAGCAGTCATTCTGGCGGGTTTTACAGGCGTATTTGGGAAGCTAATCTCTTTAAATGAATATTTACTCACCTGTTACCGTACACTGTTTTCTTTTTTATTCCTGGTTGTTATTGTGTGGATCAAAAAGCCACAATTTAATTATTCGTGGAGCAATATCAGGAAAATGGGCAATGCCGGGCTATTGATAGCTTTTCACTGGGTATTCTTTTATGCCAGCATCAAATATTCCAACGTTTCTGTAGGCGTAGTTTGCTATTGCCTCACCAGTTTTTTTACGGCGTTCCTGGCTCCGCTTGTTAACAAAAAACCGTTTAATATAACCGAGCTACTATTAAGTATGCTTACGCTGGCTGGCATTGGCCTGATCTTTCATTTTGATACCTCATTCAGAACGGGGATCATACTCGGTGTAATATCATCTTTCCTGGCATCACTTTATACCATCTTTAACGAGCGCTTGGTTAAAAAGTATGACGCAGCTGTTATGAACTTGTATCAGATGCTGGCCGGATCTGTCGCGCTGATACTGGCCTCGCCGATATATCTTTATTTTTTTCCTTCAAAAACGATACTACCAGGCACATTAGATATCATTTATTTGGTGCTTTTATCACTTTTTTGCACGGTTGGCCTTTATGTTATGGTGGCCGAGGTTTTGAAGAAAATGTCTGCCTTTACGGTTAATCTAACCTTTAATCTGGAGCCGGTTTACAGCATTTTATTGGCAATGATTTTATTCAATGAATCCCGGCAGCTCAACGTATCTTTTTATGCAGGCCTGTTGATCATTATAATATCCGTGATTTTGCAGGCAGGGTTAAACCGAAGGAAAAGGACGGAGCAGGCGATGTAATCAAGAAGCACGTCATTGAGCGTAGCGCGGCAATCGCATACTATACAGAGCGGCTATGCTTCCGTGCGATTGCCGCGCTACGCTCAGTGACATGTTGTTTCAGCCCTGCTCAGATATCCTGGCTGCGGCCCGCGCCGGTAAGTCCAGATTGCCATCCTGTTTAATGAGGTTAAGTTTATGTTTGGTAATGGTCCATTTGCCGTCAGTTTCAATAAGTTCGGTATCATAGGTGCCTTCAACAATCCACAGTTCATCACCAATAAAATGATCGGCTTTGCCATAATAATGAACAAGCGCTGCCGAACCATTTTGCATTACATAAAAATCGGCCAGTTGATGGTGGGTTCTGTCGAAGCCGGGCAAAAATCCACGCCACGCCGCAATAATACCTTCGGATGGTACAACACTTGCCGGATTGCCGGTCATCGAACTATAGTCAAGCTCTACATTCTCGGCAAGGGTGTTTTTAATCTTGTCCCAGTCGTGCTCATCGGCCCCGGCGAATAAGGCTGTTATGGTTTCAATTATTTGGTCTTTCATGGTTTTGCATAGGTTAAATTCACTCAAATATCAATTATCCGGCTCATTTTACATATTAACAACAATCTTTTATATAAACTTGTACTGTTATTGGTTGTTTTCCCAAAACGGCCCACCATAAAACATGAGTCAGGATTTTTACCAACATATATTTGCCAAACAGCAAAAGCTGGAGGCTGTGCCTTCAAACAGGGAGATTACAGCGTGGGCACTAAAAGTGATCCATTTGCTATATCCCGAACAAACCGGGCAGCAATACGCTTCGGTTGAGGAACTGAAGGATGAATTTTTAAGGCTGGAGAATGAACTTTGTGACATTATGCATGCAACAAAGGCCTGTAGCAATTGCGATACCTCAAAGCTAGCCAAAAAGTTTTTTGAAGGCCTTCCCGACTTGTTCCGTATTCTGAATACCGATATTCAGGCTATCTTTAATGGAGACCCTGCCGCGCGCAGTGAGTTTGAAGTAATCCGTACTTATCCGGGCTTTTATGCCATTTCGCTTTACCGGGTGGCGCATAGCCTTTATATTGATGATATTCCGCTGTTACCAAGGATCCTTACAGAATATGCGCATTCTAAAACAGGGATAGATATTCATCCTGCTGCCCAAATAGACGAGTATTTCTATATAGATCATGGTACCGGTATTGTTATTGGCGAAAGCTGTAGAATAGGTAAGCATGTAAAGCTGTACCAGGGCGTTACTTTAGGTGCTTTAAGTGTGGATAAAAGTATGGCCAATACCAAGCGGCACCCAACGGTAGAGGACAATGTGGTGATTTACTCGGGGGCCACCATTTTAGGCGGCGAAACCATCATCGGGCACAACAGTGTGGTAGGAGGGAACGTTTGGCTCACCAAGAGTTTACCGCCAAATTCAAGGGTATACCATACTCCCAATCACCGGATCCTGAAAAGGCTGAGCATTAAATTGTTCGGACACAAGAAATAAAACATTTACCTATAAAATTATATAATGGCTTCATTGATAGACCTGATAGGCAACACGCCAATGGTAGAAATTAAAAAGCTGAACCCAAATCCAAAAGTGCGGATCTTCGCCAAGCTGGAAGGCAATAATCCGGGCGGCAGCGTAAAAGACCGTGCGTCGCTCAACATGATCAGAAGTGCTATTGAGCGCGGCGATATTAAACCCGGCACTAAGCTCATTGAAGCAACCAGCGGAAATACCGGTATTGCATTGGCTATGATTGCAAGGTTGTTTGACCTGGAAATAGAGCTGGTGATGCCGTCCAACTCCACCCGCGAGCGTACGCTTACCATGGAGGCCTTTGGCGCTAAAGTTACGTTGCTTGAAGGGATAGAGCTTTGCCGCGATTATGCCGAAGAAAAAGCCGCCACTGGCGAGTATTTTTTGCTGAATCAATTTGCTAACCCAGATAATTACATGGCCCACGTAAAAACAACAGGCCCCGAAATTTGGCGGGATACCGAAGGCAAGATCACCCATTTTGTAAGTGCGATGGGTACTACCGGCACCATCATGGGTTGCTCAAGATACTTGAAAGAGCAAAATGCCGATGTGCAGATAGTTGGTTGCCAACCAGTTGAAGGTTCGTCTATCCCGGGCATCCGCAGATGGCCGGAGGAGTACCTGCCCAAGATTTTTGATGCCAAACGGGTTGACAGGGTGATGGATATCTCACAGGAAGACGCTACCCAAATGGCCCGCCAAATGGCTAAGGTTGAAGGCGTATTTGCAGGCATGAGCAGCGGCGGTGCACTATCTGCGGCTGTAAGGCTTGCTCAAGAACTGGAAGAGGGGCTAATCGTTTTTATTTGCTGTGACCGGGGCGACAGGTATTTGAGCAGCGAGTTATTTGGATAAATACCGATGGAACCGACAGAGGATAGTAATAATTATAAATACGGCGTATTTTATTACAACAAAGATGATAGCCGGATCATTGTGCCCAAAAGAATTAAGTACATGGGCTGGACAGTGAATTTTGCCCACCCGTTAAGTTATTTGATTATAGGCGGATTACTGGCTGTGGTAATTGTAGCATGGATAGTTGCCCCGCAGAAATAAATACGTATTGTTCATAAACTTGCGCCCGTTTGTAACGGGTGCTTAATATGGTATGGCGTTTATAACGCAATTACCGGCGCTTACGTTAGAAATATAGGCCCGTTTTAAGAACTTCATCACAGATGTTCTCGCGGCCGGTTTGCAAGATTTTACAACACCTCTAACTCCTTCAGCTTTATCTCTAAAGCTTCTGCCGATGTAAAATGGATACATTCAATTCCCATTTTTTCCGCCGCTAAAATATTACGATAGTTATCGTCAATAAATAAAGCCTCATCTGCATTTACATGGTAACGATCAAGCAGGGTTTGATAAAAGGCAGGGGTGGGTTTACGCATTTTTTCGGCGCCGGATACCACAATGCCATCAAACCATCCTAAAAAATCGAAACGCTCCTGGGCCATCGGAAAAGTCTCGGCCGACCAGTTGGTCAATGCGTAGATTTTGTATTTACCGCTTTCTTTTAATTGTTTGAAGATCTTTACCGTATCGTGAAAAGGCTCGCCAAGCATCTCTATCCAGCGGGAATAAAAAGCACGGATATTAGCTTCGTGTTCTGGAAATTGGGCAACAAGCAAATCGGTACCTTCCTGCAGAGAGCGGCCGGCATCCTGTTCCTCATTCCAGTCAGAGGTACAAATATTAGCCAAAAAGTCTATCATTTCCTGTTCATCAGCAAACAGGGTGCGGTACATATAATGCGGGTTCCAATCGATTAGAACGGCCCCCAGATCGAATATTATGGTGTTGATCATTTTTTCTTTGCGTGGGTTTCATGAACCTCGGCTTTTGTAACTACTGAATCTTTCAAAAAAACAACAAGCGTTTGGGTATAAATCAATTTGCCTTTGCTGTATTCTCTGTCAAGGTCGTATACCATGCTGTCTTTACTGCTTAATTGAGGGCGGTGGAGCAAATGGATCACCTGTTGATATTTAAGATTATTAAGCTGTTTACTTTCAATCAGGTCATTAACCATACCCGGGCGATAAGCGAACGTAAGGCCATCTCCATCATCCCATTTATCACGGTCGAACTTTTGTTTACGGCTGCAGGCGGTTAGGCAAACTGCGAGGAGGCAGATAAATATCAGGGTTTTGCTAAGCATTTTATGTTTCGGTATTGATGCTAACCCGTCATTGCGAGGTACGAAGCAATCGCGAACTATGCAGGGCGGACCTGCTAATCGGGGATTGCTTCGTACCTCGCAATGACGAGGAGGAAATGGTTTTCCAGCAGCTAAAAATACTGAAATTAATTAACCCCTAAAAGATAGCCTTTAAAATCAGCAAAATCTTTACTGATGGCTACTGCGAGCTTGGTTTTTGCTTCCAGTTCTTTTACCTGTTCCGGTACTTCAATTTTAGCAGCAACCTCATCGCTAAATACGTCAGGGAATTTACAAGGATGTGCGGTTGAAAGGAATACACCGGCGGTGTCAACAGCGGCATGGTCCTGCTTATAATCGGTTAAAGCCTGCCATGCGATAGCAGTGTGTGGGCAAACCACATAATTATAGTTATCAAATACCCAGTTGATGGCTTTTACAGTTTCCTCGTCATCGTACTTAAAGCCAACAACCAATTCTTTAAGCGCTTCGGCGTCGTTTTTAAACAGGTCGGCAATACGTACCCAGTTGCTTGGGTTGCCTACGTCCATTGCGTTAGATAAAGTTGCTACCGATGGTTTGGGTTGATAAACGCCGGTTTTTAGAAACTCAGGCACGGTATCATTAACATTGGTAGCCGCAATAAATTTTTCGACAGGCAAGCCCATTTTCCAGGCTAACAAACCTGCGCCTATATTGCCGAAGTTGCCGCTCGGTACCGAGAACACTACTTTTTTGATGCCCTGTCTTAATAGCTGTGCATAGGCGTTGAAGTAATAAAACGTCTGCGGCACCAAACGTGCAATATTGATGGAATTGGCCGATGTAAGGCGGAATTTTTCGTTTAGCTCATCATCAACAAATGCCTGTTTCACCAACGCCTGGCAATCATCAAAGGTACCGTCAACCTCAAGGGCTCGGATGTTTTGGCCGTTTGTGGTGAGCTGCTGCTCCTGCACGCCGCTTACCTTGCCTTTAGGATAAAGGATGGTTACACGGGTGTTGGGGACACCTAAAAAACCAAGGGCTACCGCGCCGCCGGTATCGCCGCTTGTAGCAACCAGTACGTCAAGCTGTTTTTCGCCGGGTTCAAGGAAATAGCTCATGACGCGGCTCATAAAGCGGGCGCCAAAATCTTTAAATGCCAGTGATGGCCCGTGGAAAAGCTCGAGGACATACACATTGTCTTCCAGCTTTACGATAGGAGCCGGAAAGTTAATGGCGTCATCGATCAGGGCTTTCAAATCTGCCTCCGGAATAGAGTCGCCAAGCAGGTTTTGTGCTACTTTGAAAGCAATTTCGGGCAGGGTATATTTATCAAGATTGTCGATAAAATCAGCATCCAAACGTGGAATGCTGTAAGGCATATACAAGCCTTTATCCTGCGGCATGCTGTTAAAAACCGCGTCTTTGAACGATACTTCAGATAGGGTATTATTGGTACTGTAGAGTTTCATTTTTGATTTCGGAATTCGGATGTTCGATTTCGGATTTAATTAGGTTTATTAGAGCTCATCCTACCATGTCATTGCGAGGTACGAAGCAATCGCGAACTATACAAAGCGGCTCTGCTAATCGGGGATTGCTTCGTGCCTCGCAATGACGAGGCTTTTTATGATGTTGACTTAATACTTGCGACTTAGAACTTCAGACTTGGGACTATCCCAAAACCTTCGGCCCCGCGTCATTTATAGTTGATACATAACTGTTTGAGCCGATCTTTAGGCCGGTTAAGTGCTGTTGCAGCTTTTGGGTGATGGCTCGTGCGGTGGCTTCGTCTTTGGTAAAGGCAAATACTGAAGGGCCTGATCCTGAGATGCCAAAGCTTACAGCACCAAGTTCCATAGCCATTTCGCGCATTTTATAAAAGTCTGGAATCAGCATAGAACGTACCGGTTCAACCAGCACATCTTTCATGCTGCGGCCAATCAGGTCGATATCTTGCATAAACAAGCCACTCACCAGACCGGCAATGTTGCCCCATTGGGTTACAGCATCTTTCATCTGGATGTTTTTGCGAATGATCTGGCGGGCTTCGCGGGTTGGTACATCCACATCCGGGAATACAATAGCGCACCACAGGTTTTTAGGGTGCGGTAACCTCACCACATCAAGCGGCTCATAACTGCGGATGAGCACAAAGCCACCGAACAGAGCAGGGGCTACGTTATCCGCATGGCCGTGACCGCAGGCCATTTCTTCGCCCTTCATGGCAAAAGGAAGCAGTTTTATAGGGTCGGAATCATCGCCTAATAAAGTCTTAATAGCAAACAAACCGGCAACGGTACTGGCCGAACTTGACCCTAAACCACTGCCGATAGGCATTTTTTTGTGTAACTCAATATCCAAACCAATGTCTGTACGGCCAACGCTTTGTAAGTAATGCTGAACGCTCACGCTCACGGTATTCTTTGCCGGATCAAGCGGCAGCCTGCCGTCATCGCCGGTAATTTTGCTGAGGGTGATGCCCGGTTTGCCCGTCACACGCATGATTACCTCGTCGCCGGGTTCATCAACTGCAAAGCCCAGCACATCAAAACCGCAAACCACATTGGCTACAGTAGCCGGAGCAAAAACGTGGATGCTATCGCGCGTCCCGCTCCTTAAAGGGGGAGCTAATTCTTGTAACTTATTATCTTCCATTATTCAAAATATCAAACTATCATATGTCGCTTTTAGGCGTGGGCTGTGCGATTCCTCGCTTGAGAGGGGGTAGGGGTGTGTTATTCTGCATGCAACTTATCGATACTATAACACACCCCTGCTAACGCGATTCCCGCCGCGCCCCCTCTCAAGAGGGGGTTTTTAAACTAATTAGCGCCCACGTTTATTAAATCAGCAAATACGCCTGCGGCTGTTACTTCGGCACCTGCGCCAGGGCCTTTTACAACCAGCGGACGCTCGCGGTACCTGTCGGTTGTGAAGGATATGATGTTATCACTGCCCGACAGCATGTAGAACGGATGGTTTTCATCAACCATTTGCAGGGTGATGCTTACCTTGCCGTCTTCCAGTTTACCAATGTAACGCAATACTTTGCCGTCTTTTTCGGCTGCATCTTTAAGTTTGGCAAAATGCGCGTCTTCGGTTTTTAATGTTGCATAAAAATCTTCAACAGTTTTAGCTTCAAGGCTCGCTTTTGGCAGCACGCTTTCTATTTCAACGTGGGCCTCTTCCATAGCATATCCGGCATCGCGGGCAAGGATGAGCATTTTGCGCATAAAATCCTTACCGCTAAGGTCATCACGCGGGTCTGGCTCGGTATAGCCTTTGTCCTGGGCTTCTTTTACCACATCGTGGAAATTGGCATCGCCCTTAAAGTTATTAAAGATGAACGATATAGTGCCCGAAAGTATTGCCTCGATACGTTGCACCCTGTCGCCGCTATTCATCAGGTTTTTAAGGGTATTGATGATCGGCAAGCCAGCGCCAACGTTGGTTTCGTAAAAGAAATCAACGCCATGAGCACGCGCGGTATCTTTAAACGTGCGGTACTGCTTATAACTGCCCGAGTTACCTATTTTATTACAGGTGATCACCGAGATATTGGCTTTAAAGATCTCTTCATAAAACCCGATAGGGACAGGGCTCGCGGTGTTATCGATAAACACACAGTTTGGCAGATTCATTTCTTTCATCCTGTTGATAAACGATTGCAGATCGGCCTCGTAAGGGGATGATTGCAGGTCATTCTGCCAGGTATCTAAAGAGATGCCATCACTGTTGAAAGTCATTTTACGGGTATTGCTGATACCTGCTATTTTAACCTGGATGCCATTGTTGTCTTTTAAATATTCGCTGTGGGCATTGAGTTGGTTAAACAACGTCTTGCCAATGTTGCCTGTCCCTAAACAAAAGGCGTGCAAAGTTTTGGTAAGCTGTACAAAGAAGGCATCGTGAACCGCGTTTAATGCTTTTGACAAGTCGTTTGCGGAGATAATCACTGAGATGTTATACTCAGAAGAGCCTTGTGCTATAGCCCTTACGTTAACACCGTTACGGCCAAGCGCTTGGAACAACTTGCCCGACATGCCCGGTGTTTGTTTCATGTTTTCGCCAACAATGGCCAATATGGCCAAGTTTTTTTCGATAACCAGATGCTCCAGTTTTTTGGCGGCAAGCTCCAGTTCAAACTCCTGTTCGATAACCTGTTTTGCCCTGTCTGTATCCTGCGGCTGAACAGCGAAAGTGATGCTATGCTCAGACGATGATTGGGTGATCAGGATCACGTTGATCTGCTCGCGGGCAAGCAAGGAGAACAAACGGCCGCTAAAGCCCGATTTGCCCACCATACCGCTGCCCTCTAAATTTAGGATACTGATATTGTTGATAGATGAGATCCCTTTGATTGGCAGGGTAGAGGCCTTGCAATCATGACGGATCACGGTACCTTCAAACTCTGGCTCAAAGGTGTTTTTAATCACGATTGGGATCTTCTTTAAAAATGCCGGGATCATGGTTGGCGGATAGATCACCTTGGCGCCGAAGTAGGAAAGCTCCATAGCTTCGGTATAAGTAAGCTCGGTTAAGGAGAACGCTTTTTTCACCATGCGGGGATCGGCAGTCATCATGCCGTTAACATCCGTCCAGATCTGAACCTCCTGAGCATTTAACGCTGCGCCGAATATGGCTGCAGTATAATCAGATCCACCGCGACCTAATGTTGTCGTCTGCCCTGCATCGTTTGAGGCGATGAAGCCGGTAACGATCAATGTTTTGCCTTTGTTTTCGGTATACAGGCCTTGTACCAGCCTTTCGGTAAGCTCGGTATTTACTTTAGCATTGCCGAAAGCGCTGTCGGTTTTAATTACATCAGCAGCATCAACAAAAAGCACATCGCCAAAATGCTGGGCTGCAACTTTGCTCACCATCAGGGTTGAGCACCGTTCGCCGAAGGCCAGTACCTGGTCGCGGGTTTTCGGGGTAAGTTCGCGAAGGGTAAGTACGCCCTGTAAAAGTTCTTCCAGCTGGTTGAAGTGAATTTTTAAACGGGTAAGCGCCGGGTTTTGGTTTTGCACATCCAAAAGGGCTTTAACCGTATCAAAGTGACGTTTCTCCAATTCGGCTAAGCCTGCGGTAAACTCTTTGCCGTTTGCCGCATCTTCGGCCATGGCCGAAAGCAGGTTGGTTACACCGCCCATGGCTGACAATACCACCACCGGCTTTTCTTCATTTTTTACTTCATCCTTCAGGATGCTTAACAGGGTTTGGATGCTGCTTACAGATCCAACGGAAGTACCTCCGAATTTTAAAACTTTCATTTATGGGTTAGTAATCGTTCTGTAACAAAAAAACCTTCCTCTTTGCGGAGGAAGGTTTTTCTTTTGGCTTTCATTTTATGTTTTACACCATACGATTATCTTCCTCCGAGGTTTATACCGGTGGTAATAATAATTGTAGAAATGGTGTTGTAAATTGTCATATATAATGTCTGTAAAGTAAGTAGATTATTTTCTGATTTGCAAGGATTATTTAACAAATTATGATTTTCGTAATAATTGTCAGGTAGTTGGATGAGTAAATGATGGATTTGATAATGAGGGTGGTAAGTAAAAGGTTTTATCAATAGTTGAGGATTGATGAGGTAGTTTGCAGAGTTATTCAGGTTTAAATAAAAAAATAAAAAAAGCGTCATTGCGAGGTACGAAGCAATCCCCAATGAGCAGAGCGGCTAAGCAAGTCCCCCTGTAAAGTCGGGGATTGCTTCGTACCTCGCAATGACGGTAGTATAAGAGTCTAATCCCAGAATCCGCAATAAATTTAATTTGCTACTTTTGAGGCTTGATAACATGCAGGGACTAATAACAAAATCAACCGGAAGCTGGTACCAGGTACAAACCCCTGATGGGCAAAAGATAGATTGTCGCATCAAGGGAAAGTTCCGTATTAAAGGTATTACCACAACCAACCCTATTGCTGTTGGCGATATAGTTGATTTTGAAATGGAGCCCGACAGGGAAGATGGCGTGATCACCAACCTGCATCAACGAAAAAACTACATCATCCGCAAGGCTATTAACCTGAGCAAGCAGGCGCAGATCATTGCTGCCAATCTTGACCAGGCTATTTTGGTAGTTACGCTGGCCTCTCCGCGTACTTCTCTGGGGTTTATTGATCGCTTTTTGGTAACTGCAGAGGCTTACGATATTCCCGCAAGGCTGGTATTTAATAAACTGGATCTGTTTAGCGATGAAGGCCTGGAAGTTTTGGCCGATTACAAAGCCATTTATGAAGACATCGGCTATCCCTGTTTTGAAGTTTCGGCTATTGAGGGTACCAATATCAGCCAGGTGCAGGATCTGTTGAAAGATAAAGTAACCCTTTTTTCCGGACACTCTGGCGTTGGAAAATCAAGCCTGATCAATGCGCTGCTGCCCGAGCTGGACCTGCGCACACACATGGTATCCGACTGGAGCGATAAAGGCATGCACACCACCACCTTTGCCGAAATGTTTGAGCTGCCGCAGGGTGGTTTTATTATTGATACCCCCGGCATCCGCGAATTGGGGGTTATCGACATAGAAAAACAGGAGCTTGGCCATTTTTTCCCCGAAATGCGCGAACGGATGAACCAATGCCGTTTTAACAATTGCCGCCACATCAATGAACCCGGCTGCGCCGTACTCGAAGCTTTGGAAGAAGGGGAGATAACCCTATCGCGCTACGAAAGCTATCTGAGCATTTATCATGGTAATGATACAAGAGCTTAGGGAGAGACGCAAGACAGCAAGAATAAAGAGTCAGGAGGAAAGAGCCAGGACTGTTAGAATCAGGAAACAAGAAAAACAAGCATAAAATATGTCATTGCGAGGAGCCCAACGGGAATAAGCCGGGGCGCGACGCGGCAATCGCATGCTATACAGGGCGGCTATGTTTCCGTGCGATTGCTTCGTGCAATGACATGGTTTATCAATGTTAAGACTGCACCTCGTCCAGGCCTATTTCCCCGCCGCTTCCTTCACCAGCACATCAACAATAGCCTGTTTATTGGGCAAATATTTATTAGTCAAAAACAAACCACCTTTACCTGTCGAGGAATTAAAGAACAAATAAGTACCAACACCCGGGTCATCACCGTCATGACCGATGGTGCCGTTGGTATATAAATTCCAGAAGATGCCTTTGTTGCGGTAGGTTAAGTTGATGTTTTTAGGCGGATGTTCCTTACTGAACTGCGGAGTGAACATAGCCTGGTATGATGCCTCGGTAAGCAGTTTTTTGTCATGCCTGGCGATGGCCATTAAATATTTGCTCAAATCTTCGGGCGAAGTTTTGAGGCCACCATCAGGGTAGGTAACCAGGTCATATAACGGGAACCGGTTCTTTAGATCGAGATATAAATAGGCATGTTTCTTTAAATCTATATCTGAAACATGCCAGCCTGAATGATCCATTTTTAGGGGCTTCAGGATATACTTTTGGGTAAACTGTGCATAAGAAAGGCCCGATTTAAGTTCAATCAGATATGCCGCCAGTGCCGAGCCGATGTTAGAATATGAGGAAACGCTTCCTGCCGGACCTTCCCCGAAATTGGCCTTGCTGTAGTATTCTCCCTGTGGGGATAAATAGTTGTAAAAGAACTGGGCTAAAGTTGTCTCCTTTAATTTATCACCAAACCCCATTTGGTTAAGGGTTTTAATCGAAACACTGTCATAGGCCCTTAGTTTAGGATAAAAATGATAGCAGTAATGATATACATCAGGGTTATCAACAATCCCTGATGTATGGTTGGTTAACTGCCTAATGGTTATTTTTCCGTTTGGGTCATTAGGATTGGTTACCTTAAAAGGTAGCACATCGTTGATATCTGTTTCCAGCGTAAAATACTTTAATTCGATAGCTTTCATCAACGCTACGGCAATAACAGTTTTACTCACCGAGCCAATGTTTTGAATTGTATTAGCTAAATAGGGTGCTTGGTTGGCTTCATCTGCATAGCCAAAACTATGGGAGTAGCTAACTTTATTACCATCGGTCATGATCACATACATGCCAGGCAGGCTTTCATGCGTAAAAGCCTGTTGTAATTTGATCGTTAAAGAGTCTGGTCGGGTTTGCGCCTGGATGCCGCCGGTTATAAGTGCAAGGGTTAGCACACGAAGAAGTGTTTTCAAGGTTTTATAGGTTTTCATATGTCTATATTACAACATACAGCAATAAACCCCTATCGATCAATGAAAATTATTTTATGTTCTGCTACGATAGTCGCGAACAGGTAATGGTATTCAACAAAAAAGGCCTTGTGAATAACACAAGGCCCAATATTTATTCGCCTAAGGCGGTTTTGAAATCTTCGAGTAGATCGTCGAGGTCTTCAATCCCTACCGACAGGCGGATCATACTTTCAGGAATGCCCATTTCTGAGCGGCGCTCGGCACCAAGCTCAAAGAAAATGGTTTGCGCTACCGGAATGGCCAGGGTACGTGTATCACCAAGGTTGCTTGATTTTACAACCAGTTTCAGTTTATTTAAAAATGCCAGGCAGTCGATACTTTCATCAAGCTCGATGCTCATCAAGCCGCCATAGCGTGCAAATAACTCGCCGGCCAATGCGTGCTGTGGGTGCGATTCAACGCCCGGATAAAATACTTTTTTAACTTTTGGGTGATTATCGAAATATTTAGCCAGTGCCAAAGCGTTGCTGCAGGCACGGTCAAGGCGCAGGGCCAGGGTTTCGGCACCAACAGATATTGTGTGCGCGGCCTCGGGTGATAAAGTGCCGCCGGCGTCACGTAACCCTTTCTTACGGATCTGGGTCATGCCCAGGTTCTCGGGTTTTACAACTGCCTTAAAGCCGGGGAAAATGTTTGGATAGTTTGACCAATCAAACAAGCCTGTATTGGTAACCGCGCCGCCCAGGGCGTTACCATGGCCGCCAATATATTTGGTAAGCGAGTTGATCACCAGGCTGGCTTTAACATTAATTGGATTAAACAAATATGGCGATGTCATGGTATTATCAACCACGTACATAATGCCTTTTTCCTCGCACAGGTCGCCAATGTTTTTTAGGTCGGCAATTTGAGTAGCCGGGTTGGCAATGGTTTCAACAAACACCATGCGGGTGTTTTCTTTTATTGCCGCGCGTACGTTATCAACAGCTGTGGCGTCAACAAAATCAATGCTGATGCCCATATCAATAAAAGTTTGGAAAATACTGCGGCTGTTACCGAACAGGAACGAGCTGGCTACAATATGGTCAGTACCTTTAATAAGGGCCATTATCGTTGCCGAAATTGCCGCCATACCGGTTGAGAAAGCGATACTTGATACCCCGTGTTCCATTTGGGTTACCTTTTGCTCCAGGGCGGTAATAGTAGGGTTACCCTGGCGCGAATAAGCGTAGCCACTTTTTTTATTCTGGAAAATATCAACCAGGTCCTGCACATCCTCGTGCCCGTAGGTTACAGAGGTGTGGATGGGTTTATGTAACGAACCATGCTCGGGTTTACCAAGCCGGTCGGCATGTAATATGGTGGTAGTGAAGCCTTTTTTTGTACTCATTTTAAATCCTATTAATTAGATATACATAATAGCGGTTGCGAACTTAATTAATTACGCACTAATTACACGAATGGAATTAGCACTAATTGCACGAATGATATCTAATTGACACTAATATTAATAGCGCGCGAGTAAGTTTATAACGTTTATAATCTGATCTAATTACACGATTATCTTATCTATAGCAAATAGGATTAGTGAAATTAGCCTAAATTGTGGGCCGCAATAAAAAAGAAATTAGTGTAAAAAATATGAGAGCTGTACTGCAACGAGTTACCCAGGCAAGCTGCATGGTGGATGGAAAGATAACCGGCGAAATAGGTGCCGGATTTTTGGTATTATTAGGGATTGAAGATGCCGATACCCCAGAGGATATGCAGTGGCTTGCTAATAAAATTACAGGCATGCGTGTTTTTGGCGATGAGAACGGGCTTATGAACAAAGCCCTTGCCGATGTTAACGGGAATATACTGTTGATATCCCAGTTTACGCTTTTTGCCCAAACTAAAAAAGGAAACCGCCCGTCGTTTCTGCGGGCTGCCAAGCCGGATAAAGCGATCCCAATGTACGAACAAATGGTTCAAACGCTTGAAACATTAACAGGCAAAAAAGTAGCTACAGGGATCTTTGGCGCGGATATGAAGATCAACCTGCTTAATGATGGTCCGGTTACTATTATAATGGATACGAAGGATAGGGATAACCATTAAAATAATCCCCCGTCATTGCGAGGTACGAAGCAATCCCCGATTTGCAGATCCACCCTGTATAGTTTGGGATTGCTTCGTACCTCGCAATGACGATGTTAAATAGAAACGCAAACAGGTAAAGACTACGCCAATCCTTTTTCAATCCTTGCTTGCAAATCTGCTTTAAAAGCATCATCAAGTTTCAGCTCATTTTTTAGCGAATCATGAAATAGCTGCTGCACCATATCATTAATAACGCGGCTTTGTTTATTGTATAATACACACACGCCGCAACCGGCCAGATGAATGCGCAGTTCCATTTCCTCGCGGAAGGTAAGCCGTTTAAGCTGCTTTTTTTCGATGAGAAAAGTAGCTTGTTTACAGTTATATATAATTTTTTTTAAATAGCTCATTTCAGTTTAATTCCAGTTTTTTTGGAGGCATGCCCTCAGGTTAACTTTTGCCCGGTGAATGATAACCCAGAAGTTGGCCTGGCTAACATGCAGTTCGGTACAAATATTTTCGGTAGCCGCATCGTCTATGTGTTTCATGGTAAATACCGCGTTCCACAGGGCAGGTAATTTTTGAAGGCATTTTTGCAGGATGCCGTTCAATTCTTTTTTTAACAAAGGGTCCTGATCGTCCATTCCTGCAATAGGTTGCGGTGCGTATTCGGTTTTCCAATGGCCGTTATCTTCCTCAAAAAACTCATCCTGTTCCTGCACACCTTTATTAGCCGAAGCTACAGCCAAGCCCGACGATTTTTTACGGTACACATCAATGATTTTATTTTTGAGGATAGCGGTAAGCCACGTTCGTTCGGTGCTTTTGCCCTCAAACCGGTCCACTTTTTCAAGGGCTGCCAAAAAAGTTTCCTGTACAAGGTCTTTGGCCGTGTCCTCATCGTTGATGCGCACAATGGCGTACATATACAGGTAATCGGCATAGGTGGCAACCCATTTATGTGGGTTTAATACATTAGTTTCGGTTAACATGAAATGCGGTAATGCTAATACAATTACAGGCTTAGTCGGGCGCTGGGCTTAATCCTTACAAAATAAGTTCAAATTTATTTTGTTTTAATCCAAGACATTCCTGATGATTGCTAAGTTACGCTACATGCCTTGATTTGAGCATATTATGCCGATATTTATATCAGTCAAAAAAGAAAAAAATTATTGTAAGGTTATCCCCATAAACCCGACAAAGCAGAAAAAATGTATATCATTTAAATTAAGTGAAATGAAAAAGATCAGAATATTTGCGTTTGTGCCGTTTGTTATAGGTGCAGTAATCATTTCTGTTGCATTCATAAATTGCAAAAGCGGAGCTAAAACCAACCAAAACGATAATTTAAAGTTTAATGGTAAAGGTTTTGCCCTTGTTGAACTGTTTACTTCCGAAGGCTGTTCAAGCTGCCCGCCAGCCGACGAACTGGTTGCCAAAGTTCAAAAAGAAGTTGGCGATAAACCCGTTTACATTTTAGCCTACCATGTTGATTACTGGAACCGTCTTGGCTGGAAAGATGTTTTTAGCAGTGCCGATTATTCAAAACGGCAAAATGAATATGCGCGTTGGTTAAACCTGTCGCAGGTTTACACGCCGCAAATTGTGGTTAATGGTAAAACGGAGTTTGTAGGCTCGCAGGAGGAGCGTTTACGCAGTGCTATTAAAAGCGGCTTGCAGGGTAGCGGCAATGTTCAATTAAACTTAAGTGTTACTCTTAGTGCAAATAATACAGCTTCGGTACAATACAAAGTTGAGGGAAATGCCGAAAACGCACGCAGTGTGATATCAGTGGCATTGGTACAAAAACAAGCTGTTGTAGAAGTTGAGCATGGTGAAAACGGCGGCCGCACTTTGGCCCACGCTCAAATTGTACGAAACCTGCAAACCATGCCTTTAAACAAAAACAATGGCAGCGCAACAATTGCTTTGCCTGCCGGGGTTGAGGCCCGGGGATGGGAAGTAATAGGTTTTGTGCAAAATACAAGCAACGGTGCTGTTTTGGCAGCATCGAAAAGCCTGTTAAAAGTATCGGCGGATGTTGGGCAACAAGATAAAAACATGCAATAGTTGTGTTGAATAGCATTAAGAGCATTTAGATGAAAGTAATTAAAGAGAAACACACCCTGTTAATGCGTTGGACGCATTGGGTAAACTTCCCCATCCTCACCATCATGATCTGGAGTGGCTTACTCATTTACTGGGCCAACGATACTTACACGTTCACGCTCTTCGGTGTTACTTTTATTCGCTTTTTTCCGCAGGGTTTTTATGATGCGCTGCACATTCCCCGGCGGCTGGCCGAGGGTATGGCTTTCCACTTTTTGTTTATGTGGTTTTTTGCGCTCAACGGCTTTCTGTATGTGTCATATACCATTATATCGGGCCGGTGGCGGGAGCTGGTGCCAAACCGGCACTCGTTTAAAGAAGCCTGGCTGGTGGTTTTGCACGACCTGCATATCCGCAAAACGGCCCCACCTCAAAACAAATACAATGCGGCCCAGCGTATTGCCTATACGGCTATTATTGTTATGGGCTTTGGCTCGCTGATAACAGGGCTGGCTATTTACAAACCGGTACAGTTTAATTATTTGGCCTGGCTCTGCGGCGGGTACCACCTGGCCCGTATCTGGCATTTTGTGCTTACTATTGGCTATGTGCTGTTTTTCCTGGTGCATGTTGTACAGGTAATACTTGCCGGCTGGAATAATTTCAGGTCGGTTATTTCGGGGTTTGAGGTGATAGATGAAAAACCGCAGCCCGCTATTCAAATTCAAAACGATGAAACTAATGAAAAAGCTGAATAAGGGTTTCAGTAAAAACAAAGGCCCCAAAAAGGAGCTTACCGTTGAGCAGAAGATCAGCCGGCGCAATTTTATCTCCTTCGGCAGCTTCCTGGTATTGGGCGGTGCCGCATATGGCGGCTGGCGCTGGCTTTATACTTCGCCCAATGAGGTGCCGGGCATTACAGGAGATGCCCACAAGCCATTACGTGCGGTGCTTAATGCCAACGAAAAGGTGGTTCGCCAGCTATACAGCAATAAAAACCTGGTAAAAACCTATCCAAAGGAAATGGCGGCGAAGGTGGTGCGCCACAACAGTGATATAGGCTCGGATGGTTTGATTGATGTAGACAACTGGAAACTGTCGGTCAAAAAGCAGAACGGTGAGCTATTGAATATCGGTATCGATGAAATAAAGAAACTTCCTAAAACCGAGATCATTTATGATTTTAAGTGCGTAGAGGGCTGGGACCAGATTTCGCACTGGGGCGGTGTAAAATTCAGCGATTTTATAGCTCACTTTAAGCTTGATGCCGAAACCCGGTTTGAGTATGTTGGCATGGAAACACCCGACAAGGAATATTACGTGGGCGTTGACATGCCAAGCGCTATGCACCCGCAAACCCTGCTGGCCTATGAGGTTAACGAAAAACCCTTGCCTCCAAAGCATGGCGCGCCGCTAAGGCTCATTATCCCTGTAAAATATGGAATCAAAAATCTGAAGCGGATAGGCAGTATTTCTTTCAGTAACACCCGACCCCGAGATTACTGGGCCGAACAGGGGTATGATTATTACGCCGGGTTGTAAAACAACCGGTTAAACCTCCATTATATATTGATGTAATATTTGCATATTGCATTAAATGCCAGCCAATAAACTACCACTTTCCAAACAGCTTGCTTATGCCTGCGGAATGATAGGGTGGAGCATCATGACCAATATTATCATTGTGATGCTGCCTTACTTTTACCTGCCGCCAAACAATGCCGGGCTTACTACGCTGGTACCTCAATTGTTGCTTTTTGGCCTGTTCAATATCATGTCTGTGATTACAGCTTCCGGGCGGTTGGTGGATGCTTTTTTTGATCCTTTTATTGCCTCGCTAAGTGATAAAAGCGAAAACCGTCGTGGGCGGCGCATTCCTTTTATGCAATGGGCTGTTTTACCTGCAGCTTTATTTTGCGGATTAACCTTTTACCCCATGGTAAAGGGCGAAAGTATCCATAACGCTTACTGGCTTACCTTTACGCTTATTTGCTTTTTTATGGGTGCTACGGCCTATATTATCCCGTACAACGCCCTGCTGCCGGAGCTTACCCGTACGGGCAGCGAAAGGGTTAAACTATCATCATTACAACAGGTGGGTTTTGTGATAGGGATTATCCTATCGGCCATGGTCAATAACTTTGCCGACTGGGTACAACGCTTTGCCGGTACCCTCAATCGCGATACCGCCGTACAGTACACCATTTGGGGGCTGGCCATATTTGCCGGGCTGGTGATGCTCGTGCCTGTATTCACCATAGACGAAAAACGGTATTCAAACGGTCACCCATCGCACTTGCCGCTATTGCCTGCTATTCAAAAAACCTTTGAAAACCGGAATTTCAAATATTACCTGATATCCGATTTTTCGTACTATATGGCATTAAGCATCATATCAAGTGGCTTACTGTTTTTTTTAAAATCGTTGTTAAATCTGCCCGAATCTATGGGCGGAGAACTTATGGCTACTATGGTATTGGTATCACTGCTGTTTTATCCGCTGGTTAATTACCTGTCGCAAAAGATTGGCAAAAAACCTATCGTGCTTTTTTCGTTCGGGTTACTGAGTTTGATTTTTGTAGCGATATTTTTCCTGGGCAAACTTCCATTTACACCGCAGGTGCAAATCTATACGCTGGTTATCAGTGCGTCGTTTCCGCTGGCCTCGCTGGGTATTTTACCCAATGCTATACTTGCCGAAATAGCACAGAACGAGGCTAAACGTACCGGTGAGAACCGGGAAGGAATGTTCTTTGCGGTTAAATACCTGTTTGTAAAACTGGGCCAAACACTGGGTATTGCATTGTTCGCGTTTTTAACCATTTATGGAAAAGACCCAGGCAACGATTATGGACTGCGCCTGAACGGCATTTGCGGTTGTGTGCTTTGTTTGCTGGCTTTTGTTTTCTTTAACCGGTTCAGGGAGCGCAGGAACAGGGGCAAAAAGAGAACCTCCCATCATTGAGCTTCAAGTCCCGCCGGGCCTTTAAAGGCAGGTAACATGTTGCTGTGGGGCCTGAATCGGCTGTTTATCGGCTTGCGCTTCAGCAACACAGGCAAAAAGAAGAGAAGCCATCAAAATGACTATGACGTATTTGATTATGATTGCGCTCATTTTCCTTTGCCGTTAAATGTGTTATAAAACAATTGCCCTTGTAGAATAAAAAAAGCCTGCCATTTGTTTTAAATGCAGGCCTTCAGGATATCAGTGTAAAAGCAATATTACACCAGGTTCTTTTTAATATAGCTGATACTTTGTGCAATGCTCACAAACGGATCGCCCGGGCAAACATCCTGCTCAACAAAGAAATATTTGAGGCCCGATTTTTTAGCCTGGGTAAAGATCTTTTTAAAGTCGATAACACCATTACCAACTTCAGTAAATTTCTTTTCAGGCGTTTTGTCCATGTCTTTAACATGCCATAAAGGGAAACGGCCCGGGTGTTTATCAATAAGGGCGATAGGATCCTGGTTTGCTTTATTAACCCAATACAGGTCCATTTCCATTTTTACAAGGTCTTTATCGGTGTTCTCCAAAAGGATCTCATATGGGTATTTACCGTTTTCCTGTATAAATTCAAAGTCGTGGTTGTGATAGCAAAGCTGGATACCCGCGCCTTTACAGGTTTCGCCGGCTATATCAAGCATATTGGCCACGTTTTTATAATGGTCAAGATTGCCGCGCTCAGATTGTGAAAGATATGCGCAAACCATGTATTGCACACCAGCTTCGGCAGCGTCATCAACGGCTTTTTTCCAGTCGTTCATGATGGTTCCTTTTTGTTGTTCGCCGTTAACCAGCTCCTCGCCTAAACGGTAATGCGCGCTCGGCATGATGAGGCCGTTTTGTTTTAAAACATTTGCAAAATCGCCGGGGCGCATGCCATAAAACAATTCGGTACCAGTATAAGTTGCACCTTCAACAGATGTGAAACCTGTTTTGGCAACCTTTGCCAATGCAGCAACAGGGTCGGCAGCCATAGCATCACGCACAGTATATAATTGTAAGCCTATATATTTTTTATCATATGCAAACAAATTAGGAGCTGCCAACAGGCCTGCTGAAAGTAGCGCCGAAGTTTTTAGAAAAGATCGTCTGGTAGTCATTGGTTTATGATTTTTATGATTGGTTGTGTAAATATAACGCATTAAAAATGCCAAAACAAAGACCGAAATTACGCCGATTGGTTTAATGCAGAGGTATAGTATTGTAATTTTTACAGGTTTAGCTGAATATTTATAAAAATATACAAAAAGAAAAAGCCGCTGTGTGGCGGCTCTTCATATGCTTTGGGTAAAGTATTATCTTCCTTTTTTAATGTTGGGAAACTTCATTTTATAATCCACATCAACCATGCCTTTTGATATATCGTTAAGCTTTTTTTCGATAAGCCGTTTACGTAACGGGCTTAGCTTATCGGTAAACAATTTGCCTTCAATGTGATCGTATTCGTGCTGGATAACGCGCGCGGCCATGCCTTTAAACGTTTCTTCATGATGTTTCCAGTTCTCGTCATAGTATGACATGCGTACAACCGGCTTGCGGTATACATCCTCACGAATATCCGGAATGCTCAGGCAGCCTTCGTTAAAGCCCCATTCCTCACCGGTTTCTTCCAGTATGGTAGCGTTGATGAACGCTTTTTTGAAATCCTTTAGCTCCGGTTCGTCATCATCAAAGGGGGTGGCATCCACTACAAATAAACGCATTGACATGCCTACCTGCGGCGCTGCCAGTCCAACGCCACGGGCCGCATACATGGTTTCAAACATATTGTCAACCAGTTCTTTTATATGCGGATACTCGTCGGGCTCAATGGCTGTTGCTTTCTTTCTTAAAACAGGATCACCGTAGGCAATGATAGGATACTTCATCTTGCAAAAATAAAGGATTATTGCTTAGGCTCAAATAGCAAAGTGATCAGGCGGTCATTATCAAAAATTTCATTGCTGATCTCCAGCAATTGCTCGGCACTTACCTGGTTAATTTTAGCAAAGATCTCTTCGAGGGTGTCAACACGGTTAAAATCAATCATGCTTTTGGCCATGGCAATAATGAGGCTCATGCGGTTTTCTTCTGCTAATGCTATTTGTCCGATAAACTTTTGCCGGGCCTGGTGCAATTGCAAACTGCCCAGCTTTTGTTCACGCAGTTTTTTCAGCTCCTTATGAATCAGTTTTGAGGCTTTGTTTGCTTTTTCGGTATCCGTACCAAAATAAATAGAAAAGATGCCGGTATCGGTTAAGGGGGTGTAATTTGATTCGACAGTATAGGCTATACCATGTTTTTCCCTGATCTCGAGGTTGAGCCGGCTGCTCATGCCCACCCCGCCCAGCAGGTTGTTAAGCAATAATAAACCCCATTTATGCTCATGCGATGATGAATAAGCCTGTGTGCCTATAATGCAGTGCGTTTGTGAGATAGGTTTGTTAACGATATGGATACTACCCGTACTTTGTACTGGCTTTACCCGATTTTTTTGAAGCTCATTTAAAGGAACATGGCCGAAATACTTTTCAGACATAGCCACCAGTTTCCTGAACTCATAATTGCCGTGTACAGCGAAGATCATTTCGGTTGTATTATAGTTTGCCGCTATAAACCCCCGGATGTCGTCCCCGTTAAGCCTGCCAACAGTTTCGGGCGTCCCTAAAATGTTTTGCCCCATGGGGTGTTCCTTAAATAGCAGCTCTTCAAAGTCATCCTGTATGGCTTCTTCCGGCTGGTCAAGATAGGAAGCTATTTCATCTAAAATAACACCGCGCTCTTTCTCCTGTTCATCATCGGGGAACGTGGAATGAAATAATATATCCTCAAAAAGATCCATAGTGCGGTCAAGGTGCTGGTTAAGCAACGATGCGTGGATGCAGGTATATTCTTTAGTGGTATAAGCGTTAAGATCGGCGCCAACAAGCTCAAGCCTGTTGAGGATCTGATTGGTGTTACGGCGTTCGGTTTCTTTAAACAGCAGGTGCTCAATAAAATGGGCAAGGCCTTCCTGTCCCGGAGCTTCGTCGCGCGATCCCGCGTTTACAATAAAGCAGCAATGTGTAATTGCAGATGGCCAGTGCTTATACAGTATGCGGATACCATTAGGTAAAGTATAAAGGTGATAGTCAATCATTCGGCTGCAAAGATAAGCTTATATGTCACAATTATTTTTCACGCTATTGTAAGTGATTAATAGTATTTTAGGCGCTTAAAATCAAATTTCGCCGGGATTAATGTAAACCGCGGAACTATACTGCCTTTAAAAAACAAACTAAACCCAATGACAAAACAAATAGCCGATCTGGAATTTGAGATACTACTAACTGCCGATAAGATTGAAGAACGTGTGAAAGAAATTGGCATACAATTAAATGAGGATTATAGCAATAGAATACCGGTTTTTATAGGCGTACTCAGCGGCAGTTTTCTTTTTATAGCCGACCTGATCAAACAAGTGGGCATTCCCTGCGAAATTAACTTCACCAAATTAGCATCATACTATGGCGGCGTCTCCAGTACGCTAAAAATACGGGAAGATATTGATTTAACGGTTGATATTAGGGGACGCGATGTACTTATTATTGAAGATATTGTTGATACGGGCAATACAGCTCACTATCTAATTCAGAAACTGAAGGAAAGAGAGCCCGCGTCATTAAGGTTATGCTCATTATTATTAAAGCCGGCCGCTCTTCAAAAAAAGATAGAGGAGCTTAAGTATGTGGGCTTTGAAATAGAAAACGAGTTTGTAGTAGGTTATGGCCTTGATTACAAGGAAATGGGGCGTAATTTAAAAGATATTTATAAAAAAGTAGGATAAGATTAAACGGATCTTAACAGGAAATTTGGCGGTTGCTATTGATGTATAGCACATTATGGGTAATTTTTTTAACAACTGATTAAAACAATAGCTCCCTTGTTTCGTTTTAGGGTTTATGAAATATACATCTTTACTTTTATCAGGCTGCATGGCAGCATCGTTTTTGTTTTCTTCATGTGATAAAAAAGGGTCGGCTACTTCAACCGTTGCTATTACCATAACTGATGGTCAGACTGGCGCTGCATCGGCAGGTGCAACAGTAAAACTATACGATGACGTAAACAAACCCAACACCGGGGAAGCGCCTTCATACACACTTACTACGGATGCGTCAGGAAAAGCGACTGCAGTAGTTGCCTATATAGGAGAATATTACATTGTTGCTGAAAAGGGGACCCAAAAAAGCTATTACAATGGACTGATTCCGATAGGTATTTTTAAAACCCAGGCCGATATTGACAGCAGCCCTAAACAAACACCTGCAGCAATAATTGGTTCCGTGAAATTTAAAGACACCAATAACGATGGCGTTATCAACGATTCGGATAAAGCAAAAGCGCCGAATTTGTTTTTGCAAGAAGGACAAACGCTTAATTACAGCTTAGCGGTTTATTAATTTTTTATAAGCGGAACGCTAACTCAGTTTCGTCTTACAGTGGATATTGAAGCAACAAAAGTGCTCGCATATTTAAAATGCGAGCTTTTTTGTAGATTTTGGGGCAATCTCGACAGTGAAAGTTTAAGAGTTTCAGAATAAGACTATTTTCTATATTTTTATTCTATGTTTAAAGCCTTTTTATTCCTTATCTCAATATTTTGTTTTGCCGCATCTGCCAGTTGTCAGCAGCGCGATACAATTGTTTATTATTTCAAGCATAACTTAAATAGAGACGGCAAGGATATACTTGTAACCACAATTGATAGCGCCGATTATGTCAGGGCCATTTTGCCCGCTGATTCAGGGGATGTTATGCCAAATGTTAAAGAGTACTATACCAACGGAAATGTAAAGTTTATAGGCAAGTCTTATTTTGATGGGCCCTTTTATTTCAAAAAGGCTACAATGCTATTGACTGGAGATTGCGTTAGTTTTTACCCGAATGGCAAGCGAAAAGGTATACTACACTATTCAAACGGATATAAAGATGGGGACGAGTATCTATACTATCCCACAGGTAAGTTGTTTTCGCGAACAAAAAACGTACACGGTAAGATAGTTTTTTACGTCAAGAGCCTTTACCTTGATTGTTATGATCCCTCTGGTAAATTAATTTGCGAAAATGGAAGAGGCCATTGGACTGTGTATGACGATGAATTTAAAAACATGATACTTGAAGGCGAAGTTATAAATGGACTTCCCGAAGGAATATGGCACGGAAAAACAGGAGAGGCCGATTCTATTAAATATACATATCAATACGAAAAAGGAAAGTTCATCAGAGGGACAGGGATTGATAGAAACGGTGTTGCCTACCCTTTTACAGAAGAAAACACTTTGGGTATGTATAAAAATAGCCTCATGGTTTTTATTGATTTAATAAACAGAAAGATTAAAGGTTTCCGGGGTTCAAATGGCGAAAAAATTTCATTGAAGAATGTAAGCGTTTCGTTTATTATTGAGAAAGATGGTTCGCTTTCCCATCCCGAAGTACTGGGCGATTTGGACAGCGCCATAAAAGAAAAGATAGCCGCGATATTATTGAGGGAAAGCGGCTGGATGCCACACAAATACTATGGAATTCCCCTTAAAACCAAGATAATAATACCTTTAAATTATGAAACTAATGGGTCTTACAGCGCTCAGCATTCCGTGGTTTCTTTTAGTGAGTTTGTTGTTGAGTAATGCTGCCGTAGATAATGTTAGCAGATGAAATTTAGTCATTAAGTTTGATTGGTTAACGCATTATGCGAACTTAATATAAAGACGTGCTGTTGCGTGTGCATGTCCTCATGAAAACTTTTCACCATTGTTGGAATTCCAATACATAGAAAGACATTATGTTGTCGTGGGGATATGACAACAGGAGATGATTATATTATCCCCGCCACTTCGCTCAGCATGCTCACCGCCTCGTCAACACTATCAATTCCCTCAATGCCCAATCGGAGCGTGTTTTTAACTTCTTTCAAATTGGTGCGCCTTGGGTTATTCTTCACAAAGTCGAGCACATTACGGAAGACCTCGGTTTCAAAGTAACTTGATTGCTGGTTAGTGATAAAATAACCACGCAAAACGTTTTTCTTGAGCGAGATTTTTTCAAAACCAATGGCCTTGCCCAGCCATTGCAGGCGTAGGGTATTGAGTAAACCGTCAACCTGGGCCGGCACCGGGCCAAAACGGTCGTTCAGTTTTTGTTGAAAGGCCTGTAATTCTACCTCGTTTTCCAGTTTGGAAAGCTCGGTATACAGGTTATATCGCTCGGAGAGATTTGTTACATACTCATCGGGGATGAGGATCTCCAGGTCGGTATCAATTTGGGTAAAAGAAATGTAGGGGCGGGGCTTATCCTCTGGGAATACGCCTTTAAACTCATCTTCCTTAAGTTCCTGTATGGCTTCGTCGAGGATCTTATGATACATTTCAAAGCCAATTTCGGCAATGAAGCCGCTTTGTTCGGCGCCAAGCAGGTTACCGCTGCCGCGGATGTCCAAATCCCTCATAGCCACATTGAAGCCGCTGCCCAGGTCGCTGAATTCTTCAATGGCGCTCAGGCGCTTGCGCGCCTCGCTGGTTAACGTTGACAAAGGCGGACTTAGCAAATAACAATACGCCTTTTTATTACTCCTGCCCACACGGCCGCGCATCTGGTGCAGGTCGCTCAATCCAAACATATGGGCGTAGTTGATGATAATGGTATTGGCATTGGGAATGTCCAGGCCGGCCTCAATAATGGTTGTAGCTACCAACACATCATACTCGTGGTTCACGAATTTAAGCATTACATCTTCCAGATCGTCACCTTCCAATTGGCCGTGGGCTATACCTATACGGGCTTTCGGTACCAGCTTACGGATCATGCCGCCCAATTGCGGCAGATCGGCCACGCGGTTGTGAATAAAGAATACTTGTCCGCCGCGGTCAATCTCAAATTCAACTGCTTCTTTAATGAGTTTATCATTAAACACATGCAGCTCGGTAACAACCGGCTGGCGGTTTGGCGGGGGAGTTGATATGATAGAAAGGTCACGTGCACCCATTAACGAAAAATGAAGCGTTCGCGGAATGGGCGTTGCTGTTAAGGTAAGCGTATCTACATTGGCGCGCATTTGCTTCAGCTTTTCTTTGGTTGATACGCCAAACTTCTGCTCTTCGTCAATGATCATTAGGCCAAGGTCTTTGAATTTCACGTCCTTGCTTACCAAACGATGCGTGCCTATGATGATATCAACCTTGCCTTCTTTCAGTTTCTCCAGGGTATCCTTGATCTGCCTGGTTGATTTAAAGCGGTTAACATAATCAATATTGGCAGGGAAGCCTTTTAACCTGTCGGTAAAGGTTTTGTAATGTTGTGCGGCTAAAATAGTAGTTGGTACCAGTATCGCCACCTGCTTGCTATCGGCAACTGCCTTGAATGCCGCGCGAACAGCAACTTCCGTTTTACCAAAACCCACGTCGCCGCAAATGAGGCGGTCCATAGGGTGGGGCGACTCCATATCTTTTTTAAAATCGGCAGTGGCTTTTTCCTGGTCGGGAGTGTCCTCGTACAGGAATGATGCTTCCAGTTCGGTTTGCAGGTAGCTATCAGGCGAAAAGGCATTGCCATGCTGGGCTTTACGCACGGCGTAAAGCTTGATCAGGTCGCGGGCTATGTCCTTAACTTTTTTTTTTGTTGTTTTCTTCAAACGTTCCCAGGTGTCGGTACCCAGCTTGTTCATTTTGGGAACGGAGCCTTCTTTACCGCTGAATTTGGAGATACGGTTAAGCGAGTTGATGTTCACATACAGCAGGTCGTTATCAGCATAAATCAGGCGGATCATTTCCTGCTGTTTGCCGTTCACGTCAACCTTTTCCAGGCCCGCATATTTGCCTATGCCGTGATCGATATGGGTAACATAATCGCCGGGTTTAAGGTCGCGGAGCTCTTTTAGTGTAATAGCTTGGGAACGCTGGTAGCCCTTGCGGGTTTTGTATTTATAGTAACGGTCAAAGATCTGGTGATCGGTATAGCAGGCTATCTTTTGTTCGTGATCAATGAAACCTTCGCGTATGGAGATGCTTACCGGCGTAAATTTTACCGTTTTGTCCAGGTCGTCCAAAATGGCGTATAAACGCTCAACCTGTTTGGCCGAATCGGTAAAGATGAAGTTCTCTATCTTGTCAGACTCATTGTTTTTGAAATTGTGAATGAGCAGCGTAAAATCTTTATTAAACGATGGCTGCGGGCGCATATCAAAATTGATAGCGGTAGCATCATGGTAAAAAAACTGCTTCCCAAACTCAACCACAGGGAAATCATGCAGCTGATCGCCAATCAGTTTTTCGTCGGTAAAACCAAATTTGGGGTCAATCCAATCGGGGTTTTGAGCTTTTTCATCTGCAGAGAGGGCTTTCCAAAGGTTTACAGCCTTTTTATAACCGGTTTGGATAATGTCCAGCGTAAACTGAACATCCTTGATCCATACCTGCGTGCCTGCTTCCACATATTCAAGTAGGGAGATGTTATTCTCCGTTAGAAATTTAGATTGTACGTTGGGAACAATGGTAATGCTTTTAACATGCTCAACCGATAGTTGACTCTCGATTTCAAACGTACGGATCGACTCAATGAAATCACCAAAAAACTCAACCCGGTAGGGGAGCATATGCGAAAAAGAGAAGATATCAACAATACCGCCACGGATAGAAAATTGCCCCGGCTCATATACAAAATCAACCCGTTCAAAATCGTACTCTATCAAAAACTCATTAATGAAATCAATACTGAGCTTATTGCCAACGGCTATCTCAAGTGTGTTTTTTTCAAGCGAAGAGCGATCAATTACTTTTTCGGCCAGGGCCTCCGGGTAGGTAACAATGAGCTGGCCGTATTCTGTACTATGGTTAAGCTCATTCAAAACCTCGGCACGGGCAAGCACATTGCTGCTGTCGGGCTGGGTAAACTCAAATGGCTTGCGGTATGATGAGGGGAACAGCAGGGCTTCTTTGCCGGTGAGGTTTTCCAGGTCGGCCTGGAAATAGCCTGCTTCTTCGCGGTCGGGCAGCACAAATACCATGTGTTTGTGCTGCAAAAAATACAATGCTACCGCCATGGCCGAATCACTTGATCCCACCAAACCACGTAGCTGTACCCTTGGATTTTTTGATGCGTTAAGCGCGGTAGCCAACGCTTTTATCCGGTCATCAGCCTTATATCTGTCTAATATATCACGGATGTTCAAACCGCGGCAAAGATAAACAAAAAAGAAAAGCCAAAATAAAAAAGCGCTGGCTAAAAATTAATGCAAACAATATGAGGGCTTATTTACTTTTTAATGATAAATTTATGTATGTAAACGCGCATACCGATTTATAAATCAATCTTAATTATATAATTATGAAGAATGCAGTGTTATCAGGGGGTATCATCGGCGTATTAAGTATCATCTGGATCTTTGCTATGCCACGGCTTGGCGTTATGCCGCAAAAAGACGTTGTGGCCCCAGTCGAATACTTTTCATTTATTATACCGGCTATCGGTCTTTTTTTCGGCATCATGAGTTATCGGAAAAACGAGTGTAATGGCCAGATGGGCTTTTTGGAAGCCCTTTTTCAAAGCTTTAAGATATTAATTGTAGGCGGCATCATCGCCGTTTTCGGCTCAATACTTTATATCAGCTACATATCGTCGGCAGATGCTAACATAAAGGATTTTTCTGAACGAATCTTTGGTGCATTGATAGTTGGGGTACTGCTTGCCTTCGCGGTATCATTATTATTCACCAACAAAGCGAACAAACTTGATTAAACGATTTTTTTCAAAATATTTTGAACTTTTGTTCTGGATAGCGGCGATGCTTTCATTGGCGATGACCTCGCCAACCGAAGCATCGCACTTTACTCTGTGCCCTCTTAAGCTGATGGGCATAGGCTGGTGTCCGGGCTGCGGCCTTGGGCATAGCATTATTTATCTTTTCCACGGCGATATCAGCAATTCGTTCCGCGCCCACTGGCTTGGCATCCCTGCTGTAGCAGTGATCTTTAACCGGATTTATGTGCTTACCAAAGCAAGGCTGCTGGAAAGGAATCAGTTTAAGAGCCTTACCTAAATTTTATAAATCATATCATTGCGAGGAGCGGGGGGGGTATGAGCAGGGCGCGACGTGGCAATCGCATGCTACACAGAGTGGCCATGTTTCCGTGCAATTGCTTCTTTCTGTATAATGATGTGATTATAAGTTTTTGATTATTAGGTGCGTTTTTGATCGATATTATAAATTTGGGCGTTGCCTGCGGCCCGTGCTCATACTGCACAGGCATTAGCCACGAGGCTGGTATCCGCTTCTATCACTAACGCAACCCCAGCGCACTATCGCCAAAATATACTTTATACGTCATCACGGTTTTTCCGGGATTTCTCAGGTCGTTTCTTACAGCAATGACATTTTATTGCTACTCCTATCCTCGGTAAAATTTCCACGCTACTTTTACCGTCAAAACCCATCATTTCACCGACTACTTATCTCCGCTAACCTATCTCCTGTAGGCGTTTCATGGCTGCTGCTGTACCTTTATATCATAAAACAATCACAAACTTTAAAACTTACTGAAATGAACGCTTATCAAAATCCATATATGTCTTTCGACGGTATCACTCCCGAAGAATATACATTTCTGCAACAGGCTACCGCCTCATTAACAGAAGACCAGGCCCGCACTTTCATGTCATTTTATGCCAGCAAAAGGCGTAACCCTCAAGACATCATGTTTGCTACGCTTGCCGGCTTTCTTGGCGTATCAGGCGTACAGCGTTTCATGACTGACCAGATTGGGATGGGGATCCTGTACTTTTTCACAGCCGGTTTTTGTTTCATCGGTACCATTGTCGACCTCATCAACTACAAAACCATCGCCAACGATTACAACAGGCAAATGGCCTACGAAAGCTTCAACATAGCTAAAATGAGCAACTAAATCCCTTTAAGGGTATAGTTTCACTATATAATAAAAAAATCCACCTTCTGTTACGGGGTGGATTTTTTTTTAAAAATAATCGTCATTGCGAGGAACGAAGCAATCCCCGACTTGAAGGTAAACCATGCAAGGCCGCCCTGTATAGTTCGGGATTGCTTCGTACCTCGCAATGACGATTTAAGATTAGAAAGCCTTTACTTCATCGATTTCTCCCTTATCGCCTTAAACTCCGAGCCATTTTTCCAGCCGGGGAAGATTGTTTCGTTGCCCAGCTTAGTACCAACTTCATAAAGGATATTAGCTATCTGTGCCATGCCGGTGGCATCCATGGTGTCGGTATAATTATCGGCCTGTTGGTGATAGCGGTTGTCGCCATAATCTTTTTGTTTGGCTTCGCCGTAGCTGCCCTCATGTACTGCGCTGATGCTGCCATTGTTAATATCAAGAGCCGGTACACCAACCTTAGCGAAGTTAAAATGGTCCGACCGGTAGTAGCTGCCAGAGCCGGGGTGCCTGTCGCCAACAGTGCTAAGCCCTTGTGCTTTTACTATTTCATCAACATAATCTTCCAAATCGTTTTGACCTTTACCGGTTACAGCTATGTCTTTGGTTTCGCCGTAATCGCCCAGGGCATCCATGTTGAGATCGGCAACTGTTTTGTTAACCGGGTAAATAGGATGGGTGGCATAATATTCCGAACCCAGTAAACCCTGTTCTTCGGCTGTAACGGCTAAAAATACAATGGAGCGTTTGGGTTTTTCTTTGGCCATGTTAAATGCTTTGGCCACACTGATAATAGCAGCCACACCATCGGCATTATCAACCGCGCCATTGTAAATGCTATCGCCTTTGGCGTTAGGCTTACCTACGCCCAGGTGGTCCCAATGGGCGGTGTATAATACATATTCGCCCGGTTGAGAGCTGCCTTTAAGTGTGCCGATAACGTTGTGCGATGTAGAATACTTTAACTGGTTGTTGATGGTTAAAGTAACTGATTGCTTAAGCGGGATGGCCTTAAAATCTTTTTTACGGGCCAGGGCGCGGAAATCGCCGGTTATGCCCACTTCAGCTAAAAGTTTTTTACCCATATCTTCGGTGATCCAGCCTTCAACCTTGCAGCGGTTCATATGCTTGTCTTTTTGCTGCAGGTAAAGTTTGGCGCCTGTGTTACTGTTGGATACCACTTCCCATCCATAACTTGCAGGTTCTTTTTGGTGGATGATAAGCACGCCTGCAGCACCCTGGCGCGCGGCTTCCTCATACTTGTAAGTCCACCTGCCGTAGTAGGTCATGGTATCGCCTTTGAAAAATGTAGGATCGCCGTTTTTAAATCCCGGATCGTTCACCAGTACCACAACCGTTTTCCCTTTAACATCAAGTCCGGCATAATCATTCCAGTGATATTCGGGAGCAACAACGCCATATCCCGCAAAAATCAGCGGCGAATTTTTAAGCGCTACCGAATCAACCTCGCGGCGGCTGAATGTTACGAAATCTGTGGTGGCATGCAGGCTGAGCGGCGTTTTACCGCCAGTTATTTCCATGACAGGGGATGGGGTACTGGTGATCTGCACCATGGGCACATCCTGGAAATAACTGCCATTGTTGCCCGGTTCGAGCCCGGCCAGTTTAAACTGCTCCGAAATGTATTTAATCGCCTTGTCTTCGCCGGCGGTGAAAGGTTTGCGGCCCATCATGGAATCATTGGCTAAAGCCGAGATATATTTTTTTATTTCGGCAGCGGTAATAGCTTTTTCGGCCGGCACGCTTTTATTATTCTGGCAGCCTGCTAAAATGGCAAGGCCACCAATAAGCATCAGGTATCGGTGTTTGATTTTCATATGATGTGAGTTTTCGGGAAAGGATCGAATTTACGCAAATCCCGGTCAATTATCCAATCATTGAAACGTTGAAGAAATTTAAGACACGAATTTTATGGGAGAGATAGCAATTCGTGTATAATTACTGCTTTAGTTCCGGTCTGCATAGCCGGATAACCTGCCAGGCCACTTCCGCACTTGATAATGCTACCAAAGCAAATATAGCCGCCGAAAGGGCCTTCGGTGTTGAGCTTAATGCCCCGCCCAGCGCTACGCTGTAAACAATAAATGGCAGCAGCAAAACCAGGCACAGGCCGGTAACACTAAGCGGGATGCGGAAAGGCCGCTCTTTCATCGGCTCCTTGACGCGGAGTTTTACGAGGGCGATATACTCTAAAGAAAGCCCCGCGCCGTAAACGGTTACATCAATGATGAGCAGATCGGCAAAAGTCCACAATACCATAAAACTTACTACTATGGAGCAAATGATGATGGAAATAAAAGGTGTTTTAAAACGCGGGTGCAGTTTGTTAACACCTTTTGGGAGTAAATTATCTTCAGACATCACCTGCGGTACTCGTGATACCGATAACAATACAGCGGTATAGATGCCGAGGGTACTGACCATACCGCCCGCTGCTACTACTATACCCAGCCAGTGCCCGCCAATCAATACGCCTAATGCAGGAAACCCATTTTCGGTTAATGTATCGTGGTTAATGCCCGATTGTTGGGCAACCCAAATGGCAAAAAAGTATACCACCATTACCAGCGCGAAAGCTGTAAAAATTGAAATAAGATATGAGCGTACGGGTTTTTCAACTTCTTCGGCATAGGTGGTTACATTATCCCAGCCCAGGCAGTTCCACATTACCGTGTACAAAGCCATACCAAACGACGGAAAGCTAAGTCCTTTTAATGATGTTGTGGGAATGTGCATTGGCCCGCTGTGGTGATAAATACCTAATGCTATCATTAATATAATGGGCGCAAGTACAGCTGCGCTTAAAAACAGCGATACCCTACCCACCGGCATAATGCCTAAAATATTTAACCCGGCTGATGCCCAGATGATCACCAAACAAACCGGGATCTGAAAATCCAATAATTCGGGGAAAAAGAAACCGGCGTATTGTACAAACAGCACAGGGTAAATGGCAAGGTCGACAAAAGTATAGAGCCAGGTCCACCAGCCCTCAATAAAACCCCAGTGGGTACCGAGGGCATATTTTACCCATTTGTAATAGCCGCCGGTAACAGGCATCATGCTGTTAAGCTCAAGCACGGTAAATATGGCTGGCACATCCCACATTAACGGGGTTATGAGCAGGATTATCAATGCCCCATGATTGCCTGCATAACTTAATAGCGGCTCAAGGCCGTAAGGGCCACCGGATACAGTAAAAAAAATAACAGCGACAAGCTGTATAGGGCGTATTTTTTTTAATGAGGTTGCAGAGGGCATAAGCTATAAAAATATAACTTATGTGTTAATATTTTAATTTTTTTGTTGACGGGGATATTCTAAAATGCTAACCTTTCACCGTCATGCTGAGTGTTTAAATCCGTGGCCTCTGAAGGTGAAATGACATCTGTGTTCACGTCATTGCTGTAAGGAATGAAGCAATCCCCGACAGGCTGGTAACGGGCTTCATTAGTATTTGACTTACATCGTCGCGCTCTTGGCCGCGCGGGGCCAGTTACTTTTGTCGCCACAAAAGTAACCAAAAAGGCTTGCAGCAGAGAGGCTTCTTTGCGCACAACCTGGCCCCATAGCCCTCGGCGCGGCCTTCACCCTGCAAAACGAACAGAACCACGGGCTGCAATTATTTTGCCCCGACTCGCACGCAATGCCTCCGCTTCTGCAAAAACTTGCTATGCCCCTGCAGCCGCACCGCCCAGCATCGTTCTGCTCGTTTTCACCCGAAGCTGATCTGCTGCGAAAAACCACATTTTTTTTCTTGTCATGGGTAACTTGTTTCAGCACCCCACACGCTAAGTAGCACGTTTGCCAGGCAATCGGCGGCTTGTCCTGTGGGTTCCCGAAACAAGTTCGGGATGACGATTGGAGACGGGCGTTAAACAAGAAAGGCCAGCTTCTCAGCCGGCCTTCTTTATAAAAAAGCAATGTTATATGCTTAACCACTTTTTCCTAACAACCATTTGCTGTTCGGTGGGGCTATCAACAGTAACAATATTGTATTTAACGCGGTTGCTTTTCAGCAGGGTAGCCGGTAAGGTCATAGCTTGCCCGTCGCGGGTTACAGTAACTTCAATTTTATCGCCGGGATTTTTACCATTGATAAGGGTTGCAGCATCAGTAACCGGCGTGCCGTCAATAGCAGTGATCTCGTCGTTTACGTTAATGCCATCAATATAAGCGGCAGTACCACGTTGCACGCTCGTAACAATAATTTTTTTAGCTGCGGTTGTTGTAGTAGTGATACCTAAAGCAGCATCGTTTTTATCGGCCAGTTCATCAACTACTTTGTATCCGGCGTAGCCTAAGTATTTGTTGTAATCGACAGGGGCCAAACCGTTGATATATTTGGCGTAAAAATCATCCAGTTTTTTACCTGCAAATTTTTCAAAGGCAGCTTTAAACTCAGCATCGGTATAACCGCGCTTTTTGATTTTATAATACTGGGTGTACATGTACTTCATGGCATCATCTAACGAGTATTTGCCTTTGCTGTTGTTGATGATCTCCAGATCGAGCATCATACCAATGATTGCCCCTTTGTTGTAGTATGAAATAGTAGTATTGTTAGAGTTTTCGTTAGGGCGGTAAGCCTTAATCCAGGCGTCAAAGCTTGATTCGGCAACGGTTTGTACATTTTTTCCGGGTAGGTTTTCCAGAACATTGAACTCGCCCTCCAAAACATCAAAATAATTCTGAACCGGGAACAGTTGCGTACGACGTACAATGATACCCTGGTAGTACTCGGTAAAACCTTCTGCTATCCAAAGGTTGGTAGTATAGTTTTCATTATCATAATCAAAAGGGCCTAACACTACCGGGCGCAGACGTTTTACGTTCCATAAATGGAAATGCTCGTGCGCAACCAGGCCTAAAAAGCTTTGGTAGCCTTTATCGTTAGTGTAGTTATCGCGGGAGGCTCCTAAAACGGTGGAGCTCAGGTGCTCCAAACCTCCGCCGTTTCGTAAACGGTTGTGCACAATAAATACATAACGCTTATTGGGATTTTCGCCAAAAACGGCTGCTTCCTGGTCTACAATTTTGTGGATATCGGCTTTTAATTTTTCCTTATCGTAATTGCCGCCGCCATACATGCAAATCTCATAATGAACGCCTGATGCGTCAAAGCCAAAAACATCCTGGTTGCCCACTTCAATAGGCGAATCGAACAGGATATCAAAATTGGGCGATAAACGTGTAAAAGGATCATTATTTACCATTTCCAAACTGGTTGAAACTTTATCCCAGTTTTTATATGGTTTAATGTGGATAACAGCTGGTGAATGCTGCATATTGGCCGGGTAAATAAAGATGCCGGTGGTTGAAAGGAAGGCATGCGAGGCATCGATAAAACTGGTTCGTACTGAAAACTCAAAAGCATAAACCCTGTATTTTAAAGTTACTGATGAAATTCCTTTTGTAACAATTTGCCAGGTATTCTTATTGATTTTGGGTGCCGCAACTGGTTTGCCACTGGTTTCGGCGCTTAATGATTCGATGTTTTTTGCGAACTCGCGCACCAGGTATGAGCCGGGTGTCCATACCGGCATTTTAAGCTCAAGGGTGTTTTGCTGAAGGCCGGTAATATGCATTTCAATATCAGCATAATGGGCCTGGGCTTCAGGAAACGAAACATTGTAGGTAATCTGAGCGTTGGCGGCGGCCTCGCTGATGGTAGTACTCATAATAAAAAGCGTTAAAAAAAATAGCGTGCGTAGGTTGGTCAGTTTCATGGCCGCAATTTATAAAATATTATATAATCAGTTATGTATGTGGCGTTACAGCGCCCTAAACACCGTTGTAAAATGGTTGATACATGCAACTATTGTTGATATTATGCTATTAGTTTTACATCGATTTTTAAGTAAATGGAACTGATTGAACCTATTTCGCGCAAGCTGATACGCTTAGGTAAACTGTATCTGAATGTACTGGTAAAGCATACCATTCACCTGGATGTTACCCGGTACCATTATATACTTTCGCTCATTTACTTTCATGACGGGCAACTTACCCAAAACGCGCTGGCAAACCTGCTGGGCAAGGATAAATCGGCCATGGTAAGCATCATTAACCTGCTTACCGCAAAAGGCTTTGTTTACCGCGAAAACAACCCGAACGACAGGCGGCAGCAATTGCTTCGCGTTACCGATAAGGCAAAACTGGCCGTTCCGCAGATCATTGAAACGTTTGAAGCCATCAACGCAGATATTACCGAAGGCATATCCGAAGCCGATATGCAGGTATTTGAAAGCGTACTTACCCGCATGCATAAAAATTTAAAACCATTGATATCACCCGAAATAACCCTACAAGCTAAATCACACACGGATTAAACAAAGTATGAAAACGAAATATATTATTTACACGGCGCTGGCCCTGCTGGTTGCCTATTTAATTTACAATAAATTTTTTAGCGAAGGGGCAAAGAAATCGGCCGCGGCTATGGCTTCGGGCAAGGGCGATAAGAAAAAAGGCGGCGGCGCGGTAGGGGTTAAAGTAATGATAGTTAAAGATACCGCCGTAAACAACATTATTGATATTACCGGTACCATTGATGCCAATGAAAAGGTAAGCCTGATAAGCCAAACAACAGGGAATATTACCGGGATCTATTTTAATGAGGGTACTAAAGTAACAAAGGGCCAGTTGCTGGTCAAAGTGTACAACCAGGATTTAGAAGCATCATTGCAGCAAAACCAGTACCAGGTGGCATTGGCAAAGCAACAGGAAAGCCGTAACCGCCAGTTGCTTCAAAAAGAAGCTATAAGCCAGGAGGAATATGATACTTCATTAACTTCATTAAACTCGTTAAAAGCTGCCGCAAATGTAATTAAGGCGCAGATTGCCCGTACCGAGATCCGAGCGCCCTTTTCGGGGACTATCGGTTTAAGGAATGTGAGCCCGGGCAGTTACCTCTCGCCATCGTCGCCTATTGCCGATCTGGTTAATATCGATCCGGCAAAAGTAACTTTTGCTGTGCCTGAAAGGTACCTTTCTATACTTGGCCCCGGCAGTAAGATCAGGTTCAAAACTGAAAGCTCGATGGAGAATTTCGTGGGTACGGTATATGCCATTGACCCTTCAATTGATGCAAGCTCGCGCACTATTACTGTGCGCGCTAAGGCACCCAATCCTAAAGGGATCCTTACCGCGGGCGGCTTTGCCAAGATCAATTTAACGCTTGATCAAATTCCTAAAACCATTTTGCTGCCCACCGAAGCGGTTATTCCCGATTTGAAAAGTAGCCTGGTTTGGATCTACCACAATGGTAAGGCCATGTCAAAACCGGTAAAAACAGATCTGCGTACCGATACAAAGATCCAGGTAATTGAAGGCTTAAAGCCTGGCGATAGTGTGGTAGTATCGGGCCTGATCCAAATGCGGCCAAAAGTGCCTTTGAAAATTTTAAAAGTTATTAAATAAACCAATATGAGTTTATCCTCAGTAAGTATTAAGCGGCCGGTATTGGCAACAGTAATGTCTGTGGTTATTGTTGTATTTGGTATTATCGGCTATAAGTTTTTGGGCGTGAGGGATTTTCCCTCGGTCGACCCACCCATTATTTCGGTGTCAACCAGTTACTCCGGTGCCAATGCCGATGTAATTGAATCACAGATCACAGAGCCGCTTGAAAAATCCATCAACGGTGTGCCGGGCATCCGTAACATATCGTCAACCAGTTCGGTTGGGCAAAGCAACATCACCGTTGAGTTTGACCTTGATGCCGACCTGGAAACCGCTGCAAACGACGTGCGCGATAAAGTGGGCCAGGCCCAGCGCCAGTTGCCGCAGGATATTAACGCCCCGCCAGTAGTAACCAAGGCCGATGCCAGCGCCGACCAGATCATTACCCTTACCGTGAGCAGTGACACCCGTAACATAAACCAGCTGGATGATTATGCGGAAAATGTGCTGCTGGAAGGCTTGCAAACCATCCCCGGCGTAAGTACCATTAACGTACAGGGACAGCGTCAGTATGCTATGCGCCTATGGATAGACCCTACCAAGCTTTCGGCACTTGGCGTTACAGCTACCGACATTGGTGCGGCTTTAGCTAAAGAAAACGTAGAGTTGCCCGCCGGTAAAATTGAGGGTAATAATACCGAAGTTACCATCAGGGCTTTGGGCAAACTGGCAACGGAAAAAGATTTTAACAACCTCATTATCCGTGCCGACAGCAACAGGGTGATCAGGCTGAGCGATATTGGTTATGCTGTGTTGGGCTCTGCAAACGAGGAAACCATATTTAAAGAGTCGGGGGTGCCGATGGTTGGCCTGGCACTGGTACCGCAGCCGGGTGCTAATTATGTACAGATAGCCAAGGATTTTTATACCCGTTTAGAGCAGATTAAAAAAGATCTTCCGCCCGATATTTCGGTGAAAGTGGCTTTGGATAATACGAGGTTCATTAACCAGTCGATATCTGAGGTGCAGGAAACGCTGATCGTGGCCTTTGTACTGGTGGTAATTATCATCTACCTTTTCTTTCGCGATTGGCTGATAGCTTTCCGCCCGCTGATAGATATCCCGGTATCATTGATCGGTGCGTTCTTTATCATGTATATCTTTGGGTTCTCTATCAATATCTTAACCCTTTTGGGGATAGTACTGGCAACGGGCCTGGTGGTGGATGACGGGATTGTGGTAACAGAAAATATCTATAAAAAGGTAGAGGCTGGCATGGCTATCCGTAAAGCGGCATTTGAAGGTTCGGCCGAGATCTTTTTCGCGGTAGTATCTACATCAGTTACGCTGGCAGCTGTGTTTTTGCCTATTGTGTTTTTACAGGGTTTCACCGGCCGTTTGTTCCGCGAGTTTGCGGTAGTGGTAGCCGGCGCTGTGTTGATATCGGCATTCGTGTCCCTGTCATTGACACCGATGCTTAACGTTAAGCTGATTCGCAAAAACCAAAAGAAATCGAAGTTTTATGAAAGAACGGAGCCGTTCTTCATTAATATGACCACTTCATATACCGAATCGCTCATTAAGTTCATGAAGCGCAAATGGGTATCATTTGCCATTCTTGGGGCATCTTTGGTTATTATCGGCATCCTGGTAAAAGTTATCCCATCCGAGCTTGCCCCGCTTGATGATCGTAGTTTGCTCCGTTACAGCGTTACCGGTTCGGAAGGCGCAACCTATGAGTACATGACCCGGTATATGGATAAGGTATCTAACCTGGTTGCAGATTCAATTCCGGAGGCCAATGTTAACCTTGAAATTGTTTCGCCATCATTTGGCGGCGGCGGTGCTTCAAATACCGGCTTTGGCAGGGTAGGGCTGGTTGGTCCGGATGAACGAAAACGAACCCAGCAGGAACTTGCCGACTGGCTGAATGGTAAGCTACGCAAAATGCCCGATGCGCGTGCCATTGTGGTGCAGGAGCAAACTATCAGTGGCGGTGGTTCCGGATCAAAAACATCGTTGCCGGTGCAGTATGTTATCCAAAATCAGGATTTTGAAAAGATCCGTAAAGTGCTGCCGACCTTTTTTGCCGAGGTGTCAAAAAGCCCGGTTTTCCAGGGAACGGATGTTAACCTCAAATTTACTAAACCCGAGTTGCGCGTGGTTACCGACCGTGAGCGTGCCCGTGACTTAGGTGTTTCGGTTGATGATATTGCCCAAACGCTGCAATTATATTATAGCGCAGGCCGGCTCGACTACTTCCTGATAAACGGTAAGCAATACCAGGTAATAGCACAGGTTGACCGCGCTAACCGCGATCAGCCGCTTGATCTGAAATCAATTTATGTGCGCAGCTCAAAAGGGACGTTGGTTCAGCTGGATAACGTAGTTAAAACATCCGAAGGCGCCACGCCTCCAGCCATTTACCATTTTAACCGTTATAAATCGGCAACACTTTCGGCCGGTCTTGCTCCGGGTTATACTGTAGGCGATGGTATCAAGGAGATGGACAGGATCTCCAAAAGCTTACTTGACGATACATTTAGTACCGCGTTAAGCGGCCCCTCACGTGACTATGCCGAAGGTTCGTCAAACATTCTTTTTGCTTTTGGCTTTGCACTGTTATTGATCTACCTGGTACTGGCGGCCCAGTTTGAAAGCTTTATGGACCCATTCATCGTGATGCTTACCGTGCCATTGGCTATTTCCGGTGCGTTTTTATCACTGTGGTTGTTTAATCAAACCCTCAACATTTTCAGTGAGATCGGAATCATCACCCTTGTGGGGCTGGTAACAAAAAACGGTATTCTTATCGTGGAGTTTGCAAACCAACGGATGGAACAGGGGGTAGCCAAATATGAAGCGGTTGTTGAAGCTGCAACCGCGCGTTTACGCCCAATATTAATGACGAGCTTAGCCGTAGTGCTTGGTGCCGTGCCTATTGCGTTTGCGCTGGGCGCCGGTGCAAAAAGCCGTGTTTCATTGGGGATTGTGATTATGGGCGGGATGCTGTTTTCATTGGTGTTAACGCTTTATATTATCCCGATGATGTACCTGCTGCTGGCCGCTAAAAGCCGTAAAGACCATGACCACGATCCTGAGGATATGGCCGCCGAAGCAGAAATGGCCGAAGCTGCACGCCACCCGCACCATCAAGAACCTAAACTGATCGAAAACTTGTAACATAATATGATGATCAAGAAAATAGCCTGCCTGGTTTGTTGTTTCGCTATGATATCAACCATAGCCTTAGCCCAGCAGGATGCCCCCTTACTTACTTTAAAAGATGCTGTTGAAATAGCGCTGAAAAACAACTACAATATCAAGTTGTCGCAAAACAATTCAACCATAGCATCAAATAATGTTACACTTGGTAATGCAGGGATTTTGCCGGTGGTTACCGGCGACTTTAATGACAATAACAGTCGCCAAACAACCAAGCAAACCCGTAATGATGGTACGGTTAACAATATCCGCAATGCCAAAAACTCCAATAATAATTATGGGGTAAACCTTAACTGGACAATTTTTGATGGCTTTGCCATGTTTGCAAATTATGATCAGCTAAAGCAGATGGATAAACTGGGTGTACTGCGATTACAGGATACCATACAAAGGACGGTGGCCAGTGTTATCGATACTTATTATAATTTGATCAGCCAAAACGAACAGATCAAGGCATTGAAAGGAGCTATTGATATTTCCCGCACGCAGTTGCGCATTGCCAATGATAAGTTTGCTGTAGGCAGGGCTTCGCGATTAGAAGTATTGAATGCCCAGGTAAACCTGAATACAGATACCGGTAACCTGGTGATCCAGTACCAGCAATTCAAGACAACCAAAATACAGCTTAACCAGTTACTGATCCGCGACCTGCAAACCGATTTTTCTGTTGCCGATACTATTATAGTTGATGAAAAGCTTGCGCTGGCCGATGTGCTTAACAATGCGCAACTGCAAAATCCGGCGATATTATCGTCACAAATAAACCAGCGCCTGGCCGAGATCAACCTTAAACAGGTGCGGGCCACACGGTATCCGCAGGTGGGGCTAACATCAGGCTATACCTTTACCAACAGCAAAACACCGGCAGGGTTTACCTTGTCGCAAAATGTACATGGCTTTAATTACGGCCTCACGGCAAGCATCAATATTTTTAATGGCTTTAACCAAAACAGGCGCGAAAAAAATGCGAAAATCCAGATTGACAATGCCGGCATTGCCGCTAAACAAACCAAACTGGATATTGAAAGCCAGATCAACAGCTTGTTTGTGGCATACCTTTCGGGGCTTGACCTGGTAAAGCTGGAAGAAGCCAATGTAAACCTTAACAAAAAAAACCTGGATATTACGCTTGATAAGTATAAGTTAGGTAATATTACCCCGCTTGAGGTAAGGGAAGCACAGCGTAACTATCTTGACGCGCAATCAAAATTCTTTGCCGCGCAATACCAAAGTAAACAGGCCGAGATCATGTTAAAACAGATAACCAACAGCATTAACATCAAATAAAAAATATTTTAATAATAAGTTTAAAAACTTATTTTTGAATCATGACCGCGCCTTTCAAAACCTGTATGCTTATTGATGATAACTACATTGATAGCTTTATAACACGCCGGGTTTTGGAAAGCAGCAACTTTGCCGAAGATATCATCGTGCGTCACTCGCCAATGGAAGCTATTGAATCATTAAAAGATGGATCGGTGAACCCCGATGTTATTTTTTTAGATATCAGGATGCCAATGATGAGCGGCTTTGAGTTTCTGCAAGAATTTGCCGGTTTGGATATCGCTAAAAAAGGAATAAAAATATATATGTTATCGTCATCGCTTGATCCTACCGATATCAGGAACTCGGAAGATAATAAGCATATTACACAGTTTATTCATAAGCCACTTACAGTTAAAGCGCTTGAAGAAATTTGTCAATGATCTTAGTTGCAGATAGCGGATCATCAAAAACCGATTGGCTGCTGACCGTTTCAGACCAGGAAACCCGCTCATTCCTTACCGCGGGATTAAACCCGTATTTTTTAACCGAAAAAGAGATAGCCCGCATTGTGCTGGAGCAAGCCCCTGAAATGGTGGCGTTTGCCGGCGAAATTTCTGAAATTTATTTTTTTGGTGCCGGATGCAGCAGCCCCGACAGGCATGAGATTGTATCAAATGCCCTGAGCACACATTTTAATAAAGCTTATATCAGCGTTGACAGCGACCTCCTGGGTTGCGCTTATGCAACCTGTGGCCAGGAAAAGGGTATTTGTTGTGTAATGGGCACCGGCAGTAATATCTCTTTTTTTGACGGCGAGGAAATTTACGACGGACAGCATGGCCTTGGTTTTGTTTTGGGCGATGAGGGCTCAGGCACCTGGTTTGGCAAAAAGCTGATCACTGATTTTTTATATGGTAATATGCCGTATGATATCAGCCAGAAGTTTGATAAGGCTTACCACCTGAACAAGGAGATCGTGATCAAAAATGTGTATCAAAAGCCTAATGCCAATACTTACCTGGCATCGTTCAGTAAGTTTGTAAGTGAAATAAAAGCCACCGAATACGGCCACTCCATGCTGGTTGACGGTTTGGTTGAATTTATTGAAACCAATATCAAATCATACCCTGAGTATCATAAATATAAATGCCACTTTGTTGGCTCCATAGCTTATTCATTTTCTGAGGAGCTTGTGTCTCTGTGCCACCTGCACGGCGTAAAAACCGGGAAGATCATCAAACACCCCATCAATGACCTAATGGCCTTTATCCTGAAAAGGAATGAAATGGCAACAGAAGAGTAATTTGAATTATACCCATACAAGATTAAAAAGCACCTGTCATTCTGAGTAATTAAATCCGGCGAACTCTGAAGGTAAAATGACGTCTCCACCATCCGTCATGCTGAACTTGTTTCAGCACCTCACTTGCTAAGTATACTTCATGTGGCTTGTCATGTGGGTTCCCGAAACAAGTTCGGGATGACACCAATTTTTAGCTATGATGGACAATTGTATTGTTGGATTGACAAATCTGTATTACGTTCGCCAGTGTGCCCCCCCTTCATTTGTCATCCCAGCCTAATAAAAATTAATTCAGGAATGATTGTTCCAAAATGGGTTTATATTTGTGGAACGATTGATCCAAATTAAATTAATCTTCCAGAAAATGAAAAAATTAGAAAACAAGGTTGCAGTAGTAACAGGAGCTTCAAAAGGTATTGGCGCAGGTATAGCTAAAAGTCTGGCTTCGGCAGGTGCTGCAGTAGTAGTAAATTATGCATCAGATAAAAATGGTGCTGATAAAGTAGTGGCCGAAATTACCGCCGAAGGCGGCAAAGCTATCGCCGTACAAGGCAGCGTGGCAAAGAAGGCCGACGTTGATCGCCTTTTTGCAGAAACAAAAGAGGCTTTCGGTGGTGTTGATGTTTTGGTGAACAATGCCGGTGTATATCAGTTTACACCGATAGAAGCTGTAACCGAAGAAGAATTTCACCGCCAGTTTGATATCAATGTACTGGGCTTATTGCTTGCTACCCAGGGAGCGGTAAATAGCTTTGGCGATAAAGGCGGCAGTATAATCAACATAAGCTCAACGGTAACCCGTATTACTCCTCCGCAAAGTGCTATTTATACAGGTACTAAAGGCGCGGTTGATTCTATTACCCAGGTTTTGTCAAAAGAGCTTGGCCCTAAGAAGATCCGTGTGAATGCCATCAACCCGGGCATGGTCGAAACCGAAGGAACACACACCGCAGGTTTTATCGGCAGTGATTTTCAAGCACAAATTGAAAGCACCACACCGCTTGGCCGTATCGGTCAGCCGGATGATATTGCACCTGTTGCCGTATTCCTGGCATCTGATGATTCTCGCTGGTTAACCGGTGAAATTATCCTGGCCAGTGGCGGTGTGAGATAATCATGCCTAAAACCCGGTTAACGTAAACGGGGAAGGGTATAACTAAACAATTAATTAAAAATGAATAGCTTTGCCCAAAACGGGTAAAGCTTTTTTGTTATGGCACGAAGTAAAGATTTTGATGAAGCCGAGGTATTAAGCAAGGCCGTTTGCATTTTTTGGCACAAGGGCTACAATGGCACGTCTATGCAGGATTTGGTTGACGGCCTTGGCATAAGCCGCTCGAGCTTGTATGATACTTTTGGTGATAAACACGCTTTATATATTAAAGCTTTGGATAGCTATCAAAAGGCGGGTGGAAACCAGATGTGTGATATTATCAATAATTCAGCATCGGCCAAAGAGGCTATACAAAAGCTTTTAGAGCTTACCATGCGCGATTTGCTAAACGATGAACAACGTAAAGGCTGTTTCATGGTAAATGCCGAAATTGAACTGGCATCGCTGGATGCTGAAGTTAAGAATGTGGTATGCCGAAATGAGCAGCAGTTTGAAGATGCCATTCTTCAGGCTATAAAAAAAGGGCAGGACAGTGGTGAGATCCGTAGCCCTCAGGATTCCCTGGCATTGGCCCGGTTCATCATGAATGCGGTAAGAGGCATGCAGGTATCAGCTAAAGCCACAGCCGATAAGGCTTTTTTTGATGATATTATAAAAACCACCCTTTCTGTACTTGATTAACAGCCTTTAAGTTGGCCTCCTAAGCTGTTAACGTTTGTTTTTTCCTCAATCTCATCCCCAGTAAAAACACAATGCCAAGCCCTGCCAATACGCTGCCGGCTTGCGGAATATAATCGCCGTGTTTAACATAAAATGTGAGCTCACTATTAAGGTTGATATCTTGCTTGATCGAGGTTTTAACCCACCATTCTGTATGTTTAACCACATCGCCGCGCTGGTTGATAAACCCGGAAATACCGGTATTGGCCGATTGACAAACCCAGCGGCGTGTTTCGATAGCCCGAAGTTTGGCATAATCTAAATGCTGGTCTTTACCCGATGTGTTTTCCCACCAGCCATCGTTAGTAATAATAGCGATAAACTGAGCACCCTTTTTAACAGAGCGGGCAATGTAACCTCCCCATATCGATTCATAGCAAATAACCGGATCAACCCCGATGCCGCTTTGCGAATAAAGCACTTTTGCATCTTTTTCGGGAGCATAGTTGCCGGTAGCACCGCCTAAATGTTCAAATACGGGTTTCAGGAATGAAAGTGAATTGCCGAAAGGCAATGACTCGGCCCCGGGCACTAATCGCGATTTGTGATAGGTTTGAATCCTGTCGCCATTTTCAATATTGAGGGCTGTGCTGTAAAAGTCGGCAAACTGGTCGCCGCCCCATGGTGATGGAACTGCCGTTGGTGTTGCCCTGTTGTTATATAGCCTGTATGTTTCGGCGCCGGTAACCAGGTTGCCATTAGGGTATTTCCGTAAAAAAAGCTGGGCCTGCTTAATAAAATCATTTTGGCCTATCTGTTCTTCGTTAATATAAACAGGCGCAGGGATAGCTGTTTCGGGCCAGATAAAAAATTCGGTATTGGGTTGGGCCACCTGTCTTGAAAGCTGGATCAGGATATCAAGCTGTGAAGCCGGGGGAATGGTGCCATCTTTCTCGTAAGGATCTATATTGGGCTGGGCAATAACGATGTTTGATGGGTTTACTTCTTCAACATAGTTATGATAAACCGATAATGAATAGCCAAGAGACGCTGTTACAACAATTAAAATCGCCGTGATTAACGCCATTCTGTGGCGTTTGGTCTGAGCTTCGCGAAGGCTTGTATAAATTAAAAAAGCCAGGATATTTACTACCCAGATCCATAAAGTGCCGCCGTATACGCCGGTATATTCATACCACTGTATCCATTGATGGGCCACGGCAAAGCCATTTCCAAGCGTCATCCACGGAAAGTAGAGGTCCCAGCTTTGATGCAGGTATTCGTACCCGATCCAGAAGCAAACCAGGCCAATTAGTGCAACCCAGCGAGGGGCAACCAATCTCAACCGGTAATACAGCCAGAAAGCCGTTGCCATCAACAACGGCCCAAGCGAATAGGGGATAAGGGTAATAGGAATTGCTACAACTTCGCCTACCATCTTTAGCGCGTTATAAACCCAGTAAACAGATAATGAGTTCCAGATAAAAAAGCCAATAAAGGTTACATTAAATACCCGTCTGCCTTTTTTAGGCCTGTCATCATTGATGATGTCTTCTATGGCCAGCAACATAGGCACAAAGCCAATGAAAAGTAAAAACGTAGTATAAGGAGTAGGCGGCCAGGCTATCCATAAAAGCAAGCCAGATAGTATGGCTAATGGTAGGTTTTTTTTCATGTAGAGTGACAAGAATTATGCTGTTGTCGCTTATATTTAAAATTATAAAATGTCATTGCGAGCGTAGCGTGGCAATCGCATGCTGTACAGAGCGGCTATGCTTCCGTGCGATTGCTTCGTGCCTCGCAATGACATTTGGGCGCGTTGAAGTTTTACTCTTCTTCCTCATCCTTTTCATATTTCCCTTTTGCCGGTTTAGCCGCTGCGCCGGCCACGCACATCACAAACTCGCCTTTCATAGGGTGCGTTTCAAAGTACTGTTTTACTTCGATAACAGTACCCCGTACGGTTTCTTCAAACATTTTGGTGAGTTCACGAGATATCGAGATCTGCCTGTCGGCCCCAAAATACGTGGCCATTTCATCCAGTGTTTTTAACAAACGGTGGGGCGACTCATATAGTATGATGGTCCGCTCTTCTTCGGCCAAAAACTTGTACCGGGTTTGACGGCCTTTTTTTAATGGCAAAAATCCCTCGAAACAAAACTTATCGGTAGGAAAGCCCGAATTTACCAGGGCCGGCACAAAGGCGGTAGCGCCTGGAAGACATTCCACAGCGATATTAAATTTTAAAGCCTCGCGTACCAGGAAAAAGCCCGGATCGGATATAGCCGGTGTACCGGCATCCGAAATGAGCGCGATATTTTTCCCCTGCAGCAAAAACTTAATGATCTCGTTGCTTGATTGATGTTCGTTATGCTGATGATGAGCAAATACCTTTTGGTGGATTTCGAAGTGTTTCAACATGGGAGCAGAGGTGCGGGTGTCCTCAGCCAATATTAAATCCACCTCTTTTAACACGCGGATAGCCCTGAAGGTCATATCCTCCAGATTACCTATCGGAGTGGGAACTAAATATAGTTTGCCTATGGGATTGTTCATGAGTTTTTAGTGGCAGTTGCAGCAGGCAGTTGCAGTTATCTGGTCATGTTTTAAAAAAAACTGCCGCTGCTACTTAAAACTGCTACTTAAAAAATATCTTTGCCTAAAAAATAAAATAATGCTGCAAGTTAGTTATATCCGTGATAACCGGGAACAGGTTTTGGAACGTTTGGCTGTAAAAAATTTTAAACAGCCCCAACTGGTTGATGAAATAATTGAACTGGACGACAAACGCCGCTCCACTCAAACCAGTATGGATAATGTTTCGGCCGAGGCCAATGCAGCTGCAAAACAAATTGGCGAGCTGATGCGTGCCGGTAAAAAAGAAGAAGCTGAAGGCCTTAAGGGCAAAACCGGCGCATGGAAAGAAGAGATCAAAAAGCTTGGCGACCTGCTTACCATTACCGAAGAGGAACTTTACCAGAAACTGGTATTGCTGCCCAACCTGCCACATAGTTCTGTACCCAAAGGCTTAACTCCTGAAGACAATGAGGTAGTATTGGAGAACGGTACCAAGCCTGAGTTGCCTGCCGATGCGCTACCGCATTGGGAACTGGCCGCTAAATACAACCTGATTGATTTTGAACTGGGCGTTAAAATAACCGGAGCCGGTTTTCCAGTATATAAAAACAAGGGTGCTAAATTGCAACGCGCATTGATCAATTATTTTATCGACGAGGCCGAAAAAGCAGGCTATAGTGAGGTAAGTGTACCATTAATGGTGAATGAAGCATCCGGCTTTGGCACATCACAATTGCCGGATAAAGAGGGCCAGATGTACCATGTAGGTGTTGATAACCTGTACCTGATCCCTACCGCCGAGGTGCCTATTACTAACCTGTACCGTGAAGTGATCTTAAAAGAAGATCAATTGCCTGTACGTAACTGTGGCCATACACCTTGTTTCCGTCGTGAGGCAGGTTCATATGGCGCACACGTACGCGGACTGAACCGCCTGCACCAGTTTGATAAAGTAGAGATAGTAACCATTGCCCATCCCGATAAATCATACGAGATTTTGGAGCTGATGAGCAGCCATGTACAAGGCCTGTTACAAAAGTTAGGTTTACCATACCGAGTATTACGCCTTTGCGGTGGCGATATGGGTTTTGGTTCTGCCTTAACTTACGATATGGAAACCTGGAGTGCGGCGCAACAACGCTGGCTGGAAGTTTCATCAGTATCAAACTTTGAAACTTTCCAGAGTAACAGGCTTAAGCTGCGTTTCCGCAATGCCGATGGTAAAACACAGTTAGCACATACGCTAAATGGCAGCGCGCTGGCCCTGCCGCGGATTGTCGCTACTTTGTTAGAGAACAACCAAACCGAAAAAGGAATTAAAGTACCGGAAATACTTGTGCCTTATACTAAGTTTGAGTGGATTGATTAAATTTTCTTAATTCGCCAATAATACACGCGTCATTGCGAGGTACGAAGCAATCCCAGATAAGCAGGTCGTCCCTGCATAGTTTGGGATTGCTTCGTACCTCGCAATGACGTTTTTAATAATATGGCTACCACCCCGCCAATATCAAAGCCAAACCACTTTTTGAAAGCTTTCGTGTTCGGCTCCGATGATATCCCTATATAGTTCAGGCTTCCTGGCCTGGATGTAACGATAGCCACCGGCTTTGGTTAGCTTATCAGGAGTTAGTTCGGCCAAAACTAATTCATTGTCTAATGATCTGCATTCGGCCATAATATCACCGTACGGGTCAATGATCATGGAACAGCCATTTTTTAGCTGATCATCGTCCATGCCTATAGGGTTGGAAAATACAGTATAGATAGCATTATCATAAGCCCGGGCGGGTAACCATTTCATTAACCATTGCCGACCTTTAAGACTGTCGAACTCTTGCCTAAGTACCTGCTCGTTTGTTCTTTTGTCTTTCCATAATTTCGGGTCAACAAAGCCGGCGCCTGGTCGGGTTGATGGTGTGCACATAGTGACGTGCGGCATAAAAATAATCTGTGCGCCAAGCAGGGTAGTTGCCCGTACATTTTCAATTATATTATTATCATAACAAATCAGTATGCCGCATTTCCATCCATATAAATCAAATACGGTATACGCTGTGCCGGGTAAAAGATGTGGATTAATAAATGGATGCAGTTTGCGATGTTTGGCAATGAGTCCGGTTTTATCAACGCATACATAAGCTTTAAACAGGTTGTCCTCTTTGTCCTTTTCAAACAGACCGGCCAGTATAGCGATGTCATATCGCCGGGCGTACTCGGTTAATGTAGCGATGCTCGCTCCGCCGGGGATTTCTTCGGCCAGCTCAAGCATTTGTGCTTTATCAAGTTTCCGGGCAAAGGTATAGCCTGTTATGGAGCATTCATGAAAAGCTATCGCTTTGGCACCTTGTGCCGCGGCATCCGCTGTCATTTTTTCAATAACTGATAAATTATAAGCTTTATCACCGCTTCTGTTTTCAAATTGAGCAGTGGCGATTGTTAGGTTTTCCATACGCTGATCATCTTTTTCAAAACTACCAGAGCCATACCTGAAAGCATTGTAAAAAACCGACAAACGCAGTTTTAAACCAACGGCATAAAGTTTATTGCTAAAAGATTGTGATTGGCTTTGTATTGCAGGGGAGTAACGCCTGTGTGTTTCCGGAAAAAGTGATTAAGATGCGCCTGGTCGTAATATCCGCAGGCATAACTCAATGAGCTTAGCTCTTTTATTGAAGATAGCTTTTGAAGTTGTTTAAGATAGGTTTGAAACTTAACGGCGTCAATATACTTTTTAGGCGAAATACCTACCTCTTCCTCGAACTTACGCTCAAGCTGCCGTTCGGTTACGGGCATCACATCAAGTAAATTTTTAACGTTAATAGTACCCTTGTTTGCGTGAATGATGTTTATGGCCCGATCTGTAATGTCTGCACGTTTTCTTTTCGAAGCCATTTTGTTCAATAAAAATTGTTCGGCAATTGCAGCCGCAGCAGGGAGGTTAATGGTGTTTGCAATGCGGTCTTCCAAATCAAGGGCATCCTGCCCTAAGAGGTCTTTTAATGGCACGGTGTTATTATTTAGTTCATAGGCCGCCACACCAAGTAAAGACAACAAAGCATTAGGTTGCAAAACCACAATCAGCATAGCCAGTTCACCAGCCGAAATAATATCATTATAGCGGGTTATTTGCCCGTAAACAAAACTGCCGGGTTGCTTGCTGGCAACCGTGTGTTGTTGGTTATATTGGAGTAAGGGGGCTTTTAAATGAAATACAACCCCTGGGTTACCGTCAGAAAACAGGCGGTAATTCATGGCAACACGCGGTTCATGCACTATAATTAAATAGTGCTTAACAATACCCGAGAGCAAAAGGTGGGGTGCTATTTGCATTATAATGTTTAAAGATAATACAAGCTCTGCTTTTTGGGGGTAGCGGGTTCAATATTTCCTATACACGTTATAAAGAATATTCAAATCCAACTGTGTCATTACCGGTGTTTCATCCGTTTGTACAAAGTGACACTTAAAGGCAACAATGGCTACCGGGAGATTGCTGATATCATAGCCAATCAGCTTAAGTGCTGTAGCATAATCAAAATTATCAGGGGGTAACTCCAGTAGTTCCTCTCGCCAAAAGCCAAAACCTTTTTGGGCTAATAATTTCCATGGGAAAAGCGGCCCCGGATCGGGTTTGCGCAATGGTGCTATATCCTGGTGCCCTATAAAATTTGCCTGCGGAATGTTGTAGGCTTTTTTGAGCTGAGTCAATAAAGCAAGCAGGCTTTTTATCTGTACATCATTAAAAGGCTCGTGCCCATTATTGTCAATCTCAATGCCGATGGAACAGCTGTTCATATCGGTAATACTGCCCCATTTGCTGATGCCGGCATGCCAGGCCCGCAGGTAATCGTTTAGCATGTGGTAAACCTTGCCGTCTTTACTTACTACATAATGCGCACTCACCTGCGGCTTTACCAGCGTGAATGTGGTGAGGGTTTGTTTAACCGAATCCTGGGCAGTATAATGTATAATGACATAATTGGGCTTACGCAGGTTGAAATTCACGGTACCAACCCACTCCGAAGGGATGGCGCCTCCCGCGCTGTCAACCAGCATGGCCGGCTGCTCGCGGCTAATTACCTCTACCAATGAATCGGTTTGGTTGTGGTATATTTTATTAGTGGCCGCGAACGGTTGTACTTTAGGCGAGCATGCGCTGATGGTGGCTACAACGGCCATAAATAAAAAAACGTATATATTTTTCAAACCTTGATTCTCCTGATTAAAGATTTCTCCCTGATGATTTAAACAAGTATACAAAAAACCTTGATCCATTTGATTTAAAGACTTTCTGATTTTATCAGGTAATCCGCAAATCAATTAAATCAAGGTTCAGATAGCGTACCTCGTTGGAGATAGCTTATCAAATTTTATATTTCAGCAGCGTTATATAGCTGTCGACCGCCTGATTACGCCTAACAGAAGCGCGATAATAGCTATTACCAGCAAAACGTGAATAAGGCTGCCGACTGTCGTGAAAAATACGCCGATTGCCCATCCTATTATAAGGATGACCGCAATTATATACAGGAGTGAGTTCATAATAATTTGTTTTAATTAATGATTTTCATAGATATTAGTATAATAACTATGATGACTGAAAAGTTTTAAATTCTGTGTTTTTTAGGGGAGATACAGCTCATTTAACGTTGTATTTTGTAAAGATTTATTCCACTGTGTACCTTTAGGCACCTTACCTATAAAAACGATGAAATATTTTCTGCTGCTTATCTGCCTGCTTCCGGCCGGGCTTGTGTTTGGCCAGTCGAAACTACCTGTGATCAAAGCAACATCAAAAAAAGTAGCGATTAACGATGGCGGGTTTCTGGACAAGAACGCCTGGTCGCTTTCGCCAAAAACAAGGCCGGATGTTTATACTGCCGACAGGACCCGGGCGACAAAGTGGGTAACTTTTTATACCGACATCGATTCGATAAGGGTAAAGGTTAAGCCCGGTACAAGGTATAACTTCGTTATCTTGCTTAACGGTAAGGATTCATGTTATACGCAAATAGCAAGCGCTATACCGCCGGCGGATGAACAGGAAGCCCGAATCAGCAAAAACGATACTATTCCGTTTAAACTTACAGCCTACAGCGCCATAGCGGTAAAGGCTGTGATGAATGATACCGACACGTTAAACCTGCATTTTGACCTAAGCTCATTCGATTTTCATTTAACACGGGATGCCATATTAAAAAGGACTAATCTGCTGCCCAATCAGGCTGATGTGTTGGCTGGTAAAGCTAAGCCGAATTTTACTGAAATGAGCAAGGTCCAAAAATTGCAAATGGGCACAGCTGTTTGGCATAGCCAGGAAATGTTACCTACAAACATAACCTCGACTGGAATGGACGGCCGTTTTGGCTGGAACCTGTTTGAGGGTAAACAGGTAGAGATTGATTATGATAACAACCGTATCATCATCCGCAATAAAATGCCTAAAAACTTAAAAGGTTATGAACGCTCGAAGATTGGGTTTATCCATTCGTTTCTTTATGTTACCGGTACGTTTGAAATAGACGGCAAAAAATACACCGGCAATTTTTCTATGGATACCGGATCCGAACAGTCATTGATACTGGATAGTGAATGGGCTGTTAAAAATAATTTCCCCAGGGATCTTAAACTCATCAAGTCATCCACCATCAGCGATCCGCGCGGGGTAAAATATGAAATGAAGATTGTAGAAACACCATTGTTCAAGCTCAATGGATTCCCTGTTAGTAATGTGCCGGCCATTATGCTGAACAATAAAAACCCGATGGGTTTTGAAATTAATTATTTAGGTAACGGGTTGCTAAAACGGTTCAATATGATCCTCGATTTTAAAAGTGATTACCTGTACCTGAAGCCTAATAAATTATCTACCTGAAATAGAATTTAGTTTCCGGCAGGTACCGCCCAGCTTTGCCCGTCTAAAACCGGGTTTACATCCATGCTCTCGTATTGAATATTGAGCTTTTGCTGACCGCTTGTTGTGGCCTCACGATACGGAATGGTAATACCCTGTACCGGCCGAAGATCTGATAGCATAGCGAACAGGGTTTTGTCGCCTACCTTATAGCCGTAAGCCATTAGTTGGTTTTGATTATTTATAGCAAACACGTATTCGTTGCCACTTAAACTGCATTGAACCGTGTACATATCATTATCGGGGATTTTTTGAGTATTGATGATCTGCATTTGATCAAGTGATGACCTGCGCAACCCAATAACCCCGGTGTATAAGGCGGTTTTTATCTCGGCAACGTTATTGGCCGGAAGATCGGATTTGTTGCCGCTGCTCCATTGCCATCCGTTACTGCCTTCGGTTTGTTGCACCGAAACCGGTTTGCCGTTTTTCCATATTTCAACGCGCACCTTGCTGTTGGGAATATCAATCAGCTCAACAACTTTTAACCCCGAAACGGAACCAGTTAACCGGACGGTTTTCAATGCATTCAGTTTATCGCCTCCATGGGCGGCATTGGCTTTTAAAAGCAGGGTTTTCCCATTTGGCACAGCGGCATTGCTTGTATTTGCAGCGGAGTTTTCGGAAGTTTTTTTAGCCGCGGCTGATGATTTGGTATTGTTAGCGGTGGCATTGTCATCATTGTCTACAAAGAATACCCGCCCATCAACTACAGCCATGCGGGTTTTACCGCCCATATCACAAAAAAAACTGTGTAGTTCGGTGTGGCCATCGGTATAGGTAAGTGTAAGCACCCCTTTGTTTATTTTATAGGTGCCGCTGCCGTCCCGGCTGCTTGAGCTGCCACCGCCAACATTTTCGCCGGCTACCACTGAACCCGAATAGCGCGAATTGCTAAAATGCCCCTTGCCGTCGAAATTCAATCCCTGTGTGCTTAAAGCGCCTACATAAGTTGTACCATAGGCCGCGCCGCCACCGCCCATAGCGCTGATGAACGAGTAATAGCCCGGAGGTATAATGTTCCCCTGAAGTTTAAACAGTTCATGTGCATAATTGGAAAGGCTTCCATATTTGGTTATGCCATAAACAGACGAGCTTTTAGTATATTTAAGTGTTACCTCCCCTTTAATTATGGTGTAATGCCCGCTTACGCTTGTTTGCCAGTCGGCACTGTTAAGCGAAGAATTGAAAGTACCATCAGGCCTGAATAATATAGCAACGTCAGTTCTGTTCATGCCTCCGCCAAATATCGGACTTGGCGAAAACTCGCATCCGGCATAAACGCCATCTAATTTATCCTGGGCAAAAACATCATCGTAAAAGCAAAATAAAAAGGCGAATAGTGCCAGGAGGAATTGTTTCATAGGGCGTCGGTTTTTTTGTTGGTAAACCGTGTTTGCCGCTTATTGTTTGTGGAAATGCTTTAATTAATATGTAATTAACGTTGGTGCGGCTTAACACTTCTTAATATAAAGTGAAATGTCATTCGACGAGGAACAAGGAGGAGTCTTGTGCGCTACGTTCATCGATTAGCGACAGCACGCTCAAATAAAAAACGGCCGCGAGGAATAATTCCCCCACGACCGCTCTTAAAAAACTAACAAACGTTAAGCTTTTTCGGCTTTTGATGCCTGGTTGATACCGGCTTCGGCAATTTGAGTGAGCAGGCTATCGCAAGTTTTTTCTTCCTGCAGGGTTGAATCAAGCAGTTCGGCCGCATGGTCATAGCCCAGTACGCCAGCCAGCGTGCGGAGGGTGCCATACGATGCTATTTCGTAGTGCTCAATTTTTTGAGCTGCAGAAATAATACCGGCATCACGGGTGATACTGCCTTTTTCGGTTTCTGATATAATTTCTTCACCTTCTTTGATGAGGCCAGCCATCGCTTCACATTTTACAGCCACGGCTTTTTGGCCAATGGAAGCAAATGCATCTTCCAAACGAATCACCTGCCGCTCGGTTTCGGCCAGGTGGCTTTCGATAGCCGAGCGTAATTCATCGGATGTTGCCGCTTTAGCCATTTTAGGCAGTGCTTTTGTAAGATGTTTTTCGGCCCAGTAAATGTCTTTTAATTCGTCAATAAATAATTCATTCAGTGCCGATTCCTGCACATCATTAGTTTGTTCGGGTGTTTTTACTTTAGTAGTTGCCATGATAGATGTTTTAATGTTTTTGTGAGATAAACACTACAAACACAAAGCCAAAACTTATTCTTTTAAAAATAAAATTAATTATTAGGATAATTTAATCGTATTATCTGAAGGATTTTATCTTCTTAAAAAAACAGTTTTCCAAACATTTCCAACCTTGAGTTCTGAAAACAACACACGTTGACTCTTTTTGAGGAATAATTCAATTATCGACTTAAAACTTTCAACTCCGTACTTCCGGCTTCATTAAGCTCCTTTCTTGCTTTTTAAACTGGCCATCAGCTGGTCGTACAAATCGTCACTGCCTGTTTTACGGGGTTTAAGCTTTTTAACTTTGGCGCGTTTACCTTTTGATTTGGCCTCGATGATCCTGAGCAGCTCATCATTATACTCATCTTTAAATTTAGATACATCAAAATCTTCTGCATACTGGTTGATCAGCGTGAGGCCCATATCCAGTTCCTTTTTACTTACATCTATCTTATCGGGCAGGTTAAGATCTCCCGTGTCACGAATTTCCTGTCCAAAGCGGATGCGGGTTACTACCAGTACATTTTTAAGTGGATGAACGATACAAAGGCTTTCGGTGCTGCGCAGTACAAAACGGGCCAGCCCTGCTTTTTTTGATTGCGTAAGTGCCTGGATAAGCAGGGCATAGGCTTTGTTGTTTTTAGTATCGGGCTCGGTATAGTATGATGTTTCGTAAAACATAGGGTTTACATCGGCAATGTCTACAAAGCTTTCAATTTCAATCACCTTGCTTTTTTCGGGCGCTGCATCCTCAAAGTCCTGGTCGTCCATGATCACGTAATCTTCATCAAGCTTATAGCCTTTTACAATTTTATCGTAAGGGACTTCCTTGTGGGTATTTTCGTTTACCCTCTGAAAACGGATGCGTGCATGATCTCGGCTGTCCAGCATATCAAAATCAAGCGAGCTGGTTTGTACTGCCGAATATAATTTAACAGGGATGCTCACCAGCCCAAAACCTATCGAACCTTTCCATATCGATCTCATAACCAAATAAATTAGTGCGTTGTAGTATAACTATTAAAAAGGTAAAGGGTTTGAAGGGAGGGGCGATATATCAAAAGTGGGGGCTGCTTGATTCCTTCCCAGGGGAAGGTGTAGGAAGGGATTTCTTTAAACTGTTTTTATTAACGCAAAGCGAAGAAACCCTTCCCTGCAACCGCGCATTTCAACGTGCCCCCCAGGGAGGGAATTAACTTCACCCCTCAAACAAAACCACCCGCCGGTTTATTTACAAGCATACCAATGGCTTAGCAATTAATTGTAGCCTTACTGTTACACATTAAACTAAACATACGTTACCTTAGTCATAACATCAAATAAAATACACATGAAAAAGCTATTTATCCTTGCCGCACTATTAGCAACTACCATTGGCGCATTTGCCCAAAACGTTGACCTTAGGCGTAAAATTGAAGTTACCGGCATTGCCGAGCAGGAGGTTACTCCTGATATTATAAACGTAACCATATCACTACAGGAATACATGGATGGCAAAAAGCACATTGCCATTAACGATCTGGAAGACCAGCTGGAAAAAGCCGTTAAAGATGCCGGCATTCCATCGTCAGATTTTACGGTGAACAATGTATCTGCCTGGAACAATACCTATCAAAAGAAAAAAGCACCCGACTTTTTGGCCAGCAAACAATACGGCCTGCGTGTGCGCGACCTGAATAAGTTTAACCAGATCATGTCGAAAATTGATCCTAAAGGGATTCAGGCTACCAATATTGAAAGCTACGACTATTCAAAAATGGCCGATTTAAAGCGCGATCTTAAAATCAAAGCCCTGTTGGCCGCCCGCGATAAAGCGACTTACCTGTTGGCTGCCCTTGGTGAAAAGCTGGGTGGTGCTATCAATATTACCGAAAGCGATAACAGCAGCTTTCCGCAACCAAGGATGTATGCTGCCAATGTGATGACATTCAAAGCTTCGGCAGATAGCAACGTTGGCGATTCGGATATCAGTTTCAAAAACATCAAACTAAGTTTCCAGATCCAGGCCGTATTTGAGATTGTGAAATAATCGGCTCGTACCCCCAAAGGGGGGTGAAAAAATCTGAAGCCTCCGTTCAAACAAACGGAGGCTTTTTTTTATTATCATGTATAAAAAACTCCCCCTTTAGGGGGCCGGGGGGCAACATATGCAATGGTTTGGCAGACGCGAAAGCGATAATGTAGATGATGAACGCGGCGGTGGCGGCGGCAGGTTAGCCATTGGCGGTGGCGTACTTGGTATTATAGCGGCCGCTATTTATTTTTTTACAGGGGTCGATCCTTCGGCGCTGTTTAACCAGGTAGCAACCAACCAGCCGGCCCGGCAGGAGCAAACCGTTAATAACGGTCCCGAAGATGAAGGCAAGAAATTTGTGCGCGTGGTTTTGGCCGATACCGAAGATATCTGGACGAAGCTGTTTAATGACATGGGCCGTACTTATGAAAAGCCGCGTTTAACCCTATTCAGCAATTATGTACAGTCGGCTTGCGGTAATGCCAGCTCGGCAAGCGGTCCGTTTTATTGCCCGGGCGATTCGAGGGTATATATTGATCTTTCCTTTTACGATGAGTTGAAGAACCGTTTCGGTGCCGCCGGCGATTTTGCGCAGGCCTATGTGATAGCGCATGAGGTTGGCCATCATGTGCAAAACCTGTTGGGGATCTCACAAAAAATGGATCAGGCACGCTCACGTTTGAGCGAACGCGCATACAATAAGCTTTCAGTAAAACTGGAGCTGCAGGCCGACTTTTATGCCGGCGTTTGGGCGCATTACGAAAAAACCATGAAAAACGTGCTTGATAAAGGTGACATTGAAGAAGCGCTCAACGCGGCCAACGCCATAGGTGACGACCGATTACAAAAACAAGCACAGGGCCATGTAGAACCCGATAGTTTTACCCATGGCACCAGTGCCCAGCGGATGTACTGGTTTAAAAAAGGTTTCGACACCGGGGATATTAACCAGGGAGATACTTTTGGCAATGGGGATTTGGATTGATTAGTTCAATAGTTCATTGGTGGGATGTGCATTGGGGCAGGGACGAGCTTTGTGGTTTTATAACTTACATCGTCCGCTCTTGGCCGCGGAGGCCAGTTACTTTACCTTAGATGCAAAGTAACCAAACATCAAGACAAAAAAATGCTTCTCCCCGCAGGCCATACTCCCAGGCCCGCTTTTTTGTCGGGCCGACGCACTTTTGTTTTGGGTTTGATAACAATATGTCACGGTTCTTATCTTAGTTCTTGACTCTTACCGTCTTGCTTCTTTCCTTCTACTGTCTTGCTTCTTTTCCCCCTCCCGTCGGCAGGTAAGCTTCGGGCGAAAGCGGGCAGAACAATGGTGGGTGGTGCGGCTGCAGGGGCATAGCAGGTTTTTGCAGAAGCGAGGGCCATGAGCGGGCGAAGCAGGGCAAAATAATTGCAGCCCGTGGTTCTGCTCGCTTTGCAGGGTAAAGGCAGGGAAAGGCAAGCGGGCGAAGGCCGTGCGGCGAAGAAGCCTCCCTGCCGACTTGACTTTTTGGTTACTTTTGTGTCAAGACAGACGGCGAAGCCCTCTTGAGCACCTTAAAAAAACAAACAACAGCGAAAAACGTAACAGCCACCCGCGGCAATTGAGCGGGCCAATGTTAGTTAAATACAACTAAATATTATTAAGCGATAGCGCGCACCATGTGCGATTTTTCTCTTGAGAGGAACTGCGGGGGCGATCTGCTTTGATAAGCCAATCGCATAAACACACCCCTGCCATCACACATTTCCATCGCGCCCCCTCTCAAGAGGGGAATGAAGAGGGATTAAAACGTCAGCACCACCTTACCGACTGTCCTCCCACTTTCTAACTGCAAATGTGCATCGGCCATTTGCTCAAACGGAAATACTTTGGATATGTACGATTTAATGATCCCTTTTTGCAGCAAACCGGCAATGGTAGCCATGTTTTCGGCATTGGGTTTTACCCGGGTGTTGTGGCCATTAATGCCCAGTGCATTGGCTTTGGGCGTAACAGTTTCGTTCATGCCCGAAACGATGCTTATAATGGTGCCGCCTTTTTTCATCACCTGCAGCGAGCGGTCAATGTATTCGCCGCCAATGGTGTCAAGCACAAAATCGATATCGCCGGTAGCGGTTTCAAAGGGCTGTGCCTTATAGTCGATATGTTCATCGGCACCCAGGCCCAACACAAAATCGCGGTTGGCAGCCGAAGAAGTGGCGATAACATAGGCGCCCAAATGTTTAACTATCTGCACGGCATAATGACCAACCCCGCCTGATGCGGCGTGGATCAGTACCCGGTCGCCGGGTTTAACAGGCGCATTGCTGTGGAAAGCCTGCCAGGCAGTAAGCGCGGCAAGTGTAGCTGCCGCAGCCTCCTCATGACTAACGCCGGCAGGTTTCAGTGCAAGTTCATCGGCTTTAGCCTTAACATATTCGGCATAGGCTTTACCGGTTTTGGGGAAAGCGATCATGGCGAAAACCTCGTCGCCGGGTTTAAAGCCGGTAACATCCGCGCCCACTTCGGTGATCTCGCCCGAAATATCCCAGCCCAATATAATCGGCGATTCGTCCTTAATAAGCCCTGCAACGCCTTTCCCCGAGCGGGTTTTAACATCCACAGGGTTTATGCTGATGGCTTTCAGTTTTACCAGTACTTCATCGGCGGCTATGGTTGGTACAGGTATTTCGGCAGGTACCAGGTTTTCAACCCCGCCAAAGTCTTTTAAAATTATTGCTTTCATGGTTTGATGTTATTCGTTTGATATACCAAAGTTATACCATGGTAAATAAAATACATGGTATAAACGGGGAATATAATTTAGTGTTTTGGGGCATACACCCTAAACTTTGGTTTTGTGGGATGGAAAAAGGACATGGTAAATTGGTATACATCATTCTGTTTAAACCTTGTTGTAACTAACAAACATTGTCGCCCTCCTGGCCGGGCCATAGCCATTAACCTAAGAGATTAATTTAGCACATGCGCTTTAAAATCCCCTCTTGAGAGGGGGCGTAGTGGGAAAGAGCGGGAGCAGGGGTGTGTTATACAAGCGATAGGCTGCACGTAGAATAACACACCCCTCCACCCCTCTCAAGAGGGGAGTCGCACATTCCCTGCTTTTGAAGAGTTTTTCGTTAAGTTAACGGCTATGTTGGCCGGACGGAGTACTTTACTTTATCTTAGATGCAATTAACCAAACATCAAGACAAAAAAATGCTTCCACCCACAAGGCCATACTCCCAGGCCCGCTTTTTTGTCGGCCCGGCGCGCTTTTGTTTTGGGCTTGATAACAATATGTCATGGTTCTTATCTTACTTCTTAACTCTTACCGTCTTGCTTCTGTCCTTCTACTGTCGTGCTTCTTCACATTGTCGTCTTGTTTCTTTCCCCAAACTCTTATCTTAGAAACGTGATCAAAGTAACATGCGCTATTATTGTTAATGCCGACGGACTTGTATTTGCCGCTCAGCGGAGCGCAACCATGAGCCTGCCTTTAAAATGGGAGTTCCCCGGCGGTAAAATTGAACCCGGCGAAACCGCCGAAGCCTGCCTCATCCGCGAGATTAAGGAAGAGCTTCATGTGGATGTTGAAATAGTAGCCTCTTTGCCGGCCAATACACACCAATATCCTAACGTTACCATACAGCTAATTCCCTTTGTTTGCAGGATTACATTGGGGCAGGTTTTGTTAAAAGAGCATCTTGATTTTAAGTGGCTGCATAAAGATGAATTATTAGCTTTGGATTGGGCGGAGGCGGATGTGGCGGTGGTTAGGTGGTATGTGGAGAGTTAGCAATGAAACTTTGCCAGGTTAGGATTGTAGTTTAGATAATATGGCAGACGTTCATTCAAAGGAAACACGGAGTTACAACATGTCGCGGATTAAGAGCAAGGATACCAAGCCAGAGCTTTTAGTGCGTAAGTTTCTGCATAAAAATGGCTTCCGCTATCGGCTTCATGTGAAAGATATGCCGGGTAAGCCTGATATAGTTTTACCAAAGTATAAAACAGTGATTTTTATTCATGGATGCTTTTGGCATGGGCATGAGGGGTGCCGGTATTTTGTTGTACCGAAAACAAGAACTGAATGGTGGTTAAATAAGATTAATGGCAATACATCAAATGATATTAAAGCCGAAACAGCGTTAATTGCTAATGGCTGGAAGATTATTAAAATATGGGAATGTGAATTAAAAAAAGCATCTCTGGATAATTCACTGAACGCGTTAACTGTAATTCTCAACACTCAATAATTCTCTAAAGTTCACTTATATCCGATTGACTTATAGTCGAATAGACAATAGCTTGCAGCTATGGATATTCGGAAGAAAATCGGTTTGCGCATAAAGGAATACCGAACAAATTTAAAGCTCACCCAGGAAGCCTTAGCCTTTAAGGCTGAAATAGATAAGACCTATGTTAACGAAGTCGAAAATGGAAAACGCAATGTTTCTGTAATCAACCTTGAAAAAATAATTTGTGCACTTGACGTAACTATTAGAGATTTCTTTAACAGTGAATCTTTCAATGGAGGAACCAATTAATGGCGGTTAAATCCATGAAAGCTACGTCGACAATATTACCAGACCAACTCGACTCCGCAGTTTTAACACACTATGTAGTTACACAAAACCCAATATATAAGGAAAAAGCGTACGAGATAGTTGAGAACGCACCGAATGAATTTAAAGAACCTGAAGCTTTATATTCAGCAGTACAACAGAACCTTTTTGATGCCACTGATATCCCGTTTCCTGGACCAAAAGAAGGAACAGAGAAGTTTACATTTATTGATTTGTTTGCAGGTATAGGAGGTTTTAGATTGGCTTTGCAAAACTTGGGCGGCCTATGTGTTTACAGTTCGGAATATGACAAGTATGCTCAAAAAACATATTTTGCAAACTTTGGTGAAACACCTTTTGGTGATATAACAAAAGAAGAAACTAAATCATTTATACCTCAGAATTTTGACGTTTTATGTGGAGGGTTTCCGTGCCAACCATTTTCGATAGCGGGAGTATCAAAGAAAAATAGCCTGGGTAGGAAGCATGGTTTTGAGGATGAAAAGCAAGGCAATTTATTTTTTCACGTAGCGGAAATCATTGAAAAACATCGCCCAAAAGCATATTTCCTGGAAAATGTCAAGAACCTTGTATCTCATGATAAGGGTAATACTTTTAAAGTAATTAAACAAACGCTTATAGACTTAGGCTATTCATTTGATCATAGAGTGCTTAACGGTAAACACTTTGTACCACAACATCGGGATAGAACTTTGATGGTTGGTTTTGACAAGAATGTTTTTGGTGATGATATAAGCTTTGATTTTGATCTGGTTAAATTACCAGAAGCCGATAAGCAAATCAGAACAATCCTCCAGGATAATGTAGACCCGAAGTACACCTTATCCGATAAACTGTGGAATTTTCTTCAAGAATATTCAAAAAAGCATAAGCTGAAAGGAAATGGTTTTGGCTTTGGGCTTGTTAATTTAGATGGGATTAGCAGAACGATGAGTGCGCGGTACTATAAAGATGGATCTGAAATATTAATACCACAGGCCACTGGCAATCCAAGAAGATTAACACCAATGGAAAGTGCCGCTTTACAGGGCTATCCTGTGAATAAGGGGAATAAAAGTTTTAGAATACCTGTTTCAGATAATCAAGCATATAAACAATTTGGAAATTCGGTCGTGACACCGTTGATTCAGGCTGTTGGAAAAGAGTTAATAAATATCATAAACTCATATGATATTTAAATTAGGCTTCATGATCAAAGTTTTGTTGCATTAAACCAAGAGCACTAACATGGCAAATTCGTTATCCCAATACTTTATCAGTTTAGGAGCCAAAAGGCTAAGCGAAGTAGAAATTAACCCTAAAAAATCTAATCAACATGAATTAAATGGCACTTCAGGCTTTAAAAAGATATTTGGATTAGATCCGCTTAAGTTTACAGCGAAGTTTATATATCTATCAGAAGATGAAGACAACATTATTGAGAATACAGGGGAGTTGACTTGGTATGATGCAAGAGAAAATCACGCAACGAGAACCGAACATAGGCTTTATTATACCGATAATCAGGTAATTCCATACTCTTCGGTTGGTGACTTAATCATAGTAGCGCGAACAGGAGATAACACTGCTGCTATATTTGTAGCACAAAAAGGTTCGACGTCTGAAAAACAGTTGCTTTGGTTGTTTGATTTGGATGAGGTCGAAAACAAATTCATCGTTAAGGATTTAACAGGGCAGAAATCAGATATTGGTTTTGCTGGAAAGTATATAATTTCTTCATTGGGTATTGAAATAGAAGAGCCACAATTTGACGCCAATATCTTAATACAAAAATTTGGTTCTGTATTTCCTTCCACAAATGAATTTTCTGCCTACGCTCGATCCATAGTTAAAGATGTATCTGTGATTGATGCACCAGACGAGACATTGATTGCATGGCTTGAAAAAGAAGAGTTATTATTTAGAACCTTGGAATCTATTATCGTAAAAGAAAGACTTAAGGCGGGATTTGGAAAAGATGGGACTGATGTCGACGAGTTTATAAGTTTTTCATTAAGCGTTCAAAACAGAAGGAAGTCACGAGCTGGACATTCATTTGAAAATCATTTAGCTGTGATTTTTGATGAGCATAAATTATTATTTGACAAGGGTAAACTAACAGAAAGAAATAATAAACCCGATTTCGTTTTTCCTAAAAATCGCTATCATTCGCCGGAATTCAATATTGAATTATTAACAATGCTTGGCGTTAAGACCACAGCCAAAGACAGATGGCGACAAGTTTTATCTGAAGCTGATAAAATCCCCTATAAACACTTGATCACCCTTGAACCTTCTATAAGTAGGAATCAAACAGAAGAAATGCGAGCTCAACAATTACAATTAGTTGTACCCAAAACTATTATTCCTACGTACTTAAAAGAGCAACAAGAGCATATTATCAATCTTGGCGATTTTATAAAGCACGTTTATAAAAAACAATCTATGTTATAATCGGAAAACACCTACTTATAAATCCCTACTCATTTTCGTGATATCACGAAAATGAGTATTAAAAATAGCGCTTAACCCCCCACCAAATGGTGGCGCTATATTGTCAGCACCCCAACCACCCCACATCGCCTAAAGCCATTTTTCATTAAAAAAACATCAAAAAATTACCAAAAAAAATCTGTCTGCCGGGGTGCCTCAATCAAGGCTATATTTTACTCTTAAAAGTTTTAGTAATTGATTGTCAGTATTTTATCGTTGTTTCGGTCGAAATATTAATTGTTTGATTATCAGTGTGTTTCATAAAAAAGATGTTCCGCGTTTTCACACTCAAAAAATGGAACACGCTTATTTTCGCAAAAACGGACCGCGTGCTTTTTTCATTTTTTTGTGGGGAATCAAAAAATTGGGACACCCGTTTTTTTTACTTATATTTGAAATTATATAATGCATATAGGCATAGTAGTAATTCAATTAATCGAACAAAATAATGCAAAGGCATAGGGGTAAAAGTTTAGAGTGTTGTAATAAAGTAAACGCGTTAAAAGCTTTATTCAATCACTTTAAAATAACAACCCATGATACCCGCTTTAATAATTTGGTTATTTAAAAAATATATCCGGCCTGCCCTTCAAAATAAAACTTTCCCAACGTTCAATATCTTCGGTCCGCTAAAATGGGCGGCTATGGTGGTGGCCTTGCTGTGCCTCGCTGTGGGTGCCCTGGCGCAGGAACAAACGGTTAAATACAATGTGCTGCACAGCGGCAAGGTGGTTGGCCACATGAACCTGTATCAAAAACGCCAGGGCGATGAGCTGTACCTCAAAATGATTTCGGAGGTTAAAATGCGCTTTATTTTCAGCGTTAAGGTGGAGATCCAGGAGGAGAGCACTTTTAACAACGGCAAGCTCATCAGTTCGCAGGTGTGCCGCAACGTTAACGGTTCAGAAAAATGCAACCGCCAAACCAAAGCTGTTGCCTCGGGCTACCAAACCATCGCCGAAGGCAAATGCGGCAAAACGGTTGATCAGAAGCAAATAGCCGCCAACCTCATGCTGCTGTACTGCCATGAACCGGCCGACCGGGCGCAGGTGTACTCTGATAACTTTCAGCAATTTTTGCAGGTTAAGCAAGTGAGCCCGCATGTGTACCGCATTGACCTACCCGATGGCAATTATAATTTTTACAGCTACACCAATGGTGTGTGCAGCAAGGTTGATATTCACCACACCCTGTACACTATCCAGATTCAATTGGCCTGATTGATTTTTAACATTTGGGAGCTATGAATTTAACGGCCAAACAAGCTATCTTTAGCGCTAACATCTACCTCCTAAAAGTGGAATACAGCGATAGCACGGCCATCAGTTTAATTAAACAGGGAAGCCAGAAGGCTTTTGAGCGGCTTTTTAAAGATCATTTTAAAAGCCTGCACGCCTATGCCTACACTTTTTTAAAGGATGATGAAATGGCCGAAGAGGTAGTACAAAACGTATTTTGCCGCATTTGGGAAAAACGCGATCAGCTTAAAACCGATGGCAGTATCAAGGCCTACCTGTACCGCTCGGTACATAACGAAAGCCTGAACTACTTAAAACACCAAAAGGTACGCGCCAATTTCGGCGTTTATTATGCCGATGAAATGGAGCAGGTTGGCAGCGATGAACTGGCCTCAAAAAAACTGCTCACCGCCGAGCTGCAAAAGCACATTGAAAAAGCCCTGAGCGAACTGCCCGAGCAGTGCCGTATCATTTTTCAGCTCAGCAGGTTTGAGCAGCTCAAATACCAGCAAATTGCCGATCAAATGGGCCTCTCGATCAAAACCATCGAAAATCAGATGGGCAAAGCGCTGCGGGTAATGCGCCAGAAACTGGCCGAGTTTTTACCCATTATTTTATTGTTATTTATTAATTGGTTTGTATGAGCTATACCGGTATGCCCATAGATGATGATTTGCTGGTGAAATACCTGGTTGGCGAAGCTACGCCCGCCGAGGTGGAAGCTATACAGAACTGGATTGCCGCTTCGCCGGAAAACAGGCTGGAGTATGATAATTTTAAACTGATCTGGGATGAGAGCCGGCAAATTGCTTCAACTAAGACTTTGGATGAAGATGCCGCTTACCTCCGCCTGCAAAAAAGGCTGAATAATACTGTTCCGGCCGTAACTCCATCAGCGCGGGTCCGCAAAATGAAAACCAGTTGGTGGATACGTATCGCGGCATCGCTATTGCTGATTTGCACGGTGGCCTGGCTAACGGTTAGCCATTATTACGATAACAAGGCTATCGCTTTTGTTAAGGTAGATAGCGAAGGGAAAACCCGTTCGCAAACCCTGCCCGATGGTTCGGTGATTACATTGAACAGTCACAGTACCCTTATTTACCCCGAAAAATTTACCGGCAAGATCCGCCCGGTGACTATGCTGGGCGAGGCTTTTTTTAAAGTAACGCCCGATAAAACCAAACCTTTTATAATTAGGGTGAACGGTGTAACGGTTAGGGTGGTTGGCACGTCATTCAATATAAAGAGCCGCGACGGCAAAACGCAGGTTATTGTTGAAACGGGCATAGTTAACGTAAGCGAAAAGAAAAAAAGCGTAAACCTCAATCCCGGCGAAAAGGTGTTGGTTACCGGGAAGGATGGCCTGCAGGCTAAAGAAAGCATCAAAGGGCGTTTATATAACTATTATGCAACCCATGAACTGGTTTGCGATGAAACCCCGCTAAATGAGTTGGTAGGGTCATTAAACGAAGTGTACGGGGCGCACATTGTTATAGGCAATAAAGCCATTGCCAACCTGCCTATCACTACGGTGTTTAAAGATCAGTCGTTAGATCAGGTGCTGCTGGTGATCTCCGAAACGTTCAAGATCAAAGTAGAGCGCGGGAAAAAGGGGATTGTGTTGAGGTAGAAAGGAAAGAAACGCAGTATTAAAAAAGACGTCATTGCGAGGCACGAAGCAATCGCCAATAAGCAGATCGGCCGTGCAAATCTGCCCTGTATAGCTCGCGATTGCTTCGTGCCTCGCAATGACGTAGTGGAAAAATTGCTGGTTTATTAATATTGGCTGAATAATACTTTTATGTTGTATAAATTACATCGTTACCTAAACCATACCATCTGCCTGCTGCTCCTGACAGCTTTAACCGCTCGTGCCGATTCCATCCTTTCCAAAAACATATCCGTTCACGTAACCGAAATGCGCCTGGGCACGGTGCTTAAAACCATCGAACAAAAAGGCAACTTCTACTTTTCATACAACAGCAACATTGTAAAAACCGACAGCCTGGTTACCATCAATGCGGATAACTGGACGATTAAAGAAGTGCTTGACCACATGCTTCGCTATCGCTTTGAGTACCGCGAATCGAAGAATTTTATTATCCTGAGATATGCACCCCTCCAACTGACCATAGTTACCGACAAGACCGCTACCGAGGGCGACAATTACAACATCAGCGGTACCGTAACCGACGAGCAAACCGGTCATAACCTGCCCAATGCCAGTGTATACTCGCACGAGCAATTGCAATCGGTACTGACCGATAAGGAAGGTCATTTTGATATTAGCCTGCATAACGAAGGCCAGCCGATCACCCTCACCGTCAGCCGGGAATTTTATAAGGATACTACGGTTACTTTTTTAGCAGATGTTAACGTAAGGAGCACCGACACCACCCTGAAGAAAAAACGCAGCCTCCTGGGGTATATCCTTAGTGACGATTATTCTGGGGTCGAAAATACTTCGCTGGGCAGACTGTTTCTTTCCACCAAACAGCAAATCCAGGCGGCCAATCTCGGCGGGCTGATTGCACAGGCCCCCTTCCAGGCTTCGGCCATACCGGGCGTAAGCACTCACGGCAACTTCAGCGGACAGGTAGTGAATGTGGTTTCCCTCAATGTTGTGGGCGGCTATAATGCCGGGGTTGATGGCTTTGAAATGGGCATTATTTTCAATTTAGATAAAGGCGATGTTGGTGCGGTACAAATAGCCGGGATCTTTAATGTGGTGGGCGGCTCAGTAAATGGCATTCAGCTTGGCGGCATGTACAATAACGTGCTGGGCAACGTGCGGGGCATTCAGCTGGCCCTGCTCCATAACAGCGTAAAACAAAACATGAATGGTTTGCAGTTGTCAGCCCTTTACAACCATACCCGCGGATCAGTCAGGGGCATTCAGTTAGGGGCGATAGGCAATATTGCCGGCAAAAATTCTGATGCGCTGCAACTGGGTGGGATTGGTAATATAGCACAGCAAAAGTTTGGCGGCTTGCAGGTGGCGGGATTGTTTAACTATGCCAAACATCTCACCGGTGTTCAACTGGCGCTGGTAAACATAGCCGATACTTCTTCGGGATTTAGTATCGGGCTGTTGAATATTATTAACAGCGGTTACCATAAACTGGCTATCTCTACCAATGAAACTCAAAATATCAACCTCGCCTTCAAAAACGGCAACAGCAAGCTATACACCATTTGGCAGGGCGGTATGCGGGTTGATGGCAACAGTAAATTATATTCATTTGGTTTGGGGTTCGGGCGCGAGTTTGGACTGGGGCAGCACCTGGCTATCAACACCGAAATAGGTTCAAGCTACCTGTACCAGGGTACATGGTTAAAAACCAATCAGCTTAACAAGTTCAACCTCGATTTTACTTATAAGGTAAGCCGTAAGTTTTCCATTTTCGCAGGGCCGTCGTTAAATTTCCTTTATTCCGACCAGCGCACCCCGGTAGATGGTTACGCCTATGCGCGGGACCTGCATCATTCTTTTATCCGTGATAACAGGAATTGGAGCGGGTGGGTTGGGTGGAGTTTTGGGGTTAATTTGTTTTAAACTGGCCTTAGTTGTATTTAACTAACATTGGCCCGCTCAATTGCCGCGGGTGGCTGTTACTTTTGTCTTGACACAAAAGTAACCAAAAAGTCAAGTCAGCAGGGAGGCTTCTTTGCGCTCAAGGCCTTTGCCCTGCAAAGCGGACAGAACCACGGGCTGCAATTATTTTGCCCGGCTTCGCTCGCTCGTTGCTACCTCTTCTGCAAAAACTTGCTATGCCCTTTCCATCGCGCAAGGCGACCATTGTTCTGTCCGCTTTCGCCCGAAGCTTACCTGCTGACGAGGAAGGAAAGAGACAAGACAGTAATAGCGCCAGCGTACTCAAAACCATGTCATTGCCGCGTCACTCTTGATGCTCATTCCCGTGCTGCTCCTCGCAATGACATGATTTTTTTGACCCCAAAACAAAAGTGCGCTGGCCCGACAAAAAAGCGGGCCAGGGAGTATGGCCCGCGGGAGGAAGCATTTTTTTGTCTTGATGTTTGGTTACTTTGCATCTAAGGTAAAGTAACTGGCCCCCGCGGCCAAGAGCGGACGATGTAAGTTAATTACCACAAAAGGTCCATTAGATCCCTAAAATCCCACATAAAAAGAAAGCCCCAATCTCAAAAGAGACCGGAGCTTCCGTATGCAAAATCACTTAAAAAAGCTTATTGAGCCGGGAACGCGCTGCTAAAGTGCGAACCATCGGGGTAGATCCCGGCAATAATGATATTGCCCTGGATAGGTTTTACAATTGCCTTGTCAATATCTTCGATACTGCTAATCGGCAGTTTGTTAATGCTGGTGATCACAACGCCTTCGGGTATTTCGGCGGCGTCAAATAAACCACCTTCTCGTACCTGGGTAACCAATACACCGGCGTTAACATGCAGCCTGTTCTTTTCGGCAGGGGTTAAAGCGTGGAAGCTTGCGCCCAGTTTGTTAAACAGCTCTTCAGCCGATTTAGACGCCGCGATACGGTTTGATGGTGCTACGGCATCTCCTTTAAGCGTTACCGCGAAATCTTTGTCCTTACCATCGCGCAACACGGTAACGTTGATCTTGTCGCCGGGTTGTAAACGGCCTACACGCTCCTGCAGATCAGATGATTCATAAACCGGCTGACCTTCAACCTTAACAATGATATCGCCTTTGCGTAAGCCTGCCTGCTCGGCACCGCCGCCCGGTACAAGGTCGTTAACATACAAGCCGTTGGTGGTTGTCACATCAAGTTTTTGGGCTACGTCGGGATTAAGTTCGGTGAACGTTACGCCTACAAAACCGCGTTTTACTGTACCGAATTTCTTGATATCGTTCAGTACTTTTTTAGCCAGGTTAACCGGGATTGCAAAGCCGTAGCCTTCATATGAACCGGTGTGTGAAGCGATAGCGGCGTTAATACCGATCAGTTCGCCACGGGTGTTCACCAGGGCACCGCCGCTATTGCCAGGGTTAATAGCCGCATCGGTTTGGATGAACGACTCTATAGCTTTGTTCAGCTTAGGAGTCGACTGGTTGCGGGTACGGCCAAACGGGTTATCGTCATCATTGTTTTCGCTGCCAATAATACCAATGTTACGGCCTTTGGCGCTGATGATACCGGCTGTAACGGTTGATGTTAAGTTAAAAGGGTTGCCTACAGCTAAAACCCATTCGCCAACTTTAGCGTCGTCGCTGTTACCTAATTTTACAATTGGCAGGTTGTTAGCGCTAACTTTAATGAGAGCAAGATCTGTACTTGGGTCGGTGCCGATAACTTTGGCGCTGAAAGTACGGTGATCATTAGTAGCAACGGTAATTTTATCGGCCTTTTCAACCACGTGGTTATTGGTTACAATGTAACCATCGGGCGAAATGATAACACCAGAGCCTGATGCCATCTGTGGGCCTTGCGGACGCACCCGCTGACCAAACATATCGCCAAACATCTGCTCCAGCTGATCCTGTCCGCCGCTGCCTTTGTTAGTATAGGTTGTGCGGATATAAACCACCGCCGGGGTAGCTGCCGCCGCTGCCTGAGTAAAATCAAGGTCGCCGGTTGATGAAACCGGGGTGGACGGGTTGCTTGTAAAATATACCTTTTGCTTGTCTTCGAAGCTCAGGTTGTCGGAGTACTTGTTTTCGATAACCTTATATACTCCTAAGGCCATCGCACCTCCAACAAAAGCGGTTAATAGTGTTAAACCAATCTTTTTCATTTATTATTTGCCTTTCTTATTATTAAGTTTACTTATTTTACAGATCAAATTTAATACCATATAGACGAGATAATCAATGATTAGTTATCCCGTTTTTTGTTAAAATTTGTTAAATACATAAACATCGGCTATTTTAATTGTTAGCACGGGTTTTGTTGAAGATTAAAGGGGGCTGATATTAACAGGATAATTGTGAAGATACATTTTTATAAATACCAGGGCGCAGGCAATGATTTTATTTTGATTGATAACCGCGATAACAGCGTTGATCATCATAATCCCAAGCTGATTTCGGGCCTGTGCGATCGTCGTTTCGGTATCGGTGGTGATGGCTTGATGCTGTTGCAAAACAAAGAAGGGTACGATTTTGAGATGATTTATTATAATGCCGACGGCCAGCCAAGCAGCATGTGCGGCAACGGCGGTCGCTGCATTGTGGCCTTTGCCAAATTTTTAGGCGTTATTGAATCGGAAACTGAATTTTTGGCGGTAGATGGCTCCCATTATGCCAAAATTTCAGACGAAGGTGATTGGGTAAGTCTGCAAATGATTGATGTAAACGAAATTAATACCGATGCTGACGCTTATGTGCTTAACACTGGCTCGCCACATTACGTAAAGCTGGTTGAGGGGCTTGAACAGCGCAATGTTTACCAGGAAGGCCATGCTATCCGCAATAATGCCACTTATCGCAAAAACGGCATTAATGTAAATTTTGTTGAACCAATGAAGGAGGGCTACTTTGTACGCACATTTGAGCGTGGGGTAGAGGATGAAACTTTTGCCTGCGGAACAGGCGTAACTGCAGTTGCCCTGGCCATGGCGCAGCACAAACAACAAACCGGGCATATTACCACTCCTATAAAAGTATTGGGGGGCAACCTCAATATCCGTTTTGATTATGATGGCAGCGCCTTTACGGAAATCTTTTTAGAAGGGCCGGCTGTTAGGGTTTTTGAGGGAGATGTGGTTGTTTAAAGGAGAGACAAGACGGGTCAGAAGCAAGACATCAAGAATCAGGAAACAAGAGATCAGGAGGCAGGATGACAAGAACCATGATATAGGAATAAAAACAGGTCATTGCCACGCCGCGTGTCCGCAATGATATCTAAAAGAAACGGACACTCAATGCACCGGCTTTAATAAATTAAAAAACGTCCCGTCCATTATAACATTGCCAATGGCGTCAAATGCGCTTTTCCTGGTGACTTCGTCCTGCATATCTTCAGCGTAAAAAATATGGTCAACGCCTAATGTTTTCAGGAAAGGATCCACCTTGGAGTTCCATTTGTTTTTATAGCAGCAAATCCTGATATTTTTGTATGCAATGTTTGTGCTTAAACGGCGAAGGATCTTTTCGATGTCTTGAGCAAGATAATCGTAATCAAGTATGAGCAGGTTGGGTTTGATATCGTGTATGGATGGAAAAATAGCCGGAATAGCTGAAATATGTTTAAAAACCTTGTTATTAGGCAATACCTCAAGGCCAACTACATGGGGGGCAACCAACAGTACAACTTTAGACCGTACACGGATCATGATCAAATAATTAGGTGCTTAAAATTAGGTGTTAAATTTCTACTTATCAAGCATTTATTAAATAATTTAGTAAAGTTTCTACCCTTTTAATTAAATCTTCATTAGTTAATACCTTTTTGCATTGGCCTTTTTATAATTTAAATATTAAATTAACTTTAACGATATTTTTTATGCCTCTGTTAACACAGTTGCTCTCCTTCGTTTTTTCCAGCGGATGATTAACAGGTAAATAATTAACGCAACAAATATTAAAGGCCACAGGGATACTATTGAAAAGAACATGTTTTGCATGGTATCCCAGCCGGTACTCAGTGAGTTTTTAAACTTATAGCCAAAACCATTGCCATTGTTAACCAGGTTGGCCTGCCTGGTGTAAAAGCTGATATCCAGCGAACTGTAACTCACCTGGCTGCTTAAATAGTTCAACTGCCCTTGTGCCGAGTCAATTTCGGTACGGATAGCGGCAAGCTTATCTTCAATAGCCAGCAGGTCGGTCATTTTGATAGCTTTAGCAGCCAACTGCAAATAACGCTGCTCTAACTGCTTGTTATTGTTGATTTGTGCCTTAACGTCGATGAATTGCGTTGTCACATCCCTGATGTGAATGTTTTTGGAGTCGATATGATCTGCATTGGAAGTTAAGCTATTTAAAAAAGCATCAAAGTTTTTAGAGGGAACCCTGATCTTGAGACTGTATTCCTTTTGATTGGTTTCGCCGCTGTTGGTCTCATTTTCTTCGGCAAGGTAACCGCCTAACTTTTTGAGCGATGAAACGATGTTTTGTCTTGCTGCTTTCGGATTGCCGGTTTCAAAACGGATGTCTCCTTCCTTGATGATCTTTTTGGCGGTATCGGTAATTGTTGTATTGGCAGAAACGTGTTTATCGTCAACACCTGCCGGCGTTTTAAATACTTCCATATCAGATTTTTCTGCAGGAGGAACGGGTGCTAACGCCACTTCGGCAATTGTTGCTTTTTGTTCTTTTTGACGTTCACAGGATGTCAGTACAAGTAAAAAACTTACCGACAGTATAAAATAGGTTTTCATAATAAGGTTGTTTAATTGTTTAAATTAAACGATGATTGCCTTATTAAATTATATTAAATAGAAAATAAACGAAATTTAATTTTGTTTATTTAAATGTTGTAGAATTTAATTTCAACTATTTCAGTTTTTCATTGTTTTTATGCCGTTTGGCATCCCGGATGCTTTTCTTTTCCATGTTCTTTTCCAGGGCGTCGGTTAGGTCGATGCCGGTTTGATTGGCCAGGCAAATAAGGGCAAAAAGCACATCGGCCATTTCATCGGCCAGGTTAACTTCCGTATCTGATTTTTTGAATGATTGCTCGCCGTATTGCCTCGCCATAATGCGGGCTACTTCGCCAACCTCTTCCATTAAAATAGCGGTATTGGTAAGTTCGTTAAAATACCTGATGCCGGTTGTTTTTATCCAGTTATCTACAAGTTGCTGTGCCTGGCTGATCTCCATAAAGTAGCTTTAATGTGGTCGAATTGAGTGTGCACGAATTTCACGAATTTTTTTGATTGATAGCCTACCGGATGGCTTTCTAAATAAATGAAAATATTTTGTAAGGTTTCATTTATCAACCCGACTAAGCGGCAAATACCAACTAAAAAATCAAACATGAAAATCACATCAATTATTTCGGGCTCCCTTATCGCCACCCTTGCTATTGCCGGCATTACAGCTAATGTACAAGCTAAAACATTAAATCCTGCGCATAATACCGTTATGCTAAGCGACACCGGTAAAATGAAAAAGGACAAGATGAGCAAAGACAAAATGAGCCACGATAAAATGGCTTCGGGCAAAATGAGTACTGATAAAATGAGCCATGATAAAATGGCATCAGACAAAATGGGTTCGGATAAAATGAGCCATGATAAAATGTCAAAAAGTAAAATGGGTAAAGGCAAAACGGGGAAAGACAGCACAGGTAAAATGTAACCTTGTTTTTGTTTTGTAATTGTTTGAAAGGGGCCGCAAAAGCCCCTTTTTGCTTTTAATGGATCCGGCCTTTCTCTTCCTGGTTGCCGGTATCCTGCTTTTCTGCTTTGTTTTGGCTATTGCCAAAGCGGTAACTGATGCCAACAAGAGCATACCTGTTAATCTGGAAGTTGGTGTATTTTTGCCTTACCCCGTTAACAATTGTAGTAACTGCCGATGCGCTGCTCCTGAAAACATCGTTAATTACAAACGAAACATCGAACTTCTTTTTAAAAACGGATGCTTTAAGACCAAGGTCGAGTTTATAATAGGCGTCGCTGCGACCAACATGGTCTATCTCCGGAAACTGGTACCAGAAGTTTACCGCACATGAAAATGATTTATCGGCATTAAAATAAATATTATTGTTAGTAGCGATATAGGCTCCAAACCCGCTGACGTTTTTCACCGCGTTAAGGGCCGATTTTGCATCTGTATGATAAAAAGTGAACTGGTTATTATTATCAAGCCAGCTAAGCAATTGCATCGAATAGTTTTCGGAAACACCCACCCTGTAAGTTTTAATAAAGTTGAGCGGAGTGGTATAAACAAGGTTGGTATCCGGCCGGGCGATGGTTACATTGTTAAAACCACTATTGGTAACATTTAGAAATATGGCCGAAGTAAGTCTGTTTTTATAGGTATGCGAAAACTCAAAATTGGTATTGTATTCGGGTTGAAGGTAGGGGTTGCCTTCGCCGTAACTGTAGACTGTAAATAGGCTCTTGAAAGGGTTAAGGTTCCAAAAGGTGGGCCGGTTTACACGCCTGCCAAAATTTAGCGAAAGGATATGATCAACCCCTGCCTGGTAACTCACCGTTGCCGAGGGGAACAGTTTAGTGTAATTATTAACAGTAGTTTGGTTAAGCGTATGCGAAAAACCTTTGGTTTCGGTTCGTTCAACCCGCAAACCGGCCTGGTATTTCCATTTGCCATCCTCGCGGCTTATGCTTCCATAAACAGATTGGGTGTTTTCGGTGTAGGTAAACTCGTTGCTCAGGTTATCGTCATAACGCAGTGAATCATTAACGGTTTTTTTATAATAGAATGCATTGCTGTAATTGTTGATAAAGCTGAGCTTACCGCCAAATGCAAAGCGGGCATATTTGGCAGGTACAACAGCATCTGCTTTAAAGGTATAAATATTAATATCCTGCTTGTTGGTATCATGATAGCGGTTGCGGCTGGCAGCATTCAGAGAACCATTGGCAAGGTAGGTATTGCTTTCAAAGTCAGACCGGTCGGTACGGTAATAGTTAAAGTAATCAGCATTAAGCAGCAGTTTGGCGCCGGCCGTATCCAGTTTTATAGTACCGTGCAGGTTAACCGCATTGCTTATAGCCACAGGATGGTAGGTGGCATAAGTTCTTAATGTTGAATCGATAGCGCCGGTACTGTTGTTGATGATGGGGTTGTTCACATGGTCTGATCCGTCATAGATGTTTTTCCCGCCCTGGTAATTTATGCCGACTGTAACTTTTGAGCTCAGGCGGTAATCGGCACCGGCTATAAAATTTAAATTGTGATAGCGGTAGTTGCCTGTGTCGGTTTGCAGCCAGGTTTGTTTGGGGTAATAAATATCGGTTTCAAAGCCTTCCAATTCGTGGTCGTGATCAATATTTACGCTGGCATAGGCCGATAATTTGGCCGAATTATAGTTGATGCCCCCACTGGCATTAAACCACCAGTAATTGCTGGTGCCAAAAACAGTGGTCGGTTTATGCAGCCATTGTTTATCATTGATCTGTACACTGCCCGAATAACCTTGCTTTTTACTGTGTTTGAGAGTGATGTTGATGAGCCCGGAATTCCCTTCGGCATCATAATTAGCGCCCGGGTTTTTAATGAGCTCGATACTGGCCAGCTGGCTTGCAGATAGTGAACGCAGATAGCGGAGCAGATCGGTACCGGCCAGTTGTACCAGCCTTTCGTTCACCATAACCTTAACCCCGCCCTTGCCAACAATACCCAGGTCGTTATCACCAACCTTTACGCCCGGTACCCGGCCTATAACAGTAAGTGCATCAGCCCCCGCCGATGTTGCACTGGTTGACACATTATAAACCAGCTTATCGCTCCGGTTTTCAACAGAGGGTTTGCTGGCTGTTACGGTTACCTCATTGAGCCGCGTAATAAGGTCGGTAAGGGTGATGAATAGGGTGGTGTCATGCCGCAGGTTTAGTTTAATTTCTGTTTTCTGATAGCCGGTGTATGTGATGGTTAGGTAATAATCCCCATTATCAACATCGGTAAAATAAAACATACCCAGCGAATCAGTTTGTACTGCCCTTATTTGTTCGGAGTGCTGCTGCTGAAGATTAACAACTGCCAGGGTTACCGGGCTTTTTGAAGCATCGGTTATTTTTCCACTAACTTTTACCTGCGCAAACAGGCCGCCGCAAACTAAGCTGAATAATAAAAAACTGTAAATGTATTTCAAATCGGGAGATAGACAGGGGTTTATAAAGCGGTAAAATAAACAAAAAACCGCCGCAAAATTACTTGAGGCGGTTTCTTTTTATTTAAAAGGTTGTCGCGGTTATTGATAGGGGAGTTATAAAATTTTAATAATTGCTTTTTATGTGCTCCAGTCCGCCGTTTTCTGTAACATGATATTCAGAATGCAGGAGCGCATCGGCATTGATCTTATTTTCTTTCTTTTTGTTTTTTCTTGGACCAGATGCCACCAGTATGATGGCACACAGGAAAAGGGCCACCTCGATCAAACTCATTAACATGGCGCGATAATTTTATGTTTTTCATGATGCTGATTGATTTTTTTAACGATTGTTTTTATCCTGAATTTAGTTTGAATGTAAAATAAGAAATTAAACTTTCATTTGATTAACCAAGGTGAAAAAGGGTGTGGTTTTTTGTACCGATATTTGAGAGGATTACACATTTTTTACACTATGCACGAAAAACAGGAGGTATTGAATGAACTGCTTGGCAATTTTGCCGAATTATCGGCAAATGATGTTGCCCTTAGCTTGCCTTACTGGCGCAGCCGTAAAATTGTTAAAACTGATTTTTTTAATATGCAAAGCGTTGTATGTACCGATCTGGCGCTGATAACCAAAGGTCTGTTCCGGATTTATTATGTGCACCCCGAAACGCAGGAAGAGAAGAATATTTATTTTTTTTCCGAAAGGCAATTTCTTGTATCGTTTAGGAGCTTTATTAACCAGTACCCCTGCGCTTATTTTATACAGGCGATGGAAGATGCCGAGATCATCTCCATCAATTATACCGATCTCCAATATCTTTATACAACCCCGACCGGCTGGCCGAGGTTTGGTCGCCTGATTGCCGAACTGTTCTTCAACCACTCGCAAGCCCGTACAGAAGAATTTTTATTTAATACCGCCGAAGAACGTTACTTAAAAATGGTAGCCCAGCATCCCAACATTGTAAACCGGATTCCTGCCTATCACATTTCGTCGTATTTAGGAATCAAAAACCCATCGCTAACACGAATCAAAAAACGACTATCCCAACAAAAGCCGTAAAAACGATACTCCGCTGACAAATGTCCCATCCGGTTTTCACCTAAGTGAAAATTACTGCCCGGTTTTGTGCCCAATTTTGCTTCATCAAACAAAAACGAAAACAAAATTGAAAGTCATGTCAGCAAATAAAACATTGATCATAGAAACATCAGCCGCAGTGAAAACAGCACGCGAGCTGCGTAAGCTTTATTTTACAAGAGTAGCATTTTCAGTTACCTGGGTAATATTGGTATCCTTATTAGCCAAAACCTCATTCACCGCAGCTACTATCCTGCTCGTAATCTATCCGCTTTGGGATGTTGTGGGTACATTCCTGGATATCCGCGCTAATCAGGGTAATGGCACATCGGTAACGCCACAGTATGTAAACGCTGCTATCAGTATTATTACAACCTTATCAGTAGGTTTTGCTATAACCAAAGGTGTACCTGCTGCATTAATTGTATTTGGTGCCTGGGCTTTGTTAACAGGATTGATCCAACTGGTGCTTGGCTTGAAAAGGCGAAAAGAGTTTGGCGGTCAACGGCCGATGATAATAAGCGGCGGCCAATCTATGCTTGCCGGCGTGTCGTTCATCGCCATGGCACATTCGCCTAATATGGGTATTGTGAATTTGGCAGGATATTCAGCATTTGGGGCTTTTTATTATTTGTTAGCTGCTATAAGGCTGGGAAAAAGCGCTAAGGCGGTTCCGCAGAATTGATATTCGCCTTTTATTATATATTATAAAACTATGTCATTGCGAGCGTAGCGCGGCAATCTCGTCGAAAGCAGAGCGAACCTGCAATGTATTTATGCATAGCTACGAGATTGCCACGTCGCGTCCAACGCTCGTCCCCAGCAGCTCCTCGCAATGACATTTTTTATTTAAATACTCCCTTAAACTTCAAAAACACAATTCCCTCATTTACCAGCTGTGCATCTGCCTTAACCTGCTCATCAACGGTACTCATCTTTATCCCCAACCCAAACTGGGGGTATTCATTAGGGTTGATGAACGACAGAAACTTGATATTATCAGCCTTAACAAGTCTTAACTTTTTGCCGAGCTGATTTTCCAGCACTTCTTTAATCATCTGCATCATACACACACCCGGCACAATAGGATTACCGGGAAAATGCCCCTTAAAAATCTCATGCGCGGGGTTAAGGGTGATGGTTGTTTTGAGCAAACAGCCATCTGTTTCGGGAGTGGTAAAACCGAAAAAGTTATTGTTAAGCATCTATCTTTCCAAACGTTTAAGGCCGATATTAAATTTAAAGTTTTTATGGCTAATGCCAATGGTATCCGGAATGCCATTGTGAAAACCATGCATAATAGCCTGTACCACGGGCTTTCTGTTGGATGAGCGCTCCATTCGGATCAATTCTGTGCCCGCTTTGTTCGTAACATAGTAGTTTGCGCCCTTTTCCTGTGGAAAAACGTAGTATAAATAGTTGTCGTCCTTGCGAATATAGGCCGTTTCCGGATTTTGTTTGCGCATCATCACCAGTTCAAAATCTTTCTGCAGCGTAATGATCACCGGGCGCTTATCCATTTGCTTTATGATGTAATATACCTTAAAGCCTCCATCGGGTTTAAACTCAAAATCAAAAAATTTAAAGCCCATCTCATTACTGAACACCATACGAACGCTTTTATCGGGTAGGGTTTTAATAAGCAGCAAGCCGCTTAAATGGTGACCGCCTATAACATCAACTTCGGTTTTATAAAGCGCCCGCGTAAAATCAGGAGCAAATTTCCTGATCTCACGTACGCTGCCATCTGCCGGTTTCAGGTTTTTATAAACCGACGCACAGCCGGCCAGCATTAGCAGGCAGCTACTTAATAGCAAAAAGCGCATCCGGGATACTGGCATTGATCTCTTTATTAGTGAAACGGAGTGTGGTACTATCGCCCGAGCTTTCCAGCATTTGGATAGTGTCTACGGAATAGTCCTTTTTATCAACGGTAATTTCAATGGTTTTGAAAAACTCGCTCAATTGCTTGTTAACAGGTGAAAGCGAAACCAAATAAGTGCCCTTGTTTTCATAAACGGCCGACTTGAAATCGCCGCTGTTGAGGGCCGTTCCCTGGATACAATCCACCACGATCTTGTTAATTTGCTTAAATACCTTATTGGAACGGGTAGATACCTTATTTTCCTTTTGCCCATCTTTAATATACACATTGTCCTTATTGAGGATCATGAGATAGCTGAATGGCTGGGTATATTCCATGCGCAGCATATTGGGCTTGCGATACCAGAATTTGCCTTTAGAAGTGATCTTTTCCGAGAGCATGCTCAGGCTTTTCTCCTGGGTGAAATCACTTTTAATGCTATTGGTTTTTGCGGCGACATCGGCAAATTGCTGCTTAAATTTGGTAAGATCGGATAGCTGGGTATAGCCTGCGTGTTGGGCTTGGGCAGAGATGGCCGCGCAGATGATTATCAAAAGAATCAATAGAGACTTAGTACATGATAAAAGTGTGGCGGCCCGCGCGATTCCTTCCTTGGGGAAGGAGGAGGTAGGGGTTAAACGCTGATGAAAGCCCTCCCTACACCCTCCCGAGGGAGGGAATCGCACAGCCCCTGCTTCAGCTTTTAATATTTTATTTTCAATCAATCTACGCATATGCCTGCAAATTTAGCATTTTATCCAGCCGTACTATTTCGTATCCCTGTGCTTTAGCTTGTTCAATAAACAAGGGTAAAACCGAAATTGTTGCTGCTCCTGTATCATGAAACAGGAAAATGGCGCCGCGGTTTATGCGGCGGTTTATCTTATTTAAAAGTTTTTCCGGATCGCTAATAATCGTATCCATCGAGCGTACGCTCCAACCTATGGGCACCATCCTGCTTTTTATGATAGCTTTTTTAAGGTTAGGGTTGATCACTCCATAAGGAGGCCTGAACAATAGGGGACTTAAGTTAATCGTCTGCCTCACCAATTGGTTGGCCTGAAGCATATCATCCAGCATTTTAGCCGAGGGAAACAGATCGAACCAGAAATGATGTGAAAAACTATGATTGCCGATGATATGGCCTTGCTCCTGGATCTGTTTTAAAATAGTTTCATTGCCGGCTATCCTGTTGCCTATGCAGAAGAAAGCCGCCGGAACGTTAAGTTGCTTTAAAATATCCAAGATCTGAGGTGTAGCAGTAGCGTCCGGCCCGTCATCAAAAGTAATGGCGATGGCCTTTTTGCTGGTTTTTGCAGCACACATCACCCGCATAAAAAAATTGGAGCCGATGTAGTAGCAACCGTAAAATAATATCAACGAGTAAATAAATGCCAGCACCAGGTAGCTCCACCACGATACCCCTTCAGTAATGTGCTGCCAGATTATTAACCCCAGCAGCCCGGCAAAAAGGATATTGGCATTCCTGAAGTTTAACATGCCGAGAGCAGAATTAGCGAGTGGTGAATATTTTGGTAGTGATTATAGATCAGCACTTTTTTTAACGGAATTTGATTGCGAGATGATACAAATGAACAAACACCGTTTTTGATTTCATGCGCCGCCAGCCACATCGCAAATGCAGATGAAGTTGGGTATTCACCGCAGAGGGCTTTGTAATTGATAACAGGCACATTATCAAAATCATACTGCAGTAGTTGTTCATAAACAGCAACATTTTTTAAATCACCGTTGCTACCTGTTAGCAAGAGGCCTATTTCATTAATATCAGTATTTTGTGTTAACAAAAACGTGCGGATATGCTGTTGTATTTCGGCAACGTTGCGCGGTTTATAAAAGCTGGATACGCCTTCAATTTTAGCCCAGTCATTACCCGAGGCTCCCCGGCTTAACAGGAAAAAAGCGGATCCTTCGCCGGCCATTGTTCCCTTACCGGTATTATTAAGCAGTTCAAAGTTTGATACCGGTTCACGGCTATATAGTCCCATGCGCTTTAGAATAGCATGGCTATTAATAGTGATTTCATCAATGCCGCCTATGAGTACATTACTTGCTTCACCCTCATATAAAAGCATCATGGCATCAAGCAAGGCGTTTTCAAATGACGCACCGCCATTTACAAACGTGTTGTTGTATCGATGACACTGCAGCAACAGCGCTATCTGCGCGCTGATGGTATTATGGGTTGATTGGATAAAAGCCGTAGGCGCAAGCGCTTCCTCATTCTGCTGCACCATTTTACTCAGGAAGGTATTGGTATCTTCCAAACAGCCGTAAGCCGTGCCGGTAATAATGGCATCGGGTGCGTTGATCCCCGCCTGGTGCAGGCAATCCATCCCTGCGGCCACACCCATTTTAATGATGCGGCTCATGCGGCGGATGAGTTTTGGATCGATTAGGGTTTTATAGTCCGGCTCGATACAAGTGAGTTTGTCGCCGGTGTATTCTGCCAGTTCTGAAAGAAACGGCTGATTACCGAAGGTGTTTTGAGGCGATATGTTGCTTGCTGCCCTAATGTACATCACCTATAGTTTTGAAAATATTAATGATGAACAATTACCGCCAAAGCCAAACGAATTGGACAGTACATGCTTTATCTCCGGTTGTTTTGAAAAGCGAGGTTCGGGCGTAAAAGGCAGGCCTTCCATCGGCGTTTCAAACCTTAGATTAGGATATACTAACCCACGCTGCACCGCCAAAGCCGAAAATACGGCTTCAATGCCACCGCTTGCCCCAAGCGTATGCCCGGTAAAAGCTTTGGTCGAACTCATTTTAGGATAATACCTTGCGAATAGGGTGTTGATAGCAGCACCTTCCGAGCTGTCATTATTTTGTGTGCCGGTACCGTGCAGGTTAATGTAATCAATATCTGAAGGTTGCAATCCAGCCTTTTGCAGCGCGCCTTTCATCGCCAGTAATGAACCCGTACCTTCTGGTGATGAAGCCGTTTGATGATAGGCATCGTTTGCATTGTGGTAGCCACTCAAGATACAATACAACTCTTTTTTAAGCGATGAGGCAAAGCGCTTAGATACCAGCACTACATAACCAGCGCCCTCACCAAGATTAAGGCCGCGACGGTTAGCATCAAAGGGCTGGCAGGGTTGTTTATCCAGTATCATGAGGGTGTTAAAACCATTCAGTGTAAAGCGGGTTAGCGCGTCGGTACCACCGGCTATGACCACATCAAGCATATTGTTTTTGATGAGCCGTGCGCCGTACATAATGGCATTGGCCGATGAAGAACATGCCGTGCTGATAGTGCTTACATGATGCCGGATGCCCAGCTGATCGGCGACTAAATTGGTAACTGTACCACACTCGTGATTTACCACATTGCGTAAACGTCCTTTGGTGTTATCGGCTAAGAAATCCCGAAAGAAATCTTCGGTTTTATCCATGCCACCGACGGTATTTGCCGAGATAAAGCCTGTTCGTAAGCCTAAGGGATTGGTAATTCCTGTATCTGTTAAAGCTTCTTTGGCGGCAATTAAACTCAGCATAGCCGTACGACTGATGCAGGGTTTAAATCCAGACAATTCCGCAAGTTCATCATTGCTCAGTTTAACCTCTCCAACAGGAAATTCATCCCGGTGTTCGGTATCTAGATATTTGATGGAAGCAATACCTGTTTCAGCCTGCTCAAGCGACAGCAGGTTTTGGGCCACAGAGTTACCTATGGCCGAAATTACCCCCACGCCGGCTATAAAAACAGGTTGATCCATTTTTTAAGCGTTCGGGATTTTGTTGCTTTCAATAAATTCGGCGATGGTGCGTACCGAGCGGAAGATCTTCGGGCCGTCTTCTGCGTTGGAAAGCTTTACTTTATATTTTTGCTGCAGCAGCACGATCAGTTCCAGCGCGTCTATTGAATCAAGCCCCAGTCCATCACCAAAAAGCGCCTGATCGTCGCCTATATCCTCCGGCTTCACATCCTGTAAGTTCAACTGCTCAATGATCTGCTCTTTCAGATCGGCCATTAATTTATCCATTTGCTGTACTGTAAATTTTATTAATATTTTCTGTTGTGAAGTTCTATTGACTTCATTTGTGCAATTTATAATTCATTGCCGTTGGCTTCAGCCAACGGAATACTCATCCGTACCCCGGGGCTTTAGCCAAAATGCCGCTTTTAGATTGTGGCTAAAGCCAGCATCCGTTAACCCTTTTTACCGTTGGTTAAAACCAACGGCAATGAATCATATCCCATTTTGACTGTTTCGATAGAAAAAGGTATTGCCCCCGCTTTCTCAATCAAAAACAAAACGGCTTTATAGCCCGTGGTTGTCATTTCCGCCCAGCCGCAAATACAGGCTTTTAGTTGCCCTGTCTCCAATAAAACAGAAACATATCTGCTGATAAAATTCGCATTAAACCGGTCAAAAATATAAAAAGCGTTTTCGCCTTTAAAATGATGACGGATACAGATCTCGCCGATAACGATATTCGGCAACGTGTAAACAAACAAGGCTGGGCTTGCTATATCCTGAACGGATTCAAAATACCGTTTATCAGCATCAAGGCTCGAGCTTGCATTGGTTAGCACTACGCCAATGTCGGTAGGTTGATATTTTTCCTTGTCGAAATCTTTCAGCAAAATTTCCGCAGCAAGCCAACCCAGCTTTGCGAGGTTATCCATCTTATAAAACTTAGGGTATTTTATCCCCAGGTGCTGATAAACCGACAGCAAAAAACCGGGAATATCACTCTCTGTACCCTCAAACACCACTTCGTTATTATAACGAACTGTGTTGCCGCTGATACTGCAATGAGCTGATATGTAATAGTGGTTTTTCAATTTATAATGCGTCTGTCGATATTATAATCAAATAAAAAGCTTTGAGCTTTAAGCGTTCTGCTTTCAGCTCTTATCCGCCGCTACCATATCCCTTAAAGTAATGGTGCGTGCCAGTTTATGTAATGCTGTTTCGTGGTTTTTAACGTAGGGGTTATCCAGGTCCCAAACGTAACCGGCCAATACCGAACAAATCTGGCTTTTCACAAGCGGATCCTGGTTATCGGCGAAAAATATGGTATCCAAAACCCCCTCGTACCATGAGGTAACATATGAGCGGAAGGTGTTTACGCCCTGCATCATGTACTGCATGTATTCTTTGTCCCAATCTACCTGTTCGCCCTTGAGCTTACGAATCACGAGTTTGGCAGCCGTTTGGCTCGAAACCGTAGCCAGCGTTACGCCCGATGAAAATATAGGGTCGAGGAACTCGGTCACGTTGCCGGTAAGCACAAAGCCATCGCCATAAAATTTACTTGTTGTGGCCGACCATGATTCCAGCACTTTGGGCGAAAATTTAAATTCTACATCGGCAAACCGTTCACTGAAATAAGGCTGCGAAGCGATGAGTTCTCGCAGTATTTCTTCATCACTACCCTCATATTGTTTAAAAAACTCAGGGTTGCCTACAAACCCCAGTGAGGTAATGCCATTGGCAAAAGGAATGATCCAGATCCAAACGCCGGGCTGATGTACCACAATGGTAATGCGGTTTGGCTCATCGGCCATGGAACGTTTTTTATCAACGGTATGCACAAACAGGGTCTTACGCGGAACCTGGGTAGATGGCCTGTCGAGGTTAAATAGTTTGGGGATCACCCTGCCATAACCGCTGCCATCGATGATAAAACGGGCCGAAATCTCTGTTTGATTTCCGTCTTTATCCTCCAATGTAATTACCGAGTTTTGGCCGTTGAAAACAATATTAGTAACGGTAGTTTCGTAATGAACAGGAACGCCCATTTTTTCAACGGTATCGGCTAAAGTTTTGTCGAAATCGGCCCGGGGCACCTGCCAGGTCCATTTCCAACCGGGAGTAAACTGATCGGCAAACTGATAGTCGCAGATCTTACCGTCTTTCACAAACTTTGCGCCCGTTTTTTCCTGGAAACCTTGCGCTTTAACGGCGTCGACAAAACCGGCTTCGGTTAATGCTTCCATGCAGCGGGGCAGCAAGCTTTCGCCAATCACAAAGCGGGGGAAAAGTTGCTTCTCTACAATTTTTACCTTAAAGCCCGCCTGGTGTACGATAGAAGCGGCCACTGTTCCAGCCGGACCAGCGCCTATCACCAATACGTCTACCTGTTCTGTATTCATATTATCAAATATCTTGTTGTGATTTGGTTAAATTGATTTGCTTTTTTTAATTACCTCAACACACTCAAGGGTTAATTTTCGGTTAATTTCTTTTGGGATTGGAAGTGGTAATGAGTCGGGGTACATTTTTTTTAGTTTACCAACCATACAATCGCATAATTTATCGCCAAATCCGGGGCCCATACTTTGATATATGGCAACATAATTATCTCTGAACCCTTTTTCTATAAAGGGGCTCCATTTTTGATAACGGGTTGCCATTTCAAAAGAACGCCCTTCGTTTCTTTGTTTTATTAAATACTCCCGGGTGATTTTTATGTTTAAACTTTGCAAGCTATCTTTTGACACGGAATTAAAGCCATTGGGGATTTCCTCCTTGATTCGCCTTACCATGTACCTTATATAACTTATTCTTTCCCGCTCATCAGCCATGCCGCCTTTGGTTGTAGAATCAATGTAGTTGTAGAGCCCTTGTTCATATTCTTTTGTCCAGATATCGGGATTGGGTTTCTGCTTCTGTTTACATGCGCAGATCAATGAGTATAAAACAAATAATATCAGTGCTTTTTTCATTATTGTGATTTGGTTAGGATTATAGCAGCGTTGCATCCCCCAAAGCCTGAAGCTATTTTGAGGCAGCTATTGAGCGGTTTTGAGATTAACTGACTGCAAACACTTACGGGGTTGGCATCACCTTGTTTGTTGAAACCTTTTGTTGGAATAATAATATTTTGCCTCAATGATCGCGCTGAAATTATGGCTTCGATCAAGCCTGATGCGCCTAAGGTATGCCCGTAAAACCCTTTCAGGCTATTGAGTGGAACATGCTGCAAACCGGCCAGCGTTACGGCTTTTGCTTCCATTTCGTCGTTATAAACGGTCGCTGTACCATGGGCAGATATAAAATCAATATCCTCAGGCTTTAAACCGGCAGCATCCATCGCTTTATTGATGGCGTAATATAATTCTTCGCCGGTGCGTGATGGGCCTGAAATATGGTTGGCATCATTGCTTATTGCACCCGAAACTAATTCAATAGCTTCTCCGGTTGGTTTGTCTGTAGATAGAATAACCGTAGCCGCGCCCTCTCCCAAATTGATACCATCACGATCTGCATCAAATGGTTTGCATAATCCCCGACTAACGGCCTGAAAAGATTGGAAGCCCGAAAGCACAAATTTTGAAATCACATCTGCCCCGGCTATAACCGCATGGTCGTACTGCCCGGATTGGATCAGCCGCATCCCGGTTATCATAGCTACCAAGCCGGAAATACAAGCATGCGAAACTACTATTGGCTCATTAATAAAGCCAAAATGTTGGGCTATCTTTTTGGCCGAAGTATGCAGGGCTATCCGTTCATCCAGTTCAGGGCCCGCTTGTTCGGTTTCCAACAGGCTAATGTTGCCTTTGGTGCTGGAAATAATCAGAACAGTTTTTTTATCGGATATATTTTTATCGACTCCATGTAAGGTTTCGGTTAACGAAGCGATGAGAAGGTGCTCGAATTTGGTGCAGCATTCATCGGTTTGAAAATATACTTTTTCAAATAGCGATGCAAAAAAAGGATCGTCAGACAGGACTTTATCATCGTGGTGCCTCACGCCTGAAACCCCGTTAACCAGGTGCTCAAAATTTTGAGTGGTGGTAGCCCCTAACGGCGAGTAAACATTATCGGCAACAAGGTAAACCTTCTTCATCACGGCGTTCTGTTATATCAAACCTTGTTGTTGTTTCCAATCCAGAAAAAAATCCGGGTTGGTGAGTTGCAGTTCAAAATTATCACGGCGAACAAAAACCTGTGTTGTCGATCCTTTAACGATAAGTTCGCCTGTTTGGGCGTTGAGCAACCTGTAAGTAAAATTGATCTTGGCCGATTCGGTAGGGGTGTAGGTGGTTTCGATAATAACCTTATCCTCGTACCGCAAAAAGCGCTTATAATCACAATTTACGTTAACTATAGGCACAACGTAGCCCGCATTATATACATCCATATAACCCAGGCCGTATTGTTTGCCAAATGCTTCGCGACCGTCCTCAAAATAGCGGACATAATTGCCATGCCAAACCACGCCCAGCATATCCACATCGCTGAATTTGACTTCAATCTCAATAGTATTTATTAGCGATTGCTGCAAAACCTTAGGGGCTTAGTATTTTTTGAAAAGATCGAAATCAGCGCCAAAATCGTCCAGGATTACCGGCCATGGGTGTGCCCAGTAATTTCTAAAACCAAATCCACGGCTGTTGCCGGTGCGGAAAACGGTATATAAAACAGTTTTCTTATCCATATCAACAAAAGTTACCCAGGCGCCCCCTTGCGCCCGCCCTTTATCCATGCCTTCAACAATCAGCAACATGCCGATGCCTTTATTACCTAAAAAATCATAGTTTTTAATCAATGCATCAATATCTTTTTCGGTCAGCGTTTTGAAATGACCGGGATCAGTATCAAAGAAGTTTTTGGTAAGCGCGTTGTTAACTTTTTCGGTAACATTCATTGCAAAATGAACGGTATCGCGGTGAACCGCCCTGGCCGGGTTATATTTTTTAGGTTCTTTTAGAAAGAAATTTTCCCATAGGGGGATGTATTTGCCAACAAATTCGGCATTGATCACCTCCCGTCTGTAAGCTTCTTCCGAACCAATGAATTTCATTTGTGAAAAATCCATACCTAACCAGGTTATCGGGGTTTTTCTATCAAATACCTCTGCTTTGGTTTGGGCAGATGCCGGTTTTAAGAACGCGGTTAATAAAAGTATCAGTAAACTCAGTTTAATTGCGTTTTTTTTCATGGTTGATATTATTGTGGTTGAATAAATATTTTCATTTCGCATTGGGCTATCGTTATGCCTTTGCAAGTAATTTTTCCTTTGATGATGGTAACATCGAAAACCTGGTTTTCAATTTTTACTTCGGTTTCTATGGTATCGCCAACTTTTGGCAAAGCAAATACTTCCAGGTTTTTTACCGCGCCGATAAAACCAGGCAGTACAGACTTGCCCAATTGATGAGCTGCATATCCAGCACCTGCGGCGGCGGTTTGGGCAATATTTTCAGTCAGTCCAGCTTCGCTTAATTCACCATCGCTTACCAAAACATTTTCGGGCAATATCAACAGCGATGTTACCGTGGTATCACCCGACGAAGACACCAGCGTATCAACCATTACAAATGGCGGGCGCTGTGGTATTAACGTTAAAATATCCTGTGTTGGTAAGGTCATTGCCAAAAATTATAATAGTTGTACCACTGCTCGGGATACATTTTTACCTTGTTTTCAAAACTGGCGATAAAATCATTTGTAAGTTGCTCCATGCCTTTGCCCCTGCCCAGATCTGAATAATCCTTTACCGGGCTGGCAAAAAAGTGATAATGCAACGCGCTTTCCTTTAAAGCGTAAACAAAAGTTACCGGGACTTTAAATTTTTCGGCCATTACAAACGGCCCTGCCGGGAATTTCGCATCCTCACCTAAAAACTCCCTTGTTATGGTTTTATTGCCTTCGATATACCTGTCGGCATGCATGCAAACCAGCTCATTGTTCTGAAATGCGGCGTTGATTTTAAATATGTGCGACAGGTCATTTTTGATCACAATGATGTTTATTCTCCGCTCGCCGGTTACCGAATCCATGTATCGCTTGATCTGTTTGTCCTCGCCATCAAACATTACGATATTAATGCGGGTGTTGATATGGTCAAGCAGCTCACCTGCTATTTCCCAGCTGCCGATATGCGAGCTAAGCAGTAATCCGCCCTTGTTCATGGCAGCAATCTGCCGTAGGTTGTCGATTCCATCAAAGTTGAAAGTGAACTTGTTGGGAATCCCCGACATAATCACCACCTTATCGATAATACTTTGACCAAACAGATAGTAATTTCGGTAAAGCTTGAATATTGATTTTACACTGCCGAAACCGAGCCGCTTGTGGAAATAGTAGTATGTTCCTTTTGATGTTTGCCACGAAAACAGGAAATAGTAAAGCGCTACAAACCTCAGCATAAAATAGGCCGGCATTACACCTGCTGTTTTTAAAACGCTTACAAAAATGCGGTAGCCAAGGGTGTTGCCTTTAGATTTTCCCTGCCAGGCGGGCATTATGCAAGCTCCTTAGGTTGTACGCGTGATAGTACGTAATCGTAAAAATCCTGGAAGGTAACAATGCCCGTAAAATCTTCGGGTTTTACTTTGAACCCAAAGTTGCTTTCAATTACTACAACAAGGTCGATATAATCAAGACTGTCAAGGTCGAGGGTTTCTTTCAGATTAGCTGCGGGCACCATTTTATCTGCATCAACTTCAAATTCTTCGGCAAGGAAGCTGTTGATTTTTTCTATGATCTCTTCAATTTGCATAATGGCTTAGTTTAAATATATTTTTTAATAATCAGGGACGAGTTGGTGCCGCCAAACCCAAACGAGTTTGACAGGAATGTATCTATATTTTTTTCGACGGTTTCGGTAGCGATGTTAAGTTTCGCCGAATCCTCGTCGGGGTTTTCAAAGTTAATGTTAGGCGCCACGAACGAGTTTTGCATCATTAGCATGGAATAAACAATTTCACTTGCGCCTGCCATCCAGCACTCGTGGCCGGTCATGGATTTGGTTGAGCTTACCAAAGGCTTATAATCTCCAAAAACTTCATCAATGGCTTTAGCCTCGCTGGCATCGCCGGCAGGGGTAGAGGTGGCATGAGCATTGATATAATCAATTTCAGAAGCCTTTATACCGGCATCTTTTAACGCCATATTCAACGAGCGTACCGGCCCTTCAACCGTTGGGTTTGAGATATGCCCCCCGTTTGATGAAAAACCGTAACCAACAACTTCGCCCAAAATGGTAGCGCCTCTTTTCCGGGCCGAATCCAGGCTTTCCAGGATCACGGTAGCAGCACCACCGCTTGGCACCAATCCATCGCGGTCGCGATCAAAGGGGCGGGAAGCTTTTGCCGGGTCGGCCTCATGTACGGAAAATGCCGAAAGCGCATCAAAACTGCCCATTGAATAATGGCTTAGTTCCTGCGCACCACCGCAAATGATGCAGTCCTGCATACCACTTTTGATGAGGTGATAGCCCATGCCTATAGAATGTGAACCGCTGGCACAGGCCGCGCTGATGGTAAAATTGACACCGCGCAGCTTAAATATGGTTGCCAGGTTCATGGTAACAGTGGAGTTCATGGTTTGAAAAACTGCCCCCGAACCAATGAGCATAGTGTCTTTTTTTTCGCGGATAATATCGGTAGTTTCAATAACAGCCTTAGCGGTACTATCATTACCGTATAAAATGCCTACATCGGTTTGGGCGATGTAATCAGCATCGATACCTGCCTGTTGTAATGCTTCGATGGTAGCTATGTAGGCGTACTCGCCTTGCTCGGGCAACATGATACGTGCCCGGCGATCAAGCGTGCCTTTCAGGTTGGGTTTTTCAACCGCACCGGTAAGGCCCGAGCGGTAGCCAAAATCTTTACGGATAGCATCATATACAATGCCCGACCTGCCGGCATAAAGGGATTCCTTAACTTCATCAAGATTTTTCCCAATACACGAATAGATACCCATCCCTGTTATCACAACCCTATTCATATTTGAGCAAAAACTGATAGTACATAGTCAACAAAATGTGATAAAAATACAAAAAAATAGAACTTAATCTGGTTTTTGTATGTATAGCGCTCGTTTAATGTTCCAAATTTCGGCTATTAAAATACCTGTATCTTAATAGCTTATAATTAAGTTTATATTAAGAGTTAATTACGCTTGTGTTTGTTATCGGTAAATAAAATTTGCCACCGCTCGGCTCCAGCCGAGTGGTAATTATTGGCTTTCTTCCTTCTTTCGCTTCGGCGGCCAGAGGCCGCTTGATAGTTGCCACTCGGCTGGAGCCGAGCGGCGGCGGTTGGGGCGGCTTTTTTCTTTTTTACGAATAAAGCCCACCATTTATCGAAAGCACCTCAGCTGTAATATAAGCGGCTTCCGGCGACGCCAGAAACCCTACCGCATGAGCAACCTCTTCGGGAGTGCCAAATCTTTTTAAGGGCACCATCGCTTTTAACTCCTTTTCATCAAGCCCGGCAGTCATATCTGTAGCTATAAAACCGGGTGCTACAGCATTTACCGTAATCCCCCTGCGGCCAACCTCCTGCGCTAATGCCTTGGTTGCACCGATAACACCTGCTTTAGCGGCCGAATAATTCACCTGTCCCGGCAAGCCTTTTAACCCTGAAAGCGAAACCACGTTCACAATCCGGCCGTATTTTTTAACCAGCATTCCGTTAAGGACTAAACGCGTAACGTAAAAGAAGCCACTTAAGCTCGTATTTATTACGCCATCCCATTGCTGGTCTGTCATCCACATCATCAGGCCATCATCTTTAACGCCGGCGTTGTTTATTAAAACTTCAATGTACTTTTCGGTATTGGTTTCTATCCAGCTGCCTAATTTTTGCTGGATATCGTTCTTATCGGCTACATTAAATTGCAACAGTTCGCCATCGCCGCCGTTCTCCCTGATCTGGGCGAGGGTATTGTTGGCTTCATCAATATTGCCTTTGTAGTTTACCAGTACATAATAACCCATAGCGGCCATTTTGTAGCAAATGGCCCTGCCAATTCCTCTTGAGCCGCCGGTTACTAATGCACATTTCATATGATGTTTTTGGTGTTAAAAGGTTTAATAAATTCAGGAAATATTTCGGCAGTTTCAAAATAGGCTTTTACTTGCTGCAGGTCCTGGTATTTGGGTTTGTCCTCAATAAATGTAGGGAATATAGCCCTCAAGCCGGTATAAACTTTGTTGGTTTGGGTAGATAGCTTGTTTGCGCAATCAAGGTAATCGACAGCCTGCAGCAGCGTCATAGCCTGGATAGCCAGTACCTCGAAACTGTTATCGATCACTTTTTTTGTTAACAATGCCGCATTACAACCCATGCTTACAATATCCTGGTTATCATTATTGTTTGGGATACTGTGTACGTACATGGGATACGAAAGGGTTTGGTTTTCGGCAACGGTTGAGGTAGCCGTGAACTGCATTCCCTGCATTCCGAAGTTGAAGCCTAATACACCTAAATTCAAAAACGGCGGAAACTTCTGGTTCAGCTTATCATTCAGTAAATAATTCAACTGCCTTTCTGATAGCATCGATAAACGGGTAACAGCTATCTTGAGTTTATCCATCTCCAGCGAAACATAATCGCCATGGAAATTACCGCCGTGGAAGATGTTATGGTTTTCATGATCGATAACCGGATTATCGTTCACTGAATTCAGTTCATCTACAACCACGCTTTCTGTCCGAGCAATTGTATCATACACCGGACCGAGAATTTGCGTAACACAACGAAGCGAGTAGTATTCCTGCACCTTATCCTCAAAAACTTCCTGATCAATATTTTCGGGATTGTATAAATGCTCTGAGCGGCTGCGGGTCATTTGGCTATCCTTCAGGATTTCCCTCAATTGCGCGGCAATAGCATTTTGACCTGTATGATGTTTAACCCTGTTTAGCTCGTGCGAATAATGGTCATCAAAAGCACCCACCACCTCGTTGATCATGGCCGATAACATTACCGACCAGCCCAGCAGTTTTTTAGCTCGGATAATATTCAGCAATCCAATCCCGGTCATGGCCGAAGTACCGTTGATAATGGCCAGTCCCTCACGGATATGGATTTGCAGTGGTTTAATATTCAGTTTTTCAAAAACAGAAGCTGTTGGTTGTACTTTTTCGTTATAAATCACCTCGCCTTCGCCAATTAAAACCAGTGCAAGGTGGGCTAACTGTACCAGATCGCCGCTGGCACCTACGCCGCCATGTTCAAATATACAGGGAGTAACGTTTTTATTGATGAGTTCGGCAAGCAGGTTCACCAGTTCGGGGTGTACACCGGAATGGGCTTGCATAAAACTGTTAAGCCGGGCAAGCATCAGGGCTTTTACCAACTGGGGCTGCATCAAACTGCCACCGCCCGAAGCATGGCTGCGGATGAGATTATACTGTAATTGCAAACGGTTTTCATCGCTCACCTTGTATTGCGCCATTGGGCCAAAGCCGGTGTTAATGCCGTAAATAAGCTTGTTGGATGAAAAATTGCCAAGAAAAGTAAAGCTGGCTTCTACCTTTTGCAGTGCCTGTTCGTCAGGAGCAATCGTAGCACTATTAAAAATTACCTGGTAAAAATCATCTAGCGTAAGGGTTTTTCCTCCAACCTGTAGTATGGGCACAGCAGTTTTATTTAATAAGGTTTGATTACTCTTTTTCACAAAATCAGGGCGAAAATAAGGTAAATGTTCGGATTTGAAAATAACAACGCCGTCCTTTGCTTCGGAGGGGTGGCTGCTATTTAACGGGCCCGGCGGGTGGGTATTGTAGAGACATTGGGCTATTTATCGTTAATAATAATCCTGCCTCTAAATCATATTCAAAAAAATGATAGTTTTGATAGCTGACCTTGTTGCAAATGAAGAAAACTAAAATCCAGAAGCCGTTTATTCACTATGAAGAGCTTAAATACTGGGAGCAGGTTACTATTGTTATTTATACTGCACTAACGTTAGTTATTGTATTTTCTCCGTTTATCTTAGGGGTAAGTGCAAGGCAAAATTCCATTGTCGCCTATGCCATATCGACCCAGCTATTTTTTTATGGATTCCTATATGTGTCATTAAGGAATTTTAGATCGTATCTCATCTGGTTGTGTTTCGGGATAATACATTTTATCGTTTTTTTATGGTTTAGATATGATGTTGAATTAGGCATAGGGATGGCAAATCCATCTGGCGCTCTTGCCAATACTTTCCCTTTGCTGTTGCTTTTTCAATTGTTGAGGATGTTTAGTATAAAAGCACAAAAGCGAGAGTTTGGCGTGCCGTCAAAAGGAGCAAGAACAGATTGGATTGAAGGTGAGAAAATAACAGGGATAGACTTTTTAATTTTTGTGATTTATATGGGGATATGGTTTCTGTTAACAGTGTTTTCTTTAAAATATTAAACTAAGACGTAGCCAAGGTGAGGAGTCGCTATCACCGAACATTGAGTATTATAAAATACTTCACACTAAAATTTAACGTTTAATTTAACCTGAAACAATACTTTTGTAAAGTATTAAACGTAAACCCACAAAACCCATTGATAAAAACCTGGACTGAAGCCGGTACGTGCGATTGAATGATATATGACGGATAATTTAGAACTTATACAGGCAAAGTTTAAACAATTACAGGTATGCGTTATTATACCCACCTATAATAACCAGGGTACGCTGGCCGCTGTTATTACCGATGTGTTAGCTTATACCGATCAGGTTATTGTGGTAAATGATGGCTCTACTGATAGTACTCCTGCCATTATCCGGTCGGTCCCGCAAATACAATCAGTAAGTTATACCCAAAATGTGGGAAAAGGCTGGGCCCTGCGCAAAGCTTTTGAATTTGCTGCCGAGCAGGGTTACCAACACGCTATCACCATTGATTCGGACGGTCAGCATTTTGCTACCGACCTACCTGCTTTTATTGAAAAACTGGAACAGGAACCGGATTCGCTGATCATTGGTTCGCGAAATATGGAGCAATCGTCGGTGCCGGGGAAAAGTAGTTTTGGGCATAAGTTTTCTAATTTTTGGTTTCGGGTGGAGACAGGCATTAAATGCCCGGATACGCAATCAGGCTATCGTTTGTATCCCATTCATCTGTTAAAGAACACCAAATTCATTACCCGTAAATATGAGTTTGAGATAGAAGTGATCGTTCGTGCCGCCTGGAAAGGTATCAAGATAGATTGGGTTCCGGTAAAGGTTTATTATGCCCCCAAAGAAATACGGGTATCGCATTTTCGCCCTTTTCAGGATTTTTCGCGCATTAGTGTACTCAACACTGTACTGGTTATCATAACTTTCGCATACATCAAACCCCGCGATTTTTTCAGGACGCTTTTTGATAAAAAAAAAGCAAAGCAGATGCTCAAAAACCTGTTTTTTAACCCTGAACACTCGCATCAGTTAAAAGCTAAATCTGTAGCTTTTGGCGTTTTTATGGGGATTGTCCCTATCTGGGGTTTCCAGTTGTTGGTGGCTATTTCGCTGGCCTTCCTGTTCAGGCTCAATAAAGCCATTGTGGTTACGGCAGCCCACATCAGCGTTGCGCCCATGATCCCGGTTATTATTTTTCTGAGTTATAAAACAGGTAGCCTATGGATGGGCGGCAAGGATGTGGATATCCCGTTGGATAAAATTTCGCTTAAATCCATTGGCGAACATTTGGAACAATATCTTTACGGCAGCATTTCGCTGGCAATTTTTGCAGGTATTATAGCTGGATTGCTCACTTTTGCGTTACTAAAGCTGTTTAAGCGGAGGCCAGTCCCCGCCCTGTAATTCATGGAAAAAATCCTGGTAGGCATCTATAATTATTTCAATATCCGCAAACCACTGTTTTATACTGTGTTTGCGTTAAGCTTTGTGCTTATCGGTTTTTTCGCTTCGAGGATAAGATTTGAGGAGGATATTTCCAAAATACTGCCGAAGGATAAAAAGATAGAGAAACTCAACTATATTTTTCAAAACTCCAAGTTTGTTGATAAGCTGGTGGTGATGGTATCGTTAAAAGATTCCACACAACAGCAGCCCGATAGCCTTATCGTCTTTGCCGATAATTTTACCGAAACCGTTCAGCAAAAACTTCCACGGTATGTAAGTAAGATCAATGCAAAGGTTGATGAGGGGTTGGTGCTGGCGCTTTTTGGTACTATTAATAAAAACCTGCCCATTTACCTTACCGAGCGCGATTATTTAAATATTGACACACTTATCCGCCCCGATCAGGTAAAAGAAACCCTCGCCCGCGATTTGCGCACGCTAACCTCGCCTGCCGGTTTAGCGCTGAAAAGTATGATTAGCAGCGACCCGGTTGGCATCTCATACCTCGGCCTTAAAAAATTACAGCAGCTGCAATACGACGAAAATTTTGAATTGTACGACAGCTATGTAATGACCAGAGATCACAAAAACCTGCTGCTGTTCATCACACCAAAATATTCGCCCAATAATACCGGCGAAAACGCCGTACTGCTTAAGGGACTGGACAATACTATCGATAGCCTGCAAAAAAAAAGTTTTACAACGATCAATTGCCGTTACTTCGGTACAACGGCCGTATCGGTAGGCAACGCCCTGCAATTGCGGCGTGATTCGATGTTTACTCAGGGCATTACCATAGTTTTCCTGGTCGTTTTTTTGGCATTTTATTTTAAAAAGAAGCGTGCCCCGGTAGTGATCCTGGTGCCGGTATTGTTCGGTGCTTGGTTTTCGCTGGCGGTGATCTATTTTGTGAAAGGCAGTATTTCGGTAATTGCTTTAGGGACGGGCTCGGTTGTGCTGGGGATTGCGGTTAATTATTCGCTGCATGTGTTTAATCATTATCGCCATACCCGTAGTATTGAACAGGTGATCCGCGATTTGGCTATGCCGCTTACTGTGGGCAGTTTTACTACTATCGGCGGTTTCTTGTGCCTGGAATTTGTAGAGTCGGAAATGCTGAAAGATCTTGGTCTGTTTGCGGCCTTTAGCTTAATCGGCGCGTCGTTTTGCTCGTTGGTGTTTCTCCCGCATTTCATCGCCTCAAAAAAAGAACAGGATCAGCATACAGCCCAGCTTTCGTGGATTGATAAGCTATCGGCCTATAATCCCGAGTATAATAAATTTATTATTTCAACTATTGTCATTCTTACCGTAGTATTTAGCTATACCGCCCGGAACGTAAGCTTTGAAACGGATATGAACCGCATGAATTTCATGACCGATAAACTCAAAGCATCCGAAGCTAAGCTGAATGCGATTAATAAATACGCCCTGCAATCAGTTTACCTCCTGGCCGAGGGAAAAACCCTTGATGATGCGCTTCGCACCAACGAAAAGCTCTCGGCACAGATAGAATTATTGAAAGAAAAAAACATCGTCAAAAAATACTCCGGCGTATCATCGCTAATTATTTCCGATTCGCTGCAAAAAGCCCGAATTGCCCGTTGGAATAACTACTGGACACCTGCAAAAAAACAGCAGTTAATGGCTGTATTGGTTAATGAAGGCGCTGCCGTAGGTTTCAAGCCATCCGCTTTTGACCATTTTAAGGAACTCATCAATAAAAACTTTAAACCGGTTGGCCAGGATGAAATGGCCGGCATCCGCAAAAGTTTGTTGGATGATTACATCACCGAGCGACCAGGCAGGGCCGGTGTAATTACATTGGTTAAGATCTCGCAGGGTGATAAAACCAAGCTGTACAACTTGTTCGAGAACTCGCCAAATGTTACTGTTGTTGATAAGCAATACTTAACAAACCGTTTTGTTGGTATCATTAATAATGATTTTACCAGTATCGCGGTGATGTCGTCATTACTGGTGTTTACGGTATTGCTGCTCACTTACGGACGGATCGAACTTACACTGGTTTCCTTTATCCCCATGTTTATTTCCTGGATCTGGATTTTGGGCTTGATGGGCTTGCTGGGCATTCAGTTCAATATCGTGAACATCATTATATCGGCACTGATATTTGGTTTGGGCGATGATTACAGCCTGTTTATTATGGATGGGTTGCTGCAGGAATATAAAACGGGTAAAAAGAATTTATCGTCATACAAGTCGTCCATCTTTCTATCAGCCATTACTACGGTTGTGGGTTTGGGGGTGCTGATCTTTGCCAAACACCCGGCCTTGCGTTCTATCGCGTTGATCTCCATCATCGGCATAGTTTGCGTAGTGGTAATGGCTCAGATCCTGATCCCGTTTTTGTTTAACCTGCTGATCAGGAACCGGGTAAAAGCCAAACGCTTCCCATGGACATTGAGCGGCTTCATAATCTCGGTTTTCGCCTTCACTTACTTCGTAAGCGGATGTTTGTTATCAAGTTTGATCGGCTTGTTCCTTATCAAGCTCAACCCGTTTAAAGGGCCAAGGAGCAAATATGTTTATCATGCTATCCTGTCGAAGTTTTGTTGGTCGATGATGTACATTATGCCTAACCTGCGTAAGCGTGTGGTTAACAAGGACAGTTTTGAGAAACCTGCCGTGGTGATCAGTAATCACCAATCGTTTTTAGATATCCTGGTGCTGATCATGCAGCACCCTAAGCTGATATTGTTTACCAATCATTGGGTATGGAATTCGCCGGTGTTTGGTGCCGTGGTACGGATGGCCGGGTATTTCCCGGTGGCCGAAGGCGTGGAGCAGAATGTTGATGAACTGGCCGAAAAAGTTAAACAAGGTTACTCAATGGTGATCTTCCCCGAAGGAAGCCGCTCGCCCGATGGCAAAATGAAACGTTTCCATAAAGGCGCTTTCTTTTTGGCCGGGCAACTGGGTATGGATATTCTGCCCATTATGCTGCACGGCACAGGTTATAACATGACCAAAGGCGACTTTCTGCTGAAGAATGGAACGATTACCATCAAATACCTGCCGCGCATTGCTGCTGCTGATACATCATTTGGCAATGGTTATGCCGAACGCACCAAAAATATCAGCCGCTATTTTAAAGAAGAATATCAAAAGCTAAGCGCCGAAATTGAGCAACCGGCTTATTTTAAAGAGCAACTGTTTTACAACTACCTGTACAAAGGCCCGGTATTAGAATGGTATATGCGGATCAAAGTCTGCCTCGAAAAAAATTACCAGGTATTTCATGAGCTGTTGCCTAAACAGGGGAAAATGCTCGACCTGGGTTGCGGATATGGGTTTATGCCCTACATGTTGCATTTCGCCGCACCGGAGCGCGAGTTTACCGGGGTTGATTATGATGAGGAGAAAATTGAAGTAGCCAACAATTGTTTCAGCAAAACGGCTGAGATCAATTTTGTTTATGCTGATGCCCTTGCTTTTGAAATGCAGCAATATGATGCCATTATTATGGCCGATATGCTGCATTATTTACAACCCGCTGAGCAAAAGCAATTGATAGAAAAATGTATCACCCAACTAACTCCTAATGGCCAGCTCATCATCAGAGATGGCAATAAGGATATGCAGGAAAGGCACAAGGGCACGGAGCTTACCGAAACGTTTTCAACCAAACTGCTCGGTTTTAATAAAACGGGGGCAAATGGCTTATCTTTTTTTTCCGGACAAATGCTGAGGGACATCGCAGCTGTGCATAAGCTTTCGGTCACCGAGATCGACAACACGAAATACACTTCAAATATTATTTTTGTGATCAAAAAGGAAGGGCAGCCGGTTTATGGGTGATAAGTTTGATGTACTGATCATTGGCAGCGGTATGGGTGGGCTGGTTTGCGCCGATATGCTTGGTCGCGAAGGGTATCGGGTTTGCGTTGTTGAAAAAAACAAACAGCTTGGCGGCTCGCTGCAAACTTATGTGCGGGATAGGGTGATCTTCGACTCTGGGGTTCATTATCTTGGCGGGTTGGATAAAGGCCAAAACCTATACCAGATCTTTAAGTATATAGATATTATTAATAATCTGAAACTGGAAAAGCAAAGCCCTGATGCTTTTGATAAGATCTTGATCGATAATGATCCGGTTGAATATCCGCAGGCGCAGGGTTATGATAATTTCATCAAACAGCTACTGGTCTATTTCCCGGATGAGGAACCGGCTTTGCGCGCCTATTGCAATAAACTGAAAGAGGTTTGCGATAAGTTCCCGCTGTATAATTTGCGCTCGTCGGATGATTTTTATGAAAAGGCCGATGTGCTGGAGGTGGACACGGAGGCTTTCCTGGCATCTATCACCAACAATAAAAAATTGCAGCAGGTATTGGCCGGTAACAATTCTTTATATGCCGGGCAGGCCGATAAAACACCGCTCTACGTTCATGCACTTATCCTTAACAGCTACATTGAAAGCTCTTGGAAATGTGTTGACGGCGGATCGCAGATTGCCAGGCTCATTGCCCGCAATATCCGCGACAGGGGCGGCGTTATCATCCGGAATAAAGCCGTGAAAAAACTGGTAGAACAGGATGGTAAAATAGCGTATGTTGAACTGCAGCATGGCGAAAAGCTGGATGCCTGTCATTTTATATCCAACATTCACCCGGTAAAAACATTGGAGATGACGGACTCGCAGATAATCAAGAACGTGTATCGTAACCGATTGAAAAGCCTGGAAAACTCCGTATCGTCGTTTACCATTAACATCGTATTTAAAAAAGATACGTTCAAATACTTTAGCCACAACGTTTATAGTTTTAAGGACGGACAGGTATGGCACATGGCCGATTACACGGAGCAAAACTGGCCGCTGGGCTATGCCGTGTTCATGACACCATCGTCAAAAAATAAGGAATATGCAGACGGTATGACCATACTGGCCTATATGCGTTATGAGGAAGTGAAGCCATGGGAAGATACTTTCAATACCGTATCTGATGAGGCTTATCGCGGAGAAACTTACGAGCAATTTAAAAAGCGAAGAGCTGAAGTTTTACTGGATGATGTGGAGTTAAAGTTTCCGGGTTTAAGAGGTCAGATCTATTCATACTATACCGCCACACCGCTCTCGTACCGCGATTATATAGGTAATGATGATGGCTCGCTTTATGGCATTGCCAAGGATTATAAACACCCGCTGAAAACGTTTATTTCGCCTCGCACTAAATTGCCTAATTTGTACTTCACCGGGCAAAACCTTAATTTACATGGCATTTTAGGCGCGGCCATGAGCGGGATAGTTACCTGTTGCGCCTTGTTGGGCAATGATGATCTGATAGATAAAATAAGAAATGCGTAACAGGAAATTTAGCTGGAAGCGGTTTGGGAAAAGGTTGTTGTATACAGGCCTTGTGTTTGTGGGCTTGCTGCTGATCGGCTTTATTTACCTGTACTGCGTAGCTATCGATTACCCGCCCAAACCTGCCGACTTGAGCAGCTTGCAATTACAACGAAAGGAACCTTCGCCGGGGTTTTATACCATTAATAACAACTGGTTCCGGAAAAGTAAAAGCGGTTTGTTTGAAATGTATGTAGAGGGTAAGCCTTTTGAGCGCGGGGTAATTAATGGCAAACTGAGCAAAGAGCTGGTGGTAAACCAGGAGGTTTATTTTACTGATCAGATCAACAAAATCATCCCATCAAAATCATACCTGTCGTTCCTGAAATATTTTATAGCCTGGTTTAACCGCGATCTGGCTAAGAACGTAAGCGAGGAATATAAAGAGGAGATCTACGGCATCTCTAAATCAGCCTCGGATAAATACCAGTATATCGGCTCTAACTATCAGCGCATTTTGAATTACCATGCTGCACATGATATTGGTCACGCATTGCAGAGTATGGCGCTGGTGGGCTGCACCTCGTTCGGTACCTGGAATGATCGCTCGGCCGATGGTACCATGATCATAGGTCGCAACTTTGATTTTTATGTGGGTGATAATTTTGCGCATGATAAAATAGTGGCATTCTTCAATCCATCTGAAGGGCATAAATTCATGACCATATCCTGGGGCGGCTTCGTAGGCGCGGTATCCGGCATGAACGAAAAAGGCCTGAGCGTTACCATCAACGCTGATAAAACCAATATCCCATCGGGTTCGGCTACACCGGTATCTTTAGTGGCCCGGGAGATCTTGCAGTACGCCAAAAACATTAAAGAGGCCATCACAATAGCCAAAAAGCGCAAAATGTTTGTGTCCGAATCATTTTTGGTTGCCTCTGCCGAGGATAACAAAGCCGTAGTGATCGAGAAAACACCGGATACGCTGGATGTGTATGATCCTCGCCAAAACTATATTGTTTGCGCCAACCACTTTCAAAGCAAAGGACTGGCACACTCTAAAGAAAACCTGGTACAACTAAGCAATAGCGCTTCGCCCTATCGTTACCAGCGTTTAATGGAACTGCTGAATGCCGAAGGCAAGAACACCGTGCAAAAAACAGTTGATATTTTGCGCGACCGCCAGGGCCTGCACGGTGAAGATATTGGTATGGGCAACGAGAAAGCGCCGAACCAATTGATAGCGCACCACTCGGTAGTGTTCGAGCCGCAAAAGCTGCTGGTTTGGGTTTCCACTTCGCCATGGCAGCTGGGTGAGTTTGTTGCTTATGATTTAAAAAAAATCTTCGCCATGAAAGGCATGCAAACCGATCATGAAATTATGGATACCGCGCTTACCATTAAGCCCGATACGTTTTTGAACACCCGGGCTTATCGTAATTTTATAACCTATCGTACGCTGAAGCAAAAAGCTTTTGATGGCGGCGAGATTAACCCTGATAGCGTAGTGGCCAGCAATCCGCAATTTTACCACGCGTATGTGATTGCCGGCGATTACTCGTTTAAGCATAACGAGTATAAAAAAGCCCTCGGGTATTACAAAACGGCTTTAACCAAGGTAATAGCCACAGTAAATGAGGAAAACTATATCAAAAAGCAGGTTGAAAAATGTACTAAAAAGGTAAGCTCATGACAGTTTTAGGTGTAGGTATTGATATGATAGAGGTGGAGCGTGTGCAAAGCAGTATTGCTAAAGAACAGGGTTTTCGTGAGCTGGTATTTTCGGCAAAAGAGATAGCCTATTGCGAGAGTAAGACCAATAAGTATCAGCATTATGCCGCCCGCTTTGCCGCCAAAGAGGCTTTTTTTAAAGCATTAGGTACGGGCTGGCTAAAAGATACCGCTTTTAGCGAAATTGAGATCAGCAATGATGAAAACGGCAAGCCCATTTTAGAACCTACCGGCGAAAGTGCGGGAGTGATTAACCGTAACGGGCCGTTAAAAATTTCCGTATCATTAACCCATCTGAAAACAATGGCATCGGCCGTGGTAATTATTGAACAGTGATAACACAACACCCTAAGCCATTAGCACGCCAACCCAAACACGAGGTTGTAAAATACCAGGAGCAAAAGCTGCAGGAGTTGCTGGCATACCTCAGCCAAAACTCGCCGTTTTATAAAGACCTTTTCGCAGCACATCAGATCGATATCAACCAGGTCAAAACGCTTGATGACCTGCGTTTGATCCCGACCACCACTAAAGAAGACCTGCAAAAACGAAATGATGATTTTTTATGTGTGGATAAGGGGAGAATCATTGAGTACAGTTCCACCTCCGGCACTTTAGGCAGCCCGGTAACTATTGCCCTTACCGAAAATGATTTGGAACGGCTGGCTTATAACGAATACAATTCTTTTACCTGTGCTGATGGTTTGCCTGCCGACTTATACCAGTTGATGCTTACGCTCGACAGGCAGTTTATGGCCGGGATGGCCTATTACTCGGGGATCCGCAAAATAGGGGCGGGTATCATCAGGCTTGGACCTGGTGTGCCATCGCTACAATGGGAAACCATTTTGCGATTGAAGCCGACTGCTATTGTAGCGGTACCATCATTTATTTTAAAGCTGATCCATTTTGCGCAGGAGCATCATATCGATATCAATACATCGTCAGTAAAAAAGGCGGTTTGTATTGGCGAGAATATCCGTAATACCGATTTCAGCCTGAATATCTTAGGCCAAAAGATCACCGAAGCCTGGGATATCAAGTTGTATTCAACCTATGCTTCTACCGAAATGCAAACCGCTTTTGCCGAATGCGGCGAAGGCAGGGGCGGCCATCACCAACCAGAGCTATTGATAGTTGAAGTACTGGATGAGCAGAACAACCCGGTGGCTCCGGGTGAATCGGGGGAGGTTACCATTACCACGCTTGGCGTTGAGGGTATGCCGTTATTACGATATAAAACCGGGGATATCTGCCATTATTTTGATGAACCATGTGGCTGCGGTCGTACAAGTATTAGGCTATCATCTATCGTTGGCCGTAAAAAGCAAATGATCAAATTTAAGGGTACAACCCTTTACCCTCCGGCGTTGTTTGATCTGCTAAATGGCATGGAAGAGATTAAAGATTTTGTAGCCGAAGTGTACTCGAATGAGATAGGTATGGACGAAGTACTGCTTCACCTGTTGCCTGTTAACTATACGGATGAATGCGACCGCAAGATCCGGGCTAATTTGCAGGCCAGGCTAAGGGTGAGCCCGCATATCACCTATCTGAAGCACGATGAGATGCAGAAATTACAATTCCCTGAAGCGGTGCGCAAGCCTGTTAAGTTTATCGATAAAAGAAAGTAGCTATTATGTGCTAACTTTGTCCCATGCATAATGCCGATATCCTGGGCCGGTTAACACAACAGCTTGAGCTGCCATTTAGTAACCCGGTACTTGTTTTTTCGCTGATATTGTTGATCATATTACTTGCTCCAATCATCATGGGCAAGTTCAAAATTCCGGGTATTGTGGGTTTTATTATGGCTGGCATAGCAGTTGGTCCGCATGGGTTAAACCTGCTCACCAAAAACTCGGCGGTTGAGCTGTTCTCTACCATAGGGCTGCTCTATATTATGTTCATTGCCGGCATCGAGCTTGATTTGAACGAATTTAAGCAGAAGAAACATAAAAGCTTTGTGTTTGGCTTCTTTACTTTCTGCATCCCAATACTGATCGGTTTTCCTGTTTGTTATTATGCGCTCGGTTATTCGTTAATAACATCGGCCTTAACGGCCAGTATGTTTGCCACGCATACACTGGTGGCCTATCCCATAGTGAGCAAATATGGCGTCGCAAAAAATGAGGCCGTCGCCATAAGTGTAGGGGGCACCATATTGACCGATACCGCCGTACTGATTTTGCTGCCTGTAATTATGGGCGCTAAGGATGGAGGGCTGGGTTTCGGCTTCTGGTTGCAGCTGATGATCTCGCTTTCGATATTCGCGTTCATCATGTTTGTGCTGATCCCGCCGCTGGCAAACTGGTTTTTTAACCGCTATCGCGATAGTAAAACACTGCCATATGTGTTTGTGCTTTTTATTGTGTTTGTGTCGGCCTTTTTATCCCAGCTGGCAGGGGTTGAACCCATTATAGGGGCCTTTGTGGCGGGGCTTGCTTTAAATAAAGCAGTACAGCAGTCATCAACCCTAATGAGCAGGATCGATTTTGTGGGTAATGCCATATTTATTCCATTCTTCCTGATCAGTGTAGGTATGCTGGTTGATTTGCGTGTGCTGGGCCGCGGGCCGCAGGCTACCATTGTTGCAGTAAGCTTAACGCTTGGAGCCTTGCTGGGTAAATGGCTGGCGGCATTATCTACCCAAAAAATATTCAAATATTCGGGCATACAGCGTAACCTCATTTTCGGTTTAAGCAGTGCACATGCTGCGGCTACCCTTGCCATTATTTTAGTGGGATATAAGGCGCAGATTATTGACGACAATATCCTGAACGGCACCATTATATTGATACTGGTTACTTGCGTGGTAGCATCATTTGCTACAGAGCGCGCCGCTAAAAAGGTGGTTGCATCAATAGAAGAGCCCGAAATTTTATCAGAACCCCAAAATACCTGCCACGAGCGGTAATGATACCAGTAATTGCTTATAAACTTGTTTTTACGCCCGGCTCTAAAATCCTGAGCTGACCGCCAATGCCCAGCGCGTTAAATGATTGCTGCAGCATCTCGCCCGTTTCGGTATAATGCGACCAGCCTTCAAAATGCACCGGAATGATTGTAGCATCAGGAAATGCAAAGGCGGTATCAATAGCATCATTAGTACCCATTGTTACATTGAACGGACCGCGGGGTTTGGCTGCCCCGGCAAATATGAATACATATTGAGGTTTAAATTTTTCTGCAACCTCCTTTACGCCATCATAAAACACGGTATCCCCGGTAATATAGATCTGGAGCCCGGCAATAGTTATAATAAAACCCGTTACATCACCGGTAAGTTTTTCGCTGCCAGCGGGACCATGCCTCGCAGGTGTACCTGTTATAACCACTTCATCGTTAAGCGCTACGCTTTCCCATGGGGCCAGGCCAAGGGCATTGCTGCCTAATCTTTCGGCTCCTATTTGGGTGGTTAATGTTTTATCAACCTGTTTCAGCAGTTCCCGGCCGGCATGGTCAAGGTTATCGCCATGCTGATCGTGGCTTAGCAAAACCACATCTATTTTACCGATGTCGGTATTAGCAGGGCCTTCGGTTTTATGGTAGGCAGGCTTATCGTTGATCATGAATTGCTCGCCGGCGGGGTCAAGCGTAGGGTCGGTCATAAGCCTTAAACCGCCGATCTCCAAAATGATGGTCGGTCCGCCCAGGTAGGTTACATTAACTTCGCTTTTCATGGGTTCATAATTTTAGTAGTGTCTTCAATTAATGATTGCATCAACGCGGCTGCTTTGGTGTGTTTTAATATTGGCGCTATCTGTCCGCCCCAAAACAAAATCATATCCCATTTTTGCTGCTCAAGCGCGGCTTTTCTTAACGGCGACATAAAAGTTGTTTGGAGGGGGAAGGGTAAAAATCCGGCTTCCTTTCCGGCCAGGTCTTTAGCAATCCTGCTGGTAATCCCCCGGCCAAGCCTGCCTGTAAACGCGCGGGACAAGGTAGTATATTTCGCTGCATCTGAGAACAGCATTTGCCTGTGGACGGGAAGTGCACCCGATTCATCAACGGCCAAAAAAGCAGTCCCTATCTGTGTAGCATCGGCACCTAATGTTAAAGCTGCTGCTACTCCTCTGCCACTGGCAATACCACCGGCGGCAATAACAGGTGTTTTAACTTTATCTTTTATCAGCTGAAGTAACACAAAAGTGCCTGTAGTTGAAGCTTCGGCAGGGGCGAGAAATGATGGTCTGTGGCCGCCCGCCTCAAAGCCCGAAGCAATTATCATATCTACCCCGGTGGCTTCTAAAGCTATAGCTTCATCCAATGTGGTAGCAGCACCAACAGTAACAATACCCAGTCTGCGGCATTGCTCCAAAACATCCGCAGGTAGGGTGCCAAACATAAAGCTGAATACTTTTGGTCGCAGATCAAAGATCACCTGCAACTGGTTTTCAAATCGTAATTTAAACGGAGCCGGTTTAGCGGGCAACGGGATCCCGGCTTCGTCAAAATAAGGTTTAAACAATTGTGCTGCCTGTTCAAACTGCTCATCAGTAGCTTCACCGTTCGGCGCGTCTGTTTCCGAAACCCACAGGTTGATATTATATGGCTTGTTGGTTGCTGCCCTGATCTGTTTATCAACTGCCGCGATTTCGGGGGCACTTAGGGTATAAGCCCCATAACCGCCCAGCCCGCCTGCGTTTGATACCGCGGCTACCAATTCAACCGACGATAAATTACCGCCAAAAGGCCCTTGTAAAATCGGGTAATCAATACCCAGTATTTCCGATGCTTTTGTGTTATACCACATGATTTTAGTATTAAGTGGATAGTACTAAGTCTGAAGTCACAAGTCTGATTTTCTTTTTATGCACTTAGAGCTTTCGACTTCTGACTGAAGACTATAGATCAATTTATCACAGAAACGAAATTAATTCGTATCGCTGATCATTTTATTTACAATGAGCCACTTGCCATTGAGTTTATGGAACGACAAAAACTCATGATAATTAAAGTCGTACATTTTTACCATTACTTCGGCAACAGCAATTGAATTTACCGCTTTAACAGAAATGATTTTTCCGTCAAATGGTTTTCCCGAATCTTTGGGGCTTACCCTGTTTTTTACCCCATCCAGATAAACATCCAATGTTTTGGCATAAGGCTGTCCTTTTACATCGCCAAAAAGCAGGGTGCCGGTATTCATTACCTGGTTTAACAAATCCAAATTACCTTCATAAATCCCCTTGAAGTAGTAATTTTCAAGCGCCTGTTCAATGGCGGCTTTGCTTTGATCGTTAGTTTCCATTTCACTGATAAATTAAACATTATGCCTGCCGCTAAGCAAGGCATAATGCAATTGCTAAAAGAATTTTACACTCAATTTAAATTATGGCCTGCTGCCATGCCACCATCAACATTGATAATGGCCCCGCTGATGAAATTGTTTTTGGCAACGGCGTATACCATTTGGGCTACGTCTTCAACTTCGCCCACGCGGTTCAGCAGGTGTAATCCTGCGCTTTGGTCGGCATCATCACCGTGCATTGGGGTACGGATGGTACCGGGCGCAATAGTATTTACCCGGATATTATCTTTACCAAATTCGCCGGCCAGCTGTATGGTAAGGGCATGTACCGCGCCTTTTGAAGCCATTTGCGCTGTAATAGGTACCCCGGCAAGAGCATGGCCAACTAATGGTGTACCTATATTGATCACAACACCGTCATGCTGTTTAATCATTTGCGGTATAGCGGCCTGGGTGGTAAAGTAGGTTCCTTTAAGGTTGGTGTTTAAAAAGCGGTCGAGGTAGGCTTCATCAACTTCAAGAAACGGCCTGGTTTCAAAAATACCGGCGTTGTTGATCAGCACATCTACGCTTCCAAATTTATCAAGGGCTGTTTGGGCCAGCTTTTCGCCAGTGGCTTTATCGCTTACATTTCCGGCAACCATGGCCAGGTTATCGCCTGCGCCAAGCTCCTGGTAAACAGCTTCCAGTTTATCGGCAGTTGTTGAGTTGATGACTACGTTATCGCCCTTTTCTAAAAAATAACGGGCTATTTCTTTACCGATACCGGATGAAGCTCCGGTAACGATTATTGTTTGCTTTTTCATTTTTTTATTTCTTGTTGGCAGTGATGCCTCTTTCTCTTAATACTGATGTCTGTTCGCCGGCATATCCCCAATCATCCAACTCAACTTCGCTGATCACTACATGGGTTAAATGCGGGTCTTTGTTCAGGGTTTCGGTAATCAAATCGGTTACACCCTTTATCAGGATTTGTTTCTGCTCGCGGGTAACACCTTCGCGGGTCAGTTCAATTTTTACGTATGGCATGGCTTTGGTTTTTAAGCAAAAGCTGTTTTAAACAGCTTTTGCGGTTATGTTTACATTCAGGTCAAAATCATTGTAGATAAGCGTATCGCCCAGGTCTTTAAAAAAGTTTCCGGAACGAAACCTCATACCATATTTGGTACGGTCGACTACAACTTTACCGGTTGCGCTTACGGTATCGGCAGCGCGGCTAACCTGTGCATCAAAACCTACAGGATGGGTAATGCCTTTTATGGTCAGGTCACCGGTGATCCGATAAGTGCCGTTGCTGCCTTTGTTGATAGCAGTAACCACAAATTGAGCTTCGGGATAATTTTCTGAATTAAAAAAGTCGTCGGAAGCAAGGTGGCCTGCAAACTGGGCGTTGGTAGCCGGGTCAGTTATGTCAAGGATTTTAATAGAGGTGGTATCGATATCGAATTTACCGCCGGTTAATTGTCCATCTGCAAAAGTTAAAGTGCCTTCTTTTATAGCGATGGTACCATTGTGTGCGCCTGTAACCTTACGACCAATCCAGTCGATGTTACTTTTTGCGCTGATGATTTCAAATTTTTGAGTTTCCATTTTGTTATGTCTTTAATGACAATACAAAGTTGGGGACTAATGACCGCGAAACTGTGTGACCTACATCACAATTGAAACGCCGCTTTATTTATGTGATGTAGATCACAGTTTAAGAATGGTATAAACGGCTCAGTGTTTCTCTTGAAACACCCAAGTATGAGGCTATTAGCTGTTTTGGAACTATATTGTATAATGTTGGATATTGGGCCAGCAGTTCTTCATAACGATGTTTGGCATCGTTATTCATGAGCGATAGAAGCCTTTTCTGTGTGGCCACATAGCCTTTATTGGTGCGCCAGCGAAAGAAGTGCTCACCCTCATGAATTTCTTTACAAAGCTTTTCACGGTTCTGATTGGTAAGGCAAAGTACTTCGGCATCCGTAATACAATCTACGTTGATTGTAGCGCGGTCTCCGCTATAAAGCGCGGTATAATCCGAAGCCCACCAGGTAGGCATGGCAAACTGCAGGATAAACATTTTCATATCGTTGTTAATAAAAAACGACTTTAAATAACCCGAAAGTACAAAATATTCACAGTCTACCTTATCGCCTTCCCCGATTATAGTTTGCCCTTTTTTAAATGTTTTGTAGGTAAAATGCGAAAAGAAATAATCGAACTGCTCGTCGGTCAGCGAGGCGGTTTTGCTTACGTGCTCTTTTAAAATTTCTTTTGGCTGCATGGTGTTACAAACTAACTATAAAAACTTTATTTTGACAATAAAGGCGAACGCTCAACTTTCTCGCTTATACGGCTTACGCTTATTGGTTTCGTTATTTCAGAAAACAACAAATTCAATTGGTTAGTATAAAATTAATTCAAATATGAGCTATTACGGATATCCGGAGGATAAAAAATTTACTTTTACTATGGCATGAAAAAACTGACTGATATTTTGCTTCTTGGGGACGAGCGCCTTTACCAGGTTTGTGACCCGGTGTTACAGGATGAGCTGCCACTAATAAGCGGCTGGGTTGCAGATATGCACAATGTAATGCAAGAAATCAGACAGAAGTACAACTTCGGAAGGGCTATCGCGGCTCCCCAGCTGGGCATCATGAAACGCCTCGTTTACATGAATATAGACAAGCCTGCAGTTTTCATTAACCCCGAAATACAGGACGCCAGCGATGAACTTTTTGAACTTTGGGACGATTGCATGAGCTTTCCTAACCTGCTGGTGAAAGTTAAAAGGTATAAAACCATCACCATAAATTACCTTGACGAAAACTGGCAGCAACAGCAGTGGATCATGACCGATGCTCTGTCTGAACTGATGCAGCACGAGCATGATCATTTAAATGGTATTTTGTGTACCATGCGGGCTATCGACAGCATGTCGTTTAAATGGCGGTTATAATCTGATTCATGAAACAATTTATAGCACATATTACGGTAGTCGTCGGCAACTACGATGAAGCAATTCAATTTTACACGGAGAAATTGAATTTCGACTTAATTGAAAATACCCTGATCAACGAAAATAAAAGATGGGTGTTGGTAAGGCCCAAGGGAGCATTTGAGTGTAGCTTGCTGTTAGCAAAGGCCGTAGGTGATGAACAAGAAAGTCGGATAGGACAGCAAACGGGTGGCCGTGTATTCCTTTTTTTAAGGACCGATGATTTTTGGCGCGATTACCGTGCGATGCAGGACAAAAATATCATCTTCGTTCGTGAACCCCAGATTGAATCATATGGCACAGTTGCAGTTTTTAAAGATCCCTTTGGTAATTTATGGGATTTGCTGGGTTAAACTGCCTAAATAAAAATTAAAACACCTGTAACGTATAGGGGTAAAGTGTGGTCATAGTTGTATCACCATTAAAACCCCATTTATGAAAAAATATATTTTACTCCTTTTGCTTGCCGGGCAAACTGCTGTGGCGGCAGCGCAAAATGGCGATAGCCGTTCATTATACCTTACCAGGTCATTAGCCAATGATGCTATTACCAGTGCCGTGGTACGGACATCAGCCGGTGGTATTGTAGTTAGCGGACAAGCCGGACAGGCACCGCGCGTTGAAGTTTACATCAAAGGCAATAATAACAGTGAGCTTTCAAAAGAAGAGATCAAAAAACGCCTTGACAAGGATTATACACTTGATATATCTGTTAGCGGGCATGAAGTTAGGGCCATCGCCAAAAGCAAGCGTCAAAACTTTTTTAACTGGAGAAGCTCATTGAGCATCTCATTCCGTATTTATGTACCGCAGCAATGCGCAACCGACCTTGAAACCAGCGGAGGCGGTATTGGTCTTGATAACTTAAAAGGCAACGAAAAATTCAGTACCAGCGGCGGCGGTTTAACTATCGACAGGCTTTACGGTACCATCCGCGGTAATACTTCGGGCGGCGGCATTCATGTTTCCAACTCGGGCGATGATATTTCGCTTGAGACCAGCGGAGGCGGTATTGAGGCCAAAAACTGTAACGGCAGGATCAGGCTTGAAACCAGTGGCGGCGGTATAACTTTAGAAAACCTAAAAGGCACCATTAATGCCGAGACCAGCGGTGGCGGTGTTAACGGCAATAATATCAGTGGTGAGCTCATCACCAGCACATCAGGAGGCAGCATCGATCTTAAACGCATGGCAGGCAGCGTTAGTGCCGAAACCAGCGGCGGCGGTTTATACGCGCAAATCCTTAAAGTGGGCAAATACCTTAAACTGGAATCAAGCGCCGGTAATGTTGATATCGAACTTCCGCAAAACCAGGGCTATGACCTCGACCTGCGAGGTGAAGGCGTGTCGCCATCATCTGTTGCTAAATTTAATGGGCAATGGGAAAAGGAACGGGTTAACGGTAAATACAATGGCGGCGGCATCCCGGTTAAAGCCGAAGCATCGGGCGGAAGTGTTAATATTAAATTCAGGTAAGCATTTAATAGTTAAGCAATAAAGAGAAAAGCTCCGGGTTTATGATCCGGAGCTTTTCTTTTTTCTATCCTTGGTGAGTGTTTCGCCCTGTTATCAGTGCCATTAATCCCCAAACCGGCCCTATGGCCAGTAGCATGTAAATATATCGCGCGTTTTCGGCCGTTCGTAAAGCCACGATCAGTTGAATACTTACAATGGTAACAGCAAAACCGAAGCAATTGACAATGGTTAGCGCGGTTCCTCTTGATTGCTGGTCGGCATTTTGCGCAACCAATGTTGAAAACAACGGCGAATCGGCAATGACTGCAATAGCCCATATCAATAAAAATGAAATCAATATCCATGTCGAGCCGGTAAATAAAAATAGCGGCGATGCCAGGCAACAGGTGCAAGAAATTGTCAACGCGATGGTAGCTACTTTTTTCACTCCCAGATATTTCGATATGATACCGCTGGCTGCACAGGCCAAAGCGCCCATCCCAATAATGAGAAAAGACAATAAGGGGACATTCAAAACTGCATTTGAGAACCGATTATTGTAGGCGGTTAGCATCACGGGGACAAAAGCCCAAAAAGCATAAAGCTCCCACATGTGGCCAAAATAACCAAAGGCTGCTGCCCTGAATTGCCTGTTTCGAAAACTTTGTAAAAACGCAGCCGGATTAAGCGCCACTCCCGGCTTCCTTTCCAGACCGTCGGGTACCAATAATATCATCGTACATCCGCCCAAAGCGGCTAATATCGATGTCGACAAGATAACGTACCGCCATGGCAACGTGGCCATCAGGTTTTTAAGCAGGTGCGGCAACGCTGTGCCCAAAACCAATGCTCCAACCAAAAAACCAAGGGCTTTTCCCAATCCCTGCGGATAATGGTCGGAGGCTATCTTCATGCCCACCGGGTAAATCCCGGCCAGGAAAAAACCTATGGTATACCTTAGCACTAATAGTATCGCAGCATCCGTTCCCGGTAAACATGCCAACGCATTGACAGCTGCGGCAATAAGTGCACAGGTAAAAAACACCCTTACTGGCGAAAACCTGTCGGCAATACCAAGGATGGCAAAAACAAGGGTGCCGGTAATAAAGCCAAGCTGAACCGCGCTTGTTAAGTAAGCCAGATAAGATGGTTCAAGCTGTAATTGTTTGGCTATATCGCCCATAACGGCGTTGCCTGCAAACCACAGTGAAGTGCAAAAAAACTGGGAAAGTACAATTACCGGGAGGATGCGTTTCATTTGGTTTTGAAGAACTAAAGCGGTGCAATAATAATTATAAACTGTACGCTAAAAAAATAGAGCCGCTTTTACCTTGCGTATCCCATTCAAGAAACGCTATCTACATTTTTAATTGCCGTTATGTTGCCTTTATAAAAATATGTATCTTGAGTTTCAAAACTAAACCTAACCCTGTCATCATTACCAATGGATAAACAACAAATTACCGAACAGATAAAGTGGATGATTGCCGACGGCAATTCAGATCATGAGATTGAGGCCCTGTTGGTTGCAGAAGGTCTTGCCCGGGCCGAAGCAAAATATACACTCTCGGTAATTAAAAATGAACTGTTCCCGCACGAATATCCGATAATCCCCGAACCTCCCCAAAGCCGAAATTACCTTTGGATCGGCCTTCTAACTGCTACGTTATTGATATTATTGCTTGCTTTTCATCCATGGCGCAAATCAAACACAGCAGAAAGAGAAATTACCCCTGCCGATATGATCCTGCTTATGAAAGCAGGGCCGGGCGTTTATACTACCGAACTCAATAAAATCAGCAGCGGATGGACTTTTAACCAGGATAAAGACAGATGGGAAAATAAAAAACGAAAAACGGCCCTCGCCATCAGGATGGAACAACTTCTGTACATGTGTCCTGTGTTGCACGATCATTCATTCCAGGACTATCTTGAAAGTCACGACTTCAGAGACATAATTTATGGAAAACCCGGCAGCAAGATTTACCAAAACAGCGAATTTATGTTTACTATTCAAACTAATGGAGCCTACACGATGATCTCGCTGGCCAACCGGTAAATTGCGCCATTGCTTCTAAACAGATCTTTTTCCATCGATTGTAAAAAGTCGAATTTTTTAGCGGTTGCTTCATAACACCCTTTTTACAAAACGGCAAAATTTAAACCTTGTTAATCCCCGGTTAACAAAGTTTGCTTGTTTTTCAATTGCAAAAGACTGAGAATCAGCCAAAAGCAACGAAAGTAAGAAAATCAATATCAAATTTAATTAATAAATAAGTTAACCCTATATTTATTTCCTGATAATAAAACAAACGTTGCTTTGCACCAATTATGGCCCTCCTATTCTCAACTTGGGCAACTATTAAAACAGGGGTTTATCTTTAATTAAAAACTATGGAAAAAAACTACAGATCTATTCTTAGATTATGGCACGGATCGGGTAAAACGATTTGTCTTTTTATGCTGATGCTTATGGCCTCGTCAGCGGTTTTTGCACAACAACGTACCATCAGGGGTACCGTTACCGACGAAAGTAACCTGCCGTTACCAGGGGTGGTAGTAACGGTTAAAAGCACAGGTAAAGCTACTTCAACTTCGGCTAACGGTATTTACCAGGTAGTGGTAAGCGGGGCCGATGACGTCATTAAATTTACCTTTTTAGGTTCCTTGCCGAAAGAGGTTACCATCGGCGACAAAAAAGTTGTTAACGTTACCATGGTTACCGATACCAAACAACTTAAAGATGTTGTAGTTATCGGTTACGGTACCGCAAGCCGTAAGGATGTAACAGGCGCTATCACCTCGGTTAAGGCCGAAGATTTTAATGCCGGTGTATTAACTACTCCTGCCGAGTTGTTACAAGGTAAAGTAGCCGGTTTGAACATTACCAAAAGCGGTGACCCTAACAAACAGCCGGCCACTATTTTAAGGGGCCCTTCAACCTTACGTGAAGGAGCTGCACAACAGCCGTTTTACGTAATTGACGGTGTGCCGGGTGCGTCCATAGACCTTTTGGCTCCTGCCGATATCGAAAGTATCGACGTATTGAAAGACGCGTCATCGACCGCAATCTATGGTTCGCGCGCGGCCAACGGTGTAATCATTGTTACTACCCGCAGGGCTAAAGCTGGCCAAACACGGTTAACGTATAGTGCTTATGGAGCTGTTGAGAACGTGTCAAAAAACATCGACGTACTTACCGGCGATGAACTGCGCAAATATTTAACCGACAATGGCGTACCAAAACTAAGTACTGCCGATGACGACGGTTCAAACACCAACTGGCAAAAACTGGCCGAAAGAACCGGCTACTCGCAAAATCATAACCTTTCATATGGGGGCGCAGGTACCAACTCAGAGTATGGCGCGAGTGTAAACTATATGAAAAACAATGGTATATTGAAAAACACCAGTCTTGAGCGTACCATTTACAAAGGCTATATCAACCAACGCTTTTTTAATGACCGTTTAAAATTAGGGATCACCCTAACCAACAGTGTTACCAAAAACAACGATATTTTCCAAAGCCAGGTATTATCCGGTATCTTATTCTACCTGCCAACGGTTAGCCCTTTTAACCCCGACGGCACTTATAAAGAAAACTATACCCGTACAGGTAGCGGGCCTTTAAATCCGTTATCGTTAATTAATAACAACTTTACCAAAACAGAGAATAACAAAACATTGATCAATGGCTTCGCTTCTGTTGACATTTTGAAAGGCTTGAAGTTTACAATATCCGGATCAACGCAAAAAGAACAAAATAACGTTAACACTTATTCTACCAGCCAATCGGGTATATATGTTAATGCCGGTGGTGTAGCGGTACGCAGCGCTTACACCAATACAAGCAACGTTGTTGAAGCTTATTTTAATTATGATCGTGTTTTTGGTAAGCACTCGCTGAAATTATTAGGTGGTTACTCTTATCAGCAGGATCGTAACAATGATGGTTTTGGTGTACAAACACAAGGTTTTTCAAACGATGCGTTAACTTATAATTACCTGGCGCTGTCAAACCCTACCCAACTCTCACAAATTGTGTTCAACCCTAACTATATTTCTACGTTAAGATTCGTTTCATTTTACGCACGTGGTCAGTACGAGTTTTCGGATAAATACCTGTTACAGGCTTCACTCAGGGAAGACGGTTCATCGGCATTTGGTATTAACCAGCGCCATGGTTACTTCCCGGCTGCTTCAGCAGGATGGAAGATTATTAACGAAGATTTCATGAAATCAATTCCCGTTATCAGCGATTTGAAATTAAGGGCTGGCTACGGCGTATCTGGTAACAGCTTAGGTTTTGATGCCTTTACTGCAAGATTAATTTATGGTGTACCTCCGGGCGGCGGCAAATTCCTGAACAATGGTAATATTGTTAACTCTATTGGTCCGGTACGTAATGATAATCCCGACCTGAAATGGGAAAGTACGGCTACCACCAACATCGGTTTGGACTTTGGGTTGTTCAATAACCGTTTAACCGGTTCGGTAGATTACTATATCAAGAAAACATCCGACCTGATCTACACTTACCCGGTATCAACCACATTGTATTTTTATCCGTTTTACACTGCTAACGTAGGTAAAATTAAAAACAGCGGTATTGAGGTTGTATTAAACGCAGTACCTGTAAAATCACAGGCCTTTACCTGGCGCACTTCGTTCAACGTTTCGCATAACAAAAACGTTGTACAAAGTTTATCAAACAGCCAGTTCGGTCTTAACTTTATTCAAACTGCCCAGTTAGGCGGTAAGGGCCAGTCGGGCAACTACAGTCAGATCATTCAGCCTGGTTATGCTATCGGCACTTTTGACTTATGGCATTATTTAGGTAAAAACGCTAACGGCGTAAGTACCTATCAAAAAGCCGACGGATCAACAACTGCTACCCAACCGCTTACTACCGATCAGTTTATTAAATATGACGCGCAGCCGAAATTGGTTTATGGCTGGAGCAATAGTTTCTTCTATAAAGGCTTCGACTTAAACTTCCTGGTACGTGGTGTTTATGGCAACAAGATACTGAACGCAACCCTTGCAGCTTTAAATAATCCAGCCGACTCGAAACTGCAGAATATACCGAGATTTACCTTAGGCGAATCGTTCAAAGACATCAACGCATACCTGATCTCTGATCGTTTCCTTGAAAGCGGCTCATACCTTCGTTTGGATAACGCTACTTTGGGTTATACCATTAAACCGCACATTCAGGCTATTAAGAGCTTACGTTTTTATGCATCGGGCAACAATATTTTTATCATTACCAAATACCGTGGTGTTGATCCCGAAGTTAACATAGGCGGTTTAACCCCAGGCATCGATAACCGCGATTTTTATCCTAAAACACGCACTTTTAGCTTAGGTATAACTGCACAATTCTAAAAAAAACTCAGAAAGACAAAGATGAAAAAGATATTTTTTATATGTGCCGCAATTGCTGTGATCATGAGCACATATTCGTGTACAAAATTAGATGTACCTGTTGAATCACAATACGTAAAATCAAACTTCCCGGTTACAGACGCAGATTATACTGCATTGCTCGGTACTATTTATTCAAACCTTTCATCGAGCTATGCAGTGCCTTACTGGCGTATGCAGGACCTATCGACTGATGAAGCCATCCTACCTGCCCGCGACGGTAACTTTGACGATGGCGGCCAGTATCGCCAGCTACACTACCATACCTGGACCTTTGACCATCCTAACGTCATAGGCGTATGGCAATGGGGCTTTGGTGGTATCAATACCTGTAACCGTATTATTAGTGTTATTAATGCATCATCAGCGACAGCGACAAAAAAAGCATCGTCTATTGCCGAGGTTAAAGCAATGCGGGCCCTATACCTTTACTTCATGATGGATTTGTATGGTAATGTACCTATCATTACCGATTTCCCGGTAACTTCCCAACCGGCCAATCAGCCCCGGGCTAAAGTGTATGAGTTTATTGAAAGCGAACTTAAAAGCGTTTTACCATTGTTGCCTGCTAAAACCAGCAATGCAGCAACAAACGTATCACAATACGGCCGCCCAACAAAGGGTATGGTGTTTGCCCTGCTTGCAAAAATGTACCTGAACTCTGGCGTATATACAGGCACCAACCGTTACCAGGAAACCGTTACCATGTGTGATAGCGTACAGGCTAACACCAATTATTTCCTGGATGCTAAATACAGGGATATATTTTTGCCAACAAACGGCCCTGCAATTAATGAAACCATCTTCGCGGTCCCTTACGATCAGCAGATCCCGGGCAACCAGTTTACCCGTTTCGGCTTTTTTTATTACCTGGCCCAGGCATACGGTTTTAACGTAGGCTTAAGTATAGCCATGAGCACCACCCCCGAGTTTTATAACCGCTTTAATATTCCCGGCGATGACCGTAGCAAAACATGGCTGGCCGGTCCGCAATATTATCCTGATGGCAATGGCGGCTTCACCAATCAACCGGTTTATTACCCGGCCCCGAACGCAACCAAGCAAATTAACATTATCCCAACACTAACCCTTACCGGTTTAAAACCAATGGATTTGGGTAATGATGTGACAACTTCGCAATCGGAAGGGGTACGTTCAATTAAATACTATCCTGACGTTAACATCATCCAGGCTACCCGTTTAAACAGTAACGATGTACCGGTATTCCGTTTGGCCGATATTTACCTGATGAAAGCTGAAGCTATATTACGTGGTGCTGCCCCTACTACCATAAACGGTGACGCACAAACTCCGCTTACTTTGGTAAACAAACTACGCAGCCGTGCCCACGCGGAGCTTGCTACATCAATTGACCTGGATGGTTTGCTGGATGAGCGCGCACGTGAGCTTTCATGGGAAGCATGGCGCCGTAATGACCTGATCCGTTATGGCTTATTCGAGAAAGAATATCCACTACCGGTTATGGGCGGCAAAACGGACGACCTGAAAATGAACACCGATCCAACCCGCAGGTTATATCCGATTCCATCAACCGAATTAAAAACAAATCCTAACCTGAAACAAAACCCGGGTTATTAATAATACCCTTTTTACAAGGCGCAAAGGATTATCCTTTGCGCTTTGTGTTTATTAAACAATAAAAACCAATTAAACAATGAAACATATAGGCGGATTACTTGCCGGTATTGTTCTTATTGCAGCTGCAATTAAGAGTGATCCCGACAATCAAACCATCAACCATTTTCAGGTAATAGGATCGCACAACAGCTATAAACAGGCAATTGATCCTAAACTATTCCGTTTTTTGCAAAAGCGAGATTCGGTTGGTATGAGCAAGATCGATTATGAACATATCAGCCTTACCGATCAGCTCAATTTAGGCCTAAACGCGTTGGAAATAGATGTATATGCCGATACCAAGGGCAGTAAGTACGCGCATCCCAAAGGGTTGGACTGGGTGCCGGGACAGCCGGCGTTTGATACCCGGGGCGTAATGAAAGAACCTGGTTTTAAGGTTTTTCATATTGAAGATATCGACTACCGCAGCAACTGTGCAACTTTTAAGCTTTGCCTGCGGGAGCTAAAAAAATGGAGTGATGAACATCCTGATCATAATCCCATTTACATTACCATGAATGCTAAAGACGAGCCGTCGAAAAAACCGGGCTTTACTGTTCCTGAAAAATTTACAGCAAAAACTTTTGCCGACCTGGACAAGGCGATACTGGATAATTTGGGTAAACAATACCTGATAACGCCTGATGATGTGCGCGGCACATACAAAACCCTTGAAGCTGCTGTGTTGCACAACAACTGGCCAACGCTTAAAGCGGCCAAAGGGAAGTTCATTTTTATTCTTGATGAAAAAGGCGAAAAAAGAGCTGCCTATATCGCCGGTCACCCATCGTTAAAAGGCCGTGTATTGTTTGCCGATGCATTGCCGGGCACACCTGAAGCCGCCATTCACATTATGAATGATGCTAAAAAGGACCTGGCAGCTATTCAAAAGCTGGTTAAAAAAGGTTACATTATCCGTACCCGTGCCGACTCGGATACAGAAGAAGCCCGCGCAAATGATATGAGCTCGTTTATAGCAGCCCAAAAATCAGGTGCTCAAATCATCAGTACCGATTATTATAAAAAAAGTACCCATTTTAAATCTGATTATGTGATCAGTTTTACAGGCGGCAATTATTTTAAACCCGATCCGCTGTTTAAAACCAACGCTTCTGTTTCGGTGGGTAACTAAAACGCATCACTGTAAAATAATAGAGGCCTGTATTAAAACTACGGGCCTCTTTTTGTTACCAGCCGGCATTGATATTAAACTGTGGCGGTGCTTGTTGTTGGGTCAATGATGGCCTTAACTTCGGCAATACTGGTTACCGGAAAGCCCCCTTTCATGGCATGTTCACGAACAACATCTTCACTTTCGGCAATGTGGATGCAATAGATCTTATCAGCAGTAACAAACGACTGAATCCAATGATAGGGCTTACCCAATTCATTCACAACCGAACACGATGCCTGTGAAATAGCTTGTAATTCTTCGGGCGACAGATTACCGGCGCCGGGCAGTTCTCTTTCAATTACAAATTTTTTCATAAAATATGATTTAATAGTTAAATATTACTTTCAACAGCAACGTTAAATCAAATAGGTGTAATTGGCAGAAATGGAGGATAAAATGCTGCTAAACAAGCGGCAATATTTTAAAAATCAAAGCTATAGAATAAATAAGCAATAACCCAGTTTCGGCGTATTTAATTTTTTACGAGACAGGAATGTTCAGAAAAAGAAACCCCGACTGATCTTACATCACGCGGGGTTCCTTTTTAAATTCAGATGCCTTTCATTTTTAAGATTTAGCCCTGCTGCGGCCACGGGCGGCAATTTTAAGTCTACGCCGTTTAAGGGAGATCTGTGTGTTTTGCTTCCGGTTTTCGGCAACATACTGATAGTAGGTGTTTAAGATCTCTTTATAGGAGATTTGCCCGGCTATAGTATTTCCGGCGGCAATAACGGGAAGCACCTCTACCGATTCTTCAGCCATGATCTCCACAACACGTTTCAGTGGATCATTGCTCCTCACGGCCTGTTTACTTGCCTTGGTTATATTACTTATGGTGAGTTCGGCAGAAATACTATGGTTATAAATGTCGGTCAGGCTAACCATGCCTGCATAGCTGCCATCACTATTAGTCACTATAAAAAAACTTTGGGTAATATTATTTCCGGTAAGCCGGGCCCTTGTTTCGGCTATGGTACTATTGCTTTTTAAGGTTTCACCAACTTCATTGTTAACGTCGGCAACAGTTAATACCTGTAACAAATCGGGTTCGTATGAATCAGGGGTGTATACCCCCCGGCGGGCAATTTTTTCGGTCATGATGGTATTTTCCATCAGGAAGAATGAAACCAGGTACGATGCTGTACAGGCACCAAGCAACGGTAGTAATGCATGCGATTGCATAGTAGCCTCCAGCGCGAAGGTTATACTGGTTAAATAAGCCCTTGAAGCGCCTGCAAACATAGCGGCCATGCCAATAAGTGCGGCTATTGGAATACTTAAGCCCGCATCAGGAAATACCAGGTGCACCAATGCGCCAAAAGCCGCACCAGCCGCGCCGCCAATGGTTAACAAGGGAGCCAGCGTGCCGCCCGAAGTGCCGCTGCCCAGGGCTATAGCCCATGAAAGAAATTTGAATAAACACAAACGCACAATTAGCATCAATGATAATGTGCCCGAAAGAATAGTGATAATATTATCATATCCTACACCAAGGGTGTGCGGCGCAAAATAACCTATCAGGCCTACCGCCAGGCCACCAATTGCAGGCCACCACATCCAGTGGATAGGCAGTTTTTCAAAGCTATCTTCAATAAAATAAACTATTTTGGTAAGCCCCAGTGATATAAAGCCAATGACCAGGCCAATGATGCTGTAAATAGCCAGGGCGGTATTTGAAGGTGTATCTACATCAGGCATCGGGAATACAGGCCCGGCTTCAAATAACAGATGGTGTCCGGCTGCTCCGGTGATACAAGCTAATGCCACCGGTAATATGGCCCGGGGCGAAAACTCAAACAACAACAGCTCAATAGCTAAAAACACCGCTGCTATGGGCGTGCCAAATATGGCCGACATACCCGCTGTTGCTCCTGCTGCCAAAATAATTTTACGCTCGTTGGGCGATATTTTGAATAACTGGCCAAAGGTTGAACCAAGTGCCCCGCCGGTTGCAATAATAGGTCCCTCGGCGCCAAATGGCCCGCCGGTACCTATGGCTATGGCCGATGATACGGGTTTCAGAAAAGTTATAATCGGTTTTATTTTGCTTTTATTTACCAGGATCTGCTCCATTGCCTCTGGTATGCCATGCCCCCTGATCGCCTTGGAGCCATACAGGGCCATCAGGCCTACTATAATGCCGCCTATAGCCGGTATAACAATTACCCATAAACCCAAATGGTTATTGGCCGGGCTGTGAAAGCCGGCATCCAGCGTTCCGTAAAATGAAATGTTGGTAACAACATTTATAAGATACACAAGTCCTTTGGCTATTATACTGATGAGGCATGCAATGAGGATACAAATTGCTGATATAAAGATCAGCCTTGTTTTCATTTGCCTGGTGCCTTTTAAACCGGATTTAAAATTGTAAAGATCATTTAATGAGGGCGAAACCGGGATGGCGTTCTGTTTTGTTTCCATGTTTTGATTAGTCCCGCTCCGTTTTTAGGGGACTGTGCTATTTTTCTTGCAAAGGTAATACTTAAAGCAGCATAAATAAATTTATTTTCAATTTTATATTGCACATGCAATGTTTTTATTCAACATTTGCTTAGTTTTTAATAAAAATCATTGCACAAACAATAGTTATGAAAATTACCAGCATTATTCTTTCTGTTTTAGGTGCCGCAAGCATCATTGCCGGATTGTTGCTATTCAGGGACCTGAATACCGTTAATCCTTTCGATTCCCATCCGTGGAGCATTAACATTAATGGCATCCGCTCATTCCCATGGCCTGTTTTTGGCGGTGCGGTATTGTTAAGTTTGGGAGTTATTTTTAACATGGCTACCTGGGAACAGCCAAAAGGCCGCCGCTTTTAATAAATTAGCATGTTTTTATAACAGCATTGGCTTAAATACAAATCAATAAATGGCGAAAAACAAAGATAAATGCGATTTGGGGACTTGCTTTTTATGCACACACTGCCTGCCCGACTGGATCCCGGCAATCAGTGCCGCCAGGAAAAATATCATTGTCAAAAAGGGGCAGCAGATCTTTAAAGAAGGTGATCCCGTTACCGGCATTTACTTTGTTTATTCGGGAACGGTAAAGGTTCATAAAAAGTGGGATAAGGAAAAAGAGCTCATTCTCCGTTTTGCCTGCGAAGGCGATATTGTTGGACATCTTGGTTTAGGCAGTACTGAGTTTTACCCGGTTTCGGCCACAGCCATTGAGGCAGGTATAATTTGCTACATCGAAATGCCCTTTTTTGAAAGCACCCTACAGGTTAACAATAACTTTGTTATTAAGCTCATGCGTTTTTTTGCCAACGAATTGCAGGAATCCGAAAAACGGATGCGCAACCTGGCACACATGCCGGTTAAAGGCCGCGTGGCACAGGCTTTCATTTCGCTCAAAAACAAATTCGGGCTAAATGAACAGGGCTTTATCAATATTGAACTTACCCGGCAGGATTTGGCCTCATTTACGGGCGCAGCGTATGAGTCGCTGTTTCGCACCATAAATGATTTTATCGACGAGGGGATCATCGAAATATCGGGCAAAAGCATCCGCATAAAAAATGAAGCCACATTGCTGAAACTGACGGAAGAGGAGCAGCAGGCCGGATAGCCTGTCTGAAAAAACCTGACACCACTCAAATATGAAACATTATTTTGAGCAATATAATCCTTCCCGGCAAGGTGTACGAACTGGCAGTTAATGTATTGGCTGATAAGTAAAGCGTGTTGTAAGTTTTTACGTTCAGAAAATTAGCGGCGCTCAGCTCCAGGTCGGCCTTCCATTTTTCGACCCTGAATTTTGCCGAAACATCTGCAAAAAAGTATTTGAGATCAGGATTGCCTTGCTGGCGGGTGAAGTAATGTTCGCCTGATAATTTGAACTGCAAATAGGTTACAGGGTTATAGTTTACCGATGCTTGCTGAAGCAGCTGGTTAATATGATAAGCCGATGCCTCCGCTGCAGAATGACTTTGGATTTGGGTAAATATAACTTTATAGCTAAAGTTTACCTGCTCATTCACTTTGGTATCTGCACCGGCATTGATGGTTCTGGAAATGGTATTGAAAGGCAACAGCACATTATTCTGGATCTGCACCGACTTATTACTTTGCCATTGTACCCCTCCGCTGAAAGTGGTTTTTAATGCAAAGGAATATTTGCTGACAGTGCCGTTTACCGTCCATGAATCGGTACTGTTGGAATATGGCAGCACTACACGCTGCCGCAGGGTGTTGGTAATTACTTCCGAAGCAATATTATTGGACGCGATATGGTTATAAACAATGTTCAGGCTGGCGAACAAAAGGGTGAGCGCTTTGCGGTAGTTAAACCCAAGGGCTGCCAACTGGTTCTGCCGTTCGGTAAGGCTGGCATTATTGGCATAAAGGGTCCGGTAATCCTTCAGGATATAGCCCTGGTACATATCTTCTATGGTACCGGCCTCGTTGCGGTAGCTGTAAAGCAAATTCAGGTAGTTCTCCATCCCGGTTTGATATTTTACTTTTAATTGCGGGTTGAAATATAACCTTGTTAAACACTTGCGCAGCGCATACAGGCTGTCCGAATAATTGATCTGTTGCAGGCTTAACGGCAAGTTGAGGTTCACTTTGAGGATACTGCCTGGCAGATCATAAGCCGCTTCGGCATACAGTTTTTTCCTGGTCCAGTTTAAGTGGTTGATGGAACTGTCTGATTCAAGGTTAACCGTGTTATCTGCCTGTACAACGTTTAGATCGGAGTTTAACTTTTGTGATTGGACACTGAACCCTGTTCTGAAACTTTGGGTGATAAGGTTCGACGGTATTTTGAAAGAAATATAGTTATTGGTATACCACGCGGGCACATTTACATTTTGCACCAACTGTGCATAAGGTACATTATTGTTGAATATTGGATTGTTATAGTCCGGCCCAATTGTCCTGCTCTCGGGCTCAGTCGAATGACTGATATAGGAGTAAGCCTGGATAATATTGTTGGATCTTAAGGATTTGATCAGGTTAAATTCATTAGAAAAATTCAGCGCGTTATCTTTAAATACCTGGTTTACCATGCTGCCGTTTGTATTCAGGTCTGAGTAATTGGTGGACCGGTTGTTATCCATCAGCAACACATCGTTCAGGTAATATTTATCCTGGTTAATGTTCAGCGTAAACTGGGTATGCAATATGTCGGGGCGGAAGCGGTTACGTTGCGTTTCATTATAGCGTACCGTATCGCCGGGTAAAAAGATGGTGGTGTGCTGGCTGTAGTCCTGCCGCCGGGTATCGCGCAAATAGTAAGCATTGATCTTCATCTGCACATTCTTTTTAAAATTGACCAGGTTATTGAGATTGAGAATTCCCGAGCGATTGAACAGATATCGGTTACGCGACAAAGCCGGGTCATTCACCGAACCAAGCGATAACATGGTGGCCGGCACATCGTTATCGATCCGCTGCATATAATCGGCAAAATTGTGCGATACCAGGTCCTGCTGCAGGTCGTTACCTGTGTTATTGCCTTTAAGGTAATTAATGGCCTTGTACTTATCCTTAAACATCATGGCGTTCAAATCCACATCATAATTGCCAGGAAGGCCAGCGCCGATGCTCTCCTGCCCAACCATCTGTAATTTAGCGCCTTTTTTGAAGCTGAGGTTGAGCGCCACATCATCGCTCGTTACTTTATTTTGGAGCACTTTAACGGGCTGGTGGTTCTGGATCACCTGCACCTGATCTACCGCACCTTGGGGAATGGTAGTGGTAGCGATATTATATTTATCGTCCAGCAGGTTATCACCACCGATGTACAGGTTGGAGATCGGCTTATTGTTATAGCTGATCCTGCCGTCAGCGGCAACCGTTATACCCGGCAGTTTTTTGATCACATCGCCAATAACCCTGTCCTGTACGCTGCTGAAATCAGATACTTTATAACTTAGGGTATCGCCGTTAGTCCGCAGCACCGGCCGGCTGCTTTTAATCACTACGGCCTGTAACTGGTTGATGGAAACAGATAAAGTAAAATCAACAGGCGCCTGCAAATCCGTAATGCCCCTGCTCTGATTTTTATAGCCTATACAACGCACCTCGACCAGCAGGCCGCTCACCGGTGTATTGGCCGGGAGCGGCAAAATGTAGGTGCCTTTGGTATCGGTAATGGTATAGTTTATAATGTTATTAGTGGCCGTGTTTTTGAGGTTAATAGTGGCATAAGGCACCGGTTTCCCGGTGCTGTCTTTTACTGTCCCCTTAATACTTTGACCAAAGCCGGGAGCCGAAAATAGTAACCCTATAACCAGCAACCATACTGATTTTATAATCCGGCTCATTTCTTTTCAGGCAATTCTATCGGGTTGTTGATCACCGGCTGCGGTCCGATCCTGATATCGATTTTTGGGGCTGGCCTGCCCTGGCTTGCCGCCTGTGTAGCCACCATTGACTGGGCAAAGGCATTCGGATCTTTACGCATGGCCTCCTGCAATTTGGAAAACTCCTTTTCGGTAGTTTTAATGGCATTGGTGGGGAGCTGAATGATATTTGGATCGCCAACCTGATCGTCCATGCCTATTATCACGGCCATCCGTCCCTGGTTATCCGGGGCCGGGCCGGTTGGCTGATCATCACCCTTTTGGGGAGATATGACCGCTTTTTCAATCCCGTCAAACTTAAAATAGACTTCTTTTTTGGTATCATAAGCTTCCACAATCACTCCCGGCAGTCCATTAAGTTTCCAGGGGCCTATATGCAGCAGCAAATCAGGACTGAACCAGGCCGTATAGTCCCTTCCCTTGAAATGGCCGGTTGCTTTTTGGCAATTCAAGCCACCAAACGTTGCTGTATCTCCACTTATTTTCCACTCGATGGCTGGCAGGGCATCTGTTATGAGATAGCTATTGAACAGCAGCGGTTCTTTCCTTGCCAGTTTTTTACCGTTCGGAAACTGGTAATAGTCTGTACCCGAGCCCGATGATCTCCGCTGGATGTTTACATGTCCGTCGGGTGAGTTGGCTACCTGTTCCTGTACCTGCTTTTTAAATAGCGCATCCTGCAACTGCTTGTCATAACTTTTATAAACCCCGGCATTTTTACCTACAATCAAAACCATGTTCTCGGTGTAGGGGTGTTCTCGGTTGGTGGTATCCCTGATGTGGGAAAACTTGTAGTGTACCAGCACTTGTGCGGTATCCGGTTTTTGTGCCCGGGCCATAATGGTGCATGATAAAAGGGCTGTGCACAATAAAAATCGCTTTTTCATAATTTGGATATTTTTAAGCAATAGTACTTTGCCCTTTAAATCCACCAAAAACTTTGGTATGAACAGCGTCATCATTTCTGCATAGAATGGATATTTGTTATTTGAGCTTCTGCCGAAAACAAATTGCCGGTGGCCTTAAGCCCGGATTTCAAAAACTGCCCGTTTAGCCGGCAAATCGCTATATTAACATCAATAATTTATGAATAAGCCGGGCTTAATATACTTTTGAAGAATGCACCGTATCAAGGTCAAACATATCATCGAGATACTGATCCACCTGGCGTTCTGGATAGGGGTGTACTATACCCTGAATTCGCTAACCAGCTCAACGGTCAAGATCCGGGTAAACCACAACGGAAAAATCATGGAAAGGAGTGAGGTGGACACCATTTTTCCGTATTCCCGCTTTACACTCGCGTTTCTGGCCCTGCTGTTTTACGGCAATATATTTTGGATCTTTAAAAAGGCGCTTCGGTATAAAAGCGTATTTGCGGGCATCGCTATAGCCGCCGGCTGGTTTATATTGGTCTTTTTGGCCAATTATATTTTGGTTGGATCTAAATTGAGCAATAGCCTGCCCATGGGGCCTCCGCCTCCTGGTTTTGCAGCAGGCAAGGATGGCCTTAATCACCTGATACCAAATCATAGCGCATTTTTTGCAATAGGGAACTGGGTGCACATGCAGCTCACTATGCTGCTTATTTTTTTAACCGCAGCCGGGCTTTCAATAGCCTATTTCTTTTTGAAAGAATGGGCCCGAACTGAACTGGTACGCAATCAGCTGGAGGCTTATCAACTGAGTACCGAGATCAAATTCCTTAAATCGCAGATCAATCCGCATTTCCTGTTTAATACCCTCAATAACCTGTTTTCGATGGCACAGGAAAAGGGGAATGATGAGCTTGCCGACGGCATCTCCAAACTTTCGGGCATGATGCGCTACATGATCTATGACAGCAATGCCGGTGGTGTGCCGCTAAATAAAGAAATAGCATACCTGGAAGACTGTATTACCCTGAATAAGCTGCGTTATGCAGATGATGAGGTAAAAGTGATATTTGATCACCCTGCGCAGACGGGAACTGTCGTCGTCGCTCCGATGCTATTTATCCCTTTTGTTGAAAATGCCTTTAAGCACGGCGTTTCTATTGGGCAAACATCCGGGATAGATATTGCCATTGTTCTTTCAGATCATAAGCTGACCTTTACCTGTATCAACACTAAATATAGCGCCATCAAAAAAATGGAAGACGAGAAAAGCGGCATCGGGCTCGGGAATGTAAAGCGACGGCTCGATCTTTTGTATCCTGGCAAACATGACCTGCAGATCAATGAAGACCGGGGGAAATATATTGTTAAACTCGAAATTGACCTGGAATGATAACCTGCATTGCCATTGATGATGAGCCTAAGGCGCTTGAAGTGATAGAGCGCTATTGTCTTAAAACCAGCCTGGTTGATTTGAAAGCCACCTTTCGCGAACCGGTGAAGGCCATCGAATTCCTGAACCGCGAAAAGGTAGACCTTATTTTTCTGGATATTAATATGCCTGATATCAGCGGAATGCAGTTGGTGCAAACCTTGTCGCCCAGGCCAATGATCATTTTTACTACCGCTTATAGTCACTATGCGGTAGAAAGCTACGACCTGAACGCCCTCGATTACCTGTTGAAACCTATCACCTTCGAGCGCTTTCTTGCGGCCATAAATAAAGCCGCAGCGGCACTATCTTCAAAAAATGGGGCAAACAAAGAGGATGAGCCCACCATTTTTATCAAAAGCGGCCCGCAAACTTACCAGGTTAAAGTAGATGAGATCTTGTACCTGGAAAAAGACGGTAATTATATCACCATTCACCTTAAAGACAGAAACATCCTGGTGCGCGAAAACATGGGCGATATTTTTGACCTCGTACCCGCAACGGATTTTTTAAGGGTGCATAAATCGTATGTGGTAGCTATCAAACATATTACCATGATCGAAGTACATCAGCTTATTATTAACGGCGAAAAAATCCCGATAGGCAGCACTTACCGGGATCTTCTGCGCAGCAGGCTGGGGTTAAAATAATGCCCCCCATGTAAAATACGACGGCATTTACTTCAGGAGATATAAGGTTTAATGTTTAGAAATTTCTGACTTTAATGGTTGCTTGACACCACTAAATATAAACTGGTTTTTTGAAAGAATAATAAAGAATGTTTTACAAACGGCATTTTAATCGTTTCTTAAACTTTTTACCGGATTTGAGGAAGCCGCCCTGATTGTTTGAAAAGCTGATGTTAAAAATGCGGCAAACAACAATCCAATTCCACTAAGAACAAATATCCACCAGCTTATTGCCGTGCGGTCTGCATAGCTTTGTAACCATTTATTCATTGCGAACCAGGCAAATGGCATAACCAACATAAAAGATAAAATAATTAATCCGGCTATCTCTGACGACAATAGCTTTACTATTTGTATTACCGACGCGCCAAGTACCTTTCGGATACCAATTTCCCGTGTGCGCCTGTTGGTATTAAAAATGGTTAGCCCAAGTAAGCCCAAACAACTGATTAATATAGAAAGTCCTGTTGCCCAGCCAAGTAATTTCGATGTGCGCTGTTCGCTATCATAAAAACGGGCTACCTCTTCATCAAAAAAATGATAATCAAATTCAATATCTGGATAAACCTCCGTCCAGGCTTTTCTCATTCTGCCGATGGCATTGCTCCAATCATTATTTCCGGTGGTTTGAGGTTTTAGCAAGATATGGAAAAACCGATCATTAAACCGGTAATGCGGGGTTTGTATAGACATGGGCATGATTGGGTCCCGCAGTGATTTCTGATAAAAATCAGCAACTACGCCAACTATCATCCTCTTATTGCCCTCATAATCAAAAGATGCCCCAACAGCATCCGCGGGGTTCTGAAAACCTATCATATGGGTATATTTTTCATTTACCAGTACGGCAGTCAGTGAATCTGCCGGATGCAGGTTACGGCCGGCTAATAATTTTATGCGGTAAACTTTAAGGTAGTTCTCGTCGCCGTTTCGTTGTTGCAGGGTTGCTTTAACTTCTTTTTTTCCGTCGTTATAAGTTACTTCCCATACTCCGATCTTTTCATCAGCAGGCGGCTCGCTTCCGATACTCATTAAGTCGATTTGGGGGATCTGACTTATTTTGTCTTTAAATAACTGTTGTTTGTTGGTGTTTATCGTATTAAGAGGAGTACTTATGTTGATGATCCCATCTTTACTGAAGCCCATATCTTTATGCAGCGCATAAAAAACCTGTTTATTAACCAACAGCGTTGTCATGATGAAAAATTGGGCGATTATAAACTGCGTAACTGACAGCGATTTTCTAAGCAACGTTCCGCTGCTCTTGCCTGTATCTTTGTTCGGCAGGTTATGTAATACATATACCGGCCGGTACCCGGAAAGGATAATTGCGGGGTACAATCCGGCCAGTAGGGTTACTGTTATTAGGAGTGTGAATAAAAACAGCAACAGGTTGCTATCAAAATAATTAACAGATACGCCCGGGGGGATAAAATCTGCAAAGAATTTCAATATCACCGGCGTCAGTACCATGGCTATGCAGATGGCAACAAGTGTGATAACCAAAGTTTCGCTCAAAAACTGTACAATTAGCTGCCATCTGCTGCTACCCATAGTTTTACGGATCCCAATTTCCTTGGCCCGCTGTGCAGCCTGCGCTGTTGAAAGATTAATAAAATTGATGGACCCAAGCAATAACAGAAATCCGGCAACAATGAGTAAACTATATAGCGTAGTCTTGTTTGCCCGCCTCCCTTTTTCAAAATTGGCATATACAGGGTCGAAATGCAGGTCGCGGAATGATTGTAAATGTTCAGTCTGGCCGTCTCCAGGCCTTAATTCTTTATTGTATTTTTTCAGCAACCCATTGATCCGCTCTTCTATGTCAGCGGCATTCGCATGTTTATCAATCTTAATGAATAATTGCCACACCACACCCGGCCACTCGGTTAAACGGGTCATGTTTTTCAAATTGGCATTATGCAGGCAGGTTGGATAGGATATAAAATCCTTAAAATAAAAATCGGTATTTTGAGCGGGAGTTTGAACTATGCCAGAAACGGTTGTTTTGATCCTGTCATAAATGACCGTTTTGCCCAGCAATTGGTTGTAAGGGGCATTGGGGAAATATTTCCTGGCCTGATCAGAGGTAAGTACCACCTGGTATGGCTCTCTAAGCGCTGTAGCTGGCGAACCTGCCAGCCATTTGTAATTAAACAGATTAAAATATTCATCATCAGCCAGCACAATACTGCTTTCACCTCTGAATTTAACCGGATTTGATGTTTCATCGGGGACCTGTACATCAGTGTTTTTTATTTCTAAAAAGCGAGTGGCAGTTTTTATACCAGTTGCTTCTGCTTTTACTACTGCGGGAAGCGGGCCATTTACCATGCCCAATTTGGCTACTACCTTATCCATGTATGAAAAGTCCGTTACGACCCTGTAAATCCTGTCACTATCGTTGTGAAACCTATCGAAACTGAGATCAAAACTTACGATAACATAAATAGCCAGGGCCGCACTGACACCAATAGCCAATCCCACTATATTTACGAAAGTAAAAAAACGGTGCGCCCGGAAATTGCGAAGCGCTGCTTTAAAATAGTTTTTGATCATGGCTATATTGATATGTGAGGTTGATGTTAAGGTTTAGCGGCTGCGTTTCGCATAGGGTTTAATTAGATTCTTTATGCGATCAATTTAAAGAATTTAATTTGTTAAAAGTAAATAATTCAACATATTATATTGAACCAAATCCATTTAATATCTTTGTTAGCCTGCCAACCTGAACCACTTAATCATTCACTCCTCAAACTCTTCACCGGATTAGCTTTCGCCGCTTTTATTGCCTGGAAACTTATGGTTGCAAGTGCAATAACAATTGCTGCCATTCCACCCGCCGCAAATAGCCACCAACTGATATTGATGCGGTAAACATAAGCTTGCAGCCACTGGTGCATGTAATACCATGCAATGGGGGTAGCGATGGCAAAGGCGATAGCAATGAGTATGATAAACTCTTTCGAAAACAAATAAACGATGCTGCCTGACGTAGCGCCAAGTACTTTGCGGATGCCGACTTCTTTTATCCGTTGTACAGCCATGAACGAGGCTAAACCATACAAGCCCAGGCAGCTTAGAAGTATCGCGATAGCGGCAAAAATTTTATACAATTGGGCTAACTGATTTTCCTGTTTGTAAAAACTTGCAATCTTATCATCTAAAAATCGGTATTCATAAACAAAATTGGGAAATGTTTTTTCAAATACTTGTTTAACAGATTGCATCGTCGAAAAAACATTTGTGGTTTTAAGCTTTATACCGGCCTGATTATACATGGTGATGTTTGTGGCGATAAGCAATGGTGCAAGGCTGTGACGGAAAGACCTGTCATTAAAATCTTTTAACACGCCAACAACCGGGCATTTTATTACACCATCCCATATGCTGATTTCCTTGTTCAATATATCCCCGGGGTTTTTAAGCCCTAAACTTTTTACAAGCGATTCGTTTACCAAAAACTCCCGGGTTAAAGGAGAGGGCTGAAGGTTTCTTCCTGCTATCAACTTTAGTTTGTAGGTGGGTACGTAGCCTTCGTCGGCAAATTTGGTAATCGCCTTGAAACCTGTTTCTTTTGTTGCATGGTCAAACCTGACTGCGCTCCACGTATCATTACCGTTTTCAATCGGGGTGTTCGAACTGTAGCATACCGCTTGTACGCCATTTATGGATAATAACTGGTTCCTCAAATAACTCAGCCTGCTCATTCGAAGACTATCTACCCGGAACGGAATATTAACAATTGTCTCTTTATCGAAGCCTAAAGGCTGATCCATAAAATAGTTCATTTGCTTTACAATAACGAGTGTTCCTATGATCAATGCCTGCGCAATGATGAATTGAAACACCACCAGGCCCCTTCTTAATGAAATTCCCTTTGCCGGATCTGTTGTGAGTTTACTTTTTAACGCATTAACAGGATTGAAACGCGATAAAACAATAGAAGGATAAAAACCCGCTAATGCAGTTACTACAACTGCTACAGCCAGGAGGAATAAAATAATTGAAGGATTGCTTAATATGTTGAATGAAAGCGACAATTCTAACAACCGGCTTATATAAGGTAATGCAAGTATGGTAATAGCAACTGCAAGTAATACAGCGCTTGCCACGATCAAAAATGTTTCGACAATGAACTGGAGTTGCAATTGCGATTTATTGCTCCCCAAAACCTTTCTGACACCAACCTCTTTTGCCCGGTTAACAGCCTGCGCGGTAGAAAGGTTGATAAAGTTTACACAAGCAATTAGCAGGATGAACGCGGCAATTAGCCACAATACATTGAGCAACTGATGACTGGCTGTTTGGTTGCTGTAGTTGCCTGTTTGTGAATCATAATGAACAGCATTTAATGCTTGAATAATATGACTGTCCTTGTTATCAGAAGATTGTACCTTTTGTGAATATGCTCTCAGCTGCTGATTAAAATTGTCGGCAGTAAGGTTCTTGGGTAACAAAATATAGCAGCCAAAATCAGTTACCGTTCTGTTCCAATCTGTAGATTTTGCTAAATAGTCTCCTGTAAACCCTGTACCAAAGCTAACAACAAGTTTGAGCTGAAAGTCGGAATTTGGGGGAATGGTAGCCAGGATCCCCGACACTTTTAATACGTCCGTGCCATGCTCAAACATAAAGCCGCCCATTTGCAATTTGATGGTTTTACCTATTGCCGATTTCCAGTCGCCAAAATACTTTTCAGCAACCTCTTTGGTAAGCAGTACGTTGTCAGGGTCTTTTAATGAAGCGTACGAGCCGGCAAGCAGCGGGAAGTTGAAAATTTTAAAGAATGATGGATTGGTGTAAAACAGGCCCCTTTGTTCCTTAAACATTTTTATCGTAGCCCCGTTTTCGTCGGGAATAATCAACTGGTCATTCTGGCTTGCAAAAATTGGGGCAATCTGTTCTATTTGGGGGAAAGCCGTTTTTAATCCTAAAGGCAACGGAAAGGGGATATCTTTGCCATAGGTAATATCACCGGTTTCTGCGTGATGGTATTCGGTTAGCACACGATAGGCACGATCTTTCTTTGGGTGAAAACTATCGAAGCTCGTTTGAAACTGTATAATGATAAAGATCACCATACAAACAGCAATACCTACGGCCAGGCCGGTAATGTTAATGGCGGCATAGCTTTTATTGCGTGTTAAATTACGCCAGGCGATTTTGAAATAATTTTTAAACATAAAGTTGCGGTTTGTTTTATCACGAGACCATTTAGGAGTGGTTTCATGATTCAAAACTACCGGCGCAAATTGGGCATCACTTCTCAACTTATAAGTTGGGTACTCTTTTTTTAAGTCATTTTTATATTCCTGCGGGCTTTTCCCGGTCACCTGCTTGAAAATGCGGCTGAAGGTACTTTGGGAGTTAAATCCCGATTCAAACGCTATCCCTAAAAGGGTGATATGATCATTAGCAGGATCCTGCATTTTTCGGGCGGCAGCCTGTACCCGGTATTCGTTAATAAAATCATTGAAGCTTTTTTTGAGCACAGTATTGATGATCCGTGATAACTCATGGGTATGCATACCGAGCTTTTCGGCGAGGGAGCTTAAACTCAATTCAGGATCCTGGTAGTAATTATTTTCTTTAACAACCCGCTTTAACCAGGCGCCTTTTTGCTTCAGCTCCGCTGGTAGTAATGGTTTAAAAACCGGTAAGCTATCTGCCTGTGCGGTAATTTCCGGCCTTAAAAATGCTCTTGCCGCCATCCAGATAAGCATGGATATTAGCAGGAAATACAAAGGGTAGTAGGCCTGTATGCCCAATTGGTAATCATAATAAAAATAGTCGGCAGCTATAAAAGGGATCCACAAAAGCCATAACAACCCGAAGCCTGTCAGTAGGTTATTTATCCATTTTAACTCGTGCCGGTACCGGTCGCCTCCGTTAAATTTTAGCTCCTGGTAAAAGTTTTCGATCAGCTTGCGGCACCGGTATAGATAAATAATTATCGAGATAAATGCTAATAGTAGTAATACAGGGTTTATTCGTTGAAATATCAGCGTATCGTAAGTAGCCCGGCCCGTTTTTATACTTTCCAGCACTTCTAAAGCCCAGGCGCTTAGTTCGACTAACAAGGGGCTGAAATGCGGCAGGTCCCTGCGGGTGAATTTATACTCCGGCCGGGTTATTTTAAGTACATAAAAGAAAATGAGCGGGCCAAATGCCAGCGAAAAGTGCAGCGGCAGCCGGGCCCAGTTGGGAATATAGGTTGACAGCCCGATATCGGTGCCCAGGATCCGGAATATCCACAAAGCGGCAATAGCCAGTGCGACCGCCAAAAAACGGTTTGCCGGCTGGTTTGTTTTCCTGGTGAACCATAAAAGCAGGATAAAAGTGAGGCCGATAAACAGCATCCCAAAAAACGCGGCGTCATAAAGGGTGATATGGAACGTATACGGCTTCAAGCAAATGAATGAAGTTAATAACTACTCCAAATTAATAAAATACTAATGGATAATAGGTTAACGGATAAATTAAATCTAAAATACACGGTTCTGCTTTGCAGCGTTTTTTAAATGACTGTATACCCTCGGCTTGTCATAGCATGTGTACAAAAAAGCCGCTTGGTTTGGTAAAGCGGCTTAGTAGTTATCTAATACAAATACTTCAGGGTATTGCCAGATATGTTCCAAAAAGAATTAATCCCAAATACCGTTCTGCGCTGTGAATATCACGGCCTCACTGCCGGTTACCATAATGGTGTGCTCGTGCTGTGCAACAAAACCGCCTTTATTACCAATTAATGTCCAGCCATCGGCTTGAGTATCGGCAATTGTCGACCGTGTTGAGATGAATGTCTCTATCGCCACCACCGAATTCTTTTTAAAGCGCGCAGTGTTATATCGGTCGCAGAAGTTGGCAACTTCATGCGGCTCTTCGTGCAAGCTGCGGCCAACACCATGCCCGGTCAGGTTTTTTATTACCGTGTAGCCGGCTTTTTTGGCTTCAGTTTCAATTAACCTGCCGATCTCCGAAATCCTGACACCGCCTTTGATGTTTTTGATCGCTTTTTTTAAGATCTCTTTCGAGGCCTCCACCAATTTGCCATAGCCGTGGATATCCTGCCCTAAAACGAAGGAGCCGCCGTTATCGGCCCAGTAACCATTTAGCTCCGCCGATACATCAATATTTACGAGGTCGCCTTCTTTAAGGATCTTATCGGCCGAAGGTATGCCGTGCGCTGCTTCCTCATTCACGCTTATACAAGTATGTCCCGGGAAATTGTAGGTTAACAAAGGCGCAGATCTTGCTCCCAGCTGTGCCAGCAATTCGCCGCCGTATTCGTCAAGTTCTTTTGTAGAGATACCCGGTTTTGCGTACTCCCGCATCCTCCTGAGCGTAATCGCTACAGCATCGCTGGCCTGCTGCATCCCAATTTTTTCGTCTTCGGTAGTTATCGACATTCTTAAACTTTTATTTGTTGCAAAATTAACAATTAATGCGGTTGGCAGGGTTTACCAAATGTCAGTTTGTAAGGGTAGGTGCTGTGTTCCCGTTAGTAATTAAAAAAGCCGCTCTACTTTTGTAAAGTGGCTTTGTAGTGTGTTTGGGAAATTCTTCCCTCCAGGGCGAAAAGTTATTTTTTCAACGGGCCGACGTGCCGGTAAGTGTTGATGAGCAAACCTGTGGGCGTACTCTTCGAGTCGACAAAAGCAAGTTCACGGGCGTCAATAGTGTCCGACAATAAGCGTTTACCCCGGCCAAGCAACACCGGGTAGGTGATGAGCACAACCTCGTCAGCCAGTCCCTGGTCAAGCAACACAGAAGTTAGCGTTGAACTTCCAACGACGATCAGGTCGGGGCCATCGGTCGATTTGAGATCGCGAATAGACACGATAATATCCTCGCCCAACCCCTTTACTGGTCCCCATTCCAGGCTGTCGGGCCTGTGGGTTACTATGTATTTTGTTGCGGCATTTATAGCATTTGCCATTGGGAAATCTCCGGCAGTAGGCCAAAAGCCGCTAAATATATCGTAAGTGTGACGGGCAAGCAGCAGGTCGAAGTTTGGTCCGTATGCCTCCAGGAGGGTTGCCGCGCCGGCAGGACTGCGATAGGGTGTTGTCCATGCGCCATAGGTATAATCGCCGTCATGTTCTATCACGCCATCCAGCGAGATATGTTCAAAAATTCTGATTTTTCTCATTTGTTTATAAGTAGTTTATAGGTAAATAAAATTTCTTTTTCCTGCGGTGGTATTTTCAGATTGCATTATAGCGGGCTTTTTTATTGTAAAAAGCCATTCAGAAGATCCAAGATAGTTTTGGTCTGCTGCATTAAGCCCACATGGCTTTGCGCCGGTACAATGGCTAAATGTGATTTTGGCATGGGGGCTAAATCGGCAGCTACGCCACCGCCCAGTAATTGGTATGTTTTTGCCAACTCCACTTTGTCCAGCCCGTCATTATCGCCAGAAATAAGCAACACCGGCGAGGCGATTTTTGCAATATTGGCATCACCCACGTCAAAGGGTACCCCGGCAAAAACAATCATTTGTTCAACAAACTTTCTCCATTTTGTTTTGTCGGGTGCTACTGCATCATATGCAGTTTTTAACGGAGTATTATCAAAAAATTCAGGCTTAAAACCTTTAAAACCACCATTTACCACAGGCAGCCAGCCGTTAGTTTTGTACGTAGATGAAATGATCACTAATTTTCTTACCCGTTTAGGGCTTTTTACTGCCAACTGGTAAGCTATGGAACCGCCCATGCTATACCCGGCAACATCGGCACTATCTATTTTTAGGTAATTCATTACTCCTTCTACATCACTTGCCAGGGTAGCAATGTCTAATTTTCTGTCCGAATATGGTGTATGTCCGTGCCCCTGCATTTCAAGGGCAATTACCTTTCTTGTTTTTGACAGTTCGGGGATTAACTGCGCCCAGTTTAACTCAATGGTATAAAAAGCGCCATGCAGCAAAACGATAGGCTTACCCTCGCCATAAACTTCGTAATAAACTTTTATGCCATTAACCGGTGCATAGCCACTGGCGGCAGGCTTAAGCTGTTGCCCTTTAGATTGGAATACGGTAAAAAAAAGTATAGCAATTATTAATACCGGTTGGATGACATTAGATCCTTTAAATACTCTTTTCATGGAATGTTAGTTTAATTGTTTCGATTTGATTGACAATACAAAGATGGCAGGTATTTTAGGCTTGTGTACTGTGTGAAAACGACAAATTGCAGGGTGGATCGCGACACAAAGATATTGCCGGTGAGTTTTCTTTATATTTAAGCCTATATCAACCGAATGCAGCGGCGCTAAAAGATCCAATTAAAACCGCTATACTTTTCACTTTCGTAAAGTCTTTTCCTGGTTGTAGGGAACTATCTCGAACCTATTGTGTGGCAGTGAGTATGCGGCGCAGGGATGCGGAGTAAAATACTCGTGACTTCTCAGGTAGTTTCCTTTATTTAGTAACTTGTAATCGAAATAGTAGCCTGCAATTTCAACTACTAAAATTTAACCATTAACAGATATCACACCAATGAAACAAAAAGAATTAGCCGAATTAACAAACGACGAATTATTACAGGAAGCAAGGAAGATCAAGTCTGGTAAGCTTATGGATGCCGTGATCTTTGGTTTTTTAATTGGAGTGTCCGTTTATAGCGTTGCCAGAAATGGGTTTGGATTGTTGACCTTTCTTCCATTGGTTTATATTCCGATAGCGGCGAGGAATAGGGTCAGGAATAAGGAAATAGAGAGATTGGTAACCGAGAGGGGCTTGAAATAGATCCTATTTGGCTTGGGTAGCAGCGCTGGGATGCAGCGTAGAGTGCCCGTGGCTTCTTAGTTTTGATAAGTCACGGGTACGCCCACTCGCTGGATTTTGTGTCGCATTCTCATGCCAGCGAGGAGAAGGAGCTTTAAGCTGTTTATAATATCTTGAATATTAAACTGTTGTTCAACATTCGGCGATCCCCGGTAAAATCAATCCCCTTGTTTCAATGATGAAACCTTCTTGCCTTAACTAATCTCCAAACCTTTAAGCTTTCGTTCCCACCCAAAAGATAATCGCAAATAAATTTGCGCAACTCAAAAGTTGCATATATATTTACGCAACTCAAAAGTTGCGCGTTTTAAAATGAAACAAGATCTATTCCAGGCCATAGCCGATCCGACACGCAGAGCGATTTTAACTTTAATTGCTATTAAGGCGTTAACGCCTAATGCAATGGCCGAAAAATTTGATATGACCCGGCAGGCAGTATCGAAACATATTAAAGTACTGCATGAATGCGAACTCATTAAACCAGAGCATTCGGGCAGGGAAATTTATTATCACTTTAATGCAAAGAAAATGCAGGAGTTTGATAATTGGTTGGCCCAATTCAGGCAGAGCTGGGAAACACAGTTTAATCAGCTCGACAAAGTATTATCAACAATTAAACAACAGAAAATATGAACAACGATTTGCTATTTGATTTTACCGTTGATAAAGCAGCGCAAAAGGTATTTATAATCCGGGCGTTTGATGCTGGGCTTGACCTGGTATGGGATGCTTTTACCAAACAGGAAATACTTGACCAATGGGCTGCACCCGCGCCAATGCGCTCCAAAACCAAATACATGAATTTTGAAGTTGGAGGGCGAAGATTTTACGCCATGGTAAGCCCCGACGGGCAAGAACGCTGGCTGTTGCAGAAATACACCTCTATTACGCCCAAAACCAATTTCCAATTATACAATTCTTTTGCCGACAAAGATGAAAATCCCGAATTACCGGGCTCCGAATGGGATTATAATTTCAGCGAACAAGAAGGCATAACCACAGTGAATATTTCCATTTATAACGAATCGCTCGAACGCATGGAGCGCTTAACCGATGGTTTCACTAAAGGAATGATGCTGATGTTGAAAAACCTGGACGATCTGTTTTTAACCTTATCGCAAAAATCATAAGGTAAAATGAATATTAATAACCGAAGAGATAAACAAAAAACATAACAATTTAAAAACTAAAAATTATGAGAGCAATTAATCCCTGGATCAACTTCAATGGCAATGCCCAGGAAGCATTCGATTTTTACAAATCAGTTTTTGGCGGAGAGTTCACCAGGATCATTCGCTTCAAAGATTTGGCTGGCCCTGAATTCCAGGTGGCAGAAAGTGAAGAGGATAAAATAATGTACATCGGTTTACCCCTCGGTAAAAACAATGTGTTGATAGCTAATGATGTTCCGGAATTTATGGGACAGGTAAGCGAAAACGAAAACAGGTCTAAAATATACGCGGGTGCTGAAAGTCGTGAAGAAGCCGACAAAATATTTAACGGCCTATCTGCAGGAGGAGAAGTTGAAGGGCCGATTGGCGACAGTCCCTGGGGTACATACGCCGGTATGTTCAGAGACAAATATGGTATTGAATGGATTGTGGAATTTGATCCGAATTATAAGGGGTAAGTTGAAGAGGAGAAGAAATGTAGGTATGCTGTTGCGCGTTCCGAACTCAAGCAAAGACCGGTTTTAATTCGCCTTTTCGTTCATGGATGTAGTAGCCGTGTTATTAAGGTCCGTAGGAACGGTTGGAGCCCTTTTGCCAACGTTACTAAAAAATAAACAAAGCCGCTCTACTTTCGTAAAGCGGCTTTGTAGCCCGTAGGGGAATCGAACCCCTGTTTGAAGAATGAAAATCTCCTGTCCTAACCCCTAGACGAACGGGCCATTTTATTTTGTTTTCCTTGATTTGAATTACGCAACCCCGGAAAACGCTGGATTAGTAATTTATTAAAAAACCCCAGATCTTTCGATTTGAGGTTTCGTGTCTTGTGGTAGCCCGTAGGGGAATCGAACCCCTGTTTGAAGAATGAAAATCTCCTGTCCTAACCCCTAGACGAACGGGCCTTTTTTATTTTGTTTCCTGTAACTTGCATTACACAATCCCGGAAAACACTGGATTGATAATGTATTAAAAAACCCCAGATCTTTCGATTTGAGGTTTCGTGTCTTGTGGTAGCCCGTAGGGGAATCGAACCCCTGTTTGAAGAATGAAAATCTCCTG
>NZ_JBNPWO010000016.1:0-136701 GCF_050433785.1 Mucilaginibacter sp. 3215
CTCATTGAACCTAAGAAACGGAAAAAAGCAGCCTTTGAGATTGTTTACGACATATTCAATCCCTTAGGTTAACGGATATGGTGACAACACCAACAACGGCATATTTTCATCATGTTCCCTTAGGGTCTCTCGCAGAGGACCCTAAGGTTCTTTGCGTTCTAAACATCTACCAGGATAAAGAGCATGTCATTGCGAGCGTAGCGCGGCAATCTCGTAGCCATGCATGTCCGCTCTGTATAACTAGGAGATTGCTTCGTCGTTCCTCCTCGCAGTGACATGGCTTTTTAAACCAATAATTTCAACTGATCTGCATCTTCCGTACACCTATGGTGTTGTCACCAACAACGGCATAGAAACCGATTTTATCCCCTCAATGCATCAAATAAAACTTAGGATAAAGCTTTTCCCCTCCGGCTACCTTCAATTCTATCAGGGTTTGGTTCTCATTAGCTTTATCGGCCATGTAATGTCCGCTTAAAGCATAGATGCCTTTTTTTAAATGCAATAAGGCTTTTTGCGGTTCAACGTAAGTATTCATCCCCATTTTAATTACCGGTACTTCATCCAAAAACAAAGCCGGGCTAACCTCAAAACCGGTAGTTAATTCATAATCCGCTTCCTTGTCTATTTTGATAAAACCTTTAATTTTAACCCAATTGATAAAACCTTCGGTTGCAATTTTAACCGGTACAATCAGGCTTGTTTCGCCGGTTTCCGTTGGCTTTTCATTTCCCAGCTTATCTATATCGCGTTCCCTCGTTTTAAAAACCTCGTAAGCCATACCGGGTTTGAGGTTAGCAACTTTTTCATGTGCAGGCTTGATATTCACCCGCCTGATGTTGGCCATTTGGCGAATGTGCTGATCATTCAATGTCCAGGTGGTGAAGGTTCTTAAACCGATGCTGTCTTTTAAGGGTACATTGATATTTACCGGGAAAGGTACAGCCACGCTATTGGCATCCGGCATTTTACCGTTTAACGCGTACCGAACTTTAGCTCCTTGCAGCGGGTAATTTAGCGTTAATTTAAACCTGCTTTTATTAGTGATGATATTATCAACCCCATCAATATCGGGTAAACGGGCATTAAAATTCCATAGCTTAAACAAACCGTACTGGTTTTTCATTTTCCAGCCAAAGCGCTCCAGGTTTTTTTCGTTCTTGGGGCTCCAGGTGAGTTCGGCTACGGCGAGGGCGCGGGGGTAAACCATGTATTGCAGGTGTTGTGCGTTGGGTACCTTTTCGTTCCAGATATTGCCCTGGGCACCTAAAATATATTCAGCTTCGGCATTGGTTAGTTCTTTCGACTGTGGCTCGTAATTATAAACTATTTGCCAGGTAACCGGTGGGTTCCAGCCTATTGGTTCCAGATCCTCATTGGCTTGCGGGGCATCAAAGTACATGTATGGCAGCGGCGTCATTACTACGTGATGATGCATCCTGGCGGCAGCTATGCCCCCGGCTTCACCCTGCCAGCTCATTACTGTCGCTGATTCGGCAAGACCGCCCTCCAAAATCTCATCCCAACCAACCAACTTCTTATTTTTTGACAGCAGGAACTTTTCTATCCGTTTAATAAAATAACTCTGTACTTCTTTTTCGCTTTTCAGGTGCTCACGTTTCATTAGAGCAACTGCTGTAGGGCTTTTGAGCCAATCGGCCATTTCGGCCTCATCACCGCCAATGTGAATGTATTGGTTCGGGAACAGCGCTATCACTTCTGTCAGCACATCTTCCATAAATTTGAAAGTATATTCACCCGGGTCAAGCATCCGCACACGGTGTTTAGCCCCTGTCGAATCCTGGCAGCCCAGTTGCGGGTAAGCAAAAATAGCAGCCTCGCTATGGCCCGGCATTTCAATTTCGGGCAGGATGGTCACAAATCTGTCCTGCGCATATTTAATCACATCCCTAATTTCATCCTTGGTATAAAACCCGTCGCGACCGTCATCTATCAGGTTGTCCAGCTTGCGGAATTCGCCCCGTTTAGCATAGTAGCTGATCCTGGCACCAACTTCGGTAAGGCGCGGATATTTATCAATCTGGATGCGCCAGCCTTCATCGTCGGTTAAGTGCCAATGAAACACATTCAGTTTGTAATGTGCCATTACATCGATGTATTTTTTCACTTCATCAACTGTAAAAAAATGGCGGCTTACATCCAAACTCAGACCACGCCAGCCAAAACGTGGCTGATCGGCTATGGTACAGGCGGCAACTTTTAGGGGCGCTGCTTTATCTGTCGGCAACAACTGAATTAATGATTGTACCCCGTAAAAAACACCAGCCCCGCTACCGCTGATACTTACCGATGCAGGATTCACATTCATGGTGTAGGCACTCTCAGCATTTGACCAAACATTGTTTAACCTGATGGCTGTTTTGGCAGGGATCTTTTCAAAAACTTTCACCATTGTTTGCAGGCCGTAGTTTTGATTAAGGTAATCCTGCAGGTATTTGCCTATTGGTTCTGTCTCTTTATTAACCCCGATCACGGCAGACTTACTTAAAATAAAACTGCCCTTCCCTGCCTTTAAACTTACCGGCTGCGGGATGATATGAAACTGTGCTTTTACCGTTATTGCCAATAAAAGCAGTGAGGTGAACAGTAAAATATATTTAAAAGATAGCGTTTTCTTCATTTCGGTAGATGATGAATAAAGATTATACCTTAATGGTAATATTCCTTTTGTAAAGGATCCAAACCGGGATAAAAATGATCAGCACAGTCAGGATAGCTCCGGCCAGTGAAGCGTTTTCGGGCGAGAGATATGGCACAAATAACTGATTATAAGTGAACGACCATAAATTGGTTTTACCTACCGGGATGGCAGCTATTAAAGCCGGGATAATATCGGCCAAAACATAGGCAGCAATGGCATTACGCCCGAACGCTAAAAATGGCGGCAGCAGGGCTTTATTCCCTTTGATATCGATAAACCAGTATGACAATGCAAGAATATTAATAGCCAGCCCGGCAGTAAGCAACACGAATGAGCTTGTCCACAATTGTTTGTTGATGGGAAAGAATGGATCCCAGATCAAAGCCAGTATGATCAATACGATGCCGGCTCCCATTATTTTAAGCAGATCAGCACTGGTTTTAAGTTTGCCCAGTTTGAGCCAGGTACCGGTAAATACACCTAACAAACAGGTAGCAACAGATGGGATTGTCCCAAGCAAACCTTCCGGGTCCCAGGTTTTGGATGAGCCCCAGAGGTGGTTTTCGGTAAATACCGATCTGTCAATCCAGGCGCCCAAATTGGTTGCCGGTTCAAGGTTAGGTGTACCGAAACCCGGTACAGGTACCAGCGTCATCAATAAATAATAACCAATTAAACAGCCTACAGCAATGATTACCTGTGTACGGATACCGGTTTTAACGTACAGCAAGGCAGTTATACCAAATACAAGCCCGATGCGCTGCAACACACCGGGAAAACGCAGATGCGCGAATTGAAAATCGTTGATCAGTGGTAAACAAACGCCAAGGGCTATGATAATCAGCGTACGGCGCAGGATGGATAACAGCAATTTGTTATGGTTGGCTATATCCGCTTTTTTACTTTCCATGGCATAAACGATAGATACGCCTACCATAAACAGGAAAAAGGGAAACACCAAATCGGTTGGGGTACAGCCGTTCCATTTGGAGTGTTCAAGCGGCCAGTAAATATGGCCCCAATCGCCGGGATCATTTACCAGGATCATGGCAGCTACGGTAAATCCCCTGAAAAAATCAAGCGACAAAAGTCTTGGGCGGCTTGTCTTTGTTGTGCCTGTATTTTCAAGCGCTTCCTGCTGATTGATTACCATAGTTGCTATGTATTACAGTACTATTAGCTATTTTTTTTATGGGTTTTTAAAATGTATTTGAACTGGTAAGTACCCGAGCCCACATCCATCTGCATATCGCCGCCGGCCGGTTTGATGTTAGCGATATCTTTATTGGTGTTAATGTCGATATTACTTTCTGTCACCGGACCATCAACCGCCGGTAGGGTGACCGTGGCAGTAGTATTCGGCGGCACAATTACATCAAGGGTAAAAATACCGTTATCAATACTCCAGGCCGATTTTACCTTTCCGTATAATGTTTCCAGTTCGGCATTGGCATTGGTCAATTTACCGCCGGGATGCGGGAAGATATTTATTTTATGAAAGCCAGGGCTACCCTCATCAGTGTTGATCCCTGCTATAACACGGTACATCCAATCGCCAATGGCGCCGTAAGCATAGTGGTTAAAGGAGTTCATTTCCGGATCTTCAAAAGTACCATTGGGTTTTATGCCATCCCAGCGCTCCCATATGGTAGTTGCCCCGTTTTTTACAGGATAAAGCCATGAAGGGTATGACTCTTTCATCAACAGATCATAGGCAATATCGGTGTGACCGAAACGACTTAACACATGGCAGATATACGGCGTGCCTAAAAAGCCTGTTGTAATGTGTTCATCATAATCTTCAATATTGTTTACCAGTCTTTTTGCCGCAGATTCGCGCAGGTTTTCGGGCAGCAGGTCGAAGTTAAGGGCAAGTACATATGATGTTTGCGTACCCGAGATCATACGTCCGTTAGGTGTAACATATTCTGCCTGAAAAGCCTTTTTGATATCAGCTAACAGCGCGGTATATTTTTTAACATCATCTTCCTTACCCAATATAGTAGCGGCATTAATAACCAGTTGAGTTGAATAAGCATAAAAAGCCTGCGCTATCAGGTTTTTATCGGTAAGGGCGGCGCCATCCTCATAGTCGGTACCGGCGTAAAACAGCCAGTCGCCAAAGTGGTTGCCGGTGTCCCAAAGGCCGTTTCGGGTATGCCGGGTAATATATCCCACCCAGGCGGTCATGCTTGGGTACTGGTTTTCCAATACCTTTTTATCGCCGTAAGCCAGGTAAATATTCCAGGGGACAATAGTTGCCACATCGCTCCATCCTGAGGCTGCCGCCGAAGCGCTATCCAGCATGTTAGGGATCACATAAGGCACCGCTCCGTTTTTATGCTGATCGGCCGAAAGATCTTTTAGCCATTTGGTAAAAAATCCGGCCACATCCATATTGAAGGTAGCGGTGCGGGAAAAGGCCTGGGCATCGCCCGTCCAGCCCATACGCTCATCGCGCTGGGGGCAGTCGGTAGGTACATCAATAAAATTACCCTTTTGCCCCCATTGAATATTATGCTGCAACTGGTTAATGAGCGGATTGGAGGTAGAGAACATACCCGTTTGCGCCATATCCGAGTACATGGCAAAAGCAGCCACATTGGTTGAATCCAACTGGCCATCATATCCTTCAACCTTCAGGTACCTAAACCCCTGGAAGGTAAAATGAGGTTCGAATGTTTCAATACTATCGCCCTTAAAAACATATACGTTCTCCTGCTTGGCTGTACGCAGGTTTTTTGTGTAAAAGTTCCCTTTCTGATCCAAAACCTCGGCATGGAACAGCTTTACCGTATCGCCTGCTTTTGCCTTTAATTTAAACTGCACCCAGCCAACCAGGTTTTGCCCAAAATCAACCACATGCTCGCCCGCAGGAGTGGTAAACACTTTAAGCGGCTTAAACATTTCGTGCTTGCGCACCGGCGGACCAAATGTAGCCACTAAATTTTCTTTAACGGTATCAATGGTGCGTACCGAATCCCAGTTTAAATCTTTGTAAGCAATGGTCGACCAGCCTTTCTTCTCCTTGCGGGCGTCATAAACTTCGCCATCAAAAAATGATGATGAACGGATTGGCCCATAGGCTACCTTCCAGGTTTTATCCGAATTAATGAGTATCCGTTTACCGTTAGTGTACACCACCTCTAACTGAAAAAGCAAACCAAGCTTGGTGCCATACACATTCTTTTTTCGATTATAGGTATAACCACGGTACCAGCCGTCGCCAAGGGTTACGCCAACAGCGTTATCGCCTTTTAACAGATCGGCAGTTACATCATAAACCTGGTACTGCAGGCGTTTGTTGTAACTCGTCCAGCCGGGGGCAAAGTAGTCACTGCTAATTCGTTTACCATTAAATTGCGCCTCATATAAACCGTGGGCAGTAATGTATAAATGCGCCGCACGCACCTTATGATCAAGCTTAAATGTTTTCCTGAACATGGGGCATGGGCCACCGATAGTGTCCGACAGGTAATTATTTTCTATCCATTTGGCACTCCAGTCGGCGGGTTTAAGCAGGCCCATTTTCCATGAGTTAACCATGCTCCATGGGGTAACCTGCTGCCTGTTGTTCCAAACGCGTACCTGCCAGTAAACTTTCTGACGTGAAACGAGCGCGGGGCCGCCATAGTAAACATGCAGCGATTCATTGGAGTTAACTTTTCCCGAGGTCCAGAGCAGGTCTTTACCTTTCAGTAAGGATACGGCGTTACTGCCTACCCTTATTTCATAGGCAATTTGCTGAATGTTGCGGTCCCGGGTTATTAGTTTCCAGCCAAGACGGGGAGCGGCATCGTCGACAGAGATGGGGTTTATTTTGTATTCACAAACCAGGTTATCAACCCGGAACGGCGGAGGAACCGGCGGCACTTTTTGTGCTTGTACAATTATTGGCAGAAAAGAAAAAAACAATATAATAACGCGTGTGCATACCTTTTTACACATACCTTTTTTGGGGTTTTAATAGTTCATGCTATTAAATATACTTTAACAGCAATATTGTTTTGATATGCACCTGAAATTTTTCATTGAGCCGGCCCACAAAAATGGGCGTTCATCGCAATATACACCTATAAACGTAATATAACCTGGTAAAAGTTTCACCCTGGCCGTGTAACATTATTAATGTTCGAGGTTTCCTTCATTTAAAGGATACTGGAACAGCAGGCGGATGTTGCTGTAAGCGGCCGGGTTAATTTGCCATGAACCATTTTTATAGGCCCTTTCACTGGCCGCGTGAGCTTTCATTACCTCTGCCGCTTTACCTGTACGTAAAAGATCAAACCAGCGGTGATTTTCAAAGGCAAGTTCAACCTGGCGTTCATGGGCTATCGCCGCGCGAAACCCTTCCTGGCTGGTAACATTTAAGTCGGCGTTAGCATTACCCATTGATTTAGGTTCAAGACCGGCGCGCTGCCTAACCAGGTTCAGGTATTTGAAAGCATCGCCCCCGGCTGCGAAACCTTGTTCGTTTAAGCATTCGGCCAGCATCAGGTAAACATCTGCATAACGATAAACCGGGAAGTTATTACCGGTAATGCCCTTAACATCCCCGATGCTCTGATACTTCTTGATGAAAGGCAGATCGATGCCGTACTCGTCTGATGTAAAATCAGTCAACGAAGCATCCCTCCTTTTATCACCTTCTTCATAGGCATTTACAAGGTCCTGGGTAGGGATGTTCCAGCCGTTTTGAGCATTGTTACCGATGTAAAAGCCGGTAACATCATTATCATAGTAATCCCATGGGATGAAAGTATCTATAAAATCAGACCCCAGGCCGTTAGGGCCTTCAATATACTGAATTTCAAAAATTGACTCGGGGCCATTTTCCTTAGCAATATCAAAATTATCCGCATAACTAGCGTTAAGGTTATAGGCCCCTGACGATATAACATTGCGTAACAGTGGTATGGCCAAGTCAAATTTCTTTTGGGTCATATAAACTTCGGCCAGCATGGTCTCGGCGGTACCTTTGGTAACCCTGCCTTTATTAGCGGTGGTTTGGTATTTTACAGGTAGTTTAGCTATCGCAGCCTGGGCGTCTGCAATAATCTGCGTATAAACAGCAGCTGCCGGTGACTTTGTAGACAAGTCATAAGCATCCCCTACCGATTTTGGCTCAACAAGCACCAGCGGTACATCACCAAACATACGTACCAGGTTAAAATAATTGAACGCCCGTAAAAATAACGCTTGCCCCCCTATGGTATCGGTAGTGGCGGCATCAAGCTTGGCAGCCGGCAGCCGATTGATGATAACGTTGCAGCGACCTATGCCGGTGAAACAGGAGCTAAAGTACGCCTGCACAATATCATTATTATTCAATTCGCGAAACTCATCCAACTCTTCCTTATTGTTGCCTGAACGGTCGTAAGGATCATATTCATATGAAGTATTATCAGACCGCATTTCGCCCATTGCCCAAAATGACCCGGTATATAAACCCTGAAGAGGGGCATAGGCACCATTAATAGCCTGAACAAACTGGGCTTTTGTTTTAAAAAAGTTGGCGCTGTTTTGAGTATCTGTAGGTTGCAGGTTAAGATAATCCTTTTTACAGCCGTAAAAACCAATAGCTGCGAGGCTAAGAAAAAGGTATATGTTTTTTTTCATGTCTTCTGATTCTTAATGTTGCTCAATTGTGTTTTCAAAAATCGCTGTATCTGCTAAAATGTTACGTTACAACCCAACGTGTAAATTGCCGAAACAGGATAGCCTGTAAAATTCACATTGGGTGATAACGAACGGTTACCCTGTTGCCCCTCAATGCCAACCTCAGGGCTGCCTCCTTTATAACCTGTAATCAGGATGGCATTTTGAGCGCTGAAGTATACCCTGAAGTTTTTGCTGAATTTTGTTTTGAAATTATAACCGAGATCAATATTCTTCACCATTAAATACGAGTTGCTCTCTACCCAATATGAGGGATAAAAATCGCGGGCAAGGCCTGTGTTTGAAGTTGTGGTAGGCAATATGCCGGCTCCCGGCTGCTCCGGTGATCTCCAACGGTTTATAACGCTTTGCTCAACGTTAAAAATACCATCCAAATTGGTTGTAAACTGTTTGTACATATCAAACACATGCCCCCCTACCGAGCCGGCCGAAATAATGTTCAGGTCAAATTGTTTGTAACTGAAGTGGTTGTTGAAACCAAATGTAAATTTAGGCCAGGGGCTGCCAATAGGTACCTGGTCTTTAGCATCAATAACACCGTCATTATTAACATCCTTATACCTGATATTGCCTACATTTTCACCCTCAAAATGCGGGTACTTATCAAGTTCGGCCTGGCTTTGGAATATACCCTCGAAAATATATCCGTAAAACTGCCCAAGCGGCAACCCTACCAGTGTAATACTGGTTGGGTTGTCATTCCGGGGCGCGTCATAGATTTGAGGTGTAGGGCCAAGACTTATAACTTTATTACGATTTAACGATATATTAAAATCTGTATTCCAGTTAAAAGCTTTGCTAACTATGTTTTTGGTGGTTACCGTAAACTCAAAACCGCGGTTACGCACATTGCCAACATTTGATAACGCGTATCCATAGCCCGAGGCTATCGGCACGGGTATATATTGCAGTAACCGTTCGGTAAAGCGGTTATAATACTCGGCAATTAAGTAAACCCGGCCTTTAAATAACGAAAGGTCCATGCCTATATCAAACTGTTTAGTTGTTTCCCAGCCAACTTCAGCATTACCGAGATCGGTAATTGACTTTCCCGGAGCAAGTGCTCCGCCAAAAGTATAATTGGTTTCGTCTACAGCGGCTATATAATCGTAGTTACCTACGCTGTTATTACCTGCGTGACCATAGCTGGCTGTGAATTTCAACTGATCGATCACATTCGTTTTTGGGAAGAATGATTCGTCAGAGATGCGCCAGCCGCCCGATACCGACGGGAAGGTTCCCCACCGGTGCCCCGGTGCAAACCTCGACGATCCGTCGCGGCGTATGGAGGCGCTTAATAAATACTTATCCTTATATGCATAGTTCACCCTACCAATCAATGATAATAGCCTCCATTCCGCGTCCCCGGCATCGGCTGTGATAATGGTGGCGGCCCTTACCGAACGGACTACATCGTCGGGGAAACCGGTACCATAGGTTAAGCGATAGTGGCTGGTTTCCTGCTGTATCGAATAGTCGCCCAAAACAGTTAATGTATGATTGCCCCACGTTTTTTTGTAGGTTACGGAGTTTTCGCTAAGCCAGTTGAAGGAATTAGACGAATTAAATGAGCCTATAGCTTTAACCTGGTTTCCGTCCTTATTGGGAATGCGGAAGCTTCCTAAAAACGACGGGCGGAAGTAATCGCCATTGCTATTCTGATAATCAATACCAAAAGTAGATTTTACATCTAAGCCTTTAATTATTTCCCAGTTAACGTATGTGTTAGCCAACGTACGGAATTGTGAATACTTATTAGTGGTATTAACCAGCTCACTTACCGGGTTGGCGTTAAGTGCCGTGCCTGCGATATTCCCGTTTCCCTCCGAACCTACCACATTGGTATATGAACCGTCGGGCTGTTTTACCGGCGTAAGCGGGCTTTCAAGATAGGCCTGGCTTAATGCAGCCTGGTCAAAATGCCCGTCTGTTTGTTGTAATTTACGCTGGCTGTAAGTTGGAGCGATGCTAAGGCCGGCCGTAACATTTTTAAACAGATCGGCATCCATATTGGCTTTTACCGAATATCTCCTGAATCCGGTGTTAAGCACCGTACCCTGCTGATCAAAATATCCCAATGAAAACAAAGAACGTACTTTATCGGTACCATTTGAAACAGTAACATCATAATTTTGCATAGGCGCGTTACGGGTAACTGCATCATACCAATCAGTACCTTTGCCAAGTGCTTTTGGGTTCCTGAACGCCTCAGGCACCTGATCCATGCTGAATGGCACCCCGTTCACTTTATCCAGGTCCTGTAAAGCTTCTATACGCCATTGCGCGTATTGCTCGGCGGTCATCATTTTCAATTTGCTTTTGGGCAATATGCTTTGGATCCCTGTTGAAGTATTTACCGTGACTGACGACTCGCCTTTTTTCGCCCTCCTGGTAGTGACCAAAATAACACCGTTTGACCCGCGCGAACCGTAAATAGCTGTAGAAGCAGCGTCTTTCAATACACTGATATTTTCAATGTCATCAGGATTAATAGTACTTAAAGGGTTTTGATATTGATCGAACCCCGGAGAAATGGGGAATCCATCAATTACATATAGCGGATCATCACCGGCACCCACTGAACCGGCACCGCGTATATTTACCGATACACCACCACCTGGAGTGCCGGTTACCTGGTTTACGGTTACGCCGGCAAGCTGGCCGGCCAGTTTCAGATCAAGACTCGCAGTTTTGATCTCTTTGATGTTGCCCATTTTTACCGAACCAACAGCGCCCGTTACGTCCTTACGCTCCTGGTTGCCATAACCTACAACAACTACCTCTTTTAATTCCTTGTTATCCTCACTCAAAACAACATTGATAGTTGTTCTTTTATTAACCGGTTCTTCTTTGGTTTGGAAACCTATGAATGTAAATACTAACACCACATTATCTTCGGCATTTAAGGTATACTTGCCGTCCACCCCGGTTATAGCACCAACGTTGGTGCCTTTTACTTTAACATTAACACCCGGTAAGGGCTGATTTTTATCATCTACCACAATACCGCTTATGGTTATGGGTACCTGGGCAGTGCTTACATCGGGCGTTTTCTTTTTATTTACGATGATATTTTTATCGTCAATAACATAGGTTAAAGGCTCATCCTTAAAGCATTGCTGCAACGCTTCCTGTAATGAAGCGTTAGTTAGTGAAAGATTAACCGGTTTGGTTTTTGAAATATCCTTATACCTGTAAAAGAAATAATAGCCGCTTTGCTTTTCAATTGCTTTAAAAGCTTTATCAAGCGCTATCCCCCTCGCATTCAGGGTTATGGATTGTGAAAAACTTTTAGCACTTAGCTGCAGGCAGCCGAGAGTTAGTAATAAGACGGTTAATCTCATCGTCAAAAACAGTTTTGAATGTGTACCAAAGGCACTAAATACTTTACCAGTAAAGTTTAAATGCATAACTTCGTGATGTTTGGGTTAAAAAAATCTGTTATTGAAAACTCAGGAAAGCTTGATCCAATTCATTATGCCGGAAGCGTTGCAGCGCTTCCGGCTTTTCTTTCATTTAGATAAGGAGAGCTTAGGTTGGAATATTTTGAGATTATATCGTCAGTGTTTCTTCATAGTTTGGGTTTAGCAGTTAAAAATCAGCTGCCGGTATTTTAAGGCGTAACAATTATTTTTTTGTTCTCAATCCTAAAACGCACGTGGCTTAATTCAAGGATGTGCAATACCTGCGATAGTTTTACATCCCTGCTGATCTTACCTACAAACTCATCATCAGGTATTTTACCTTCGTATATTACTTCGGTACCATACCACCTCGAAAGCTGCTTCATAATATCTTGTATGTTTGCCCGCTCAAAGTCAAAGAAGCCATTTTTCCAGGCCACCGCCTCGTCGGTATCAATATCAATAATTTTAATGTTTTTATCATTTATAATGCCCTGCTGACCGGGCTTTAATAAATTGCTCGTATTACCCTGTGTTAATTTCACCGATCCTTCAAGAAGGGTGGTTTTAACAGCGACCTCATCATTATAGGCCATAATATTAAAATGCGTACCCAATACAGCTACGTTAATATCTTTAACCTTTACATTGAAAGGCTTCGCTTTATTTTTGGCCACCTCAAAATATCCCTCGCCTGTAAGCTCTACATCACGTTCATTTCCGGTGAAGGCGGTAGGGAATTTTAAAGATGAGGCAGAGTTAAGCCAAACTTTTGAACCATCAGGAAGCACTACCCGGTACTGGCCGCCCCTGGGCGTACTAATGGTGTTATAGGCAACCGGGCCATTTTGTTGTCGGTCTTTATCAGCGGTGTAAACCACCTGCCCATCCTGCGTTTTATTAATGCTGATGTTACCCGATTGATTGAGCAAGCCGATCTTAGCCGAGTCCAGTATCAGTTTGGAGCCATTGGCAAGGGTTAAAACAGCCCTGTTATCGCCAGGCTCAACGTCATGTTTTACAACTGCTTTGTTTTGAGCCACCAGTTTTTGCTGTTCATGTTTAATACACCAATGATAAACAGCAGTACCCGATAGCAGCAATATGATAGCTGCCGCGGCCACATTTCTGAAAAAGTGCAGCTTGATAACCCTGGGCTGCGCGTTAAATGCCGGCTCGGCTATCGCCTGCCTGATATTATTTAACATGCGGTCTTCAAGTTCCTGCTTTACACCAAGCACTATTTCGTCCCATTCGTCGGTATCACCCTGAAAGCTTTCAAAAAAATTCAACAACTGTTCCTTGTCCGCGGCAGTTGCCTGCCCGGCCAGGTATTTATCTATCAGTTGTAAAAATTCTCCCTGTTGCACAAATGTGGTTTTGTTAGGGAGAGTAAAAAAGAGGGGGTATCCCCTACGCCGAAATGAAAAAAATTAAAATATTTGTGAGTTTCCTTTTTTAATGAGACAGTTTTTTCACATTTAGTGAGACAGTTTAACAACCGTTTTGAGGATATTATTCAATGAAAAAGCCACCGGACATCGGTGGCTTTTGGTAATTACGCTTTTTCGATCAATTTTGAAGCGATGCCATATCGATAACAAAGCGATATTTGACGTCACCTTTTTCCAGCCGTTCAAAAGCTTCGTTCACATATTGGATATCAATGATCTCTGATTCCGATACGATATTATGTTTAAAGCAAAAGTCCAGCATTTCCTGGGTTTCAGGAATGCCGCCAATGTTTGAACCGGCAAAGCTTCTGTTGCCTACGATCACACCAAAAGCTTGTACTTCCAGTGGTTCAGGAGGTAAACCAACCAATACAACAGCACCATCATGGCGCAGCAAATTCAGATAGGCGTTTACATCATGCTTTGCAGATACGGTGTCAATAATGAAATGCAACTTGCGTCCAAATTGAGCCATTTGTTCGGCATCTGATGATAACACCGCTTCATCTGCACCTAAACGTTTAGCATCTTCGACTTTGGATGGTGATGTGGTAAACACTGTAACATGCGCACCCATCGCTTTAGCTATTTTAATAGCTAAGTGACCTAAGCCGCCGATACCCAGTATACCAACCTTTTTGCCGGGAGCAGCACCCCAATGTTTTAAAGGGGAGTAAACGGTGATACCTGCGCAAAGCAGCGGTGCAGCTGAAGCAAGGTTTTGGAACTCCGGCATATGCAATACATACCGTTCATTACATACATAGGTTTTAGAAAAACCGCCAAAAGTATGTCCGCCTGATACTTTGTCTTCACTGTTGAAAGAGAAGGTTACGCCTTCTTCGCAGAACTGCTCGATGCCGTCATTGCAATATTCGCAATGCCCGCAACTGTCGACAATACAACCAACTGCTGCCAGTTCACCAACCCTGAAGTTTTTTACATGATCACCTACGGCTGTTACCCGGCCTACAATTTCGTGACCAGGAACGATAGGCCATTGCATTCCGCCAAAATCATTTTTGATCTGGTGAAGGTCGCTGTGGCAGATACCACAGTGCAAGATTTCCATCTCTACGTCGTGTGCTTGTAAAGCGCGGCGCTGAATGTCTATTTCATGCAGTGCTACATCGACTGCTTCTGTTCCATATGCTTTTACTGTTGTGCTCATTGATTGCTGTTAATTGTTTTGATTTGAATATTCGTTATCTGATACTGGCTCCATCCAGTTGACCATTCCTTTTTCCGTATTGATGTTAATGGCGACGTGGATCATCGGGGCATCGGGTGAAGCACCGTGCCAATGTCTGATGCCCGGCAAAACATTGATCGCGCCACCGGCTTCAACATGTTGTACTGGGCCTCCTTCTTCCTGGTAATAGCAAACGCCCTCTTTGACAAGCAGGATCTGGTTTGAGGGATGCGTATGCCAGTTGTTGCGGCAGCCTGCTTCAAAATAGACATCACTTACATTGCAGTTAGTCACCTCATCAGTAGCTACCAGCGTTTTAACATACGCTTTGCCGCTGAAGTATTCTGCAACGGCGGGTTTAAATCCTTGTTCAGTTAAATTCTCTTGGTTCATGGTAAATGTATTTTATTGATTAATTGGGCTTGCTGATACCCAGGTTTTCATTTTTGTGCAGTTCCGGATCTTTAATGATGGTAGCAATAAAAGCAGCAATACTTTTTCTGGAAATAGCGGTGCCGGTTTCCGGTTGCCCCTTCTTTGTTAGCACGTATTCGACCTCGTTGCCATTGGTAAACCAATCCGGTCTAAGAATGGTATAATCCAGTCCGGATGCTTCGATAATGTCCGCAAGTTTACGGTATGGCTTTAATATCGCCCGTAAAGGCGTATTGTAGATGCCAATAGAACTGATCGCGACGATCCGTTTAACCCCGGTTTCCTGCATAGCTTTAACAATGATTCCAGTCATGGTTTCCAGATCGCCCGCAAGGTTCACATAAACAAGATCATGGCCGATAATTGCGTTTTCAACATGGTTATAGTTGGCAGCGTCGCCTTCGATCACTTTGTGTTTGGCAGCTACATTTTGCTGTAATCGCTTTTTGTTTCGCACAAACAACGTCAGTTCCACCTCGGGCTGTTTTTCGAGGTCTTTTATTACGCATGGGGCAAGGCTTCCGCTCGCCCCGATAATGATCACCTTTTTCATTTGCTTTCGGGTATTACGCTGGCATGCAATGCCAGTAGCTTCCAAGCGCTTTTAGTTGTCGATCTGGTAAATACTTCAAGGTAAGCCAAGTGCAGTACAGTTTGCTTACCGCCAACAGTTACATCGAACAAGCCTTTACCAGTTACGGTGCCCGTGTTTTGTTCGATGACTACATCGCTTTCTTCGACGTTAATACTGTTATGCACAAAGTTACCACCCTTCAAACGTGCAAGATATGCTGCCTTAGACTGTATCACGCCCGCTGAACTGAGTACGACCAGCCGTTTATGCAATACGTTTTCAAGCGAGTCAAAATGACTTCCGACTTCCCATTGAAAGATCTGCGATGAAAGTGCTTTTAAAGCAGTTTCACGTTTGGACTGTGCAAATGCCGTAGTGCCGGTGAGCAGCAAAAGCGCTATTGAAATTGCTTTCATATCAGCTGTTTGAATTTGGCGCCAATTCTCCGTAGAAGTAAGAGGCCGTTGCACCACCATCGATCAAAAAGTCGGAACCGGTAATGAAAGCGCCTGCATTCGATAATAACAATTCGGCAACATTGGCAACTTCATCAGCTATACCGGGACGCCCTGCCGGGCTTTTCGCAAACATGTTTTTATAAAAATCACCTCTTGGACCGTTGATCTCATCAAGTGCAAGCGGTGTAATAATGATACCCGGTGAGATCGCATTAACGCGTGCATCCCGTTTGCCCCATTTTACAGCTTCTGCCATTACACGCTTACCATTAGCCCGTTTTGCCATTTGATAAGCATGCAGCGTATCTTTGATGTGTTCCGGTTTAAGCAGTTCCAATTGCAGCAACTCTTCTGTCGGTGTTATTGCCAGCAACCTGTCCTCGTCGGCTGTTAATGCCGGCATCCGGTACCCTGACTGGCTGGAGATCACCACGCCTGTACCGCCGGGTTTGATCACCTTGCCGAACTCTTCCAATAAAAGTGAAGTTCCGTAGAGGTCAACCTTCAGTATCTGTTCAATGGATGCCTGGCTCGGTGAAACACCTGCCGCATTGATGAGCATCGCAATTTCACCTTCCTGCTGAGCAGCTCTGATCAGTTCCTGAACAGATTCTCTTGATGAGATGTCCACTTTAAACGGTACTACGTCAAAACCGGCTTCCGTCAGTGTCTTGGATATCGCCTGCGCATTTTCTATTTTCCAGTCTGCTACGAACATTTTATTACCATAACCCATTCTACGGACGATGGCCATACCTAATTGACCGGCCCCGGTCAATACGATAACATTGTTTGAAGTTTTCATGATTAACGTCCCTGGTTATAAGCTAAATGTTGTGGATAACGTGCGCCGACAACCTCGATATGACCAAGTGCGGTTTGAATGTCCGCGAGATCCTGCTCGCTTAAGACTACCTTAGCAGCTGACATGTTCTCTTCTAATCTGTTGAGCTTGGTGGTGCCAGGTATCGGCACAATGTATGGCTTTTGCGCCAGCAGCCAGGCAATTGCTATCTGTGCATTGGTTACGCCTTTTTGTTTCGCGATCTCTGTTAAGGCATCTACGAGGCCCTGGTTCGCCTGGCGGTTTTCTTCCGAAAAGCGCGGCACCACATTGCGGAAATCCGTTTTATCGAAACTGGTCTTATCGTTAATGGCACCGGTTAAAAATCCCTTGCCGAGCGGGCTGAATGGCACAAAACCAATGTGCAATTCTTCCAATAACGGTAGTATTTCCTTCTCAGGTTCACGCCACCACAAGGAGTATTCACTTTGCAGTGCTGTTACCGGTTGAACGGCGTGTGCTTTACGGATGCTGGCTGCACCGGCTTCCGACATACCAAAGTGCTTTACTTTGCCTTCTGCGATCAGTTCTTTCACGGCACCTGCAACATCTTCCATCGGCACGTTAGGATCAACACGGTGCTGGTACAGCAGGTCGATCCGGTCGGTACGCAGACGCTTTAATGCGGCTTCCGTATGTGCGCGGATGTTTTCAGGGCGGCTGTCCAGGCCGTCACTTGTCTTACCGTTCTTAAAACCGAATTTGGTGGCGATCACTACTTCGTTGCGAAAAGGCTCCAATGCCTCGCCAACCACTTCTTCATTCAGGTAAGGCCCGTAGGCTTCAGCGGTATCAAAAAAGGTTACGCCAATTTCAAACGCGTGACGGATCAATTCGATTGCTTCTGTTTTTTCCGTAGCCGGGCCATATCCATAGCTTAGACCCATGCAGCCTAATCCAAGGGTTGAAACTTCCAGGTCTTTTCCTAATATTCTCTTGTCCATGTCTTAATAATTTTTGTTATTGTAGATGATGGCACAAAGGTCAGGCCTATTTTTTTGTCTTCACTTATACAGATCACGGTATTACCTACCAATTTCTCGGATATGGTGGCAGTAATGATTATTTGGTGGATGGAGTGCTTACATTTGTTTAGGATAAGGAATTGATATGGAAGAGATCATCCGGTTTGAGACCGTAAAGTCTTATAATGACTTCAATAATGAAGAGACGTTGCACCCATTGGTGAGCGTCATAGATTTTTCAAAGGCAACACCGCGCAAGCGCTATAAGATGTATTTCGGGCTATACGTCGTCATCTTAAAAGATGTGGATTGTGGTGACCTGACTTACGGTAGGGCAAATTACGATTACCAGGAGGGCACACTGGTATTTTTCTCTCCAGGACAAGTGGCTGGAGTACAAAAGGAAGAACTCTTCCAGCCAAGCGGCCATGCCTTGGTTTTTCACCCCGACTTTATTAAAGGCACATCTTTGGGAAAACATATACAGGATTATGGTTTTTTTAGTTACAAAGTAAACGAAGCACTTCACCTTTCAGAGCGTGAACGGAAGATTGTCCTGGATAGCTTCAGCAAGATCCGCTATGAATTAGAACATGCCATCGACAAGCACAGCAAAAAATTAGTGGTGAACACCATTGAACTCTTTCTTGATTATTGTGTCCGTTTCTATGACCGGCAATTTATAACCCGTGACGAAGCACACAGAGGTTTACTAGAAAGATTCGAGGCTTTTTTGAATGAATATTTGAGTTCGGATAAATTGCAAACCATCGGCCTGCCAACGGTTGCTTATTGTGCTGATGGACTCAATTTATCTGCAAACTATTTTGGGGAACTGATAAAAAAGGAAACAGGCAAATCTGCACATGAATATATTCAGGAAAAAGTGATTGATCTGGCGAAAGAAAAGATATTCGACCCCAACAAGCCCGTTAGCGAGATCGCCTATGAACTGGGTTTTAAATACCCGCAACATTTCACCCGACTATTCAAGAAACAAACCGGCAGCTCTCCTTTGGAGTACCGAAGCAATAATTAATAATTCGGCGTTCTGCACAGTTGGCTCATTAAAAGAGAGGCATCACAAAGCTTTCACCTAACTAAAAAAAATGAGACATTAAATGATGTAAACGTGAGGCATCATAAGATGTAAATGACAGCCAGAAAAAGAAAACGTTTTTACATTGCTATTTTCCCAATCGTCGATTGGGATATTACCAAATCAAGAAAGATCACCATAAAATAATTAGAATTATTTATCTAAAAAAAACATCAACGCTTCCAGGATAAAAGCCGAGCCTAACGAGCCGCGCAACTGGCGAAGCGCTTTGGTTAAATGATTTTCGACGGTTTTAGTAGAGATGTTTAGCTGCAGGGCTATTTCCTTATGACTAAGGCATTCTTCGCGGCTCAGCTTGTAAACTTCCCGGCATTTTTCGGGCAGGGTATCAATTACCTGGTTTATTTGCAATAGCAGTTCTTTATGCTCAATGGTGTTGTGGGTAGCAGGGGTGTGCAGGCGTTCTATCAGATCATCAAAAATCTCGCTTCTTACGGGCGTACCTGTGCGGATTTGCCTGTAAACCCCATAACGTACCGATGCATACAGATAGGCTTTAAGCGATATAGTAATCTCCACTTCGGCCCGGCAATCCCAAAGCTTAATAAACAGTTCCTGGATAATATCCTCGCATGCCTGCCTGTCTTTTAAGATATTATAAGCCGCTTTAAAAAGCGAAGCCCAGTACCTCCTGTAAATCATGGTAAGCGCCGCTTCATCATCAGCCTTTAATCGGCTAATGAGCTGCATATCGCTCATCACAATTTTGTCGGGCATAGTTTACTAATTAAGTTCGTCCGGGAAACAAAGGCTAAAATTACTTAAATATTAATTTAATATATTTAAAAAGTAAAAATAAGCTTATATGCTAATTATGAATAACTTAACCATCATTTCAAACTACCGGCTATTAATATAAAATAACCCAAAGGTTATCAAAAGCATAGGCATAACTTATTTATTATACAGGTTGATCAATGCTATCCGGCAAAAAAAAGAGAGCCGCCCCTCCGGGCAGCTCTCCACTCTTAAACACTCAACTTTGAAAACAATCAATTCTTCAGTATTTCGTTTGCCAACACAATTTCTTCATGGGAAATAGTATGTTGACGGCCTTTATATATTTTGAGGGTTACACCCGCAATTAATTCTTTTAATATTTCAACACTGTCATTAACCCTGCTAACCGGTACATGCGGGTCGGGGTCGCCGGTAGTAACCAGTACCGGGGTATTGTTAAAATCGCCTTTATAGTTTTCCTTAACCAATTCCTCTCCTATCAATCCGCCGGTGAAAGCGATAACCCCTCCGTACCTGCCGGCATTGCGGCCGGTATATTCAAGCGTTAAACATGCCCCCTGCGAAAAACCAAGAAAATAGATATTTTCCTGTGCTATTCCTTTTTGCCTGAGGTCCTCTACCAGTTCGTCAATTACTTCAAGGGCCGAATCAAGTGTCGGTTGGTTATTTTGCACCGGGGCCATAAAACTGTAGGGATACCAGCTATGTTGATTGGCCTGTGGCGCATAGATAGCGTAACCATCTAATTCAAGATGATCTTTAAGCGAGATCATGCTGCTTGCCGATGCGCCGCGGCCATGCAGCATAATAATGGCTTTTTTGGCCTGTTCGGCGGGAACTCCCGCCGAAACAACCTGTTTTGTGTGCCTGTACATCTGTTTGATTAAACTAATGATGGTAATGTTTTTTCCAACTCGCCGCGCAGGTTTTCATACTGCGCAGGTAATTTTAATCCTGTGCCCAATAATTCGGCTGGTTCATCAACCGCGAAGCCTGGGTTATCGGTTGCTATCTCAAACAAAACACCACCTGGTTCGCGGAAGTATAATGAGTAGAAATAGTTTCTGTCTATTTTGTCGGTGATATGCAAGCCAAGGTTTGCTATCTTTTCACGGTATTCCATCAATACTTTTTCGTTTGGTACGCGGAATGCTACGTGGTGAACAGAACCACCCGCTACATGACCGGCAACTTCTCCCGGAACTTCCACCAAATCAACTATAGCTGCATTTTCGACAGCATCGGTAATAAACCTGTAGCGGTTAACATGCTGTTCCAGTAAGCGATAGCCTAATACACCGGCTAATATTTTGGCAGTAGCCTCAATTTTATTCGATGTAATAGTAATGCTGTGAAAACCTTTGGTAGCATTGGCTGCGGTTACCTCGGCAGTTTCCCATGGTGTGCGAGTATCGGCTTTTTTGGGAACGATAAGCTCAAATTTCAAACCATCAGGATCAAGAAAAGTAAGGTACTGCTCGCCAAATTTTTCGGCCGGTTTGTTGTAGATCACATTGTTATCCTCAAACCTTTTTAACCAGAAATCCAAACTACCTTCAGGTACCGAATAACCAATTTCAGTCACCTGCCTTGCACCCCGGCGACCTGCTGTGATGCCTTCCCATGGGAAGAAAGTAAGGATGGAGCCGGGAGTACCGTTGCCATCGCCATAATATAAGTGATAAGTACCGGGATCATCAAAGTTTACGGTTTTTTTAACTAACCTTAAGCCCAATACACGGGTATAAAAATCATAGTTTTTTTTGGCATTGCCTGCAATTGCAGTGATGTGGTGAATGCCGTTTATAGTGTTTTCCATTGTTTTCCTTGTTTTAAATATTTTAATACTTGCTGTGTTATTATGATTCAAAATTACGGTCAAAATCGCCGGCGGCACTTGATGTAGGATAAGAAAAACGGGGCGGTGTTTTTTTATTATTAAACGATTTCATTATCCGCCTTTCGGCAAAAAAAGTATATTCGGTTTTACATTTACATTGATGATCAACCTGTTTACATTCCGCAAATTTCTCAGTTGTATTCCGTTATGCCTGCTTTTTGCAGCGGTAACCAACGCTCAGGTAAAGGAGGAAGGCATTATCCCTAAGCCGGTTATAATGGTAAAGACAAACGCAAACCAGGTTTTTACTTTTAATCAATCAACAGCAATAGGTACCACACCCAACATCGGCCGGGATAATCTTACATTTTTCAATACCTATTTTAAATCTGTTTCAGGTTTCAGCCTCCGGGCAAATCATAGGTTGAATGCTCCTGTTCAATTAAATATAGATGATAAATATGTTACCCGACCAGAGGGATATAAACTATCGGTTACTGCTAAACAGATAAAAATTAGCGGCCATGATGAAGCCGGTGTGTTTTATGGTTTGCAATCACTTATCCAGTTACTAAAAGTATCCGGCGGAAAAGTAACTGTGCAAAGCTGCACCATTATGGATTACCCCCGTTTTAAATACCGCGGAATGCATTTAGATGTAAGCCGTCATTTTTTCAAGCCCGAAGCTATCAAAAAATGGATAGACCTGCTGGCATTATACAAAATCAACACCTTCCACTGGCACTTAACTGATGACCAGGGCTGGCGCATCGAAATAAAAAAATATCCTTTACTGCAAAGCATTTCGGCTTACCGCGATGAAACCATCATTGGCCACAAAAAGGATAGTCCGCACAGGTTTGATGGTAAACGCTATGGCGGCTATTACACCCAGGATGAGGTTAAAGAAATTGTAGAATATGCCACCCAAAGGCACATTACCGTAATCCCGGAAATTGAAATGCCGGGCCATGCACTGGCGGCGCTGGCTGCTTACCCGCAATTGGGTTGTACCGGCGGCCCGTATAAAACCGCTACCTATTGGGGTATTTTTGATGATGTGTATTGCGCCGGCAATGACGAAACGTTTACCTTTTTACAAAATGTGATGGATGAGGTACTGCCGTTGTTCCCTTCAAAATATATTCACATCGGCGGTGATGAATGCCCTAAAACCAAATGGAAGGCCTGCCCCAAATGCCAGCAGCGCATTAAGGACGAACACCTGAAAGATGAGAAGGAACTGCAAAGTTATTTCATCGGCCGCATGGAGAAATACCTGAACAGTAAAGGCCGGCAGATCATAGGCTGGGACGAGATCCTGGAAGGCGGGCTTACCCCCGGTGCAACCGTAATGAGCTGGACTGGCGAAGAAGGTGGAATAGCCGCCGCCAAACAGCATCATGATGCCATCATGACGCCCGAAAAATATGTATACCTGGATTATTACCAGTCCCTTTACCAGGCCGAGCCATTAGCCGGCGGCGGTTACACGCCATTAAGCAAGGTCTATAATTACGAACCAATAACTAATGAATTAAGCGGCGAGGAAGCAAAATACATCAAAGGCGTACAAGCCAACGCCTGGAGCGAATACATGGCCAGCCCCGCACAGGCCGAGCGGCAATTGTTCCCGCGAATGCTGGCTTTGGCTGAAGTTGCCTGGAGTTCGAAGAAAAATAAAAGCTATCCGGATTTTTTGAAACGACTAAGGTACCAACAGCCTTTACTTGAAAAGCTAAATATAAACGCGGCTGATGTATTTGACGAGATCACCGATTCTGTAATCGAAACAGCTAATCATCAGGTAGCGTTAAATCTCCAAACAACTTTACCCGGCGCTAAAATATTTTATACAACAGATGGTACTGAGCCAGGCTTAAACAACAAAGGTTACACAGGTGCAATTACAATAGCATCATCAGGCATTATTAAAGCAGCTGTTTTTAACAACGGCAAACAGCAGGGCCGGACTTATGAAAAATTGTTTACTATTCATCAGGCCATTGGCAAAACTGTGGCGCTTAAAAACCAGCAGCAGGGAGGGTTTAATCCGGGTAATACCTTTGGTTTGGTAAACGGCATCTTCGGCAGCAAGCTTTATAATGACGGGCAATGGTATCGCTTCAGTGGCGATGATCTGGAAGCGGTAGTTGACCTTAGAAACGAGCAAAGCATATCAAAACTGGGTATCAACATCCTAAAATACCACTGGCAGAAAATGTGGGAGCCAACGCTGCTTACCTTTGAGGTATCAACAGATGGAAGCAATTATACCGAAGTTTACCGCCAGACAGATTTCCCGGATAACGGCATCAACGCTGTAAGGGCAAACATCAAAACACAGCAGGCAAGATATATCAGGGTAAAAGCAACCAACAAGGGCATTATTCCCCCTGGTGAGTATATTCCCGGGGCAAAGGCATGGTTAATGGTGGATGAGATAGTGATACAATAATGAACCTTGATTCGCTTGATTAAAGGATTTCCTGATGACCAGTTGCATAATTTAACCCTTTAATCAAATAAATCAGGGTTCAGATAACTATTTGCATCGCATAATCCTTTAATCAGGCAAATCATGGTTCAGATTTGCCGAACTTTTTTTTATATTTTTATACCAAACACTAATGCCTGCGTTATGTTGAGTAAAAAGTTTTTAATATTTGTCACGAATACTCATTCCCCAAGTATAACTCAATGAGCAAAGTATTTACTATTACCGAAGGTTTGGAAAACATGGGGGCTTTACGAACGGGCGGTCAGGGCTCTGTTTATAAAGGTCGCCGCTATGGGCCTATTATCACAGCGGTAAAGCTCCTGCCCACTCCTATTCACACCGAAAGCACCGACGATAAAAATTTTCGCAATTTCCAAAACGAGGTCGAAAAACTAAAAAAGGTAAACGAAGAGCCTAACCCAAATGTGGTTAAGATCCTTAATTCGGGCATTACCGAAAGTGGTTCGTTCCCGTTTATCGAAATGGAATATATTGATGGCCCCGATCTGGAAGACCTGCTGAAACCACCCCATGAGGCTATCTTCAGCATTAAAGAGATCATCAAACTGGCCGATCAACTGGCAAACGCGTTATCACACTGCCACAAAGTTTCGGTAAAGCATGGCGACATCAAAAGCAACAATGTAAAGTTCAACGTACATACCGGAAACTACGTGCTGCTTGACTTTGGTCTTTCGGCCATGTCTGATGATCAGCGCCGTACCAGTATCCGTCATGCGGGCGCTATCGAATTTATGGCACCCGAGCAAAATGAAGGCTTGATGTATTTCCAAACGGATGTGTACAGCTACGGTATCATCCTGTATGAATTGATTGGCGGGCAGGTGCCTTTCCCGCTAAAAGATAATGGCGAAACAGCACGCAACGCCGTGATGCTGGCCCACATGGAGTCGGAGATACCTGATGTAATGGAGCTGCGCCGCAAAAACCTGCCCGAAAGCTGGTCGGACGAGAAAAAGGAAATGCAGATGCAGGTTCCGGCCTGGTTGTTGCAGATTGTGGCTAAATGCCTGCAAAAAGACATCAATAACCGGTATGCCAACGGCATTGAACTGCAGGAAGCTTTAATGCAGGGCAGTATCGGCGCTATCAGTCCGACGCACCCGGATGAATCGTGGAACACCGAAGTTTTATTGAAGGAAAATGAACGCTTACAAGGGCTGGTGCTATATTACCAGGAAAACGAGAACAAGCAACCGGCACAGGTAGTTAGCAATGAGCCTGCTGATAGCAAAGCCGTGCGCATGTCAAAACCAATTTTTGTTTTGTTCATGATATTGCTTTGCGGTTTCACCGTTTTCTCTGCAGTGGTGATGGATAAGTTTGGCGGGCGTATCTATAATGGGGTTGTTAGCAGGCTGTTTAAGCCTTCAAAAAAGGCAACTGACTCGGCTGCAAGTAATAAAGTTATCCCACCCCAAAAAAAAGACTCTGTACAGCAGCCTAAGGCCAGTGATTACAAAGATGAGAGCAATATTCCACCGGAAGTTGATTCAACCGCCGATTCGATATTGCGTAACATACAACGGGCAAAACAACAAAAGGAAGATACCCAGTTTTATCGCGATAGTGTGAAAAAAGCGGATACCTCTAACTTAAACTTTTAATGATTTAGCAAATACAGAATGGAACCTAAATCAACATTTTGGAAACGGATAGGCCTTCAGGACTGGTTTTTACCAAACGGAAAACCAGTAAACGAGGAGGCTGTAAAAATAAAAGCGCTAACGCCCGATGACGTGTATTTATACATCATCGAAAAATTCAAGGAATCGATCAAGCAGCTTTCTTTTGCCGACAGGATAGTTTTTTACCACGAATTTATCATCAGCTTTAACGAAGAAGATTACCAGGATTTTGTAAATAACCGCTCTGGCCTGTTCGGCATTATCGTTAATGAATCTGTTAAAAAATTCTATGAACTGCTGCGCGAACACCAGGAAGTAGGCAAAAAGGTGGAACCTTCAAGCTCAAAATGGGTATTCAGGCTGGTATCGCACCCGGATTATAAACGCGGCGATAAGGGTTTTATAGGCAAACTGCTGCCCGGCACAAGCGCTAAAAAAGAAGAAAACCTGCGGGTTACTTTCATTCCGCGCCAAACGGGTGTTGCCCAAACGCTGGATATAAGCAATGAGGTTTTAAAAGGCTTTACTTATTACAGCGAAGGTTATTATGAATTGCCTTATGCTAATGACCTGCAGCACAATGAAAAGGACGTAGTTAAGCCCGGAACCAAGGTGCTGGCCCGGCTGGAAACCATTATGCCCGATAAGCAGTTTGTTGGCCGCAAGGTGGAGTACCTGATCAAGGATGATGATATTGTTGTATCTGGCAGTGATGAGGAAAGGGACGAACAGGCCGTGTTTAAAGTACCGTCTGAATGGGTTAACACCCCGCACCTGCGCATCAGGCTAAATAAAGCCGATGGTAAGTTTTACATGGCATCTTTTGGCGAGCGCACCCTGATCAACGAACTGGAAGTAGCCGGAAGCGATGTGAACTCGCCGCAATGGGTTGAGCTGCCATTCAACTCCAGGATCCTGCTCAATGGCATTGTAGGCATTAACATATTTAAACCCGAACCATAATGTCACAGGTATTATCAATAGGGCTGCTGGCAATATGTGTGCTGTTATTGGTAGCTCATTTTATCGACATAAAAAAATCCAGTTAAAACCATGGCAAATAATTTTTTCGGGATAACAGATACCGGTAGGCAAAGGCAAAACAACGAGGACGTTTTTATTGCCGAAAAATCTGGTGATGGTAATTTTATCATTGCCTGTGTGGTTGATGGGGTTGGCGGTTATGCAGGCGGCGAAATAGCTGCCGAAATTGCCCGCGCCACCATCCTGGAGCAATTGCAATATATAGCCGGCGATATTGTGCCGCTATTGGTAAATACGTTTACTATTGCCAACCAGCGGATCTACGACGAAAAAGTACAGAACAAAGATCTGGAAAACATGGCCTGTGTGCTTACCCTGGCCGTGGTTGATGTGATCAACAATAAATTTTATTACGCCCACGTTGGGGATACCCGCCTGTACCTGCTGCGCGATTATTCACTGATCAAGATCTCGAAAGATCACTCTTTTGTGGGCTTCCTGGAAGATTCGGGCCGGCTGACCGAGGAAGCGGCCATGGACCACCCCAAACGCAACGAGATCAACAAAGCGCTTGGTTTTGCCGGGCAAATAGGCCAGGACCCCGATTTTGTGGAGACTGGTAACTCGCCCTTTTTGCCGGGCGATATCCTGCTCATTTGCAGCGACGGCTTAACCGACCTGGTTGATAAAAGCAAAATCACCAATATCCTTACCAGCAGCGATAACCTGCCCGAAAAGGGAAAAAAACTGATTGATGCAGCCAATAACCGTGGTGGAAAAGATAATGTGACCGTTGTACTGGTACATAACGATAAGGAGCGCAAGCAACACAGCGCCACGAAACCAGCGGTGGCTGCTGTAAAAGCTGCCGAACAGCCGGAAGCAATTGCGCCAGCCCCGGTAAAAAGGCAGGAAGAGCCTGATCCTGTGGTGAAAACCAAAGGCAATGGCGGCACAGTAGCTGTACTTACCCTGCTTTGCTTTATTTTTTTGGGTGGATTTATCTGGCAGTTTAAAAAGAATGCCGATCAGGCTGCTATTCCTAAAAAAACAGATACGTTGGTAGCTCAGCATATTAAAAATGCGGTGGAGCTCAAGCTCCAGGATACTATCAATAAATTAAAAGGCCATACGCTGTTACTTTCGGCGGCTGATTTTCAACAGCCTATTGTGCTGAGCGATACGCTGCATATCAATAAGGATAGCCTGTATATTAAAACAAAGGGTGCCGTCGTATTTAAGAAAGATTCTACCTATTCGGGCCCGGCTATCGCGCTGGCTGCTAATTGTAAATATGTAGTGTTGGATAGCGTTGCTTTTGACGGCTTCCGCACAGCCATTATTACACACAACGATGCCCTGGTGCTAAAAAATGTGCAGTTTAATAACTGCTTAACGCCGGTCCAGGCATTGTACATGTTCCCTAATAAAAAATACATCTCGGGCAGGTTGTTTGGCAGCATGTTCAAAACTGATTCTGTTCCAACTAAAGCTACCCACTAATAAATGGCCCAGGAAAATCCCAAAGTACCCGGCAGGAGAATGGAACGGCTGTTCCTGTTGCTTACAGGCATATTGCTGGCCGTTTTATTTTTGAAGCTTTACAGCGTATTGCAACTTAAGTTCACTGATGTTGATAAGCGCCTGAAGGACGGTACCATCGTAAACCTTAACTCGCCCAATACTGCTCAAAACGTAAAGGCACTGCTAAAAAAGGGTTATTATTTCGATGATCCGAAGGATGTTGATTACATTGAATCGGTAATAGCATCGCGTAAAACAACCGGCGACCTGGTTGATAATACCGGCGAGCTTAACAAACGTAAATACTACGTAAATGCCGACGAGGCCTTTGAAAAAGGCGGTGAAACTTTCAAGAAACGCGTACTTACCTCCCGTACGCTTTTAGGTTATACCGGCGATGATTCCATCCGCTTTGAACAGGAATTGAAAAACCCTCCTGCTTTAGGCGCTCAAACCGATCTCAACCTTGGCGAATACAGCATTAAAGGTACAATAGCCCACAAAGGCGAACCAGTACCCGGTGTACTGGTAAAGCTCACCATGATTTTGCCCCGCGACAGCATTTTCAGCGATGAGGAGACCGGGGCTAAAACCTCTTATTCGGAAAATGCCTCATCATACAAAAAGCTGTATGTACTTAACGATCAGAAAAAGAAGGTACTACAGTCATTAACCGCCTTTGCCCGTACCGATGAACAGGGGCGGTTTGTATTTGCCAAATTGCCAACCGGCAAAGCATTTTCGGTATTGCCCATGCAGCCTGGCTTTGAGTTTGGCCGCTCGCAGGGCGTTGACGAACTGGACAAAGACGTAAGTTTTAAATTTAGCCAGGCACCCCATAGCATCAAGCTGCTCTCTACCCGCGACTTTAACATCCTTAAAAAAGAGGGTGCTTTTATCGTGCGCTACCAGGATGAGTTTAATATGTGGTACTGGATCATAGCTGGCAGTTTTTTTGCCGGTTTTATCATTGTACACCTGTTACTCAGCGCCCGGTACCCCGATGCCGATCAGATCATTTTACCCCTGATCATGATGCTTACCGGTATCTCGTTCCTTACGCTTTTAAGCCTGCAGGACCCACTGCGCGATAGGTTCCTAGCTAAAGATACACTTGTTTATTTGGGCATCGGTATAGGGGGGATCTGCATCATTCAGTTATTTAACCTTCGCCGTCTTAACCCCGACTCGGGCTTTTACCGGTTGCTTGTTTTTAAATGGAGCAGGAGCGCCGCCAACGGCTGGCCCTGGGCTATTGTTGCCATGGGCATCCTGTTTTCCACCATCTTGTTTGGTACCGGCCCCGAGGGTAGCGGTGTAAAAGTTAACCTGCTGGGTTTTCAGCCAAGCGAAATTGTAAAATACCTCATTGTTATTTTCCTTGCCGGATTTTTTGCCACCAACGAAAAATTCATCAGTCAATACGCCAGCTGGAGCAAGCGTTGGTCGTTCTTTTCTTTTGCACTTATCGCCACAATAATAACCCTGCTGCTGTTTTTGGTTTTAGGCGATCTGGGGCCGGCCATGGTGATCTGTTTTACATTCATTATCCTGTTCTCTTTTTCACGGGGCGATTTCCTGTATATGGCGGGCTTTGTGGTGCTATTTGTGCTCACTACCTGGTTTTTTGATAATATATGGCTTAGCGCCGGCATCACATTTTTTTCGCTTGGGAGCGTAGTATTTTTCAGGCGGAGGAGGTTGAGTGAATCGGCCATTATGGCGCTCGTGGTAATCACTGCTTTTTTAACCATCGATAAAATCCCGGGGCTCGATAAAATTATCCCCGGTCCGGTGGAACGCCTGGTTGAGCGTAAGGCCATTTGGCAGGACGCCTGGAATAATGAGGTTTACGGCGGCGACCAGGTAGCTAACGGACTTTGGGCCATGGCCAGTGGAGGGGTAAGCGGACAAGGTGTTGGGCAGGGTTTTGCTAAAACTATCCCCGAAGCACATACCGATATGATATTGCCATCCATTGGTGAAGAGTTTGGCTGGGCTGGCATGGCCGCGGTGTTCATCTTGTTTTTGTTGTACCTGCACCGTTCCATCATCATAGGCAGGCAAACGGGGATGCCCCTGCTGTTTTACCTAAGTGCAGGTATCGGGGTATGTACCTTTGTGCAGTTTTTGCTGATTGCGGGCGGCTCTATCGGGGCATTGCCATTATCCGGCGTTTCCCTTCCTTTTGAAAGTTACGGCGGCTCATCATTGGTAATAAATCTGCTGGCTGCGGGCTTCCTGCTGTCGGTTTCATCAGTAAGGGGCACAGCTGTGCAAATGGACTATATCACCAAACAGCAGGATAAAAACCTGGTACCAGCGTTGGCAGCCGCGCTTGCCGGGGTGGTATTATTGGTGGTGAATGTATCGCGCTACACAACAGATAATAAGCAATGGGTTGTAAAACCAGCTTTGGTTGCCGATAAAAGTGGTCTGCGGATGTTTAGTTATAACCCGCGTATCGCTATATTGATGAACAGGTTGCAGGCCGGTACTATATATGACCGTAACGGCCTTATCCTCGCTACCAGCAAACCCGAACTTATCGAAAAACAAAAGAACAAATTAAGCGCTTCGGGCATGCTGCATTATGACCTGGATTCGGCTATGCATAAGCGCCTGGACAGGTTTTATCCTTTTGAAGAACAAACGTTTTTTTGGACGGGCGATCAAAACACCGGGGTATTTAATGGCAGCACCAACGGTTATTTTGCCGAGTATGAGCATGCCGCCGAACTTCGCGGGTTTCATATGCCTATCACCAATTATAATGTGAAGGCATCACGTTACCAGGAAGACCGGTTCCTGCCCCGCGGAATGAAAGAAATGACCGTAGCTAAAAAAGACTACAGCGCTTTGGCCAACCTGCTGGTAAGTGATATCAACGGCCCTGAAGTAGAAGCTTTCAAAAACAAAAACCGCGATGTAAAGCTTACGATGGATGCCGATCTGCAAACCAGTATTCAGCAATCTATCGCTTCCGATACTTCGCTGTATGATAACAGGGTTTCGGTAGTTATCATGGAATCCAACACCGGCGATGTGCTTACATCGGCACAATATCCGCTGCCTCCTGTGCATAACTGGGACCAGCTGACTATGCCACTGGCCGATCAGAATAAACTGGCTACCTGGTTAACCACTACCGATCTGGGTTTTACCTATGCCAGTCAGCCTGGTTCAACGGCTAAAGTTTTAACGGCGATGTCGGCATTTAATAAATTAGGCATCGCTGCATCTGCAATACAATATCATGTAAGCACCCAGGAGCGGATCCGTACCAAGGGCATTGAACCGGATGAAACCGGGATGATCACCATGGAGCGCGCCATCGCCAAATCAAACAACGTGTATTTTATCAAACTGGCCAACCAGGAACACCTGGAAGAGTACATGGCAACGCTGTACCTTAAAACAGGGATGTTTTTGCACGGTGTAGGCGGTTACTATTATAATAAACCGGTATTGAATGCCACCCAGGAAGATAAATGGCGCGCCTTATGGCGTAAAACCGAATTTAATACCAAACCACGGTACGATCCTAACAATATCCATAAAACAAGAGCTAAAGGTATCTCGGGTATGGCCTGGGGGCAGGGCGAGCTGATTGCTACCCCCGCGGCGGTAGCAAGACTGGTATCGGGCGTGGCTAATGACGGTATGTTACTGCCCAACAGGTACGCGCTAAAAATTGCCGATTCAACTGTGGCTGTAAAAAGCGGTATCAAGCTGGCCGAAGATCCGCGTTATGCTGCTTTGTTAAAACAATATATGATTGAGCAAAGTGCGCCTAAAACGCCTATATTAGGCATCAAGGTAGCAGGTAAAACCGGTACGCCGGAACGTATTGTAAGGAACCAGAGCGTTAACGATGGCTGGTATGTTTTCTTTGCACCAAAAGAAAAAGGCAGCGGCTATATGGTGGTTTGTATCCGGATAGAATCAACCCGCGGATCATCAGACGCGGTACACCTGGCCGGCAATCATGTGATCCCTTTCCTGCTGAAAAAAGGTTATATAAAAAGCATGGAAACGGAAACCACTACCGAAGAATAGTGTTTAAGCAGAAAGGAAGAGCAAATGGCATTTAGTTTATTTAAAAGAAGCGGCGAAAAACAACCCTGGGATGTAAAAAGCCTACGTGAGGCTATATTACGTTTCATTAAAGAATCGCTACAAAAGATAGAAGGTGGAGAAGGTGGCCATATCAAAGAGCTGAAGCTTTTTATAGTTGCCGATGCCGAGGATAAGCCTATTTATGAAGGCGCGGTTTATGTACATGATAAAGCGCTTTTCAAAAACGAGGTTCAAAAAATAGCCGATGACTTTGACATCAATTTGCCCCCCGACTGGACGCTGGACGTTGAGTTCACGGAAGAACTCCCGGCGGAAGCAAAAAGGATCCCTGATCTGGACGCCGCCTTTATCATGAATACCCGCAAGCAGGTTGCACACAATGCAGCTTCCTTTACAGCCTATTTACGCATCCTGAGCGGTGAGGCCGAAAAAGAAGAATACCTGATCAAAGCTACTGACCCCAAACTCTACATCGGGAGGGATAAAAAGTCCGTTACCGAAAATGGATCGTTCAGGCTAAATCAATTTGTTTTTCCGGGAGAGAGCAGGGACGAAAGTAATAAATACATCAGCAGGCAGCATGCCCATATTGAATGGGACGGCGAAAGCGAGCGCTTCATGATCTTTGCTGATGAAGGCGGCGTGCCCCCGCGCAATAAAACCAAGATCCATATCGCGGCCGATGGCAAAATGATCAAACTCAATTCCACTCAAATTGGCCACCCCTTAAGCGAAGGCGACCAGGTAATATTGGGAGAATCGGCGGTGTTTTTATATACTACGATAGCAAACCGATAGAGCTAAGAAAAGGACGAGCGTCAGGAAGCGAAAGAAAAGCCCCTAACCATACGCTCTTGAAATGACTTTTCCATCGCTATATGGTTAAAGGGAACTTATTTCCTGTACTTTAATCGCTTCCGAAATCCCATCCCAAAGTGCAAGGCGTGCCCGTAATGCTTCTTTAACAGCAACAGTCGCGTCGGCCCATTTGCTGTCATCATCGCCGCAAAGTTCGGCGGTCATTTGATAGGCCAGTTGGGAATGATGGTCGCCGTCAACTTCTATATGGCGCTCAAGATAGTATAACAATATATCAACCTTACCCGGCAATTGTTGGCTCAGCTCTTTTACTATGCTCACAAACATATCCGGAATCAAATCTTCGCGGCCAAAGGTGAATACCGCAGCTTGCAGATGATCTTTATTTGTATCGATAACATCAAATGTGTGCTGCACAAAATTGCGGGCGGCAACAGGAATATTGGCAATGATCAGCGCTTCATCAATATGCTTACCGAAGTTTAATTCATTAAACAGATTGTTGATCCCGTCGGCCTGGCTGCCGGCTTGTTGCATAGCACGCAGGTAAAGCTCAAAATGGCTTGCACGGTTGCCTTGCTCATCGATATCGCTTTCTTCGCCCGCAACAATTTCATTGATGAGGTAGCGGGTATTGGCATTGTCTTTAGGCATCCAAGGGGTAACAGTGCAGGTAAGCTTTTGCTGCAAAGCTTTTAACAACGACATAAAATCCCACACAGCAAACACATGATGCTCCATAAAAACGGTAAGCTCATCAAGCGATGTAATATTTTTATAAAGCTCGTGACTGATAAGCTGATCGCGTAAAGGCTGGATCTCGTTTTTCAAATGCGCAATGCGGCTGCTGTAAATTGTCATAGATCAAAAATTGTATGGATGCCAAAAATAGCAAACAACATGGCTGCTAATGAAATGATTATTTTTTTTTGACGGGGTGGTGATGGGGGGGGATTATTTAATCATAGTTGCTTTAATAAAGGGTTAAAAGCACAGCTAACTCGAAACGGATCAGATTACTGCTACAAGCGATATCATTAACTTAAATTGAAGAAATTGACAGGCTGCCCCAGAGGGGCAAAAGGTTTGTAGAAAAATAATGTAAATTTGATTAGAGCACCAGAGGTGCTCAACTTAATCAACCTGATCACAACGTATGGCAAGTAATAACACTTATTCTCAGTTATATATTCACATCGTTTTCGCCGTAAAATATCGTATGGCATTAATTGAAGAATACCTGGGCTGAGCGGTTAAGAATGTACATAACTTCGATTATTCAAAACCAAGGGCACAAATTAATAGCTATTAATAACATGCCCGATCATCTACATTTATTTATCGGATTAAATCCTAACCAATCTATTTCCGAAATTGTGCGCATCATAAAAAGCGACTCATCCGAATGGATTAATAAACAAAAATTAGCCAATGGCGGATTTCAGTGGCAGGAAGGATATGGAGCTTTTAGTAATAGCAGGTCACAAATTGATAAAGTGGTAAACTACATAGCAAACCAGCAAGAGCATCATCGAAAAATTACATTTTTAGACGAATACAGGAAAATGCTAAATGATTTCAATATAGAATTTGACGAACAATATATCTTTAAATTGCCTCAATAATTAACTTATTGGCTTTGTTCAGCCCCTCTGGGGCTGTAAAAGGAAGGGCATTTATTTTTTCTACAAACCTTTTGCCCCTCTGGGGCAGATCGTCATGCTTAATAATTCACTTCCATAAGTTTACCATAAAGACTCGAAGCATCACTCCCTTTCACATAACTCTTTACTTCCCCACCACTATCTTCTCCCCCATTCGTACGTTGATATCCGACCCAAGCGCGTAAAAGGCCGAAACCGGCTCTTTTTCTAAAAACGGCTTAAATGCATCACCATAGAGTGCGGCAACATCAGCATCAAAAACATAGTCGCGCACCAAACCCGTTTGCCATGAAATATGCTCAACCTGGTACTCCATTGTTTTTATTTCGCTTAAACCGTTGTATCCCCAGTAGTGTTCTAAAATAAACTCTTCCGGGCTGCCGGGCTTAATATCCACCAGGGTGTCGCTTGCCGTAGCACCAAGCTTATTCCAGCGCCCGTTAAGTTTCCATTCGTATAAAAATCGGGTATGGTGATCTGTTGTCGCGGTTATAGAGCTTCGCATGGGCAAGGCGCGATAATGTTCCTTATAAAGATTGTTGGCAATGAGCGCAATCATGCTTTTAGGCACTATTTCGCTTATAAAAACAGCGCCGCGCTTCCATTCGGTACCATTAAAGTATCGCACGTAAAATCGCAGGTTAACTTCTTCAAAGTTTACATGCCAGGGCCATTTAATACCTAGTACCCGGGTATCCGAAAACATGAAACCAACCATACTTACCAGCGCTTTTCCTTCCCAAAGGTCAAGCACTGTACCTGCCGGCGTGTAAGGTTTTAATATTGCAGCATCAAGCTCGTAATTGAGCATTACGAGGTTTTTCCACTGGGCTTTTAAAAATTCGCTTTTAGCCATAAAAAGAAGAATCCCGCCTTTTTTACGGGCGGGATCCACTAAAATGATTAATATTTTTTATAATATTTCATGGCCTCGGGTATGAGGTTCTGGATATCGGCAATACGCGTAGCATCGGCAGGGTGAGTGCTTAAAAATTCAGGCGGTGCCCCACCTTTGTTTTGGGCTGCCATACGTTGCCAAAAGGCAATGGCATTGTGGGGGTCATAACCGGCCATAGCCATAAAAGTTAAACCTAAACGGTCCGCTTCTGATTCTTGTTTACGGGAATAGGCCAACAATTTCAGCTGGCTTCCAACACCATACAAAGTACTTATGGCGGTTTGTGTAGCCTGCGACTGCTGGCTTGTCGCCGCTCCTACCAGTTGTCCGCCCCCTTGTACCAACATCTCCTGCGAGATCCGTTCGGCCGAGTGGCGGGCAATGGCATGCCCAATTTCATGGCCCATAACTACAGCAAGATAGGCATCGGTATTGGCTACAGGTAATAACCCGCTGTAAACCGCAACTTTACCGCCAGGCATACACCAGGCGTTAACTTCACTGCTCTGGATCAGGTTAAACTCCCAATTAAAGCTATACTGATCGCCATAACCGTTTTCTTTGAGGTATTTTTCAATGGCTACAGCCAGTCTGTTACCAATGGTTTTAACACGTTGCGCATCGGCACCGCTGGCCACCACTTTAGTTTTAGGGTCGGAAAGCAGTTGCTTATAGCTTGCCGCGGCCGACTGGTTCACTTCGGCATCGCCAACAAGACTTAATTGTTTACGGCCGGTTAGCGGCACAGTTGAACAGGAAAAGACAGCCATGATGGCTATCAGGACTAATAAAGGTTTAAACTTTTTCATGGTGATTAGGCAGCTGTTGTTTTCTTCTTAAAAAAATTAACTTTCGATTCTTTGCCTCTTATTAAACGTTCAATGTTTTTTTGGTGGGTTACCAGCACAAGTACGCAAATACACATGCCATAAATTACTATAGATCGTATAGGTGTCGGAAAAACAAATGTAACGCCTATAGGGTAAGTAAAGGCAGCTGCAATTGAGCTAAGCGACACATATTTTGAGATCAGTAACACCGTTATAAAAACCACTATACATAATAAAGCAGCATGAAAATGTATAGCCAAAATCATTCCAAACAAAGTTGCTACGCCCTTGCCGCCCCTGAAACCTGCAAAAATAGGGAACAGGTGGCCCATAACTGCCGCAATGCCTAAGGCCAGTTCATAATTGGTGTATGCGGTTGAATTGATGGCACCTGTAGCAGATGCACCAATGAAATAAGCGAAGTTTGTTGCTGCCCAGCCTTTAAATATATCAAGCAGCATCACGGGTATGCCCGCCTTTTTACCAAGCACACGAAAAGTATTTGTAGCACCTGCATTACCGCTTCCGTACTCGCGTACATCCACATTGTAAAAAGCCATACCAATCCAAACAGCCGTAGGTATTGAGCCGCACAGATAAGCCATTATAAGTGCTGTAACAGAGTAAACGGTTATCATTCTCCTGCAATATTACAAAATTGAAGCGGTAAAAGCGTTTTAATCACAGCGCTTTTACCACTAAACTTTGTTTAACAATGTGTTATTTGATATTTTAATTACCCTATTTTACGGCTTTCAGACTAAGGTCAAGGCTTTTAACCGAATGAGTAAGCGCCCCGACAGAAATATAATCGACCCCGCAATCGGCATATTCACGTATATTATCAATGGTGATACCGCCCGAAGCTTCGGTAATATAACGACCTTGTATTATACCAACAGCCTGCCGCAGGTCATCAAAATTGAAATTATCAAGCAGTATGCGGTTAACCCGGCCGGTTTGTAAAACCTGCTCCAGTTCATCAAGGTTGCGCACCTCAATTTCAATGGCAAGTTTTTTTCCATTGTCGGTTAAATATTGGTTAGCGCTTTCAATAGCTTGCCTTATCCCGCCGGCATAGTCTACATGGTTATCCTTAATCAGGATCATATCATACAAACCAAACCTGTGGTTTACGCCTCCGCCTATGCGCACCGCCCATTTTTCGAGATAACGAAGCCCCGGGGTAGTTTTACGGGTATCTAAAACTTTAGTATTAGTCCCTTTCAGCAAATCAACTATCTGCCTGGTTTTTGTAGCAATTCCCGACATACGCTGCATACAATTTAGTACCAAACGCTCGGCGGTCAAAATACTGCGCGAATTGCCCTCAACCTCAAAAGCTATGTCGTTATATTTAACCGGGGTTCCGTCCTGCAAAAACACGTTAAGTTTAAGGTTTGGATCAACCACATGAAATATTTCGGTGGCCAGCTCAATACCGGCCAGTATTCCTTCATCCTTAACTAAAAGTTTTGCTTTGCCGGTAGCGTCGGCCGGGATGGTTGAAAGCGAGGTATGATCGCCATCGCCCACATCCTCACTTAAAGCATTATTTATAAACTGGTGTATGAGTTCTTTATCCAATTGTGTACTTTTTGAGTGTCAAAAGTAACAACAATTTTTAAATGGAGGGGTTTGATTACGGTAAAGATAATGGTTCATTGTTCATGGTTCATGGCAAATCTCTGACTATGAAAACGGTTCAGCTCCAAACAGGTGCTATGAACCATTAACTATGATCCATGAACTACGTCATTTCACCTTTTCATCCTCAATCTTCAGCTCAACAACGTTAGTACCTTTACCCGCGTCTTTAAGGGTGATGGCAACCCGAAATTCGCCCTTATCTGTATTCAAAATATAAACACCGAAATGATAATTACCCCCCGAATTTATTTTATGTAACAGCTTAATACCTTTAGGCTTATTCCTTGCGAAGAACTTATCCAGTATAACTGTAGCCTGGTTTTGCGAGTAAACATTCTCGTCTTCCATAATGGTGATCTCCACATTATTGGCAAATAGTTTGGAAAGCTCTTTAGTATTACCTGTTTTTAAAAGATTAGCCACGTTATCTATGGCATCTGCCGATGAGGCATATGGAAGCAGCAGCAAAAAAATAAACGACGGCAGGTATATTAATTTCATACAATAATAACGTACTAATGAGTGCTAAAGTTACAAAGAGCGGTTAAGTGTTTACTTGTTTTTTAATAAACTAAAAAGCTGTATTCATTAAAACTGTATAATAAACACTAACAGTATAATTTAAGTTTTATTTCAGGCTGCTAACCTAAATTAAAAAATTATATATAAAGTACCCCGTTGCCTTTATATTTGCATTGTGGAAAACAAAAAGAAACTCGCACTAATAATACTTGATGGCTGGGGTTATGGCCGCAACGATCAATCAAACGCTATACTGGCTGCCAATACTCCTTTTGTTGATGGCCTGCTTAAGCAATATCCAAATTCAAAACTTGAAGCCTCAGGAACAGCAGTAGGCTTACCTGCCGGGCAAATGGGCAATTCGGAAGTTGGTCACATGAACCTTGGTGCAGGCCGCGTGGTTTACCAGGAACTTGGCCGCATTCATAAGGCAGTTGATGACAATGAGCTGCCAACTATCCCCGTATTGAAAGATGCGTTTGAATACGCTAAACAAAACAATAAAGATGTACACTTTATCGGTTTAGTATCTGACGGTGGTGTACACTCGCACATCAGGCATGTGAAAGGCCTTTGCGACACCGCCAAACAGCTGGACGTTAACAATGTATATATCCATGCCTTTTTAGATGGCCGCGATACCGACCCTAAATCGGGTTTGGGATTTGTTACCGAACTTGAAGAGCATATAGCAGGTACCGGCGCTAAAATAGCCTCTGCCATCGGCCGTTACTATGCTATGGACCGTGATAACCGTTGGGAACGTGTTAAACTGGCTTATGACCTGATGGCAAACGGTATTGGCACGCCAACTCAAAACGTTACCGACCTCATCAAACACTCCTATCTTGAAGGTGTTACCGACGAATTTGTAAAACCGATAGTTGCTGTTGATGACGCAGGAAAACCTTTAGCCGTTATTAAAGATGGCGACGTAGTGATCTGCTTTAACTTCCGGACCGACAGGGGCCGCGAGATCAGTATCGCTCTAACTCAAAAGTCGTTCCCCGAATACAACATGCACCCGCTGGCTATCCGTTACATCACCATGACACCATATGATGAAACGTTTAAGAATGTTCAGGTTGTTTTCAATAAGGAAGATCTGACCAAAACCCTGGGCGAGATCCTGCAAAATGCAGGTAAATCACAGATCAGGATTGCCGAAACCGAAAAATACCCTCACGTAACCTTCTTCTTTTCGGGCGGCAGGGAAAAAGAGTTTGCCAACGAAAAAAGGTTATTAGTACCATCGCCAAAGGTTGCTACCTACGATTTACAGCCTGAGATGAGCGCCGCGGGTATCCGTGATACTATTATCCCTGAACTGGAAACCGGCTGGCCTGATTTTGTTTGCCTTAACTTTGCCAATACCGATATGGTTGGCCATACCGGTGTTTTTAGCGCGGTGGTTAAAGCAGCCGAAACTGCCGATAGCTGCACTAAAGCTGTTGTTGAAGCAGGTTTAGCCAATGGCTATTCGTTTATTATCCTGGCCGACCATGGTAATGCCGATTATATGATCAACGAAGACGGATCGCCAAACACAGCACATACCACCAACCTGGTACCATGTATTGTGATTGACAAGGATGTTAAAGAGGTAAAAGACGGAAAACTGGGCGATGTGGCGCCAACCATATTAAGTATATTAGGTGTTGCCATCCCTCCCGAAATGACTGGTAATGTATTGGTGTAATCCAAAAAACATAAGCAAAGCCGCCCTGATGGGCGGCTTTTTATTGTTAATAGCAAATTTATATTCCTGCCGGCCCGATAACAGGCAAAGCGGTGCCAAACTGGTTTACTTTGACCTGAAAGAGTTTTTCAGGGCCGATTCGGCACGGCTTACCAGGCTAAACCCTGCGGTAAACAAAACGGTTACCCACAATGGCGTTACCGAAACCAAAGTAGTACATATTGGCAACTGGAACCAGGAGCTTAATTTGTTTATCCAGTCGGACATTAACCGCCCGGCCTGGAAAAACAGTTATACGGTTAGCACAAGTGATAGCGCTATTGTTTATAAAGCCCGCACACCAGAGCTTAAAACCCGCCGCATCATCATCAAAAAAGCCGGCGATAAAGTGTCGTGGATCCTGATCTATAACCACACCAAAAACCTGCTGTACGAAACCAACGAAAAATTGAGTTATTTTCCTGATTCACTTTACCTGATCCAAAAAACGCAACACGTGAAATTGATGGGCCGGAACGATTACAAGGTGCAGGGAACCTTGCCTAAAAGGTAAAGAGAAAGTTTAACCGGATTTTAGTGCTGCTTCACTAAAGTATTAACCCCTGTAGTAGCCTGGATGAGTTTCTCTTTTGACTGATCGATCAGTGCGGAAATGTCCATGCGGCCCGGGTTATCTGCCAGCACCTTTTCCAGATCGGCAACTGATGCTTTTAACGAGTTTATTCCCCTTGCTTTGTCATAAAAACGAGATGTTGCCTGCAATTTAAACATACCGTAGTCACGGTAAGCTATGCCCCTGTTTTGGTAGTACTTGTTATCCCTGAGATCGCTGTTAATAGAGATGGCCTTTGTAAGATCCACAATAGCGCCCAACAGGTATAATTCCTTATCCGCCGCCGAAGCCTGGCTATCTCTCCCCAGGTAGCTTTTTGCCCTTGCCCTGTAATAATAAGCAGTAGCATCTGCCGGCTTTACGGCAATTACCTTGGTATATGCCAGTATCGATTTTTTGTAGTTATCGCTGTGGTAGTATGAGTAGCCCAGCATCCACATAGCATTTGCATTTGTTGAATCAGTTATGCACGCCTTTTCCAGGTGTGACACCGCCGAACGGAAATCGCCATCCATGAGTGCCTGCTGGCCGAGCCGTACATAAGCGTTTTGTGCTATAGCCGACTCGAGCGAAGACATGATCAGAAGGGGCAGGATAACTGATAACTTCATTAAACGGATTACTGGTAAAACAAAAATGGTATAATATTAACTATTAATACCCTAAATTATTATGCCATATTGTGGTTTTATATAAAATTTTTCACACGTACAAATAATTTATGCACAGCGATACTATGACTTTTTTTCATCTTTACCAATAAAATCTTATTTATTTACAATTCGTTTTACAAATCTGTAACAAACATATACCCAGTACGTTAAATCACCAGATTAATTGTTGTTATTTATTATCGTAACTTGGCACAGCTCTTGAACCATTGTTATGTGCGATTGATAATCGCAATTTAACCTGTAATTGAAGTGGATACTATCTTACAGGCTGACAACATGACGTTTTATTCTACTAAAATATAATAATGAATTTCGATCCGTTTGATTTTAAAAATGCTTTACCGGTTATAAACGAGGATTCAGAATTTTTCCCGCTAATGTCATCGGAAGATGAGGAAGAGATGAATAATGAGGAACTGCCCGATGTAATGCCAATTTTACCCTTGCGCAATACTGTACTTTTCCCGGGTGTTGTAATCCCAATTACAGTTGGCAGGGATAAATCAATAAAGCTAATCCGCGATGCCAATAAAGGCAGCCGCATGATTGGGGTGGTTTCGCAACAGGATGTGGGGATTGAAGACCCTACTTTTAACCAGCTTAACAAAGTTGGCACCATAGCACTCATTATAAAAATGCTGCAAATGCCCGATGGTAACACCACCGTTATCATCCAGGGCAAAAAACGTTTTTATTTAAAAGAAGAAGTACAGAGCGAACCTTATATAAAAGCCACAGTTGAACCCTTCCATGAGATAAAAACCAAGGAAGATAAAGAGTTTAAAGCCATGGTATCATCCATTAAGGATATGGCCATGAATATTATCCAGCTTTCGCCAAATATCCCGAGTGAAGCAGGGATCGCAATCCGCAATATCGAAAGCACATCGTTCCTGATCAACTTCATATCATCAAATATGAACGCTGATATGACCGCTAAGCAACACCTGCTTGAAATTGCCAACCTGCGCGAACGTGCTAACCTTGTGCTTGAGCATTTAACGCTCGACCTGCAAATGCTGGAATTAAAAAACCAGATCCAGACCAAAGTACGTGTTGACCTTGACAAACAGCAAAGGGATTATTTCCTTAACCAGCAGCTAAAAACTATACAGGAAGAGCTGGGCGGCAATACACCCGACCTGGAAATTGAAAGCCTGCGCCAGCGTGGTATCAAAAAGAAATGGGCAAAAGAAGTTAAAGATCATTTTAACAAAGAACTTGAAAAACTGAGCCGTACCAATCCTGCAGCAGCCGATTACTCGGTTCAGATCAATTACCTTGAACTGTTGCTTGATTTACCATGGAACGAGTTTACCAAAGATAACTTCGACCTTAAGCGTGCGCAAAGGATCCTTGATAAAGATCACTTTGGTTTGGATAAGGTAAAACAACGTATTATTGAATACCTGGCTGTGCTTAAGTTGAAGCATGACATGAAAGCGCCTATTCTTTGTTTGGTTGGCCCTCCGGGAGTTGGTAAAACATCGTTAGGTAAATCAATAGCCAAAGCTTTGGGCCGTAAATACGTGCGCATGGCATTGGGCGGAATCCGCGATGAAGCGGAGATCCGGGGCCACCGTAAAACATATATTGGTGCTATGCCGGGCCGCATTATCCAGTCGATAAAAAAGGCGGGCGCATCAAACCCGGTATTTATTTTGGATGAAATAGATAAAGTAGGCAACGATTTCAGGGGCGATCCTTCATCTGCCCTGCTTGAAGTACTTGACCCTGAGCAAAACGGCACTTTCTCTGATCATTATGTTGAAATGGACTACGACCTTTCAAACGTGATGTTTATTGCTACCGCCAACTCGCTGAGCACGATCCAGCCTGCCTTGTTAGACAGGATGGAGATCATTGAAGTGAACGGCTATACCATTGAAGAAAAAATTGAGATAGCCAAGCAACACCTTGTACCTAAACAACGCGAAGCACATGGCTTAAAAATAAAAGATGTAAGCCTTAAAGTAGATGTTATCGAAAAGGTGATAGTTGATTACACCCGCGAATCGGGGGTACGTTCACTGGAGAAAAAGATAGGTTCTGTTGTGCGCGGCGTGGCTAAGAACATAGCCATGGAAGAGCCTTACAACAGTGTTGTAAGTAAAAAAGATATCGAAAAGATACTGGGCGCACCCATTTTTGATAAAGACCTTTATGAAGGCAATGACGTAGCAGGCGTTGTAACAGGCCTGGCCTGGACTTCTGTAGGCGGCGACATCCTGTTTATTGAAGCCAGTTTAAGCCCCGGAAAAGGCCGCTTAACACTTACAGGCAGCCTTGGCGATGTAATGAAAGAATCGGTAACTATTGCCCTCGCTTACCTGCGCGCCCACGCTGCCGATTTTGACATCAACCCTAAACTGTTTGATCAGTGGGATGTGCATGTACACGTACCGGCAGGCGCTACCCCTAAAGATGGCCCGTCGGCGGGTGTTACCATGCTTACAGCACTGGTTTCGGCATTTACGCAGCGTAAAGTAAAGCCTAATTTGGCCATGACGGGCGAAATCACCCTCCGCGGTCGGGTTTTGCCTGTGGGTGGTATTAAAGAAAAGATCCTGGCCGCAAAACGTGCCAACATAAAAGAGATCATCCTGTGCAAATCAAACCAAAAAGATATTCTGGAAATTAAGGAAGATTACATCAAAGACCTTAACTTTCATTACGTTACCGATATGAGGGACGTGATAACCCTGGCCCTGCTTAATGAAAAGGTTAAAAATCCAATAAATCTTACCGTTAAAGAAGACGAAAAAACAGCCATTAATTAAAGCGGGGCTATTTCCCGGCATAAAACAAAAAAGTTTTACAGTTACACGCTGTAAAACTTTTTTGTTTAAGAAGTTCTTCATGACAAGGTATCAAAACATAATGCCCAACTTAAAATAGTGTTCGCGGCTTGAAGTTAATTTTCATTTGTAATCTCAACCCCATCCCTTATTGCCGCTTCAAGTATATCAATGTTTATATCTTTTAAATTATTGAACTTAATACAATACCCTGTCACGCTCGCTTTGCCTATCTCTTTTCCATATGTTTGGGGTAAATATTTTTTATCCTTAATACCCAGGATATAGATAGAAATCCCCGTAGTGTTGGCACTCATACCAACCTGAAAAAACTCCCTGGTTGTTCCGTTAGCGTATTTTATGGTATAAGATCCATATCCCACATTAGGGTTACTAACAACCCGGCCTTCGGCGTTTCTGCCATCCTCAAACCATAGCTTACATCCCGGTAATATTTGAAGTATGCGCCTATGCAATGTTTGCATATCACTACGTTTTGGTTCAGGTTGGCTGGTGATATACTCTTCGGTTTGTTGCTGTACATTCATATAAAATATGGGATTATGGGTTGTTTGCCTTGCCTTTTTAAATTTCGTTTTATTTTTAGTAATACCCTAATTCATTTCTTTCTCGTCAACCAAATTTCAAACTGCAACATTCCCTAAATTTATAACTGCTTTATTTGCATCGGGTTTTTTATATATTAGCGCACATATATACTATTATACTATATAAACCCCAATGCTTAATAAACTATTGTTAACACTGGTATGCCTGCTAAGCGCTACCTGTTTATTTGCACAAACCCGCGGCCATGAATTTGGTATTCAAACTGACAATGATTCATTCCTTGGTCAGGGATCTGACAGGTATTACACCAATGGTATTTTCTTTTATTACCGAAAAGCGCTTACAGTTAAACCAACCGAAAACGATCTTCAAAACAAAGTTTTAGGATTCGAGTTAGGGCAAAAAATGTTCAACCCCCAATCGGGCTATGTTCGCGGTCCCTTTGATATTGACAGGCCGTTTGCAGCATATACTTATATAGGTTCAACACTTAACTTACTGTACAAAAACGAAAGTAACCTGAAGCTTGGCGCCCAGATTGGCCTGGTAGGCCCGGCTGCGGGCGGCGAACCTGTGCAGAAGCTTATTCACAATACTTTCGGTTTTTACAAACTCAACGGCTGGCAATACCAGATCAAAAATGATGTGGAGCTCAATCTTTCGGCCGAGTACAATAAGCTGCTGGCCCGTGCCTCATGGATTGACCTGAGCTTTAGCTCATATGCCAACCTGGGTAACGGTTTTACCGGCGCTGGTGCAGGAGGCATGGTACGCCTGGGAAATTTCAACCAGCTGTTCAATTCCGTCAGTACCCAAAGTACGGTATCAACCGGCGGCGAGGAAAAATTACTGCACAAGCACGAGATCTTTTTTTACTACAAGCCTTTAGCCAATTTGGTTGGTTATGATGCAACCATCCAGGGCAGCCTGTTCCGCAAACATGACGACCCAAACAGCCTGGAAGTTGTTTCAGAAAAGAAACCGTTTATATTTAGCCAGCAGGTAGGTGTAGCTTTTACAACCAGCCGTTTCGCGTTTGATATAGCAGCTATATTCCACACTAAAGACACCAAAGAGATGATCCGCTCGCATCAATGGGGATCAATTACCGGGTTTTACAGGTTTAAGTAATGTTGTATTTGAGAATGTGTTGATTTGAAAATTTGAAGATTGTCCTGCCATTTTTTACAGGATCGGCAGCTCAATGTAAGCTTGTATGTGCGCTTTTCATTTTCAAATTGACACATTCTCAAATTAACTATTCCCCGAAATCATTTTTCCTATTCTCCTTCTTTACCGATTGCATTTTCTTACTGTCCAATCTTGCAGCTTTGGCGGCTTTACTTACTTTGGTGGGTTTGCGCACTTTGGGCTTTTGAAGGGCTTTTGTTAGCAGCGATGTTAACCTTTCAATTGCTTTTTCTTTATTGAGATACTGGCTTCGCTCTTCGTCGCATATTATCTGCACGTAACCATCTTTGTTAAGCCTGTTCTGCAGTTTTTCGGTTAGCAGCAGTTTTTCCTCATCATTAAACAAAGCGGACGAACCTATTGAAAATAACAGTTCAACCTTGCTCGAAACCTTATTTACGTTTTGCCCGCCCTTCCCTCCGCTTCTTGATGTTTTGTAACTCGTTTCCTTTTGAAGATCTGCTTTAGTAAAATTCATCTTCAAAAATAAGCCTTATTGAGTTACCGCTATCAGGCCATTTGCTAATAATTTGCTATTTTAGCAGCTCTATGAACAACAATATCGTAGTAGCCATTGATGGTTATTCTTCGTGCGGGAAAAGCACCCTGGCAAAAGCTTTAGCAAAAGAGCTTCATTTTATCTATGTTGATAGCGGCGCTATGTACCGTGCCGTAACCTTATACTTTTTAAGGCACAACATTGATCTTGAAAATCATGCCCAGATAGCGGACGCGTTGCATAATATCCATCTTAATTTTCATACGCAAAACCATAAAACCTTTATTACCTTAAATGAAGAGGACGTGTCTGAAGAGATCCGCCAGATGCACGTAGCTGATAAAGTAAGCTCGGTAGCTGCTATAAAAGAAGTGCGCGCAGCCATGGTAAGGCAACAGCAGCGTTTAGGCCGCTCCAAAAATATTATTATGGATGGCCGCGATATTGGTACAGTAGTATTCCCGGATGCCCAGGTGAAACTGTTCATGACTGCCGATCCAAAGATCCGTGCTGAACGCCGTTACAAAGAGTTATTACCAACCAACCCTAACATTACTTTAGAAGAAGTTTTTGATAACCTGGCACACCGCGACTACCAGGATACCACCCGCGAGGAAAGCCCCCTTACCCGCGCCGAAGATGCCATTATATTAGACAACACCGACCTGAGCCAGGACGAACAGCTTATGTTTGCCATAAGCCATATTGAGCCGTTTATTGCGGAGTAATGAACCATGATTTTTAGGATTTAAGGATTTCTTGATATTTAAAGCCTATCAAGAAATCCCTTAATCAAGTGAATCAGGATTCAGATATGTATCAGGAAATCCTTTAATCAAGTGAATCATGGTTCTGCTTAAACTTCTCCGCTTTCACCCCAAACCTGTTTAAAAAATCTACCCCCTCGTCGCTTGCTAAGCCTTTATACTCGGCATATGATTTATCATAATAAACCTGGGTGATCCCGGCCGAATAGATGAGCCTTGCGCAAGGCAAACATGGCGACAGCGTGGTATATAACGTAGCGCCTTCAAGTCGCGCCCCATTTTTTACCGCATAAAGTATCGCGTTTTCTTCGGCATGCAGGGCAAGTGAACAGCTGCCTTTTGAATCACGTGCACAACCTGTTTCGGGCCATTCCACATCACAATTATGTGTTCCAGCCGGCGGACCGTTATAGCCTATGGAAATAATCCGCGTATCACGCGTTAAAACCGCCCCCACATGCGCCTTAACACAATGCGACCGCTCGGCCAACTCAGTAGCCAGGTTCATGAAAATCTGATCGAAGCTGGGTTTTGCCATCGGTGATCGGAGGTTAGAGATTTGAGATTAGTTAAAATTATTATAAAAAGAAAGAGGTTGAAAATTAAAGGCCTAACCTCTAATCTCCAACCTCTAATCTCTAAAAAGATTAATGTCCGCCTTTAACTTCAACGTGGTCAAGGTCGATACCCTGATGACGGAGTTCGCGGCTAACTTTCCATGCAAAATAAGCAAGGTATGCGAAACCTATTACAGGTACGATGTACGAGAAGTGAATACCGCTCATACCCGGAACAACATTACCGGCACCATCGGCAATTTTACCTTGCAGCGGCGGGATGATAGAGCCCCCTAAGATCATCATGATCAAAAATGCCGAGCCCTGGCTGGTGTATTTACCCAAACCGGTAATAGCTAACGAGAAGATTGACGGCCACATGATTGAGCAACATAATCCACCGCTGATAAACGAGAAGGTAGCTACCTTGCCTGTAGTAAATAAACCTGCAAGCATAAACGCTACGCCCAGTAAACCAAGTACAGATAAGGTACGGGTTGGCTTTTGCTGACCGATGAAGAAAGCAACGATCAGGATGGCCACGCAAATTGCATAAGCGTACAGGTGGCTTACATTAGCACCCGAAAAAACATTTACCAGCAGCACTATGCCAAATGCGAGGAAAGGGATTAAAATATATAAAACGTATTTAACCGATTTTGAAAGATTAAACGCATCAATAGATCCCGCAAAACGCCCGATCATTAAGCTACCCCAGTATAATGAGATATATGGAGCAATGTCCGACTCAGCAAAAGAACCAAATTCCGGGGTCTTTAATAATGAACCCATATTACTTTGAATAGTAACCTCAGTACCTACGTAAGTAAATATAGCAAGCATACCCAATATTAACTGCGGGTATTGCATGGCGCCCCAGCCTTCTTTACTCTTTTTAGCGGCGAAAATGGTACCTATCAGTGTAAATACAATTATAGCTAACGAAGCATATACAAAATATTGGCTCGGTATGCCTATAGCCTTGCTGATAGGATCGGCTGCAAGTATCAAACAAAACGCTACAAACATCACCAGCAATGGTGTATTTGCTTTTGAGCTTGATTCGATCTTTTCATCGCTGGTAACCTTTGGCAGGTTCGAAAACCAAAAGAACAAAGCAACAGCAATGAACAAGCCAGCTAACAGGTAATAGAGATTATTGATTGATGATATTTTAACATCAGCAGCGGCAGTTTTTGCGGTTGCCGAACCAAATAATACCACACTTACTACTACCGGGCCTAATAAAGCGCCTATGTTGTTGATACTGCCTGCAAAGTTTAAACGATTTGAACCGGTTTCAGGGGGGCCTAATGCAACAACAAATGGGTTTGCAGCTGTTTGCTGTAACGAAAAACCAACAGCTATAATAAAGAATACAGCCAAAATGAAACCAAACGCGCCCGAAGCTACAGCAGGGATCATAGCCAATGCACCAACGGCCGAAACAACGAGGCCTAAAATGATACCATTTTTGTAACCTAACTTGTTCATAATATCAACTTTACTGGCTTGTGATGCAAAGTAAAGTATCAACGAACCGATGAAATATCCACCGTAAAATGTAAAGTCGATAAGTTGTGATTCGAACTGGGTAAGGTGAAAGTGCTCTTTACAGAAAGGTATGAAAATACCGTTGGAGGCGGCTAAAAAGCCCCAAAAGAAAAACACGGTAATCAGCGTATACAGGGCTGTACCGTAGTTCTTAGCATTGTTTTGTTCCATTTTAAAATAGGTTGTACAGATTTGATTTTTGAATTTCTAAACATAATTCAATTTTGGTAAAACTCTCTGGTCTTTTTTTAAATAAATTAAATCACAATTTTAACTTTCGTTGTTTATGAGATAAAATTGCATATTCGCAATGTTCAAAAAAGAACAAAGCTTAACTTAATGATAAAAGCCATTGTTTCGGGTATCGGGTTTGGATTAGTACTTACATTTATTACCGGCCCGGTTTTTTTTGCGCTCATTAAAACCAGTATCGAAAAAGGGTTTCATGCCGGTGTTTCGCTTGCCCTTGGCGTGGTTTGCAGCGATGTGGTTTTTGTAGGAGCAATCCTGTTTGGTTCGCAATATATCGATGTATCTGACCATACCAAAGTTATAGCAGGCGTTGTAGGCAGCGCTATATTATTCGCGCTCGGCCTATATTACATGTTCAAAAAAAGCGAGATCAATTATGAAAACAAAGTACCATCGGGCGCCGACCGCTTTGGTTATGTACTTAAAGGCTTCCTGATGTGCATATTTAATCCTACCCTCCTCTTCCACTGGACGGTAGTGATCGGCGCGGCCAGTACCACATTCCTGGTGGGCACCCCGCACAGATCCTTTCATATAGCCGTTATGTTCCTTACCATACTCATCATCCAGTTTGGTATGGATACCCTCAAAGCTTTTTATGCTAATAAACTCCGGGCACGTATTTCGGTTAAATTTATCCACCGTTTAAATGAGGTTGCTGGGATTGCGCTCATTATCGCCTCATTAGTGTTGATTGATAAACTGGTTACACATTTTGTATTTGCAGCGCCGGCGGGATCGTAGCCAAGCAATCTTTTCTACTGTAATTTCCTTTTTCCATATCGTCATTGCGAGGTACGAAGCAATCGCGAACTGCACAGAGACTCTTGTATAGCTGCTCTACTAATAGGGGATTGCTTCGTACCTCGCAATGACGCGTTTTAAATTCATTGGGCAAATGGCTAATTTTTTTAAAACAAAAAAGGCGATGAAAAACTCATCGCCTCGTATATCATTCCCCCTTTAGGGGGTTAGGGGGCATTACATATAAGCTCTTTGGTTTTTACCTTCCATCCAGTTAACAAAGGCGCGGTTAACAACCTTGTTACCACCCGGGGTTGGGTAATCACCACTGAAATACCAATCACCAAGGTTATCAGGGCAGGCAATATGCAGGTTATCTAAGGTTTGATAAATTACCTGTACCTCACAATTCACATTTTTAGGTGTGATGATCTGCGCAATACGGTCAGAGATCTGCTGATCGGTAAACATGGCATAAATCTCTTTCACATAATTTTCAACTTCTTCCTTCGGCAGTTTCTGGCTGTCTTTACATTTTTGATAAACATCCAGGATCACATCTTCCCTGCCCATCTCTTTTAACAAACTGATTGCTGCTTCAAATGCCACAAATTCACCCATACGTGACATGTCGATCCCATAACAATCGGGGTACCGGATCTGCGGAGCAGATGAAACCACAACAACTTTTTTAGGGCCAAGCCTGTCAAGAATCTTCAGGATACTTTGTTTCAGCGTAGTACCGCGAACAATGGAATCGTCCAATACAACTAACGTGTCGGTACCTTTTTTGATCAGTCCGTAAGTAGTATCGTATACGTGGGCCACCATTTCGCTGCGATCCGCGTCCTGCGTGATGAAAGTACGCAGTTTAACATCCTTAATGGCTATCTTTTCAACCCTTGGGGCTATCTGTAATATTTCGGTAAGCTTTTCTTCGGTAATGTCGCTTCCAAGCTCAAGCAGTTTTTCGTGCTGATATTTCTTTACATACTTATGCATACCTTCAACCATACCATAAAAGGCAACTTCGGCGGTGTTGGGTATGTAAGAGAATACCGTGTTTTTAATGTCATGATTAACAAAATCCAATATCTGAGGACAAAGCAGGCGACCTAATTGCTTACGCTCACGGTAAATGGCCGAGTCGCTGCCGCGCGAAAAGTAGATCCGCTCAAAAGAGCAGGCTTTCTTTTCTTTTGGCTCGCTGAACATATCCTCGGTTATTTTACCATTCTTTTTAACGATCAACGCATGGCCGGGGCGAATTTCCCTGATCTCCTCCATCGGCACGTTAAATGCCGTTTGAATAGCAGGGCGTTCAGATGCCGCAACAACGATCTCATCATTATAATAGTAAAATGCCGGACGGATCCCCACCGGATCACGCATTACAAAAGCATCACCGTGGCCAAGGATCCCGGCAATAGTATAGCCGCCATCCCAGTTCTTGGCCGATTTACGGAGGATCTTGGCAACATCCATATCATTAGCTATCAGCTTACTGATCTCCCTGTTATCATCTAATCCCTCGCGCTTGTACTGATCAAACAAGCCCTGGTTTTCAGTATCGATGAAGTGGCCTATTTTTTCGAGCACAGTAACCGTGTCGGCTTTTTCTTTTGGATGCTGGCCTAACGCATACAGCTGTTGCAGTAATTCATCAACATTGGTCATGTTAAAATTACCGGCAATAACCAGGTTACGGGTCATCCAGTTGTTTTGCCTTAAAAACGGGTGGCAGCTTTCAATGCTGTTTTTGCCATGGGTACCATAACGCAGGTGCCCTAACAAAACCTCGCCGGTAAAGCTAACGTGTTCTTTAAGCCATTCAGCATCGGCCATCTTTTCCGGGGTTTCTTTTTGAATTTCCGCAAATTTCTTTTGGATATATTCAAAAATATCGGCAACGGCATTTGAGGCCATTGAGCGGTGACGGCTGATGTATCTTTTGCCCGGTTCAATATCCAGTTTAATGGTAGCAACACCTGCGCCATCCTGGCCGCGGTTGTGTTGTTTTTCCATTAAGAGATAAAGTTTGTTCAGGCCGTACAGTGCAGTTCCGTACTTTTTCTGATAATAAGATAGTGGCTTTAGTAAGCGGATAAATGCCACACCGCATTCATGTTTAATCTGATCGCTCATGATTCGGAATGAGGCTGCAAAGGTATCATTTTAAAATGAAGTATCGGTAAAATCTATTGTCATAAATTAGTAGTTTATTGATTGCCAGGTTGATTTGGTGAATGGTTGATTCAGTGAGTAGTTATTACACTGATAACCAACCATTAACCTAATCAACCCAATAAACCACACACCTATTTCTTAAACCCAACCATCTGGTGCAGTTTAACCGGGTCATAGATCCGGCCTTCTTTTATTACTACCGATACCTTCCTGATGTCCCTGATATTACGCAACGGATCACCATCGATAATAACAAGGTCGGCTTGCTTTCCCACTTCAACCGAACCTGTTGTTTTATCAAGCCCCATCACCATTGCCGGTGTTATCGTTGCTGTTTTGATAGCCTGCGCCGGGGTAAGACCGGCTTCAACATATAATTCAAGTTCGCGGTCAAGACTATAGCCGGGGAACCCCATATCTGTGCCTGCAACAATAGTAACTCCGGCATCATGCAATACCTTAACGGTTTTCTTCATGCTTTCATACAAAGGTTTCAGCTTAGCGGCCTTTTCCGGTTCTTCGCCCATGTTTTTAAACAATGCCTGGAGTGGCAGCGGCAGGGTATAATAATTAGGCTCCAGTTTGGTTATATCATCCTTAACATTACGGAAGGCGAGTTCAAAAACACCTATCGTAGGATCTATCACCACATGATGGTCTTTTATAAATTTAACGGCTGCAATACTTACAGAATCATCGAAAATAACCGACCTGTCCTTATCCCGCTTCATGATGGCATACACATACTGCACGTGGTTCACCATATTCATCCCCGAATCAACCCCTTGCTGCAGGGTCATGCCCTGCGGGATATGGCCTGTTACGGTTAAACCCAACCGGTGTGCCTCATCACAAATAACTTTAACTATAGCCGGTTTAACCGAACTATAGATCTTGATCTGCTGAAAGCCATTTTCTTTATAACGGTCTACTGCCTTTATAGCATCTTCCTTAGTATCCGCCTGGATAATCCCCAATGCATAAGGCCCTTTGCCGTCAATAATGCCGGCTTTAATGATGTTCGGCCCCACACCTTTTCCGCCATCAATAGCGGCTTTTATAGCGTTGATGTAACCAAATTCGTTACCGCAATCGCGCACGGTAGTTACACCTGCTGCAAGATAGGCCGGCCCCCATTCGGCCTGTTCAAAGTGCGAGTGCATGTCCCACAAGCCGGGCAAAATGACTTTCCCTTTGGCGTCAATAAGCTTAGCCCCTGCCGGTATTTTAACCTCACCAACCTTACCTGTTTGCTTGATAATGCCATTTTCTATCAACACAACAGCATTAGGTATGCTTGTACCTTTATTTACGTCAACCAGGTTTCCGCCGGTAATAGCTATTATCTTATCTGCTTTACCTGTTGGTGCGGCCGCTTCCGCAAATAGCTCCATACCATAAGTAGCCGCCTTACTGATGAGCTGCGGTAACAGTTCTTCGTAAGGTACCCGCATCATTTCCAGTTTGTCACCCTCCGCGTCATTAGTTATCAGGCATATGAGTTTACCTTCATTATCAGTCCAAACCAGTTCGTTACCCCAAACCAGTCCGCTTATGGTGAGCCGGTTAAGCGTGAGCGGTTTACCGTTAAACTTAAGCTGATCAATACCTGCTTTTTTGATCTGTACCGCGCCAAATGGCAGTGTATGGATACTTGCAGGTTGTTTATGTTTATTCCAATATTGAATGAGCACCTGCTGCACAGTGCCCGGCGAATAGCCCGCTACCGGGAAGCTAAGCGGCAGTACTTTTTGTGTATATGATGAATCGTTAACCCTGATAGATGCTTCAGATCCGCGAATGGTCACCTGATCATCAATGGTCGAAAACCTTGAAGTATTGCCTTTTATAGTCAATTCCAGTGGATCGGCTACGGGGTTCACCTTCAACTCGGCAGTAAGCGGCACCGGCGAACCACGGTCAACGAACTTAAAATTGATATTATAATGAACAGCATCTTTATACTTGTGCACATAATAGGTTTCCTTACCAATGTGTTGCTCAAACTTATGCAGAAAAAAGGTACCGCTATCGGTTGGCAAATCGGTTTGCGCGTTGGCGTTTGTTATTAAGACCGAAAAGGCGGCAAATAATAATAAAGATATTTTCATAAGGTCAGTAATGTTAATGTAAGATAGCGGTTTGTTTGGGATGTTACAAAACAGTTTTTTGTGCAGGGACGCATAATTGCGCCTTCTGACCAACCACATCATCAAAGCAAAAAATCTTCACCCAATACTTCTAAACGTTATATTAATCCTTGCCCCCAGCATCCTGCTTGTTTTGGGTACCTGGTGAAGCCAGTGATGCTGCGTTTGCCCCTGCATGATGAGCAGATCGCCGTTGTTAAGTACGACAGATACTTTAGCATTCTTTTGCCGCTTATGCTTAAACTGGAAAACCCGCGAAGCGCCAAATGATACCGAAGCGATGACAGGGTTACCGCCAAGCTCGCTTTCATCATCACTATGCCAGCCCATACTATCGCTGCCGTCACGGTAATAATTAAGCAGCGCTGTATTAAACCGGTGACCGCACTGCTGCTCCGCCGCCTCCTTAATGCTATTAAGCAGCGGGCTAAACTTTACCGGCACATTTACGACACCTGAATATACATATACTTCATCGCGCTCTCCGTACCAGGCCGTAAGCCGGGGGAAGTTCACTTCCCTGCCATAGATTTTCATTTTATCCTGCTTCCATGGGGTTTCCTCAACCAGCCGCGTAAATACATCTTCCTTATAAAAATGGGGATAAAGCAATACCTCTCCATCAAAAGGTAATAAGTTTTTTGGTGCGCCAAACAGGTTCAGCTGGTCATTATTGAATAGGTCCATGTTCAAATATCTGTATTACATACCATAAAACACGATGGGCCACTCTGCTATCAGAATGATAAAACCTATCATTTTGATAGCTTTTCCTCATATTGAGAAAATCTTTCTCATTTTGATAAACTCCTATAACCCAAGCCTGTAAATAAAGCAAAAAACGTTGTGGCATGTTTATTGGCCATGCGGCCTCACAATACAAAATAAATTTACGATGGCATTGTTTATCGCTGCTACAGCAAAATTTACAAAACGGACAATAAGTTCCTTCATTGCAGCTGGTATCATCCCCTCTTTTCCCCTAACAATTTATACACTTCATGAATTCGCACGTTAAGCAACTCACTTTCGCGGGTATGATCGTTACCCTCGGTATTATTTTTGGCGATATCGGTACTTCTCCCCTTTATGTTTTTCAAACCCTGTTGGTTGAAGGCGGTAAGGTAAACCCCGCGCTGGTATTAGGCTCTATCTCCTGTATCTTCTGGACACTCACACTGCAAACCACATTCAAGTATATCGTTATTACGCTGCAGGCTGATAACAAAGGCGAGGGCGGTATTTTTTCATTATATGCACTGGTAAGGCGTTACGGTAAATGGCTGGCAATCCCAGCTATAATTGGCGCAGGTACTTTGCTTGCCGATGGTATCATTACCCCACCCATCTCTGTAACCTCGGCCATTGAGGGCCTAAATTTAGTACCGGCATTTTCAACCGTTATTGTTCCCGGCAATAACCTGATCCTCATTATTGTAATTAGCATCATTTTATTGCTGTTCTTTTTTCAGCAGTTTGGCACCAAGGTGGTCGGTTCCGCATTCGGGCCGGTTATGCTGCTGTGGTTTATTATGCTGGGTGTATTGGGCACTATACAAATAACACATTTCCCCTCTATCTTTAAAGCTCTTAACCCTTATTATGGCGCCCATTTACTGATGGACCACCCTAAAGGTTTCTGGTTGTTAGGCGCGGTATTTTTATGTACCACTGGTGCCGAAGCCCTATACTCCGACCTGGGCCATTGCGGCAGGCGCAATATCCAGGTAAGCTGGATCTTTGTGAAAACAACCCTGATATTAAACTACCTGGGGCAGGGCGCCTGGGTGCTGTCACAAGCACCGGGTAAAAACTTTACCGGCGTTAACCCTTTTTTCGAAATTGTTCCTCATTTCTTTCTGCTGCCCGCGATAGCTTTGGCAACACTGGCAACCATTATTGCCAGCCAGGCTTTGATCAGTGGTTCATTTACACTCATCAGTGAGGCGGTAAGCATGAATTTTTGGCCAAGGATCACCATCAAATACCCGTCAAATATCCGCGGGCAGATCTATATTCCAAGCATTAACTGGATATTGTGTATTGGTTGTATCCTGGTATCGCTCTATTTCCGCACCTCAAGCGCAATGACGGCTGCTTACGGCTTCAGCATCACCATTGCTATGCTTAGCACTACCATTTTAATGTATTACTTTATGCGCTATGTAAAGCACTGGCCTGTATGGCTGGTTACCATTATCCTGTGCTTATTTGTAACCGTCGAATTCTCCTTTTTTGTAGCTAACGCGGTTAAAATACTAAAACGTTTGTTTTTTGTGGGATTTGAAGTTGGTCTGATCTTTACGATGTACACCTGGTTTAAGGCCCGTAAAATCAATAACCGCTTCCTTCATTTTACCGATATCAAGGAGAAACTGCCTTTACTAAACGCGCTGAGCAATGATACTACCATAAACAAATACGCTACGCACCTGATCTATCTTACCAAAGCCAATAATGGCAAACAGATTGAAGAAAAGATCATCTACTCCATCATGAGCCGCCGTCCTAAACGTGCCGACACCTATTGGTTTGTGCACATTGAACGCACCGACGAGCCATACACTATGGAGTACAGTGTTGACCAAATTGAGCCGGGCAAAGTCATCCGCGTAGAATTCCGTTTGGGCTTCAGGATCCAGCCGCGGGTAAACGTATTGTTCCGTAAAGTAGTTGAAGATATGGTTGAACGTGGCGAGATTGATATCTCCAGCAATTATCCATCATTAAAACAACACAATATGGCTGCCGATTTCAGGTTTGTGATCATGGAGAAATTCCTGTCGTACAATAACGTGTTCAACGTATCGGAGAGCTTTATCCTCAACAGCTATTTTGCCATTAAAAAACTGGCCCAGTCAGAAGCTAAAGCTTTTGGACTTGATACCAGTGAAACACGCATTGAAAAGATCCCGCTGGTGGTAAAACCGGTTAATAATATCCACATAAAAAGGGTTGACCCGGTTACGCATAAAGCGGTTGAAGGTATGGGTAAGAAAGTTTTTGCGTAGGGCTAACCATTATGTATTAACGTCCCCCATATAACTACATGTGTTGCCCCTCTTTGCTCCGCAAAGAGGGGCTTTTTTTTTTCCTTTTTGGGTTTATTTGCAACCAGTGCTTATTGCGGCTATCGCCCATCGCGTATAAACGCTAATCCAGGTTAAGCTCTCGTTGCAAACCAACGCGGGACGAATACTTCTAAAATGTCGCAATCATAACGGTATAATGTCGTGATCATGCCTTATTCTACAGCCGCTGCGCCTGTAACTTTGTAATATCAATTTACCCTAAAACGGATCGGCATGAGAAAGTTAAAATTACAAATGAACCTTGCGCTCAACAATAAATGGGACAGCGGAATGTCTGATTTCAGTATCGATAATCTTAAGAATGTGGACTGTATTTTACATGGACGAAAAACAGCTGAAGGTTTTATTCCCTATTGGACAGCAATAGCAAACAACCCTAATGACGCTGAGTATAAGCTTGGAAGGCATTTCGCGGATATTCCAAATGCTGTTTTTTCAAACACCCTCAAAGTAAGCCCATGGGACAATACAACAATTATAAGCGGCGACATAAAGGAGGCGATAGAAACATTGAAAAAGAAAAATGGTAAAGACATCCTTGTTTATGGGGGAGATTCGTTTGTATCATCCTTAATTCAACATGATTTGGTTGATGAGTTTTATTTGCTTGTAAACCCTGCTGAGATTGGTAACGGACAACAAACCTTTAACCCTTTAAAAAATGACTTAGAGTTAAAGTTGATGAATTGTAAACCATTTGCCTGTGGTGCGGCTTTGCTTTATTATACCAGGGCGTAAAAAAAGACTCTCCCCTCCCCGCCCTTCTTAAGAGGAGATCTGAGAGTTTTTTTTCGTCACGCTTAAACCCGCGTTAATATTTTCAATTACCCCTTAAAACAAAAAACCCGGCCTTGCGGCCGGGAATTTCATTAGATTTATTGGATTGGTTGGAAATACGTGATTATAATTTTTCGCCGTGCTGGCTGATATCAAGACCTTGTTCTTCTTCTTCGGCCGATACCCTTAAAGGCGAGATCATGTCGGTGATTTTTAACAATAATAATGACCCAAAGAATGCGAATATCGATACGCACACCAATGCTACCAACTGTACGAGGAACAGGTGTGTCTCGCCAAAAAACAAGCCGTTGCCTGTTGTATTATTAGCATTTACATGCTGACTGGCAAATACGCCGGTTAACAACATCCCCACCATACCGCCAACGCCGTGACAAGGGAATACATCAAGCGTGTCATCAATAGAAGTACGGGTACGCCATTCCACAACCAGGTTACTCACCACAGCCGATATGATACCGATAGCCAGCGAGTGCGGCACCGATACAAAGCCGGCGGCAGGTGTAATAGCCACCAAACCAACAACAGCGCCAATACAGGTACCCATTGCAGATGGCTTGCGGCCAAGCAGCATATCAAAAAAGATCCAGGTAACACCGGCAGCAGCCGAAGCAGTTGTACTGGTAGCCAAAGCGGTAACCGCCAAAGCGTTTGCGCCAAAAGCCGAACCGGCATTGAAACCAAACCAACCAAACCACAACAAGCCCGTACCTATCATTACATAGGTAATCCGCGCAGGAGAATGATTAGCCTCATTACGGCGTTTTAAATATAAAGCCGATGCCAAAGCAGCCCATCCGGCCGACATGTGCACTACTGTGCCTCCTGCAAAGTCAAGCACACCAAATTTGGCTAATATGCCATCCGGGTGCCAGGTGCAATGCGCCAGCGGCGAGAATATGAAAATAGAAAACAGCACCAGGAAAATAATGTACGAGTTAAAACGGATACGTTCGGCAAATGCACCGGTGATAAGCGCCGGGGTAATAATGGCGAATTTTAACTGATACATAGCGAAAAGCAGTAACGGAATGGTTGGCGCGGCTTTCCAGGTGGCGTTACCTAACATGCCTTTCATCATGAAATAAGTTCCGGGGTTACCGATAAGGCCATAAAAGCTATCGCCGAAGGCTAAGCTAAATCCAAAGATGCCCCACATTACCGTAATGATCACCATACAAATGATGCTTTGCAGCATGGTGGAAATCACGTTCTTCTTATTAACCATTCCCCCGTAAAAAAACGCGAGACCGGGTGTCATGATCAAAACCAGCGCCGTCGACATCAGCATCCAGGCTATATCGCCCGTATTAAAATTGGGATGACCGGAATTCTTAAAATCGACCGACGGAAAAACGAAAGTAAGCGAAAGTATAATTAAGATCAGGAAAAAAGGGAAATACCTCTTCATGTATTCAGAAAAAATATGTTTTAAATCAGCACGAAAGGTATGATTTTTTCTAAAAACAAAAGAAACTAATTAACTTTTGTTGAAAAAAACATCAACTACAGATATTTCAGGATAGAATTGGGGAAAATGCCTAATAAAACAAGCAGAAAACTAACAACAGTAGCTAAAACCAGTAAATTATAAGATCTTTCACTGGCAACTTCAGCATTTTCTGTTCTTTTCAGAAATAAATACAAAGGAATTTTAAGGTAATAAAATAACGATACCACCGTGGTTATAGCGCCCGTTATCATCAGCGCCAACAGCCAGCTACTGTGTGTTTGCTCATAGACGCTGTAAGCCGCCGAAAACACAAACAGCTTACCCGTAAATCCCGCCGTCACCGGGATCCCCGTTAAAGAAATGAGGATAATTACAAAACAAACCGAAGCTACAGGGTATTTTAAGCCCAGCCCTTTGTAAGCTTCCACCTCTTCGGCATTCACAATATTGCTGAAGTACGATGCCAGTGCCAGCGCCCCGATATTAGCCAATGCATAAACGGCCAGGTAATAGGTTAATGATGATAGCCCCTGTAAATTAAACGTAACCACCGCCATTAAAGCAAAACCGGTATGGCCAATGCTTGAATAAGCCAGCATCCTTTTTACATTACTTTGCAAAACGGCTGCAAAATTTCCGGCTATCATGGTGATGATACCAATAGCTGATAAAACAATGCTAAAATCAATCCCCTTCCAGTCGGCCGAAAACAGGAACAAAGGCATCACATTTACCAGCAATGCAAAGGCTGCTATTTTAGGTACCGTTGACAGGTATGCGGTAACCGGCGTGGGCGCTCCCTGGTAAACATCGGGTACCCAAAAATGCATCGGCATAAATGATAACTTAAACCCGATGCCAATCAGCACCAGTACTAAAGCAAATGAAGCACTCACCGGGTTTACATTAGGCAACTGGGCTACAATACCCGGCAGATCCAGCGAGCCGCTGAAGCCGTACAGTAACGAGATCCCGTATAGCATAACAGCCGATGATGCCGCGCCGAAAAGCACGTACTTTAAACCAGCTTCGGTACTCAAAGCAGTTTCAGACCGGTAAGCCACCATCAGGTATGACGCTATGGATACCATCTCGATGGCAAGATAAACCGAGAGCAGGTTAATGGCCATAGCCATTAAATGCAGACCTAAGATAGATGCTATGGAAATGGTATACAGGTCTGATAACCCTTTTGGATGCGCCTTCAGCTTGTCATCCCAGGTAAAATTTAACAGGAGAATGAATGAAAGCACATCGATAATGATCTTGAAAAATACCGCCGACCTGCGCAGCAGTAACATACTGCCGAAAATAACATGATCGCCGTCAAGGATTAGGGCTACCTGCTGCAGGTCTTTAAACAACACCAGCAGCAAGCCGGCGCAGGCTACTATTTTACAAAGCTTTACAGATCTGCGCCCAAATATCAGGTCGGTTATCAGCACTACCAAAAACAGCCCGGTTAAATAAATTTCGGGCATAAAATAGGGGATGCTGCCAAAAACATTGGTTAACTGAACTGATATATGGGGAAGCAGATCGTGCATTATATTTTTATTGTACTATTACTGATTGATTTTTGGGGTATTTAACCTGATATTTTAGTTTCACCTTCTTTTCATCGAGCGAATTTAACATGAAATTCCATGAAACCCTACCTGTTGTTGCATCAGGTTTTGCGCCAGATGTTTCCTGCGCCTCTACTTCGATATCTTTATTTTGCGAAACAGGTACCTGGTCTTCAACCAATAAATTAACCGACTGGCTTTTCCTGTTTTTTACGTCGATAAGCCAGTTACGGGTTTCCTTTTGGTTTGAACCTGATGACTGGCGCATGGCCAAACCTTTCTCCAGCGTACGGGTAACAACAATATTTTTATCGGTACCTAACGATAGGTTCAGTGTATCGGTAGTAGCATCGGTATTAATCAGCGACTTGCCAATGTATGTTCCTTCAAAAAACAGGTTGGCCTCGCCCGAAAGAAAACTGTATTTATTCCAGTTGGTAAGCTGCGCGGTAAGGAATACATCGGTACTCAATTTTGGCGCCACGTAATATTGATAAGTAGCATCAATATTATATTGGCTAATTTCAACCGCATACTGTTTGCCATCACTTGGTACCGTATAAGGGTTAGCGATGTTAAACTCAATATTGGTTTGGTTCTCTTCTTTTTTTACTTCGATAGGAACCGTGTTAATTATATTTTTATCTTGTATTCTCGCAACAGCACCGGTCAAATCCTTTTTATGTTCAACTTCACCATAACCAATTACAACAACTTCATTCAATTGGTTTGAAACCGACTTTAGCGACACATTGATCATTGGCGCATTGGCCTGCCTTTCTAATGTTTCATATCCAATAAAACTATAAGTAAGCACAGCATTGGCGTTAGGTATCTGGATGCTGTAATTTCCACCGGCATCACTTACGGCCCCTATTGATGTACCTTTTACCCTGATGCTTACACCAGGGACGGAGCTGTTATCATCCCTGCTCACTATTCTACCCATTACTTTAGTTATTGGAACACCAGTACCTGAATAGTACATACCGAAGTTAAGATAGGTAGGCGTAAGTTCGGGCTTCGCCCCATTTACGCTTGGGTTACCGGTTGATAAGGTAAGCTTAGCGCTTTTCCAGTCCTCACCCGTTTTTTGCGACACGTTGGCTTTGTAAACGATAGTTATTGGACTGTTCACATTTTTAGCACGGATATCGTAGGTAGGGAACCAGCTGGCGTTTCGCACCAGATAACTTAAAGTAAAATTTGCCTGCAAGGCTACTTTTGCCGATACGGTGACCAAAACATTACTGGTTGTTTTAACACCTGCTTTATTAATCTCTGCAATTTGTTTATTATAATCTTCCAGCTCGTCGTTAAACAAATCTATCTGATCATTTACGGCTTGCTGATTCTTTTTGATCTCGTTTAAGCGAGCTGTCTGAAAGTCGAGTGTCTGTTTCAGTCTGATCGGATCCAGCGCAACATTAGTACCGTTGCTCACCGGGTTTTTAGCCAGTGTATTAGCTTCTTCCTGGTAAATAGAGAGCATGTTATTTTGCAAGGCTATTTTGTTTCTTACCAGTTTTACCTTCGCCTCAATAGCCTGTATGTTTTTTTGCCTGATGTCATTATCGGCAAAATCAAGTTCGTGATTAACCGAAAGAATGGTAAAATCGCCGCCTGCATTTACCTGGATACTCTGCACATCAATTCCAGGCGACAAGTTTTCAAACACCAGCGTTGATGTGCCTGGACTGATATTGACTAACGCTGTACGACTTACCTGCGCCCCGTTCAAAAACACGGTTACTTTCTGAACTTTGGAGGCTACCTTCTGGCCTTCATCGGCCCTTGTTGCTGCAGCGATAAAAAGCAATGCTGCTGCGATAGATAATTTTTTAAACATAATTCCTTCGGTTAAATACATACCATCTGTTATTTTGCTTATGCCCGGGTTGCCGGGGGCAGCGTAAATAAAAGATGCAGGTGTATGCACTTTTCCATAAATGAATTTATGTTGAAACACTATTTTTTTATTTAGCCTGTAAAAACTGTATCAATGCCAATACCGAATCATTGATTTTTCCAAACACCAACGACGGCATCAAACCTAAAGCCAATGCTGCAGCGGCAAGTGGTATCAGCGCCAGCTTTTCGCGGATGCTTACATCGGTAAGTGCTATTTTCCAAACCTCGCCACCTTTAAGTGATACTTTTCCGAAGAACATGCGCTGCAGCGTCCACAGGAAATAAGCCGCTCCCAACAGGATCCCTACCGAACCGCAAACAGCCATCCAGTATGGCAGCAAACCGTTAACCGTTGGCGATTTAAATGTACCCGCCAGTGTAAATGCTTCGGCCACAAATGCCGAAAAGCCCGGCAGCCCCAGTGAGGCAAAGAAAGCCACCATAACAAAGGCTGTATATTGAGGCATCTGAGTGCCCAACCCGCGGAAATGATAAATATCCCTGTCGTGCACGCGGTTATAAACCACGCCCACCAAAAAGAACAGCATTGATGATAAAAAGCCATGGCTTACCATCTGCATTACCGCGCCGCTTACACCTTCGGCAGTTTGCGAGGCAATGCCCAGCAGCACAAAACCCATGTGCGATACGGAAGAGTATGCGATCATCCTTTTCAGATCGCGCTGGGCCAGCGCATTGCAGGCGCCATATAATATCGAAACAACCCCAATCAACCCAAGCCAGAAAGCGCCGGAAGAAGCTATCTCCGGGAAAATTCCCAGACAGATGCGGATGATGCCGTAACCGCCTATTTTAAGAAGCACACCGGCAAGAATGATAGATACCGGTGTAGGCGCTTCAACGTGCGCATCGGGCAACCAGGTATGTAAAGGCACAACCGGTACTTTGATGGCAAATGCAATAAACAATACCACAAAACCAACCGTACGCGCAGGCATCCCCAATATAGTTTGATGTGCCGCCACTGAAAATACCGAACCTTGGGTATAATTGGCAGGGTTCATCATCTGGATAATATTGAAAGTATGGCTACCTGTAGCCGGGTCATTTACTGATAGGTATAAACCTACCATCACCAGTAACATAAATACTGAACCAAACAGGGTATACAAGAAAAACTTGATGGCCGCATACTCCCGGCGTACACCGCCCCACATTCCGATCAGGAAATAGAGCGGCAGTAACATGAGCTCATAAAACAGGTAAAACAGGAAGAAATCCAAAGCGCAGAATACACCCATCACGGCCATATCCAACAGTAAAAACAAAAGGAAGAAACCTTTGAGATTGCTCTTGATTTCCCAGGAGGCCAGCGTAGCAACCACCATCACCAGTGCCGACATTACCAATAGGGTTACCGAAATGCCATCTATCCCTACAAAATAATCTATCTGCATTTTGCCCATGCTGCCCAGGTTAAGGGCAATCCATGGCAGTTTCTGTACAAACTGAAACTGGTCTTCATGGTTAATACCTGCCGTTGCCGCACCTGTTTTAAAGTTAAGGTAGATCGCGATGCTGATACCCAGCTGCAAAAGCGTAGCCAGCAGGGTAATATATTTAAAACTCCCCCGAACCGACGATGGCAGCAATACGATCACCAACGCAAACAGTACAGGTATAAATATGAGTAGGGTTAGTAGGTTCATTAAATTCAGATCAGTATTTTTAAAATAAAGAGTACCAACACAATGAGCAGCATACTATACAGGTAATACTGCACCTTGCCGTTTTGAAACTTACGTGCAAAATTGCCAATACTTTGCACTAATGCAGCCATTAAATGCAAAAATCCGTCGACAATATATTTATCGCACCAGGCGGTAAGGTCTGCCACCTTCCTGCTCAGCCTTTCAATTAAATGGATCAGCCCGTCAATGATATTCCTATCAAACCAAAAACAGGTTTTGCCCAGGCCAAGTACTGGTTTTACAATCACTTTCTTATAGATCTTATCCAAATACCACTGGTTATAGGATAAGCGGTAAAAGAAGCCTGTTTGCGGAAACGAAAACGTATTTTGTTTTACGTAGATGGCATAAGCGGCATACATTACAAATACACTCAATATATTTACCCCAATCGGGATAATGGTGTGGTAGATGTTTTCGCGGGCCATAAATTCGGCAGGCTTTAAGCTTTCAAATAGCCAGGCCTTTTCATAAAAGAATGGATTAAGCGAAAATAAGGGGAACAAACTGCAAACCGCCAGTAATATCAAAGGCACACGATACTGCCAGCCACCATCGCTGATGTGTAGTTTAATTTCAGGGTGATGTTTCAACAGACGAAACTCTCCGAAAAACACCTTCACTATCAGCCTTGATACATAGAAAGCGGTAAGCCAGCTGGTAAATAAAGCGCCGGCAGGGATCAGTTTAAGCCATGCACTTCTACCCTCGCTCCATTCAAAAGCCTGGATCAGGATGCCATCTTTTGAAAGATAGCCCGAAGTAAGCGGAATACCTATAAGCGCCAGTGAACCAACAATTGCCACAATAAAAGTTAATGGCAGCTTTTTACGCAAGCCACCCATGTACTGAATATTTTGCGGGTCGATATCCAGGTTATTTTCCTCCCTGATATGCTGCATTTCGTGAATCACAACCCCAGCCACCAAAAACAGTAAACATTTAAAGAAGGCGTGCGTAGCCAAATGGAATAGCGAAGAGCCATAAGCCCCAACCCCCATCGCAAGGATCATATAACCCAATTGCGATATGGTTGAGTAAGCAAGCACCCGTTTTAAATCGTTTTGCGTAAGCGCAATAGTGGCGGCCATGAAAGCGGTAAAGCAACCTATTATAGCAAGAACCGTTAACTCCGTATCGGTAAACAAAGGATAAACCCTGCCCAGCAAAAATACACCGGCAGCCACCATAGTAGCCGCGTGGATCAGTGCCGAAACCGAAGTCGGCCCTTCCATGGCATCAGGTAGCCAGGTATGCAACGGGAATTGTGCCGATTTGGCCGCAACAGCCATAAATACACCAATGCAGGCCACGTATTGCCATACAGCAGGAATCTGCCCTGAGGCAGAGATCCACAAACCATCATGAATAGCCGATTTAAATACCAGGTTATCATTAATGAAAAGCGTAGCAATATCGAACGTATGGAACTGGGCAAATAGGATAATGATAGCACTTAGCAAACCGATATCGCCGATGCGGTTCATGATAAAGGCTTTTTTATTGGCCTGTACGGCTTTATCCTTAGTGAACCAGAAACCGATAAGCAGGTATGATGAAAAACCTACCAACTCCCAGAAAGCATAGAACAGCACCAGGCTATCTACAATCACCAAACCAAGCATACTGAAACAAAAGAAGCTGAGGTAAGTAAAGTATCGACTGTATCTATTGTCGTGCTTCATGTAAGCAATGGAATAGATGTGAACAGGCAAGGCAATCAGCGATACCAGCAGCAACATCAGCGCTGACAGATTATTAAGCAGGATGCCTGCAAAGACTTTGGTGTTGCCAATGGTAAACCATAGTTTTTGGGTGTGCAGCGGTTGTTGGTTCCACACCCTTGCAAACACAATGGCTGATAATACGCAACCCACCAAAATGGCCAGTGTTGAAATCCAGCCCGCCGCTTTACTTTTTACCGGCAGGCAAAAGTTGATCAAAGCAGCAAACAAAGGCAATGCCATAGCTGCAATGGTGTAGCTGATGATGGTATCGGTATATTGTAATGCGGTGTTCAATTATCTATTTTGCTTTTATTTCTACTGAGGGCGGTATAGAATCATGCTCCATTACATAATATAAACTAAACTCATTGTAAGTCGCCTTCTGTGAAAGAATAGTGTATAATTGTTCGATTCGTACAGACGTCATTGATTTATATTCACGCCCATTTATTATGTATATTAACGAACTATCATCATTATGATGTTTTTCAAGATACGATTCATATTCCTTTGAAAGCGCGGCGATTTTCTGTTTATATTGTTTTACAGCATAGTCCCGGGTCGTAACAATTATTAGTTTGAAGCTCGTCGGGGCGTTAATTATTGAGTCAGTTTTTTGTTTTATAAATTCAACACTATGAACATCTTTCAATTTCAAACCCCTGAAATTCCTATCCGATTGCTTTCCGTCAACTACATATTTATAACTACTATCTCGAAAGTGGCTAAACTGCTCATTACGTAACAAAGTATCACTCGGATTTATGAATGTAAGCGATGTGCTATCCAGATCCCCTTTAAGCAATATCCCGCCAAATATCATAGATCGGGAAAGTAAAGTAGTATTGATCTGTTTTCTTAATGTACTTACAAAGGTGTCAGCAGCTTGAGCACATGCAATGACCGGAATTAAAGCGACCAGAAAGAAAATAAACAAAAGTTTTCTCATATTTAATCCCTCAAATTTTTAATCTCATCCGGGTCAATGGTTTTATACCTCCGGTAAACATTCAGGATGATAGCCAATGCCACGGCCGTTGTAGCCGCCGCCAGCACAATGGCAAACAGCGCGAATACCTGGCCGCCGTTATTTAGCTTATCATATTTACCAAAGGCTACCAGGTTTAAAATGGCAGCGTTCAGCATCAGCTCAATACCTATTAATACCTGTATGGAGTTGCGTTTGGATACGATCATGTACATGCCCGTACAAAACAGCAAGGCACCTACCAGTAAAAAATCGGTTAACGTGATCATGCCCTGCCCTCCTTACGTGATAAATGTGCCGCACCTACCAAAGCCATCAGCAATAACACAGAGATGGCCTCAAAAGGCAATAGGTAAGTGGTCATGAGGTTAACGCCTATATTATCAATGGTTGATGATGTTGGCGTTATTTCATTTTGCTGCGTGATAGATTGCTTTACCCAGGGCAGTTTATCTGCATCGGCTTTGAGGATAATGTTTACAATCACCGCTAAAAACAATACAGCCAGTATAACTGCCGGTACCTTAGCCATATTAATGAATTTACCTTTGCGTTGCTCTATCACATTTAGCGTTTCGCGCCCAGAAAGCATAAACGCAAAAAGGATTAATACCAAAATGCCTCCCACATAAATTACCACTTGCGTTACGGCAACAAAGTCGGCAAGGGCAATTACATACAAGCCAGCTAATGCAAACAAGGTCACAAAAAATATAAAAATACTCCTGACCAGGTTTTTACTTAAAGCAGCATATAGCGCCGAGCCAATGGCAATAAAACTCATTCCATAAAACAACACACGGATCAAGGTCATGCCCCGCCCTCCTTTTGTTTCATGGCGGCTAATTTGGCAGCCTGCTTTTCGGCTTGTTGCTTATCAAAAAGTGCACGCTTTTCCCCGGCATCTTCGGGCGTCATATCCGAAAACTGGTAAACCAGATCGCTTAGCTGAAAAACGGTTTTATCATACTGGTTGGTCATGGTGATGCACTCGGTTGGGCACACAATAGTACACAAACCGCAATACATACACTTGGCCATATCAATATCAAACTTGGCAGCATATAAACGCTTGGTTGTACCGTCGGATGTTTGGCCGATAGCTTCCGTAGCCTTGATCGATTCAATATCAATACAATTAACCGGGCAAACCTTGGCGCACAGATCGCACACTATACAATCGTCCATTTCCACATCCAGCTGATACCGGCCTACTTCCGGCACCGGCAGCTGCTGCTTAGGATACTGTATGGTATTTGTACCATGCTCCAGCTGTTTAAAGTAATTACTGGCGCTCACGGTTACAATCTCCCTTTTGCCGTTACCCGCAAAAAGATGACGTATGGTAAGGCTTAAACCTTTCCATGCCGTTGTAAACGCTTTTATTACTTTCTGAACCATGATTTTTAGGATTTTAGGATTACCAGGATATTGCCTTTCTCTCCGTTAAATCCGTTATTTTATATTTTAATAAATTCTATATTTCAACTTTTCCAAATCCGAAATCGAACATCCGAAATCAAAAATCACATTAACCACAACCTCCACACGCCCGATATCAGCATACAAGCGAAAGCCGCCGGGGTCAATACCTTCCAGCAAAGGTTCATGAGCTGGTCAACCCGCAAGCGGGGTAATGTCCACCTGATCCACATCTGAACACCCACCAGGCCCAATGTTTTTATTACCACCCATAATATCCCCCAGGCTACCCCGGTTGTCCAGGTTGCCAGTTTAACGCCGCCTATGTTAGGCAATGGCGTATTCCAGGCACCTAAAAACAATATTACTGCTATCATGGATACCAGGAACATCATCGAGTACTCAGCCAAAAACACGAGCGCAAAGCGGATGCCCGTAAACTCGGTATGAAAACCGGCAACCAATTCAGACTCTGCCTCCGGAATATCAAAAGGCGCACGGTTACTTTCGGCCAGTGAAGCTATAAAATAGATCACAAACGCGATCAATAAATGTGGCGCACGGAATACATTCCAGCTAAACAAACCGCCTATTTGAGATACATCCCAAAAACCAGCGAATTTTATCTTTTCAGTAGCCAGGATGCCCTGCTGAGCTGAGATCACCTGCAAATCCAAGGTTTGTGCTATCATTACCACAGATATAATAGCAAAGCCTGCGGGAATCTCGTAAGAAATGATCTGCGCTGCCGAACGCATAGCTCCCAATATCGAGTATTTATTATTCGATCCCCAACCTGCCATTAGGATCCCCAATGTTTCTATAGAGATAATGGCGAAAATATAGTAAAGACCAATATTTGTTTTTGAAGGGATAAGTCCGGGAGCCCAGGGTAATGCTGCAAAGCCAAGATAAACGGCTATGAATATCACCGCCGGAGCCAGCATAAACAACCATTTGTCTGCTGCTGCCGGGATAATCAGTTCTTTCTGGAGCATCTTTAAAATATCCGCCAGCGTTTGTAGTGTACCATATTTTCCCGTTTCCGTAGGGCCAAGCCTGTCTTGTATAAACGCTGATATTTTACGCTCGGCATATACACCGAATAAAGCGAAAAAGGCCGAAAAACTGAACAACCCGATTGCTGCAATAAAATATGTAAAATAATAGTTCAACAGGAATATTTGCTTAAGGGTGCAAACTTACTAAATGTTGAGTTATTTAGAATGATTAAATTATATATTAAGTTGATAGGGTTTATTGGTGATTGAGTTTAGTGAATGGTTGATTGAGTTGATTAGGTGGTTGTTTAATTTCGTTTTTTAGCGCAAGTCTTGTGTGATGGGATTAGCGTGGATGACTTGTGCCTTCTACGTAACATGCAGGGTTTCGTCGCGACGTCATTGCGAGGTACGAAGCAATCCCCAAAATAGAGAGCCGATATGTAGAGCCTCTGTAAAGTTCGCGATTGCTTCGTACCTCGCAATGACGTGTGGGAATCAACACTTCACCAAATCATTTGCCGATATAAACGTTGATTTTACCGGGGCCGAGAAGAATAGCGAGGCATGATGGTCAAAATCGGCAGTATCATCGGTAGTGGTATAAAACTTATTTTCGCCGTTCCGGCTAAGCTTTTGCTCAATTTCTGGGTGGCGGTTTAAATAACTAACAAGGCTTTTAGCCACGATATCGCCCTGCCCTATAACATTAATGCGTTCGGGCAAATGTGCTTTTATTTTGTCCTGGATAATAGGATAATGTGTACAGGCCAACAAAATGGTATCGATGTTGGGCGATTGTGCCATGATTTGATCCAGGTACAGCTGCACAAAAAAATCCGCGCCGGGTTTATCGTATTCCCCATTTTCAATCAACGGCACCCAAAGCGGACAGGCCTGCTGGTAAACTTTTATGTCGGGGAAAAAATTCTGGATCTCGAGCAGGTATGAGCCAGATTGTACGGTGCCCTTTGTGCCAAGCACCCCAATCTCTTTGGTTTTGGTATAATCGCCAATAACCTCGGCCGTAGGGCGGATGACGCCCAATACCCTTTTCGACGGATCATCTATCTGTTTAAGGTCCTGCTGCTGGATGGTACGTAATGCCTTGGCCGATGCCGTATTACACGCCAGGATCACTAAGGGGCATCCCTGGTCAAACATCCACTGCACACATTCCCAGGTATACTGGTGTATGGTGCTGAATGAGCGGTTACCATAGGGAGCACGGGCATTATCGCCCATATAAATATAATCATAGCCGGGCAGTTGTTCAATGATAGAACGGAACACTGTTAGCCCGCCATAACCCGAATCAAAAATACCAATTGGTTGATTTGACATATACAAACATAAAAAAAGCGCCCCGTAATTACGGGGCGCTTTTGTATAATTTACTTAAAGGTGATTTTATTTTAAACCTAATTTCAATTTCACGGCAGCCATCAGGTCGTCGCCTGCAGGAGATACGATCATGCTAACCTGTGATGAATCCAATACATAAGCGTAACCTTTTTCTTTAGCTACCGCTTGTACAGCCTGGCTAACTTTATCAATAATGGGTTTGCCTAATTCTTGTTTTTTAGCATCAACTTGTTGCTGAGCATTGTTTTGGTAATCGTTCATGCGTTTCTGAATATCCTGCAATTCAGAAGTTTTTGCCGAACGGGCAGCATCTGTCAAAGTTGAACCGTTTTTTTCCAGATCGGCACCCTTGGTTTGTAACTCATTGTTCATAGTAGTTAACTGATCAATGAATGTTTTTTGATAGGCCTGTAATGTTGTAGAAACAGTTTTAGTTTCAGGCATCTGGTCAATAACCTGGCTAAAATTAACATAACCTATTTTTGTTTGCGCTTTAGCGAAACTACCCACGAACAACATACCTGCTGCAACTAAGGCGACTTTAAATAGTTTTTTCATTTTGTTTTGTGTCCTGTGTTTAATAATGGATAATAATTATCTGTTTGTTTTTGTAACGTGTATCAACAAATTACTCATGAACTAACGCCGGGAGAGCTTACAATGAACAGGAACATTTGACGCTACCCCTTACCCCGGCTAAAATAGCAATGTGTAATTTAAATGGCAAACATAAAAAAAGCGTCCCGTTTAATCAGGGCGCTTTTTGTATGTCTTTTGTATTTCTTATTTCAAGCCTAATTTTAATTTCACAGCTGCCATCAGGTCATCAGCATCAGGTGATACCAATAAGGTGATCTGTGATGAATCTAATACATAAGCATAGCCTTTTTCTTTAGCTACAGCCTGTACTGCCTGGGTAGCCTTATCAATAAGCGGTTTACCTAATTCCTGCCTTTTAGCATCAACCTGTTGTTGGGCATTGTTTTGGTAATCATTCATACGTTTTTGAATATCGGTAAGCTCGTTTTCTTTAGCGGTACGTACAGCATCGGTCATGCTTGCCCTTTTTGACTGGTAGTCCTGGCCTTTTGTCTGGTACTCATTATTCATTGTAGTAAGCTGATCAATAAATGTTTTTTGATAAGCCTGTATCGAAGCAGTTACAGTTTTAGTTTCGGGCATCATATCAATCAGCTGATTGAAGTTGATGTGGCCGATCTTAGTCTGAGCATTTGCAAAGCTGCCCGCAAATAACAAACCTACTGCAACTAAGGCAACTTTAAATAGTTTTTTCATTTTCCTTTTTCTGTGTTTAAATAATAGTTCGATTTATTTTTATTCAAATTATTTAGCAAATACCCCGGGTTTTAGTCCTAATCTGGTTATAACATCCGCGCTTTTATCATATCGCGGATTAGCATATAACATAATAACCTCGCTGTTTTTATCAAAAATCATATCCAGGTTATCGCCTTCGGCAATTGCTTGTACAGCTTTAGACACTCTATCCTGAATTGGTTTAATCAGCGCTGTGCTTCTTTGCGAAAGCTCACCATCCGGACCAAACTTCTGGCGTTGAAAATCTTTCGCGGCCTTTTCTTTATCAACAATTTCGGCCTCACGGCGTTTTTTCATATCAGGGGTCATCAGTACCTGATCGGCCTGATAAGCTTTATACAGGCGGTCGATTTCCTGAAAACGGCCATCAACTTCTTTTTGCCACTGATCAGATAATGCAGCTAATTGCTTTTGTGATGAAGCATATTCAGGCATGTGCTTTAATATATACTCCGAATCAACATAAGCAAAACGTTGCGCATGAGCGCCTGCAAAAGCAGTTAACGTTAAAAAGGCTAATAAAATTATCTTCTTCATATATTCGTTCATATATTCGGTACGCAAATTAATTAAATCCGCCGGATAAACTCTGAGAAATTGTAAAATGGAACTGGCCTTTATTGGCATCCGGTTGTCCCGGTATTTTGTCAAAGCCATAACCATAATCTAACCCCAGTAAGCCAAATATAGGCAAAAATATCCTTGCGCCTACACCTACCGAACGTCTTACGTTAAACGGATTAAACTGGCTAAACTGGTTCCAGGCGTTGCCACCTTCGGCAAAAGCTAACAAGAAGATAGTGGCCGATTGACTTGCAATAACCGGGTGGCGAAGCTCCAGCGTATATTTATTGTAGATCGCGCTACCTGTATTATTATTTTGAGTTTCGTTTGAGCCTTCAGGCACTATCGAGAAGTTTTGGTAACCGCGTAAACCGATGATCTCGCTACCCTGTAAAAACTGGTAGCTCTGCATACCGTCGCCACCTAATTTAAAGCGTTCAAACGGTGATGGGCCAACCTGGTGATTGTACTGGCCAAGGAAACCAAACCTAACCTGCGACATCAATACAAACTTACCTACCAGTTTTGAAAACCATTGCGCATCATATTTAAATTTATAATACTCAACAAAATGGTAACGTTCTTCCGGCGTAGCTATCTTATAGTTTATATTGTTAAACAACGAGTATGGCGGCGTAGCCTGGATAGTAAATTTAATATTTGAACCCTGTGTGGGGAAGATAGGCGCGTCAACAGAGTTACGGGTAAGCTCCTGGGTTATCTTGATGTTATACGAGGTACCGTTAGTGAACAGGTAATTACTATAATTGTCAAGATTGTAATGGTCAAGGTTAAGTGAATAGTTTAACTGGAAATAGTTATCAGGCCATTTTAAACGTTTACCCAATGTAACCCCAATACCATTAATACGCAACTTATTATAGTAAGGACTTGATTTTGGATAGTACTGACCAGTTGAGCTTCCCTGCGTATAAGCAGACAATGCAAAGTAAATTGGTTTTTTTCCACCTAACCATGGCTCGGAGAATGTGAACGAGAAGTTTTGATAGGTACGGCCGCTCGACTGCCCCCTTAAGCTCAGTTTCTGACCATCGCCTTTTGGCAGCGGCTTGTAAGCTTTAAGATGGAAGATATTACGGATAGAGAAGTTATTAAAGGTTAAACCCAATGTACCTACCAACTGGCCGCCACCAAAACCACCCGAAAGCTCGATCTGGTCTGAAGGTTTTTCAACTACGTTGTAAACCAAGTCAACAGTACCATCCTGCGGATTGATGTTGGTTGGTTTAGGTTCGGTTTTTTGCTCGTCAAAGTTGCCCAACTGGCCAATTTCACGCGCACTGCGAATTAGTAACTCTTTGTTGAATTTTTGACCGGGCTTAGTCTGGATCTCACGCATTACCACTTTATCGTTGGTAACGTCGTTACCTTTTAACATAACGCGGTTAATAGTATACTGAGGGCCTTCATAAATCCTCACATCAACATCTACAGTATCGTTATAAACCCTTGTTTGTACCGGATCGGCATTAAAGGTTAGATAACCGTCATTAAGATATAACGACGAAATATCATCATTGCCCGGAGTTGGGCCGCTTAAACGTTTGTTCAGCTCGTCTTCGCTAAACACATCGCCTTTTTTAACATGAAGGATCCTGTTTAACAGGTCGGTATTATATTTGGCATTGCCCGAAAACCTAACATTGCCAAAGTAATATTTAGGGCCTTCGTATACCTTAAGTTTTACATTTACGGTTTCATCGTCATGCTTCCACACAGAATCACTCAGGATCTCGGCATCACGATATCCCCTGGCCTGCATTTTTTCAACCAGGTTTTGTTTATCTTCTTCGTATTTATCCTGTTTAAATTTCTTTGAACCAAACAGGTTATACCATTTACGTTTACGGGTTTTACTTAAAAAACCACGCAGGGTTCCGGTGCTAAATGCCTTGTTGCCTTCAAAAATAACATCGTTTATTTTAACCTTGGTCTTTTTATCGATGGCAACATCCAGTATAACGCTGTTAACATCACCCTGGTCTTTACGCTGGGTAATGGTAACGGTAGTGTTTAAGAAACCTTTTTCGTTAAAATGCTTTTTAATAATAGCTGTTGTTGTGCTGATTAGGTTTTCATTTACGATCTTGCCTACACGGTCGTTCAATTTTTTCTGAACATCCTCAATCTCACCTTTACGAATACCTGTTAAGTGCATACGTGATAAACGCGGACGCTCCAATACGGCAATCTCCAGGTAAATCGTATCCATATTAATTTTGGTAATGTTCAATTGAACATCATCAAATAAACCCTGTTGATATAAGGTTTTAATTACCTCGGCATTACGCTCGCCCGGCAGGTTGATACGATCGCCTTTGGTTAATTTGGATAGCTGGATCAGGATGTCTTTATCAAGATATTTTGCGCCACTAACAGAAATACCACCAATAATATAATCTTTAGGATTAAGATAACTTAAACTATCAGCCGGTATCGATTTTGTAAGTGTAGGCCTCGGCCCATTGGATATCTGGGCGAAAGCCGTAGTAGCCAAAACCGAGAAAAGAATAGCAAAAAGAAATTTATACATTCGAATATTTTAGTGGGCTAAAAATAATTTATACAGTTGTTAAAATTTGTTAAAAGTAAAAATTTAGTTCACCTGCTCACTTGTTAGGCCAAAACGGCGCTCGCGTTTCTGGAAATCGATCACTGCTTCATACAGGTCTTCTTTCCTGAAATCGGGCCATAATTTGGTTGTAAAATACAACTCGGCGTAAGCAATTTGCCATAATAAATAATTACTTATACGATATTCACCGCTGGTTCTGATCAGCAGCTCGGGGTTCGGCATATCGCCTGTAAAAAGGTTTTGTTCAAAAACCTCTTCATTAATATCTTCCGCATTCAACTCGCCGTTTTTTACCTTTATGGCTATATTCTTTGCGGCTCGTACAATTTCGCGGCGCGAGCTATAGCTTAAAGCCAGCGTAAGCACAACACCGGTATTGCCTGCTGTTGTTTCAATAGCATTATTAAGTTCGCGAAGGCATTTTTCGGGCAGTGTGTCCAGATCGCCGATGGCATTTAGCCTGATGTTGTTTTTCATAAAGCCGGGAACCTCTTTATGAATAGTGGTTACCATTAACTCCATAATAGCCATAACCTCCAGCTTGGGGCGGTTCCAGTTTTCGGACGAAAATGTATATAAGGTGATATATTTAATACCTAATTTATCGGCCCCCTCAACAACATCCCTAACGGATGTTACACCGTTGTGATGGCCAAATATCCTTAATTTGCCTTTCCCTTTTGCCCAGCGCCCATTGCCATCCATAATAATAGCTACGTGCTTCGGTAGTCTCGACAAATCAATCTGATCCAAATAATCCATATTACTCCTTATCAAAAGCCACCCTGTACAAACACACTTGTGTAAAATTTTTCATCAATACTATGGTCTGCGATATTCGGTTGTTAGACTAATCAATTATTAATTACCTGCATCCGCCGTTTTGCCACGCAAATTGACGGATTTTTCAGGGTACAAAGGTAAAACTTACTTTGTATTTTTTTAGTATCCCTCGCTAAAAGAAAATGTTATTGCGAATAATATATTAAAACTGCCTAAACAGCTACCAAAACCATGATTTTTCATAATATTTGGTTTAAAGCTCAAAAAAATAAAAAGCCGGCAGCCATTATCTGCCTGATAATGAAAGCTGCCGGCCTCAAAAAACCGCCTTTAAATTTGCTTACAATTGCGTTACACTTTTATATTCCTTTTTGTTTGAGCGCGTCAACATCGGCGGACATAATGTCAACTATAGCGTATTGCTGAATGCCGGTAATAGTCAGCTCATCAAGTGTACTCACCAAATTACTGTATTGCGATTTATCGCTGGGTTTTACCAATACTATCATGCTTTTGCCCGATCCGTCGTGTACTTTTTTATTGGTTTCGATGATGGCCCTACGAATGCCATTGGCTGAAAAATCGGTTACCGAAGGTGCGATGATCGGGTTTTTAAGCTCGCCCAGAAAATACATGACCTTATTATTTTTGCCCAAAACAACAGTCAGTGTTCGGCTTGCCGGAACCGGCATTCCGTCGCCACCCTCATCTGGCATAGCCAAATCCATAGCTTTTGGTTTAGCCAGTGTAGTGGTCATGATAAAAAAGGTAATAAGCAGGAATGCCAGGTCGACCATTGCAGTAAGATCAACGCGGGCGTTTATTTTTTTGCGTTTGTGTTTTCCGCCGCCATTTTGGGAAGATGAGTTTAATTCGGCCATGACTTTAAAGATTTTAGGTTAATAATTAATTGCAATATTAAATTAGTAAATTTAATAAAAAAACAAAATTAAATATTGAATTATGAATTTAAAACGAATTAAATATTGAATTATTATCTAAAGAGACCCAATAAATCCACAACATTTATTGCGGGCCTGATGTAATTAGTAGTAACAGTTTGCCGTTACGAAAGTAAATGAGATAGTAAAGTTGAGGAAGAAGTAGGTATCATGCGATTTAAAGTCGCCGCGCTGAGAACCAACAGTACCGATATAATTACCGTTTTTTTCGCCCGAACGATCAGAAAGAGCAGCCGCAAACCCGGTCATTTTACTTTTATCGGCATATACACCGCTTACATCATCCAGGTAATCTGTAAATGCATAGCGGTAACCCATATCGGCCATAACTGTAAACTTACCGGATAAATTATACTTGATACCTAAACCATAGGGGATTACGACGGTGTTATTGCCATAGGGCTTAGCCTGGCCTTCGGTTTTTAGCTGCCTTAAGCCAACCTCGTGCCCGTTAAAATCCTGTGCACGCGGTGCGTAAGATGTAACACCAATACCCGTAAATATATAAGGTGTGTATTTGTTTCGACCGGCATCGGGGATATAGTTCATAAAGTTAAACTCGCCGATAAGACTTACCTCCCGCAATTGATCTTTAAAATTGAGGTTACGATCACGAAACTGCTGATAGCCGGACCGATTGTCATAAGCTGATATATTACCAACGCCGATATTCAGTTTAGCCGAAAAATAACCATCAAAATTTCTTTTACCAAAGATACCTGCCGAAACGCCGCTTACTTTAACAGGGTTATTGGGGTTAAGATCACCTATGTACCCCGCACCGCCTATCGATCCGCCTATTTCCCAGGTTTGGGCCTGCAGTTGATAAGTTAAAAACAAGAATATGGCAAAAAGTAAAAATTTAGGCATTAATCAAATTTAGTAATTACGGGCATCAAGGCCCCAAAGCAGTTTATTCCTTAACGTAGTTAAATAGCTTTCATTACTAAGGCGAATTAAATTTAACTGAAAACTGGCTTTTTGAACATGAAACTTAACTGTTTGATCTAAAACTTCCGTCCGCGAATCGCAGGAGATGATATAATTAGCACTGCGGCTTTCCACCTCAAAACAAAGCTTGCTGGTATCAGGGATTACTATAGGCCGCACGTTAAGGTTATGGGGCGATACCGGGGTTACTACTATGCTATTTGACTGCGGAAAAATAATAGGCCCTCCGCAGCTTAATGAATAAGCTGTTGAGCCGGTTGATGTTGAGATGATAATACCATCACCCCAATATGAATTTAAAAACTCATCATTTAAAAACACATGGGTTATGATCATGGCGGCATCATCGCGCTTATGGATGGTTACATCATTAAGGGCAAAATTATTGCTGCCAAAAACATTAGGATCCGAGTCGACGGTAAGCAATTCGCGGCAATCGCAGGTAAACTGCCTGTTCACCACCGCATGAATGGCTGCCGTAATATCACTTTTATTAACACTGGCCAAAAATCCCAGGCGGCCAAAGTTAATACCAATAACGGGGATCCCCGAATCGCGAATCAAAGTAACTGTATCAAGCAGGGTACCATCGCCTCCAAGCGTTATAAAAATATCAATAAAGCCTTTTAAGGTTTCGGCGGGGCGCAACACTTTATATTGCACTGTGGTTAATTTATCCTGCAAATATTCGTGGAGTTGCTGGTGTACATAAATATCAACACCATGCTGTGCAAGATTATCAAAAACCTGCTGTATAAAAGGTAAAACAGATGGCTCATTAAACGGCCTGCCGTAAACTGCTATTTTCATTTTTTAAAAAAGCGAATATCGAACTTTGAAAGTACATTAATGCAGCAAGGCATAAATAATTAATACCAGCATAAACTAACCACTACCATCCATCCATCATTACACATTGTTCTTATAATGGCAAATTGTGCACTATTGTTTGCTTATATTTCCTAATAAAGCCATTTTAAGTGCTTTAACAGATAAATAACTTCAAAGTAAAATAATTAAGTTTAACTATTTTGGCCTACCTTACCAATATTAAACAACGGTTATTTTATTGATGGATAAAACTTTTACCCAAAAACTATCGGATATACAGTCAATAGCTGATTACCTTCCTTCCGCATTAATAATTCATGAGGTTGAAACGCTGCAGATAGTATATATGAACAGTGTAGGCCTCGATGTACTGGGTACCACGCTCGGCGAACTGCAGGCCATGGGCCCTGAAACATATCACCTGAAATATTTTAACACTGAAGACAGCGACGAGTACGTACCTAAAATTTTGCACCTGATAAAAAGCAAAACACAGGAGCAGGTATCCTACTTTCAGCAGGTACGTGTACCTGATAACCCCGAGTGGCAGTTGTTTGTGAGCAATACCAAAGTTTTTGCACGCAATGACGCAGGCGATGCTACATACATGTTGACTATAGCCAGCAGGCTTGATCCTTTGCATCATATCACTACCAAGGTAAACAGGCTTATGAATGAGATCGCTTTTTTACGCCATAATAACCTGTTATTTTTAACACTTACCCGGCGCGAAAAAGAAATTCTGAAATATATTGCCATGGGTATGAGTTCGGCAGAGATCAGCGCGAAGCTATTCATTGCCCCGGCTACGGCCGAAACGCACCGTAAAAACATCAAAAACAAACTGCACCTGAAAAATAATTATGATGCTGTGATGTTTGCGCAGGCTTATAATTTGGTTTAAATTATAAGTCGTAAGTCGGTAGTCGTAAGTTTTAAGTCTCAATATTTGGTAAAATAATCCATGATGTCGACTTGAGACTTTAGGCTCAGGACTTAAAATTTCTGCCTTAGGGCTTCGGACTAAATACTACAAATTAAGGTAATTCATGAGCGAATCATACCTGTCGCGGGTGGTATCGTTGATATCGGTATGATTAAAGGTAGCTTTGATATCATACTCATACCGAAGGAAGCTGGCAGTTATGGCCGAAATATCCAGCTTGTTGACCTTAAGGGTAACTTCCATCCGGGTTGAATCGGGAAAGGACTGAACATAGGAGCTCAGGATCTGCGCATTGTCTGATTCAACTATCTGCGCCATGTGCGCAAGCGAATTATTTTTATTGTTGATCTCCAGTACAATAATGCCTCCCGGTTGGGATACTGAAGTTATTTTTGCGAAATATTCTGTAATGGCGTTAATAGATATCAACCCAAGATAATTGCTTTTAGCGTCAAGCACCGGTACAATGGTAAGCTGCTGCTCATAAAACAGCCGGATAACATCATAAATATGCTGATCTTCCAGCACGTAGGGATTAACCAACGAAAGGGCGAGCGCACCTATGGACGTTTGATAATCACTTTCGGCTATCAGGTCATCCTCGGCAAGCAAACCTAAAAACTGCTCTTCATTTACAATAGGCAAATGCCTGAGGCGAAACTCAATCATACGGTCAAGCACTTTCTGAATGGTATCAGAAGTGTGTACCGGCGGTATCGAGTCAGCTATCAGGTCAAGTGCTATCATCTATGCATTTACTTTGGTTTCTAATTTAGCTAAAAACTGTTTAAGTAACGTATTAAATTCTTCAGGGTGCTCCATCATAGGGGCATGTCCGCATTTATCAATCCAATGAAGTTCTGAATCGGGCAGCAGCTCATGAAATTCAACAGCTACCTCGGGCGGGGTGATCTTGTCATTTCGTCCCCATATCAAAGATACCGGGATAGTGATCTTATGCAGATCTTTTTTCATATTATGCCTGATGGCAGATTTTGCCATGGCCAGCAAGCGGATCACCTTATGCCTGTCGTTAATGGTCTGAAAAACATCAAGCACCAACTCATCGGTGGCTATAGCCGGATCGTAAAATGTAAATTGCACTTTCTCGCGCACAAAATCAATACTCTCCCTGCGGGGAAAAGAGCCGCCGAAAGCATTTTCATATAAGCCCGAGCTACCGGTTAAAACAAGGGCCTTTATATTTTCGGGATGCGTGGTTAAATAAACCAGCGCCACATGCCCGCCAAGCGAGTTACCCAATAAGGTAATATTGCTGAGCTTTTTAAACTTTATAAACTTATGTACAAATTTCGATAAACTTTTTACCCCGGTACTAATCAGCGGCATGTCATAAACAGGCAGCATAGGGATGATAACCCTGTATTTTGATTTAAACTCATTAATAACACCATCCCAATTGCTCAGTGCCCCCATTAAACCATGCAGCAGTAACAGCACCTCTCCTTCGCCCTCATCGATGTAACTAAAACCGTGTTCCTCTTTAAGCACGAACTCCATATAAAATATTAAAAATTAATTTTTCAAACTTATCTTATACCAAAATCGCTTTCAGTACAAATTCCTGTTATTCCGCTGTAAAATTAGTTTATTACGAACGACATTTAGCAAGTATAGTAATTATTTACCAATGTAGTAATGTTAAGCTTTTATTAAATAAGATTAACATTAACACAACATTACGTAAAAAGCGCTGTACTAATTAAATGGTAAAAGCTTAACCCAATAACTGTTTAACCACCTCTGATATTGTTTTACCGTCAGCCTTGCCCGCAAGCTCTTTACTGGCCATACCCATTACGCGGCCCATATCTTTTACGGATGTAGCGCCTATCCTGCCAATAAGCTCTTCAAGGTAGCCTTCAATTTCAAACTTGCTCATTTGCTGCGGAAGGTATTCTTCAATAACCAGCATTTCGGCTATTTCCACCTGGTACAGGTCGTCGCGGTTTTGCTCCTTATAAATATCGGCCGATTCCTTACGTTGTTTTACCAGCTTTTGCAATACTTTAACTTCAGCTTCCTCGGTTAGTTCATCGGCAGCACCTTTTTCGGTTTTAGCCAAAAGCAATGCCGATTTGATGGCACGCAACCCCTGTAAACGATCTGCCTGCTTGGCAAGCATGGCCAGTTTAATGTCCTGGTCTATTTGTGTAATTAATGACATATGTTTTATGTTAGTTCGGAAGTCCGATGTCGGAAAGTCCGGAAGTTTTTCTTTTTAGTCCGGAAATCCGATGTCCGAAAGTCCGAAGGATTTGTTTGGTTAATAAAGCAGCCTTGTCTTACTTTCGGACTTTACTGACTTTCCGACTTCAGACTTCCCCTCTACCCCCTAAATATCGTACCTGCGTTGGCTTGCGCTGTAGGCATGATCACGAGTTCGTTAATATTAACATGTGCCGGTCGTGATGCAATGAACCAGATGGTTTCGGCCACATCTTCGGCCACCAATGGTTTAAAACCATCATAAACTTTTTTGGCCCTTTCCTTATCACCCTTAAAGCGCACCTCCGAAAACTCGGTTTCCACAGCCCCCGGATGTATCGCCGTTACCTTAATGCCATGAGGTAAAAGGTCGATCCGCATACCTTTATTTAAAGCATCAACTGCATGTTTGGTAGCGCAATATACATTTCCATTGGCATAAACTTCCTTACCGGCAATCGAACCAAGATTTATAATGTGTCCCTTACCATTTTCTATCATCCAGTTTGATACCACCCGGCTTACATACAGCAGGCCCTTAATATTGGTATCAATCATGGTTTCCCAATCATCAATGCTGCCTTTTTGAATAGGATCAAGCCCCTGGCTTAAACCGGCGTTATTAACCAGTACCGTTACATTCTTCCATTCGGCCGGCAAAGCTTCCAGGTTGTTAATGGTATCTTCGCGGTTACGCACATCAAATGACGAAACCGCAACTTCTACGTTATACTTATCATTCAGGTGTTTGGCCAGTTTCTCCAACCTATCTAACCGGCGACCGGTTAAAACCAGGTCATAGCCTTCACGGGCAAAAACGTGTGCACATGCCTCGCCAATGCCGGCGGTAGCTCCTGTAATTAAGGCAATCTTACTCATAGATATTGATAACTATAAACAGCGAAATTATGTTTTTTACTTTAAAATATTGTCGGTTGGGAGTAAGGATGTTTTTTGAAAGGGAGGATTTTACTCACCCCAATATCGGGTTGAAAACGCAAGTCTATTTTACGCTCTCATTATAAATGAGCGCGAGATTTAGGAAAATTACATTCTACTCAAAAATCAAACTAAACATAATGGTACGTAAGCCCAACCTGCTGAGGGGCGCCGAATAAGGGTTATACTCGCGCATCAGTACGTTGCCTAATGAATTGGAGATCTTAATCTCGGGCGAAAGCTTAAAAAATTCAAAATAAATATCACAACCCACGCCCGCCTCATATGAGGCAAAGCCACCTACGTTTTTAACCAGCTTCTCTGAAAGGTCAAGATTGGCATCCGCGTTTTTCTTAGAGCCTATGGCCTGGGTATATTTCAGGCCGCCTACAACATAAGCCCTGAAATCGCCCAGCCTATCTGATTTTAATTTCAATTGCAGGGGAATGTCAACCGAAGTGGTTTGTATTTTTTTATCCACATCTTCCGAGGGATCGACATAAGAATAATGCAAAACCCTGTCGGCAAAAATTAATGAAGGTGTGGTGCGTACCTCAAGGTGCTCAGTGATCCTGTACCGGGTCAAAAAACCTACTCCGAAAGCCGGTGAACTTTTTGAGCTGATGCTGTTAAGCGGCCCTTTAACCTGCACACCGTTCTCATCTAAAAACGCGTTGCGAAAATTGGGTTGATTGACGATCTTAAAATCGGTGCTTACATACGTGAAACTGAAGCCAAAGCTCAGATCCTGCTGATCGGCACCGCCACCCCATGCAGGTACATGCTGAGCAAACAATAAATTGCTGCTAAAAATAAGTACAACTACAAGCAGGTAACGGTTTATAATCATTTAATACCGGTGTATATTGAACAGATACCAAACGTTAAAGGCCGGCATTTGGTATTCTTAAAGCCTACTTTATCCATCAAACCCACAAAAGCCTGCCCATCAGGAAAAGCAGCTACCGACTCGGGCAAATAGCTGTACGCCCTTGCATCTTTGCTAAACAATTTACCAATACCCGGGGTAATATAGCTGAAGTAAAAATTATACAATTGCTTTACCGGGAATACTTTAGGCTTTGAAAACTCAAGCACCACCACTTTACCTCCAGGCTTTAGCACCCGAAATATATCAGCAAGCCCTTTTTCCAGGTTTTCAAAATTACGTACACCGTAGGCAACCGTAACAGCGTCAAACTCCGCACCCTCAAATGGCAGTTTTTCCGAATCGCCCAGTTTTACAGCAAACTTATCGTTCAAACCCCGTTTCGCTATTTTTTGCTCCGCGATGTCAAGCATTCCCCTGGAGATATCTACACCAATAATTTTTTCAGGCTTCAGGATAGATAAAGCCTCAAAAGCAAAATCGCCTGTACCTGTAGCAACATCCAGTATCAGTTTTGGTTTATCCTTTTTTAATTCGTTGATGGCCTTTTTACGCCAGATGATATCAATACCAAGCGACATGAAATGGTTCAGGAAATCATAGGTTTTTGATATATTGTTGAACATATCTGCCACCTGTTCTTTTTTGGTAGCCTGCTCGTCATGGTACGGTGTTATGGTTTTGCTCATCGCGGCAAAGATAATGATTGTATACCGAATGCATTAACACTAACAAGGGTGAAAAACGAATACTGAAACAGGGCTGACAAGTTAACTTATCCCGACTTCGCTACGCTCGCCACCCCTCTCTGCTTCGCAAAGAGGGGATTTTAATTTATATATTTTCTTACCCTCTTTATCCGAAGGATAGAGGAGGGTGGCCCAACGCAGCACAGGCCAAATGGACCACCTATGCGTTACGCTGTAACTAAACCGATTTTATATTACTGCAATTAGGTAAATGTTAAGTCAATTCATTATTTTTAAAAACCAATTTCAGCCGGCACACTCCGGCAAATCACATTTAAAAATTTGTTTCCTTATCCTTATGAAAGACGAACAAGAATCCTCGCGCCGCAGTTTTATTAAAAAACTAACCACTGCAACCGCGGCCGTAGCTGCCGGATCGGGCCTTTTAGCCAGCCAAAGCCAGGCCAAAACTTTTTCTATCCAGAAACGCCTTGTAGGCAACAGCCCTAACGACCAGGTAAACATCGCCCTGATTGGCGCCGGTGGTATGGGCACCCAGGATACCATCACCGCCCTGCAGGTGCCCGGTGTTAAACTGGTAGCTGTATGCGATTTGTATGACGGTCGCTTAAAAGATGCCAAAACCCGCTGGGGAGCCGACATTTTTACTACCCGGGTTTACAAAGAGATCCTGAACCGTAAAGACATTGACGCGGTGATCATTGCCACGCCTGATCACTGGCACCAGCAAATTTCTGTTGATGCCATGCGCGCCGGTAAACATGTGTATTGCGAAAAACCAATGGTGCATGCCATTACCGAAGGCCCGGCGGTGATCAAAGCGCAAAAAGAAACAGGAATGATATTCCAGGTAGGCAGCCAGGGGGTATCATCATTAGGCAATGAAAAAGCACATGAGCTATTAAAAAGCGGAGCTATTGGTGAATTAAACTACGCCGAAGGTTTCTGGGCCCGTCGCGCGCCGCTTGAGGTTTGGCAATACCCTATCCCTGAAGATGCCTCGCCTCAAACTGTTGATTGGGAAACTTATATCAGCAATACTAAAAAGCGTCCGTTTGATGAAAAACGCTTTTTCCGCTGGAGAAACTATACCGATTATGGTACAGGCATGGCGGGCGATCTGTTTGTTCACCTTTTTTCAAGCCTTCATTTTATAACCGATTCAGTTGGCCCTAATAAAATTTATGCATCCGGCGGCTTACGTTTCTGGAATGATGGCCGCGAAGTACCTGATGTACTTTTAGGCACTTTTGATTACGGCAAAACGCAGGCTCATCCAGCCTTTAATCTTTCCTTACGCTGCAACTTCGTGGATGGCACCAGCGGTACAACTTACCTTAAACTGGTAGGCAGCGAAGGTTCAATGGATATAACATGGGATAAAGTGACGCTTAAACGCAATAAAGTGATGGATTCTGATGATCCCTTCTATCTTGATAAACTCAAAAAAGCAGGTAGCGGTTATGCCGAACGCAAAAAAATGCTACCGCCCGAAGAGATCACGTATGATGCCGAAAAAGGATACAAAGGTGGGCCGTATGATCATATGGTTAACTTTTTTACCGCTATCCGCAAAAAAGGCAAGGTAACCGAAGACGCTACTTTTGGCTATCGCGCGGCAGCCCCTGCCCTGTTATGTAACGATAGCTATTATAACAATACGCCCATGTTCTGGGATCCGGAAAAAATGCAGGTTGTCAAAAAATAACAGATCACAGCAAATACCTTATTATGAAACAACAGTTTAAAAAATTGGGTTTGGCACTGGCTGCCGCAGGCTTAGTTTGCGTACAAACGTCAGGGATTCCGGTTCATAACGCTAAACTTCCTAAACAGGCAACTCCTGCAAAAGGTACCTGGATAAATTTATTTGATGGCAAAACACTAAAAGGCTGGCATGGCTTTAATAAAAAAGGTCCGGTAAAAAACTGGACTATTATTGATGGCGCCCTGGTTTGTCTTGGTGCAGCGCAGGGCGATACCGGCGGTGATATAGTAACCGATAAAGCTTACACCAATTTTGAGCTTTCATGGGAGTGGAAGATAGAAAAAGGCAGTAACAGCGGTGTAATATACCATGTGGTTGAAGATCCGAAATACCATGCCCCCTATGAAACCGGCCCCGAATACCAGATCATTGACGATGCAGGCTGGCCCGAAAAACTGGAAGACTGGCAAAAAACTGGCTGTGATTATGCCATGTACCTGCCAAACGCTTCAAAAAAAGTAGCACCGGTTGGCACCTGGAACACCAGTAAAATTATTTTCAACAACGGCCATGTTGAACACTGGCTCAACGGCAAAAAGATTTTAGCTTTTGAAGCCTGGACCAGCGACTGGAAAAGGAAAAAAGCCGAAGGTAAATGGAAAGATTATCCCGACTACGGCAACGCCAAAACCGGCTTAATTGCGCTGCAGGACCACGGACATAAAGCTTATTTCAGGAGCATTAAAATAAAGGAATTATAATATTTATAATTTTTTGCTTCGTACCTTCGCGCAACAGTTTTATCTTTATCAAAAAACTCATTGGGGGTACGAAGCAATCCTTAACAGCAGGCAACCATGCAATATCGCCGGCAGAGGACTGCTTCGCCGTTCCGCCTCCCAATGACCGGGAAAGATTGATTATCTTTTGATCCCCCGTTGAATATATAACCCACAATGAGTTTTTTTGTTTACTTTTTATCTGTTAATTAGCCAGTTGCAGTAAATTTTCTATATCCAGCCTGCGGGTAAACATGGTCAAATTCCCGTCCTCATCTACAGGCCATTGCTCTTTTGGGCGGTCCCAATAAAGCTCAACCCCGTTTTGGTCGGGATCGTTAAGATAGATGGCTTCAGATACACCATGATCAGATGCTCCTGTAATATTATAACGGGCATCAATCAGCCTTTTAAGTATAATGGCCAGGTCCTTTCTTTCGGGATATAAAATTGCTGTGTGATATAATCCTGGTGCGTATTCCGGGGCAGGCGAAGCACCTTTGCTGTGCCAGGTATTTAATCCTATATGATGGTGATAGCCGCCGGCCGATATAAAGGCGGCCTGATCGCCGTACATCACCATTTTTTCAAAGCCTAACAAACCACAGTAAAAATCAAGAGATTTTTGCAGATCACTTACCTTTAAATGTACGTGACCAATGCGGGTTTGGGCGGGTATTTTATAATCGTTCATATAATTACATGTTTAAACATCAAATTTAATTATTATTGCGCTACTTTTTGTTTTTCTATTGTAAAACAAGCTTATAAACAAGCAATAGCTATTTACTCCATACTATTACCACAATGAACGCATTAAGTAAAAATACTACCTTTGCAGAATGATCGTAAAATCGGCCGAATTTATTTGCAGCAACAGCCAGGTAAGCAAGTTACCTCCACCCGTTAAAGCGGAGTACGCTTTCATCGGGCGCTCAAATGTGGGCAAATCATCTCTTATCAATACATTAACCGGTAAAAAAGGCCTTGCTAAAACATCGCAAACTCCCGGCAAAACGCAGCTGATCAATCATTTCCTGATCAACGAGATCTGGTACATTGTTGATTTACCCGGTTATGGCTATGCCCGCGCATCAAAAACGGAAAAAGCCAAATGGGATAAGTTCATCCATACTTACCTGGACAAGCGCGAAAGCTTGCAATGCGTAATGGTGCTGATTGACAGTCGCCTCGAGCCGCAAAAGATCGACCTCGAATTTTGCAACTGGCTTGGTGAAAAGGGCCTTTCATTTGTGCTGGTATTCACCAAGGCCGATAAACAATCAAGCATTAAAACCGATCAAACTATTGCCAAATTCAAAAAAGCCTTATTGGCTACATTTGATGAAATGCCACAGTTTTTTATCACATCGTCTGAAACGCAGCAAGGCCGTGAAGAGATCCTTGAATTTATTGATGTAGTAAATCAAAATTTTGAAGTGCCACAGTTTTTTGGTTCCCCTCTTGAGAGGGGGCGCGAAGAATAGCGTGATGGCAGGGGTGTGTTAACAAGCGACAAGCAATACGTCTGCTAAGCATACGACGCAACACACCCCTACACCCCTCTCAAGAGGGGAATCGCACAGGGCCTTTTAATTATTTTTAATATTGAGCAATATGCCCCGCACAATCATTCCATACAATCCCCGGTTAAAAGAGCTGGCCCGGAAATTAAGGAATGACAGTACAATTGGCGAAATACTACTCTGGAAAGAGTTAAAAGGCAAACAAGGTTATGGATATGATTTCCATCGCCAAAAGCCTCTGTTAAATTATATTGTAGATTTCTATTGTTTCGAACTAAATTTGATAATAGAGATCGATGGTCAATATCATAACCACGAAGAGACATATAAACTGGATTTGATACGTGAGCAAGAACTCGAAAAATACGATTTAACAATTATCCGTTTTACTGAACTGGAAGTAAGAAAAGACATGTTCAACGTTTTAAGAACAATTGAGCAACATATAGAGAAATTTAAAAACAACGAAGTAGATCACACCTCTTACCCCTCTCAAGAGGAGAGCCGAATATCATGAAAAAATATTTATCTTTAGTAACCTTCGCCCACACCATCTTCGCGATGCCGTTTGCATTTATCGGCTTCTTTTTGGCGGTAACTACTACGCAATATCATTTCGACTGGCTTAAGCTGGTTTTGATGGTACTTTGCATGGTATTCGCCCGTAACTCGGCGATGGCCTTTAACCGCTACCTTGACAGGGATATAGACATTCAGAATCCGCGCACCAAACAACGTGATATCCCGGCCGGCCGGATCAGTCCAAAAGCTGCTTTAACCTTTGTTATTATCAACTGCCTGCTGTTTATTACAGCTACCTGGTTCATTAACAGGCTTTGTTTCTTTTTATCGCCGGTAGCTTTATTTGTGGTGATGGGTTACAGCGCAACCAAACGTTTTACCGCGCTCTGCCATTTGGTATTGGGATTGGGTTTATCGCTTGCCCCTATCGGCGCTTATTTAGTGGTTACCGGTCAGTTTGCCCTTACACCTATATTCTTTTCACTATCCGTGCTTTGTTGGGTAAGCGGCTTTGATATCATTTACGCCCTGCAGGATGAAGATTTTGACCGAAGCCAAAACCTGCACTCTATCCCGGCGTACTTAGGTAAGGTGAACGCCTTAAGACTCTCTACCTTTTTACATGTGCTTTCGGCTGTTTTCATCATGATGCCGGCATTTGAAACTCAAGTAGGCTTCCTGTACTACATTGGTATCGCGTTCTTTTGCGCCATGCTTGTTTACCAACACCTGCTTGTAAAACCAAATGACCTGAGCCGCGTTAACTTTGCTTTTATGACTACCAATGGCATTGCCAGCGTAGTATTTGCTGTATTGTTTTTGCTCGACAGGATATGGATCCACTAACAGCGCTTAATAAGTTTAGGGAATATTTTGAAAGATATGTTCCGCTTACTGATGAAGAGTGGCAGGCCTTATCGCGATACCTAACGGTTGATACCTTAAAAAAGAAAAGGTTTTATGTAGAGGCCGGTAAAGTATGCGATCATATCGGCCTGGTGGTAAAAGGATCCGTGCGCTATTACCACGTTAAAGACGGCGAGGAAATAACAGGATATTTCAGCTTTGAAGATGAAATGCTGAGCTCATACAAAAGCTTCCTCACCCGTACCCCGGCAGCAAATTATATCCAGGCGCTTGAAGATTCGGTGATTGTGAATTTAAGCCACAATAATCTGAAACAAGCTTGCATGAATGAGCTGCTCGGTTTTAAGATGGAGCGTTTTGGGAGATTAACAGCCGAACACTATCTCATCTGTTACGAAGAACGCATCACCTCCTTCATCACCCAATCGCCCGAAGAACGTTATGCCGATCTTTTACAAACAGGTGGCGAAGCCTTGTACCGCATCCCCCAGCATTATATTGCCAATTATTTAGGAATTACCCCGGTTTCGCTCTCGCGGATCAGAAGAAGGATCATGAAGATAAGCGCCTGACCTCACCCCGACCCTCTCCAAGGGAGAGGGAGTAAAGGCATAAATTTAAAAGTCCTCTCCTTTGGAGAGGATTTAGGAGAGGTCAATTCCTTATCTTTTGTTAACGTTTTGATTTACAAAGGCAGCTTACTTTTGTAATACACAAAACGAAAAAGATCATGCATACTATATTAGGAGCCGGCGGTCCGGTAGCGAACGCCCTTACCAAAGAATTAATCAACCATAACGAAACCATCCGTTTGGTTAGCCGCAAACCGGTTACCGCTACTAACGATAAAGTAACCTGGCAAAAAGCCGATTTGCTTAACTACGATGAAGTACTGTCGGCAGCAAAAGGATCTACGGTAATTTATCTCGTTGCCGGCCTGGTTTATGATAAAGACATCTGGCGGACGCAATGGCCGGTGATCATGCAAAATGTGATCAATGTTACCAAAGCCACCGGTGCCCGTTTAATATTTTTTGATAACGTTTACATGTACGGACTGGTTAACGGCTCCATGACCGAAGATACCCCATATAAACCCAGCAGCGTTAAAGGCGAAATAAGAGCGGGCATCGCCGAAATGCTCATGAATGAAGTTAAAGCCGGCAATATCAACGCAACCATAGCCCGCGCACCTGATTTTTATGGCGCCCCGGTCAACAGCTTTATTGATATGATGGTGCTGAGCAATTACGCCAAAAAACAAAACGCGCAATGGATAGGCAATCCGGATTGTAAACACAATTTTATTTATGTGCCCGATGCAGGTAAAGCTATGTTCATGCTTGGTCAAAATCCCAAGAGCGGCAATCAGATCTGGCACCTCCCTGCTCCGCCGGCCATAACCGGTAAACAGTTTTTGGATATTGCCGCCAAGATTTATAAAGTTGAACCAAAATATACGCGCGTTAATAAAGTAATGCTGTGGCTGTTCGGCCTGTTTAAAAAAGTGGTAATGGGTACTGTAGAAATGTATTATCAGTATGACCACGATTATATTTTCGACAGCAGCAAATTTGAGAAAGCGTTCAACTTTAAACCAACAAGCTACGAGGATGCGATAACTGAGATATCGAAAACGCTTCATAAGAGTTAAATAGTATTAATGGTATCAATTCATACTATACTCTGAGATTTATCAAATAAAAACATATCTTGGTAACTCAATTGTCATGAATGAACAACCCAACCGAAATAAGAAAATTAGCTTATCAACGTTTAAAAGAAGCTGAAATATTATATAATAACACAATGTGTGACGGCGCGTTCTATCTTGCAGGCTATAGTGTAGAATTAATGTTAAAGGCAAAAATTTGTGATAGGCTTGGGATCCCGAATTTGTTTGATGAAACCAATTCTAACACGAACTCAATAAGAGGAATCGGAGATATCAGAAAGACACTTAAAACACATAATCTTTTCACATTATTGATATTTAGTGGTTTAAAAGTTAAATTTGATAATGACAAAGCAAACAACAAAGATTTAGCAAAAGCAAATTCTTTGTTGTTTAATGCATGGGATGAAAATGCGCGCTACAAGCCATGTGGACACATGTTGAATAAGGATGTAGAAAAATTAATAAATTTGCTTTCCGGAGCTAATGGAATACTATCATGGATAGAACAGAATTAAAAGAATTATTAAAGCCATTTGAAACTAAGTGCGCTGAAAAGGGAAAATCACTACAAGGAATTTGCGTTGAAGACGCATTTCCAGGAGATAGTTCTACATCTTTTATCGTTCAGGTAAAGGCACCATGGGTAGACGACATGTATTGCTCAGAGGCAATAGACTTTTTATTTGATACACTTTGGGAAACAACAAATGAGGAAATCAGAAAAAAGGTTTTTTCCATTCAAGTTATAGATAGTAGAGACGAACTGCATTGTTCATCAGAGCCGGTATCTAACGATAAAATTACTATCGTTAAGTAACTTTTTATAACAATTGGGAAATCCGAAAGTTGAAATAGCTTTCGGATTTTTCTTTATAATGTAACCAAATTTCATATTGAAGTGCAGACTTCGAATTAATTTACAGATCTATTATTTGCACTTCTCCAACCATAATCTGCACATTTGCACATACGCATATCTGCACATCTAAAAATCATGATCCACAAAAAAACGAGAACATATATCCCGGCTTCCCTTGATATTAAATGGGAAACCCTTGAACCTTTTTATAAAGAATTATTAGATCGTCCAATCCACTCAGTTGAAGAACTGGAGAAATGGCTACACGATAAAAGTGAGCTGGAAGCTGCATTAGAGGAAGATTTCGCCTGGCGCTATATCCGCATGACCTGCGATACCACCAGCGAAGACCTGCTTCAAAAGTTCCAGTACTTTGCTACCGAAATTGAGCCCAAAATTGCTCCATACAGTAACGAACTGAACAAAAAGCTGGTTGCCAGCGCGTTTGTTGATAAACTGGATGGCAAAAAATATTTTATTTTTTTACGGGCCGTAAAAAAAGCATTGGAACTTTTCCGCGAGGAAAATATCCCGGTACAAACCGAGATCCAGGTGGAACAGCAAAAGTATCAGTCAATCACCGGTGCCATGTCTGTTCATATTGATGATAAGGAATTTACTTTAGAACAAGCTTCTGTATTTTTAAAAGGCACCGACCGTGCTAAACGCCAGGAAGTTTGGGAAAAGATCACCACTCGCCGTTTACAGGATAAAGACAAACTCGATGAACTTTTCGATCATTTGCGCAAGCTTCGTCACACCGTAGCAACAAACGCCAATTTTGAAAACTTCCGCGATTATATGTTCCAGGCTTTGGGCCGTTTCGATTATACCCCGCAGGATTGTTATGCTTTTCATGCAGCTATCGAAACCGAAATAGTGCCTATTCTAAGAACCCAGACCGAAAAGCGCCGCGAGGCTTTGCACTTACCTGCCCTTAAGCCATGGGATATGGATGTGGATATCTCAGGCAAACCAGCCCTTAAACCATTTCAGAATGGCGAAGACCTGATCGAAAAATCTATCCAGTGCTTCAGCAACATCAATCGTTATTTAGGCGAACGTTTGGAGATCATGAAAGATAACGGCCTGTTTGATGTGGAAAGCCGTAAAGGCAAAGCCCCGGGTGGTTACAACTATCCGTTGGCCGAAACCGGCGCGCCTTTCATCTTCATGAATTCGGCCAATACCTTCCGCGATTTAACTACTATGGTACATGAAGGCGGTCATGCGGTACACACTTTCCTTACTGCCGATCTGGAACTGAATGATTTTAAACATTGCCCATCCGAAGTTGCCGAATTAGCCTCCATGTCGATGGAGCTGATCTCGATGGATAACTGGAATGTGTATTTTGATAACGAGGAAGATCTTAAACGCGCCAAACGTGATCAGTTGGTTGATGTTTTGAAAACCCTGCCTTGGGTAGCCGTTGTCGATCAGTTTCAGCATTGGATCTATACCAACCCCGACCATACCGATGCCGACCGTACAACCGCCTGGATCGAGATCTTTGAACCATTCGGCGCGGGTTTTGCCGATTGGAGCGAGCATCGCGAAGCATTAGCAAATCTTTGGCAAAAACAGTTGCACATTTTCGAGGTACCATTTTACTATATCGAATACGGCATGGCGCAATTAGGAGCTATAGCTGTATGGAAAAACTACAAAGAAAATCCTGAAAAGGGTTTGCAACAATATTTAGAAGCCCTTAAACTCGGTTATACTAAAACTATTAAAGAGATTTACGAAACCGCAGGGATCAAGTTTGACTTTAGCGCGGCCTATGTAAAAGAATTAGCTGAGTTTGTTAAATCAGAGTTGGATAAATTGAATTAAGATAAATTCTTCATAAAACAACAAAAGCGCCAGTGGCGCTTTTGTTGTTTTATACCTGTCTGCCGCGGCAGTTTTTGCTTTTAATCCAATACCCTATTATACAACTCCCAATAATCATTCACCATTTTATCGCTCGAAAACTGCGAATTTGCCCAGTCATAACAATCAGCCCTGCTAATCTGACGGAGCCAGCCAACTGCTTCGGCGGCTTCATCAACCTTATTAACCAAAAAGCCGGTCTGTGCGTTTTTGATTAATTCTGGCATCGAGCCCCGGTTAAAAGCTATGACCGGCGTACCGCATAGCATTGCTTCAGCCACACTCAGGCCAAAAGGCTCATCAAAGCTGATGGGATGCAACAGTGCATAAGCTCTGCCTAAAAGCTCCCGGCGCTTATCAGGCCCGGCATGGCCTATATACTCCACATTGGCACAAAGCAATGGCTCTATCTTTTCCTTAAAGTAGTTGGTATCCTGAACTATACCGGCTATCAGTAATTTCCGTTTACTTTTTTTGGCGATATCGATAGCTTCGGCAGTTCCTTTATCGGGATGGATACGACCGAAGTACAACAGGTAATCATCCGGCTGTTCATAAAACTGAAAATCACGGGTATCGAGGCCATTATATACCGTGGCTAAATAATCAAGCTCAGGACTACGGTCGGCATTGCTGATAGAAACATAATGCCCCCGGCTATTATATTTTTTATAAACCGGGATGATCTTTGATGATGAAAACCCGTGAATGGTAGTGAGTAACGGCGTTTTAATCAGACCCGAATAGGTAAGCGGCAAAAAGTCAAAGTTATTATGAATAATGTCGAACTGACCGGCCTTTTCCATCAGGTTACTGATATGCAGGCATTCCAGCACCTTGGCATCCTGTGTTCTGTCTTCCTCGTAACCTGTATCGCAAATGGCATCAAGTTTACCTGCGGTTATCGAATCGCCCGTAGCGAAGAGTGTTACCTCCGCTCCCATTTTGATGATCCCTTCGGCTATATTTGATGCTATTTGCTCCCAGGGCCCGTAGTGCCTGGGCGGCGTGCGCCAGGCAACAGGGGCTAATACAGCTACCTTCATTTAACAGATCTGCATTTTTTGGCCGTATTTATTGTATTCGTATTCCAGCTCAAAGGCTTTCAACACCGTAAGGTGCGATATCAGATAAGCCAGTGTACTTTCAGCTCCCTGGTTACGGTTAATGCCGCCAGGCAGCAAACCATCGCAGCAGCCTTTGGTTTCATGGTCATACAGCGGTGCCCGCAAAGTATTTTCGCCCAGGAACCACTTATAGCTCAGGAACATTTTTTCAATGTATTGCGGTATCCTGAATATCTGGTATGCCTGGAAATGCATCAGCACCATAGCCATTGTTTCAATAGCCTGCTGATCAAATGTAGGGAATGTGCCGCCACGGTAATACCAGCCATCATTACCTACAGGACTTAAATACCCGTTTGATAATGTAAGCTGATCAAGGAAAGCCATAGTTGCCAAAGCTATTTTCCTGGCTTCCTCATTACCGGTAATCTCGCATGAGTGCAATAGGGCCAGCGGAAGGATGGCGTTATCGTAAGTCATCTTTTCCTCAAACCATTGCCAATCATCAGCCTGGGTGTTGTTATAGGCATCAATTAATGGCTGGGTAAGGTTGGCCAATATTTTAACCATACCCTCGTCTGTAGGGTAAACCTGCAGGTAAAGACTGATACCAATTATAGTATTGGCCACACCCCTTAAATGTTTCAGCGCTGAAAAATGCGGCACCGATTTATGGAAGATCTCCAGGGCGAATTCACGGTATGAATTGCTGGCCGCACAGCCAATTAAATGACCAAGGGCCCAAATGGTACGCCCAAATGAATCTTCCGAGCCAACCTCGTCCAGGTAGCGTCTGTCAAAACTCAGGAAGTTGCGGAAATTACCATCATCAGTTTGCATATAGTGGATATAGCTGAGGTAAATGGGTAGCAGTTCAAATGCTTCCTTGCTTCCGTTACGCTGATAAGCCATTAGTGCCATAATAAGCGCACGGGCGTTATCATCCAAACAATACCCTTCTTTTAAATTCGGGATCCCGTACTTGGCATGTTGTACAATCCCGGTATCATCGGTTAACCTCAATACGTGGGTTAAGCTGAATTTCGGCAGGATCTCCGGGTCAACGATGCTGTTACGCAGAATTTTATCGCTGAAATCAAAACGTACCAGTGATTCCCGGGCCACTTTAATAAATTCGGCGCCTATAACCGGCCAGCGTAAATGTAAACCATATTGGTACGCATTTTTCTTCAGCTCGTTCAGCACACGGTCCTGGTCAAGTAATTCGATGACAATATCGGCCAGTGCTTCCGAATTTTTAAAGTCAAATAACCTGCCGCGTTTATCGGCCAGCAATTCTGTAGCATGCCAGTATGGAGTTGAAACCACAGCCGCACCCGCACCAACCGCGTATGATAGCGTACCGCTGGTGATCTGGGCTTCGTTTAAATATGGTGTTACGTAAATCTCGCAGGCAGTTAAGTAGTTTACCAATTCCTCTTCGGACACAAATTTGGCAATAAACGCCAGGTTCTTCGAAACCCCTAACTGTGCCGCAAGCGATTTCAAATGATCACGATATTCCTCGCCCGAACTTTTGATAACTCCGGGATGTGTATTACCCAATACAACGTACATCACATCAGGATGCTTCGCTACTATTTTAGGCAATGCTTTTATCACGGTTTCCAAACCTTTGTTACGGCTCAGCAAACCAAAGGTTAACATCACCCTTTTGTTTTTAAAAGACGATAAGCTTTTAACCGGGTTTTCGGCAGGGGCTTCTACATCAGGTACGCCATGCTCTATAATCTGGATCTTATCGGCAGGGATCTCATAAATATTGGTCAGGAAATCTACAGCACGTTTGCTCATCACCACAACCTTTGATGATTGCTCGGCAATTTCGCGAATAATGATGCGCTGCACATAGCTCGGGTCTTTCAATACTGTATGCAAAATAGAGATCAATGGCTTTTCGAGACGATTGATCAGCGGTAAAATATAAATGCCGCTTTCGCCGCCGTAAATGCCAAACTCATGCTCCATAATACATACATCGGCATTACTGGTGTTGATATAATTGGCCGCACGGATATAATCTTTCTGGTGATTTTGACGAATGATATATTTAACTTCCTCCGGATATTCATATTCCTGCAGGTTTTCCGAATCATTAAGTGCCACAACAAAGCCATTTTGTGCTAAGATGTGCCTTTCAGGGAAATTTGAACTGATGGCACGCATCAAATTATTATTAAATGTTGCAAGACCGCATTCGCGGGGGGGGTAGGTTGATATATATGCTATTTTCATATGTAGATTGTGTATAGATGCTTTGATAGTTCGTTTTACAACATTTAATTAATTGTAAAAGCAGGGTGACCTTAAAAAGATGCATCAGTGACCTTATTTATTGCCTTTAGGACACTGAAAGCATTGTTTTTATAGGCATTGCTATAAATACACAAACCATACCAATTTAACTCAAACTATAATCCTTATGAATTATGAAGGGGTTGTAACAGGCAATTTACAAGGAAGAATAGCACAGAATTGACTTAGCCAAACATCGTTGTGCTTGTCGGCTTTCTTTGATTCGCAAATGGGCTGAAGAAAACTTCTTTTCATTTAGTATAGAGCAGTAATGAGATTTCGCGTTAACGCGAAAGAGAAATCATATACACAATCGAGGCTGGATTTGCATGGTTTCTTAACTGTCCGCAGAAGATTCCTCCTCATTTCACGAGGAGGAATGTTATATTTTATTTATTAGTGTAGAAATCAATCGCTTCTATAATTACATCACAAGCTTTCCTGATCTCGTCGTGGGTAATGATCAAAGGAGGCGCCAAACGCATGGAGTTGCTGCAATGTAAAAACCAGTCGGTTATTACACCGTTTTCGATACAACGGTCAATTATGTTTTTATTGAGCTCGAAGTTTTCCAGTTCGATAGCCATCATGAGGCCTTTGCCGCGTACCTGTTGTATAGCCGGGTGTACAAGCAAATCCCGAAACAAAGCTTCCTTTTCGGCTACGCCGGATACCAGGTTGTTATCCAGCAGAAACTCCAGTGCCGCTAAACCTGCCGCGCAGCATACAGGGTGCCCGCCAAAGGTAGTGATATGACCAAGGATCGGGTTTTCCTTTAACGCGTCCATGATCTGGTTTGATGAAATGAACGCCCCTATCGGCATCCCGCCGCCTAAAGCTTTTGCCAGTAACAGGATATCTGGTACGATATCAAAATGCTCAAACGCGAAAAGCTTTCCTGTTCGTCCAAACGCCGCCTGGATCTCATCCAGGATCAACAGCGTACCGGTTTCGGTACAACGGGCACGTAAAGCCTGCATATATGCAAGATCCGGCACACGGATGCCGGCCTCACCCTGGATGGTTTCGATAATCACGCAGGCGGTTTCTTCAGTTATCAGCACAAGATCTTCCGGGTTATTAAAACGGATGAAATTTACGCCCGGTAATAAAGGACGATAAGCCTGTTTAAACTCCTCATTGCCCATAACACTCAATGCGCCATGTGTGCTGCCATGATATGAGTTAAGACAAGCCACAACCTGCTGCCTGCCCGTAAAACGCTTGGCAAGCTTTAATGCCCCCTCCACGGCCTCAGCACCCGAGTTGGTAAAATATACTGACTGAAGGGTCGCCGGTAATACCGAAACAAGCTTTTCGGCAAAGCGCACCTGCGGGGTTTGTACATATTCGCCGTAAACCATCAGGTGCATGTATTTATCAACCTGCTGTTTAATAGCCTCAATAACATAGGGGTTGCTGTGGCCTAAGCTACTTACACCGATGCCTGAGATCAGATCGATATAGGGTTTGCCCTCCGCATTGTACATATAAATACCTTCGGCACGCTCAAATTCAAGCAATAAAGGAAAATTAGTGGTTTGCGCGTTATTGGCTAAAAAAAGCTGGCGAAGAGTAGGCATGTTGTTAAGTTCTAAGTCTTAAGTACAAAGTTTTAAGTCAATTATCCAATGCAGGTTTTAAGAGAAGACGTCATTGCGAGATACGAAGCAATCGCGAACTATACAGAGCGGCTCTGCTTATAGGGGATTGCTTCGTACCTCGCAATGACGAGTAGTAGAACCCAGACTTACGAAGTTTTAAAAACTTCGTAAGTCTTAGGTCCGCAATGATGACCTACTTAGATTTACCGACAAAGATAAACTAAAACAGATGGACGAAAATCCATCTGCAAATGTTATTTGACATACTTTAGACTTTTAAGACAGCGAGAGAACTAATCTCTAAACTCCAACCTCTGATCTCTCTTCCTAATTCCCCGCTCTCTCGCTGCGTTCGCTGAGTTGTTTGATGAGCTCATCGTTAAATTCCTGTTCGCTTTTGTACAGGACACTCACCTTTTCGGGCGGAAGGATCTTGGCAAAGGAATCGCGGTAGCGTTTACGGATCCCAACCAGCTGGCTTTCGTAATAGATTTCCTTATCTATTTGCTCGGTGCCGTTGGTTGATGAAGTGGAGTTATTTAAACGCTTCAGAATGCGTACAGCAGTAAGCTCCTGCTGGTACTGATTATAAAGCGGCCAAAATTTGTTAGCCTCTTCATCAGTAAGATCAAGCTGGCGGCTGATATACCTGTTACGGGCAGCCTCAAGTCTTTTACCCATAGCGCCCTTTTTGTTGCCATTAGGGCGTACCGGATTAAGTTGGGGCCTTGAGGGTGTTTGAGCCGGAACAAAGCGGTTAACCTGTCCCACAGCTTCATAGCCTATTGCCATAACAAATAACACAATACAAATATGCCTGATCAATTTACTCATTAAATTTTTTCCTCTGTTTAATTATCTATATAATCCGACAGATCTTCGTCTGCATTACTTGTGTTGCTTTTTTGGTTTGCATCTATAAGTGTACGGGTATCGCTCGCGTCCATGTGTAACTGAAGATAGCTTTTTATTTCATCAACCGGTACCGATGATACCTGCTCATGCAAGTAAGAATGGTTATGATCCGGCGCCTGGATATCTCCCCTGAAAATAACACCCACGCCTAATATTAAAGCAAAGCAGGCCGCTGTAGCATACCTGATGGTTGGCGACAACCAAAGCCTTCTCACCATTCCTTTTTTCTGTACAGGTTTAGTTTTAGTTTTGTTAATGCTTACAACATTATCAAACTCCTGCTCCTCTTCAACGTCTGCATTAACTGTTTTATCCAGGATATGCTGGTTAAGCTGATCAAAGTAATCTATCGGTACAATAAAACCTTCGTGCCCGGCATTCACTGCTTCCTCAACTGCTATGCGGCTTTGAATATTGGCACTTAGCTCCTCAAAATAATTTTCAGGAACAGTAAACCCTTCTTCATTGCCCATGGCTTCTTCAACCGCTATACGGCTTTGGATGTTGCTGCTCAGTTCATCAAAGTAATTTTCGGGTACAGAGAAGCCTTCATCAGCCAGGTTCATGGCCTCCTCCACCGCTATACGGCCTTGGATATTGCTGCTTAACTCGTCAAAATAGTTTTCGGGCACCGTGAAGCCCTCTCCCGCATTCATGGCTTCATCAACCACAATCCGGCTTTGAATATTGCTGCTCAGCTCATCAAAATAATTTTCGGGAACGGTAAATCCCGAATCACCGGCGCTTAAAGCACGCTCAATATTTATACGGCTCCGGATGTTGCTGCTTAGCTCGTCAAAGTAGTTTTCGGGTATGGTATACCCTGCAGATGGATAATTTTTTAATCCCTCAAGCCTTATACGTGTTGTAATGTGCTGCGCTAACTCATGGAAATAGCCTTCAGGCACTGTGAACGGGTTAGTTTTGCTAACCTGTTTCAGCGCGATGAAATCATCCAGCCATTCCCTATTGTCCATATCGCTTTTCATACACAACTATAGATTGGTATAGTGCTAAAAGGTTTAACGTAAATTAAAAAATTAATCCCTGCCAAGCAAATGAGCTTCTATCTTCTTGACCGCCAAGTGAAACGAAGCCTTTAAAGCCCCCACACTGGTACCCAAAACCTGCGACATTTCTTCATACTTCATGTCTTCATAATATTTCATATTGAAAACAAGCCGTTGTTTTTCGGGCAGGGTAAGCAGTGCCTCCTGCAGCTTCCGCTGCGCCGCATCGCCGTTAAAGTAGGTTGAGTCGGCCAGCGTATCGGCCAGCTCATAAGCAACATCATCCAACGAAACATTATTTTTTTGTTTTTTCTTATTCAAAAAAGTAATGCATTCGTTGGATGCTATCCTGTACATCCAGGTGTACAGTTGTGCGTCGTTTCTGAAACCGGCCAGGTTTTTCCAAACCTTTACAAAAACATCCTGAACCAGATCATCAGCATCGTCATGATCAACAACCATGCGCCTGATGTGCCAGTATATTTTTTGCTGGTATTTTTTCAACAACAGGTTAAATGCCTCATTCCGGGTTTTTTCGTCCTGAAACTTGCTTAATATCTCTGAATCTTCAACCTGTACCGACATTTTAAGAATTTTATTAATGTTAAAGGTTTAATTAACCTTTTTTGTTTTTTCTTTCTATCACCTTTTTCACCGCCGCCACAATATGATCTGCATCCAGGCCGTATTTGGTCATCAGCTGTTCAGGTGTACCGCTTTCGCCAAAGCTGTCATTTACAGCTACGTACTCCTGTGGTGATGGATTGTGCACTGCAAGCACCTGGGCAACGCTATCGCCTAAGCCACCCAAACGGTTATGCTCTTCGGCAGTAACTACACAGCCTGTTTTGGCAACCGATTTCAAAATAGCCTCTTCATCCAACGGTTTAATGGTGTGGATGTTGATGATCTCGGCATCGATACCCTGTTCAGCTAAAATTTCGCCTGCAAGGATAGCCTGCCATACCAGGTGACCTGTAGCAAAGATACTTACATCAGCGCCTTCGTTCACCATCCATGCTTTACCAATTTCAAATTTTTGATCGGGATCGGTAAAGATCGGAACAACAGGGCGGCCGAAACGTAAGTAAACCGGGCCGTCATATTCAGCAATAGCAACAGTAGCGGCTTTGGTTTGGTTGTAATCGCAAGTGTTGATAACAGTCATGCCTGGTAACATTTTCATCAGGCCGATATCTTCCAAAATCTGGTGGGTAGCACCGTCTTCACCCAAAGTTAAACCGGCATGTGAAGCGCAAATTTTAACGTTTTTGTTTGAATAAGCTACCGACTGGCGGATCTGATCATAAACCCTGCCTGTTGAAAAGTTGGCGAAAGTACCTGTAAAAGGGATTTTACCACCGATGGTCATGCCGGCAGCAATACCGATCATGTTAGCTTCAGCAATACCTACCTGTACAAAACGCTCAGGGAATGCTTTAATAAAATCGTTCATTTTTAACGAACCGATAAGGTCGGCGCAAAGTGCAACAACCTGGTCATTTTTCTGGCCTGCTTCCAGCAACCCGGCGCCAAAGCCCGAGCGGGTATCTTTTTTATCTGTGTAAGTGTATTTTTTCATTGTTCAAACTCCCTCCGCAATCGGGAAGGATTGGAATTAAATCGTGATAATTAAACTGATGTTTTGACTCTCCCCCTTCAGGGGGCCGGGGGGCTAATAATCGCCCAGTGTTTCCTCTAACTGATCTAACGCCAGTTTAAGCTGCTCATCATTTGGCGCAACACCGTGCCATTTGTGGCTGCCCACCATAAAGTCAACACCGTACCCCATTTCGGTATGCATCAGGATCATGATCGGTTTACCCTGACCTGTGCGGCTTTTTGCTTCTTCAAGCACTCTAACCACATCGGCCATATCGTTACCTTTCATATCCAATACATCCCAGCCAAAAGCTTCCCATTTAGCGCGAAGATCGCCTAATGAAAGTACCTGTTTGGTTGGACCATCAATTTGCTGACCGTTAACATCGATAGTTGAGATCAGGTTATCAACATGATTGTGCGGGGCAAACATAGCAGCTTCCCAAATCTGGCCTTCCTGGATCTCGCCATCGCCATGTAGGGTAAACACCAATGATTTATCACCATTTAATTTTTTTGCCAATGCAGCGCCGATAGCTACTGATAAACCCTGGCCCAATGAACCCGAAGCAATACGGATACCCGGAAGGTGCTCATGTGTGGTTGGGTGACCTTGTAAACGCGCGTTCAGTTTACGGAAAGTTGCAAGTTCGGCTTTATCAAAATAACCGGCATGTGCCAATGTGCTGTAAAACACGGGGGAAATATGGCCGTTTGACAGGAAGAAAATATCTTCGCCAACTGCATCCATATTAAATTTAGGATCGTGGTTCATTACCGAAAAATACAATGCGGTAAAGAAATCGGTACAGCCCAATGAGCCGCCCGGGTGGCCTGATTGACAGCCATGTACCATGCGTACAATGTCGCGCCTGATTTGTGACGCGGTCTTTTCTAATGTTTGTAAGTCTGCTTTCATTAATGGAATTTAGGAACTGCTAAAGTAGCTATTTTGATTGTGTTTTTAACACTTATTTTACAAGATCGAGCACCTGTTGTGACGAGGCCTTAGTATCAACCTTACTGATCACATGCGTAATAACCCCTTCTGCATCAATTATAAATGTGGTACGGGCTGTACCCATATATTTTTTGCCGTACATGTTTTTTTCAACCCATACGCCGTAAGCTTCAACAATTTTAAGTTCATTATCGGCTATCAGGGTAAATGGCAGGCTGTATTTGGTTTCAAATTTTTTGTGCGATTTTTCATCGTCGGTACTTACACCTATCACCTCAAAACCTTTGCTTAAAAGCGATTGATAGTTATCCCTGAAATCGCATGATTCGGCAGTACAGCCGGGGGTATCATCTTTAGGATAAAAGTAAAGGATCACATTTTTGCCTTTATAATCGGCAAGGGATACTTCTTTGCCGTTTTGATCTTTAGCGGTAAAAGCAGGAGCTTTATCGCCTTCTTTTAATGTTGTCATGGCTTATTTAGGTACTTATCTGGAAAAATCGGCGGAAAATTCCGAAAAATTATTCTTGTTATCAACTAAAGTCAACTTAAACACGTGTTTACCGGGTGCAATATCGCTATTAAAGGTGTAACTTAATATTTTAGTTTTATAATCATGCTCCATTAGCACCCATTTACCATCAATTGTGCCTGTATAGTTCTTAATTCCTGATAAATTATCGCTCATTCTGAAATTAATATTGCGGGCGGCCTTCATATTGCTCCCGTTTTTGATATTGAGCGGGCGAATAACCGGGGCTACCGTATCTACCTTGATATAATAGTCGCCAAAGGCACTCACCTGCGATATCACATAGCCATCTTTAAAGTAACCGCCCTGACAGCCGCCCCAAGAACTTACAATAACCGCCTTATCAGTGTACTTACCCAGGTCAGCATCGGGCTTAATCCAGATCTCATAGCTATCATGAATGGGTGTTAGCCTGTTATGAATATGGTGCATAGCCGAATAAGCCCCCACGGGTTTGGCTGATGCTGAATATTGGAAATCAAGGTCATCATAAAGGTTACCTGGCATAATGACCACTTTCACTTTGTCGTTGCTAAACTCGCTCCGCTTGTCATAGTAAAACATAGTACCGGTAGGTTTTACAGGCTGTGGGTTTGTAAACTGAGATGATTTAACCTTCAGGTTAAGCGTTGCTATATTGCCAGCCACATCCTTTACAACATACTCCACATCATGCGTCGCGTTATCATCAAATGTAACGATGCCGTTATTTACCGATTGCGGATACAATGAAATCCGGCTGCCGGGCAAAATGAAACATTTCTGCATCCACCTGCGGGATGATTCAAATACAGGGTAATCTATATAGGCATTAATAGCATGGGTTTGATCGAACGCGAAACGTTCAACAGCAAAGGTATATACGGTTTTGCCATCCAGTTTTAGCTCTATTGAATAAACACCGTTATGATTAAGCGACGTGCTGTTCATATCGCTGGTATTAATCCCGAATCCGATGTTACCGCTTAGTTCCAGCGTTTGTGGTTTAAGGAGATGATAATTACCTGCTGAGCCCGTAACGCCTAAAAACTCCCTGGGTGTTTTTTCGCTGAAAGGTTTTCCGTTAAGATGATAAATGCCGATGGAGGTAATTGTAGGCGGCACTTTATCCGGAATAGTTAAACCAAACAGCTGCGCATTGATAGTTTCCTCTGTTTTGCTGTCCCTGATCTCAAAGTGCACATGCGGCCCCGCCGATGCACCGGCATTCCCTGAAATGGCTACCACTTCATCCTTTTTTACCGGCACTTGTGTTGGTGTAAGTTTAAAATCGGCTTCGTAGGTTTGGTGCTCGTACTGGTATTTCTTTACCAGGTCAATAACCGCCGGACTAAAACTTTGCAGGTGACCATAAACCGTAGTATACCCATTGGGATGGGTGATGTAAATAGCCCTCCCAAACCCACCAAACTGTACACGTACCCTTGATATGTAACCTTCGGCAGCAGCATGTACAGGGTAGCCGGTACGCTGGTTGGTTTTAAAATCGAGCCCCGAGTGGAAATGCGCGGGCCTCAATTCACCAAATGAACCGGCTGTAGTGGGCGGCGTAAGATCAAGCGGATACCTGAAATAGTTTTGCGGGTATTGCCTGCTTTGTATAATATCACTCTGTGCAAACGTGTTTGAATAAAGCGCTAAACACATCGCACCTGTAACCAATAGTTTTTTAATCATGCTTATTTAACGTAAAAATCGAGCATTTTCTCATTTTCAAGGTATCCCTCAAGCCTGTCGCCGATTTTTACTTTTGATACACCCGGAGGGGTGCCGGTAAATATTAGGTCGCCCTTTTTTAGGGTGATGTATTTTGAAACAAAGGCGATGATGCTCTCAAACGAGAAAAGCAGATCGCGGGTGTTGCCCTGCTGGCGGGTTTCGCCGTTAATATCCAGCTTAAAGTTGATATCATAAACAGATTCAAACTTTGTTTTAGGCACAAAAGTGCTGATGGGCGCCGAGCCATCAAAGGCTTTAGCCAGTTCCCAGGGAAGGCCTTTTTCTTTATGGCGTGCCTGAACATCACGGGCGGTAAAGTCAATACCTAAGCCAATTTCTTCGTAGTAATTAGCGGCAAATTTTTCGCTGATGTGCTTGCCCTCTTTGCTGATCTTCAAAACCAATTCAATTTCATGGTGAACATCTTCCGAAAAATCGGGATGGTAAAAAGGCTTGTTCTCTTTTAATAAGGCCGTATCGGGCTTCATGAAGATAACCGGCGTGGTAGGTACCGGGTTATTGAGTTCTTTGGCGTGTTCGGCGTAGTTGCGGCCAATGGCAATGATTTTCATAAATGAACGCTATAATCGCCAAAGCTAAAAAAATTGATGGGTTTGGGGGAAGGTTTTGGAGGTGTATTAACAATTTGACGTTTTTTGCGCTATTACTTCTACATTAAAAATCATGTCATTGCGAGGAGCGGCATAGGTAAAGTGCGCTTGGGGCGACGAAGAAATCTCGTAGCTATACAGATCGGATATGCATTGACGACGAGATTGCCGCGCTGCGCTCGCAATGATATAATCTTTAGCTATTTGTTAATTAATAACCGAAATCCTTTTGATAACAGATTCAGTACCGGCTACAACGCGCACAAAATAAAAGCCGCGGACCAGTTTATTGCTGATGGGATAATTCAAATTATGATCGCCGGATTCAACCCTTTGCGAAAACAGGGTAGAAATATCGTTGCCCAGCACATCCATTATTTTAATGGTTACGTTGGTGTTGCGCGATATGGAATATTTAAGGTTGATCTGGTCAGTTACCGGGTTAGGGTATAATTGCACATCAGTTAGTAGTTTATCATCCGGTCGGGATACATTCAGTTTTACACTTGAAGTAACAGCGGGCTTCAAAGGGGGAAGCGAAAGGTGCAAACCATTCTTTAAATAAGACGTTTTGGCGGCTTTGGTTTTACCCCTAAGGTACACGGTATCAGTCTTTAGCGATTGCCCATCGGCAACAAAGGCGAAGTTCACGAAAATTGCCATCGCAATTATCATGACCCATGTGTAGGTATGAACATAAGAATATGTAAAATTTCGCCTCATTATTTAGTATGATTCTACAAAAGTATAAATAATGCCCTCATCCCATTAAATATTAATGTTTTTGTAAAACTTTTTAACAAATTTTAACAAAATGCACAGCCTTATTGTATAATAGACACATAATTTCCTTATACGTTTAATCATTGTAATGGTTTAACCAAAAAAATTAATATTTTTGCCATCTCTAAATCATAAAAGTGTCAAATCATAAAGATCTGCATAAACTGTCGGCCGCGGGCTTTCTAATCAGTTTAGGAATAATTTACGGTGATATTGGTACCTCCCCATTATACGTATTCAAGGCTATAGTTGGCCAGCGTCAAATTTCAGAAACATTAATTCTTGGTGGTGTTTCGCTCATTTTTTGGACATTGACCCTACAAACCACTTTAAAGTATGTGGTGATAACCCTAAGGGCCGATAACAAGGGTGAGGGCGGTATTTTCTCGCTGTTTTCATTAGTACGGCGTAAAGCAAAATGGCTTATTATACCGGCGGTTGTAGGGGGCTGCGCCCTTTTGGCCGATGGCATTATTACCCCGCCAATTACCATATCATCGGCTATTGAAGGTTTGCAAACCTATTACCCTAACTTGCCTACTGTATATGTGGTAATGGCCATTATTACCGCTTTATTTATCATACAGCAATTCGGCACATCACTGGTAGGTAAGGCATTCGGGCCTATCATGTTCGTCTGGTTTACGATGATGGGTTTTTTAGGTGTTACCTATATTGTGCATGATCCATGGGTTATCCGCTCGTTAAACCCATACTATGCCATTAAATTGCTTACGTCGAGTTCAAGCGATGGTGCCTTCATTATATTGGGGGCCGTGTTTCTGTGTACCACTGGCGCCGAAGCTTTATATTCCGACCTTGGCCACTGCGGTAAAGCCAATATCCGCGTAAGCTGGGTGTATGTAAAAATTTGTCTTATCCTAAACTATTTAGGTCAGGCAGTTTGGTTGCTACAACGTAACGGTCACGTTATGGACCTTAACGCTCAAAACCCTTTCTATCAAATCATGCCAACATGGTTCCTGATCTATGGTATCGGTATAGCTACTGTGGCGGCTATCATTGCCAGCCAGGCGCTGATATCAGGTTCGTTTACGCTCATTGCCGAGGCTGTAAGACTTAATCTTTGGCCAAAAGTTAGGATCAACTACCCATCCGAGCAAAAAGGACAGCTATATGTACCCAGCGTTAACTGGCTGCTTTGGGCCGGTTGTTTAGGTGTGGTGCTGATATTCAAACACTCGGATAAAATGGAGGCTGCTTACGGCTTAAGTATTACCGTAGCCATGCTTATGACCACCATACTGGTATCCAAATTCCTGAAACGCAAAAAAGTACCCAACTATATCATCAATACGTTTTTGGCGGTTTACCTGCTTATTGAAGGAACCTTCCTCACCGGTAACCTGCATAAGTTTTTAGATGGCGGTTGGTTTACACTGTCGATAGGGTTTGTGCTGTTTACCGTAATGTGGACCTGGCATACCGCCCGCAAAATCAGGAACCGCTATGTTAAGTTTGTTGAAATTGAAGACTATTTTGATATCATTAAAGAATTAAGCTCTGATGAAACCGTACCTAAATACGCCTCTCAATTGGTGTACTTAACCAGTGCCAACTTCAATTCAGAAATTGAATCAAAAATTGTTTATTCCATACTTCAAAAGCAGCCTAAACGTGCCGATGTCTACTGGCTGGTACACGTTGACGTAGTGGACGAGCCTTACAAACGCGAATACGAAGTTGACCATTTAGTGCCAAACAAACTCATCCGGATTGACTTTAAGCTCGGTTTCCGCGTTGAACAGCAAATAAACCTGCTATTCAGGAAAGTGGTGGAAGACCTGGTTAAAAAAGGCGAGGTTGATATTACCAGTACCTACAAGTCACTGAACAGGCATAAAATTGTGGGCGATTTCCGTTTTGTGGTGATCGAAAAGATCTTCTCACGCTCACACAACCTGTCTTTCATCGAAAGATTTATAATGGATTACTACAAGCAGCTTAAAAAAGTGAGCTTATCCGAAGAGCGCGGTTTTGGACTCGACCTGAGTTTTGTAACAGTAGAGAAAGTACCGCTGGTACTTGCCATACCTGAGGCCATTGAAATCCACCGGGTTAATTAATTGCAATCCTTTTTAATATTGAAAGCCTTCCGGAAACGGGAGGCTTTTCTTTTTGCATTCTGCCGCTCAATCTGCCGCGGGCTTTCAGCCCGTGGTATACTATAGTTTGAGCTTTCAGCTCAAGTGTGTAAGCTGAAAGCTTACATTATGCCGCCCACAGGCTGAAAACCTGCGGTAGTTATATAGTCACATACTTTTCTCCCAGGCTATACGCATATACTTTCGCACCTCGTCAGTAATATCTTCCTTAAAATACATCCTGAAGTAGTGATTATACTGATCGGTGCCGGGCACTTGTTTTATTTTACTGAAGCACAGGTTATCGTCATAAACCTGTTTAAAGGGAAATACCACATCAATAAAGTTTTTACCTAATTGGGTTACGTAAGCAAAGTTTACCCTTGCTCCCAATGCTATCATGCTTTTGGTAGGATAAACTTTAATTTCGGCAATTTGCAGGTACTCATCAATCAAATGATCAAACAGCGCTATAGTATGGGGCGTTTTGCCGCTTAGCGCTTCCGATAGTTCCCTGTCGCGGCATGAATGCACCTGGTTGACAGCGGTAAATTCACGTTCGCATAAAGGGCAGGTCCACATGATATTTATGCTGTTTTAGCTTCCTTGCCCAACACGCTGTTTTTATAGCTGTAAGTGGCATAAATTACCAGACCTATCACCAGCCATATCAAAAACCTGAGCCAGTTGGTATAGCCAAGCTCGGTCATGAGGTAAAAGCAGCTCATTAGCCCCAAAACGGGGATGAGCGAGAAGTTTTTAATAAAGCTGTAAACCGCTATAATAATGATCAGGATAAAGAAAAGATAGTTAGGGAAATTATACAGGAAGCCGTCAAAACCTAAATAATATTTCTTAGCATCGCTGATATCCTTCGTTTGCCTTAGCGCGGTATTGAATTTATCCTCCTCTATATCCTTAAAATATTTTTTAGCCGAGTCCGGCTGGGCAGTCACATTAGCGTTATAAAGCTGATTGGTAGTTTTAAGCAGGCTCAGCTTGTCATTGTTATCCATGTTATCAATGATATCGCTACGGTCTTTTAGCTTCTTAAACTGCATCATTTCAACCTGCGCGGCCGGTTTAAACCATGCAACCGAACCCAAAATCACCAGTGTGATAATTGGTATAATAAATTTACCATTCACATACGGTAAATGGAATTTGCCTTTAACGGCCTCTTCACGCGGTAGCAGCAGCACACCGCCGCAAACCAGTACAAATGCAAACAGGGTGCCTATACTAGTCAAATCGGTCACCTCGGTAAGGTTCATGAACAGGGCCGGTATAGCCACCACAAAACCGGTTACTACAGTGGCAAAAGCAGGTGTTTGATATTTTGGATGGATACGTGAAAATGCTTTAGGCAATAAACCATCGCGGCTCATGCTCATCCAGATCCTGGGCTGGCCTAACTGGAATATCAGCAATACACTGGCTGTAGCAACAACTGCACTAATGGAGATCACATAGCTAATCTTATTCAAGCCCACCTTTGCAAAAACAAATGCCAGTGGGTCGCCAACCTGCAGGTCTTTATAGCTCACCATTCCCGTAAGCACCAGGGCTATCAGGATATACAATACTGTACAAATCACCAGCGAATAGATCATGCCACGGGGCAGGTCGCGCTGGGGCCTTTCACATTCTTCGGCTGTGGTTGAGATAGCGTCAAAGCCGATATAAGCAAAAAACACCCCTGATACGCCTTTCATAACACCACTGAAACCGTTAGGCATAAATGGGTGCCAGTTGGCAGGTGTTACATAAAAAAAGCCTACCACTATAACCGCTATAACAATCACTATCTTTAAAACCACCATAGCATTGGTGGCCTTTTTTGTTTCGCGGATGCCCACATAAACCAGGTAGGTGATGATGATAACAATTAAAAGGGCCGGTAAATTGGCTATGAGTTTAAAATTACCAATACCCGGAGCCTCACTCCAGGCCAGTGCTTCTGCTTTTACTTTATCACTGATATCAACCAGGTTTGCACCTACTGCCTGAACCTGCTCATGCCCGCGCAGGGCCGAAACATAGTCCATAGTCAGAAACTTGGGCATATGGATATGAAAGCCTTCCAGCAGGTTTACAAAGTATTCGCTCCAGGAAATGGCTACTGCGATGTTGCCAATGGCATATTCCATTAACAGGTCCCAGCCAATGATCCATGCTATCAATTCACCAAAAGAGGCATAAGCGTAGGTATACGCACTGCCCGCAACCGGGATGCGCGAGGCAAACTCGGCATAACAAAGAGCCGAAAAGCCGCAGGTAACAGCGGTTAAAATAAACAGGATGGAAACCGCAGGGCCGCCGTGGAAAGAGGCTTCGCCAATTGTCGAAAATATACCTGCCCCCACAACGGCGGCTATCCCCATGAGGGTGAGGTCTTTTACGTTAAGTTCTTTTTTGAGTTGGGATGACGTTGTACCGGGATGCTCACTATCACTAAAACCACATTCAACATCATTTAAAATTTTTGCTACCGACTTTTTACGAAAGATACTTTTCGACATGTAGTTTAATTAATAAGTGCTAACCAATCTCAAAATTAATCATTTTTTTGCATTGAATAAGTATATGCTTACTTTGCAACATGAAGATAGGTATAAAAGACGTGTTGCACAGGATCCGCCCTTTTTTTATCCTTTACCTTATCGTTTTAGCCACCTGCCTGACTATCAAACTGCTATTTACCCGTGAAGCTATTTTTTTTACGGTTAATGGTTGGCACCAACCCTGGCTTGATACCATTGAGCCTTATGTTACAGATATCGGCGACGGCACCACAGCCGTAATAGTATCACTTGCTATGCTTTTATTCAGCTACCGCAGCTGGCTGTTAATGGCCTCCAGCTATGCCATAACATCCATCGCGGCACAAATCCTTAAATACATTTATATCGCTCCCCGGCCAAAGCTATACTTTGCAAGCCAGTGGAGCAGGGTGCATACCGTAGAAGGTGTTTATATATTGGAGAAATACAGTTTTCCGTCCGGACATACGGTGAGTGCTTTTTCTGCCGCGCTGGTCATAACATACCTCTGTAAAAACAAAGGCTGGGGAATCCCAGCCTTGTTTGTTGCCATAATGGTTGGCTATTCAAGAATTTATTTAACCGAGCACTTTTATGAAGACGTGCTTGCCGGCTCGGCTATTGGCGTGTTTGTTACTATATTTTGGTTAACATGGCTTGATGGTAAGCAGTTCATCAATTCGGCCAAATGGAACAGGGGCCTGCTCGATCACGTATTCAAAAAAACCCCTGTCGCTAATTAAACTCCAGCTTCCAGCTGACTGTTTTTACGTTTGATCACGGTTAATACAATGATCAGTATTATAACCGCTCCACCTCCATAAATGCCAATCTTTGCAGGTGCAGACATGCCTTTTGCGTCAGACAAATACTGATCGCGGCGATCTAAAGTAGGCGCTATTTTGATAGAACCCGAAAATTGTTTCAGTTCGGCCTTTGCCAGATCAAGTCTTTGCTCCGGATAGTTATATTCAAAAGTATAGGTTACGTCCTGGGTATATAACAGGATAAAATTTCTTAACTCCGGAGATTCACCAGTTGAGCCGCTGTTATCAATCCTGAGGGTGAATACCTTTCCTTCCAGTTTACCGATAGTGGTATCACGCGGATACATTACACTGCCATTAACAGATTGTTTTTGAATACCTTTGATGTAGGTTTTAAATACATCTTTCAAGTCGCTCTCCTTGTTTAAAGGTTTTGTATTAGCGTTTGGCACGCGTAAAACAAGAATATTACCTAATGATGCACTACCCTGGTATATCTGCTGGCCTAATGTATCCTTTTTAGTAAAGCCTTCGGGTAATGAAACCGTGACAAGGCTATCTATCTTTACAGGTTTAAGTGCCTGGCTAAAACCTGTAAGCGAAAACAGTATTATGCTTAAGCTTAAAATTATCTTTTTCATATTTATTTAACTTGAAAAAGAAGAATAAGTTTTAACTAATAATACATTATGAGATTTACATGAAAGTTAAATGACTTGTAATCAACAATATAAATATGAGCTAAAAGCAGCAAGCTCAAGGCTGAAAGCTTTTCAAACACAAAGCTTTTCGCTTTCAGCCTTCGGCTTTGCGCGCTTAAATAAAGGCTTTAAGCTTTTTCAAAAGCTCATCCAGGCATACTTCTGCAAAGGCAGTTGATGAGTCTGAAACACCGTATGGAATAATGAGTTTATTGTTGTGTACAATGACCCCGCATGAATAAAGCACGTTAGGTACATAACCTTCCCGCTCATCACTGTTGGGGATCAGCAAAGGCTCGCGCAGGCGGCCAATTTCAACCGTTGGGTCATCCAGTTTAAGCAGGCTTGCACCCAGCACATAACGGCGCATGGGACCAACGCCATGGGTTATCATGATCCATCCATCGGGTGTTTCAATGGGCGAGCCGCAATTACCTATCTGCACAAACTCCCAGCTAAATTTAGGCTGTTGCAGCATTACCGGCTTTTCCCAGATATTGATCTTATCCGAATACATGATATAGTTATTGCAGCCGTCTATCCGCGATATCATCACATACTTGCCGTTCACCTTGCGCGGAAACAAGGCCAGGTTTTTATTCTGTGCGCCCGCACCGTACAAAGGCATGATCTTAAAATTATAAAAATCAGTTGTTTGCAGCAGTTTGGGCATAATCAGCGAGCCATCATAAGCTGTATAGGTAGCGTAATATAGTTTGCTGCCGTCATCGTTGGTAAACTGTACAAAACGGGCATCCTCAATACCCTTACGTTCATATTCGGATATCGGGAAGATCACCCTGTCGGAAATATCGGTATCCAGTGAAAAAACAATTTCATAATAGGAATCTGCAAGCCAAAGCACTTTATCATACTCCAGCCGCTTCATGTCGTCTTCCTGCAGTTTTTGCGAATCCATGATGATCCGGCGCAGGTTGGCGTACTCAAAATGATGATCGAGTTTTGATTCCAGCTCACTTATAACATCAATATTAATTTGGGTGATGGCAGCTTTTTCAAAAAAAAGCTTTTTATTATAAACGGCATTCCTCACAATTTCGGCCTCATCAATATAACTGCCCGCAGGTTGTATGCTGATGTTGTTATCCTTATCTATCAAGGCCCGGCGAAAAGTTATGGAAGAGATATGCCCCTCGCCTACCGCCCGGAAGCTGATGATCACCCTGCGCTGGCCGTCTTCAAGCTCGGTTTGGTCGGGATCTTCAACTATCGAGGGATTAAAGAAGGCGGCCGATTCTATTGAATATTCATGCGTAAAATAAGACCCAATGAGCAGCTTGCGGTAAACGGTAAGCGTATCAAAATCAATATTGAGCTCTAAAAACAAGGGCTTAAGCTTGCTGCAATGCCTGTTGAGCACCCGGGTAATATTACGGTGTCTTTTGGAATATTCCTGCAGCAAGGGCGATACAATGCCAAAAGCATCATCTTCGCTAATTAACATTACACGCTCAATAACCTCTTTGGCGCGATCGTTCCCATTAAAAAAAAATCTTGCTATTACACGTTTCGGATCTGGATTTACCCGGATGGGTTTGCGTTCGATAGAAAGTCTCATACGATGAAGTGGTAGCTTTTAGTTTGTAACACCAATCGGCGCAAATTGATTTGCGCTTTTTTAATTTAAACGCAAGATTTAAAAAATGACACTTTACAGGCCGCTATAAAAGCCTATCTTCATACTTTATTAATCTTCGGTACGGTACTTTGCCTGCCGTGAATGATCTTGATCCTGTAACCCTTATTGATAGTTCCTGTAAATACACAATTATGAACGTACTAATTGTTGAAGACGAAAAAGGCCTTGCGCTTGAGGTAGATGAATTTTTAAGCCACGAAGGTTTTACGGTTGAACATGCCCGCACCAAAAAATCAGCATCTGAAAAAATCTTCGTAAACAATTATGACTTTATCTTACTTGACCTGGGCTTGCCCGACGGTGACGGCTTTGACCTGCTTAAAATGCTGAAAAGCATGAACGAACGCGAAGATGCTGTAATTATCCTCACCGCCCGCGGTGCTGTTGACGACCGGGTATCGGGCCTTGAACAGGGTGCCGACGATTACCTGGCAAAGCCGTTTTCATTAAACGAGCTATTAGCCCGCATGCACGCCATCACCCGCCGCAAACACCGCCTGGAGAGTAATGACATTAATGTAAAAGGGTTAAAGATCAACATACAAAACCGTACCGTTACCTACAATGATGAGCGTATAACCCTCACCAAAAAAGAGTTCGAGATCTTCAACTACCTGGTGCTAAACAAAAACAGGGTAATATCACGCACCAATCTCACCGAACATGTTTGGGGCGATGTATTGGAAATAAATTCCGACTCCAACTTTGTGGATGTGCACGTTAAAAATCTGCGTAAAAAGCTATCGGTATATATCCCTATAGATTGGTTTGAAACCGTAAGGAGCATCGGCTACCGTATCAACATCTGAAATTGACAGACTCATGAAATTACAGGTAAAACTGGCCCTTTATAATACGTTAACCAAATTAGCCATTATACTTTTCACTGGCCTGCTTATCCTGCTTTCTATCGAGAAGATCTCGTATAATCATGTAGAGCTCAGGCTTGAGGAAAATGAAAGGGAAACGCTTAAAAACCTCAGTTCAAAAGAGATTAGCAGCAAGCTTGCTAATCAAAAGCCTTATACCGATTATAATATTTTAAAAGAGGAGTTCATTATTATAACCCCTGTTAAATTTGAGCCCACCGAAACCAAAGCTGTAAAGTTCACAACCGAAACACGTACCAGTGACCTGGTTACGCAAACTTATCGCATCCTGACTCACCAGTTTAATTTTAACAACCATACCTATTTGCTTGAAATTGGCGTGTCAGTTACCTCCATTGAGGAATTAAAATCCATCATTAAAAGGTTTACCCTTTTGACATTGATAATAGCACTCGCCCTCACGCTGGTAAGCGACCTGGTGTTTACCAAATTTTTGCTCGCCCCCTTTTATAAGATCATCGACCGCAAGCTGATCAAAGTAAATGATCCTATGAACTTTGATTATGAAAAGATCCAGACCACCACACAGGATTTTGAACTGCTTGATGACAGTATCAGCACGCTCATGAAAAAAATCAGTAACCTGTTTGCTCTTGAAAAACAGTTCATTGCCAATGTATCGCATGAGTTACTTACGCCCATATCAATTATCAGCTCGCGGCTGGAGAATATTTTATTGCAGGAAGAACTCAGCGAAGCCAGCGAAAACAAGATGCACGCTTCGCTGAAAACATTAAACCGGCTTAAATCTATTATTAACAGCCTGCTGCTCATTTCAAAAGTTGAAAATAATCAATATGACAAAGCCGAAGTGGTGATGATAGCAGGTATAATTATGGAGATCCAGGAAGAACTGGAAGACCGTTTGGAAGAAAAACATCTCACCTTCAACAATAACATTAAATACATCTACTCCATTATGGGTAACCGCCCCCTAATGCATACCCTATTGTTCAATTTGATAAACAATGCTATTAAATACAATAAGCCCAAAGGTAGTATCACCGTTGCCGATGAATTGAAGGAAGATGTGTATGTACTGGAAATTACAGACACAGGTGCGGGGATGGACCAACAACAAATAGAAAACGCTTTTAACCGCTTTGAAAAATTTGAGACCGAAGAAAAGGAAAGCTACGGCCTTGGCTTAGCTATTGTGAAAAGTATTACCGCTTTTCATGGCATCAGGGTAAAAATAGATTCGGTAAAAGACAGGGGAACGAGCATATTCCTCATATTTAACCGTGAGTAACGACTTCACTTAATCTTCACATTGTATCAATACCTTTACAAGGTTTATTTTATAAGTAGATCCCCTATTTAACTATAGAGGCTGTTTTCCAGATGGGAATGGCCTTTTTTTGTTTTCAAGAAAACCCAATCAAAAAACTACCGTCATTGCGAGGTACGAAGCAATCCCAAACTATACAGAGCGGCCCGGCGTATTGGGGATTGCTTCGTACCTCGCAATGACGCCTTTTTTACAAAATACTCTTTATATCATCTTATTCCGCTTAACCAGGTACGTGTTCAGGATATGATGATAGCCTTCATGAATATTGGCGTCAACCAAATCAATATGATACTGTGCACATTTTAACTCCAACTGATGGCGGTACTCTTTTAACGATGCCCTGTAGGCGTCGCGGATGCGGGCCGGGTTCACCTTCAGCTCGTCACCGCTTTCAATATCAACAAAATGATGGGGACGGTTATCAAAATTAAACTCAAGTTCTTTTTGCTTATCGGTAACATTAAAGATCACCACCTCATGTTTATTAAACTTTAAATGCTGAATTGCCGCAAATAAAGCCTGCTGCTTTTCGGCATCCAGGTTATTCTCCAGCATATCGCTAAAAATGATCACCAGCGAACGCTGATGAATTTCCTGCGCAATATGATGCAGCACATTGGTGATATTGGTTTGCGTGTTTACTTTAGGACTGGCATACATTTTTTCCAGCTCGGCATATAAATAAAACAGGTGCGTAGTGGTTGATTTTGCCGCGCTGATCCAGTCTATCTTATCCGAAAATAAACAAAGCCCAAAAGCGTCGCGTTGTTTTTTGAACAGGTACATCAGCGATGCTATGGCATAAACCGAAAACTGCAGCTTATTAGTACCAGTTTCAGGAAAGTTCATGGATGATGAAGTATCCAGCAGCAAAAAACAGCGAAGATTAGTTTCCTCTTCAAATTGCTTTACAAACAATTTATCGGTACGGGCCAGCAGCTTCCAGTCGATATTTTTTACCGATTCGCCGTTGTTATACAGCCGGTGTTCGGCAAACTCCACAGAAAAGCCATGAAAAGGACTTTGGTGCAGGCCGGTGATAAAACCTTCAACCACCTGCCGGGCCAGCAATTCGAGATTGGCCAGTTGCCTTATTTGCTGATCATCGTTTAATTTGGGCATAGACTAATATAGGCATAAAAAAAGCGCTGCAAAATTGCAACGCTTTTTCAAAAAATATGTTGTGTTAATGCTACAGTGTGTAGCATTAAATAAGCTCTTTGAGTTATGCTAACTGTTTTACCAGTTTATCAGTTAATACTGATTTTGGCACAGCACCGATTTGTTTATCAACAATTTCGCCATTTTTGAAGAACAATAAGGCAGGGATGTTACGGATACCGTATTTTACAGATATGCCTGGGTTGTTGTCAACATCTACTTTACCAACAACAGCTTTGCCTTCATATTCTTTTGCAATATCTTCAACTACCGGACCTACCATCCTACACGGACCACACCATTCTGCCCAAAAGTCAATTAATACCGGTTTGTCTGATTTCAGGACAAGCTCGTCAAAGTTTGCATCAGTTATTTCTAAAGCCATGATTTCTATTTTTTAAATTTTGTACTTACAAATATATGCTATTCAAATTGCTTGCCACAAGTGTACTACTGACAATGTGACAATTATATTATTATAATCCACGCAGTTAACGCAGGCATGACCATTTGTCGCATCACACCTTCAAATACCATTTTGCGACATGCCGTATTAACACAAATAACCTGTTTATAAAGCAGATATACAACTGTGAGAATGGGTTACTTTTTAACATTGGCGGTATTAATTAACATTATAGGTATAGATTATGTTGATCTTAATTATCCCGTTGATCTTAATTTTAATTGCACCTATACTGCAATGGAAATTATCATCGCGCCGAATAAACGATCAGATCAAGTTACCCATAATAGCCATTTTCTTTTTTTCTTTTTTACTTGCCGCAGCCTTAGCAACCCTCGCGTTTGTAATTTCGCTGCTCGGCGTGCCCCCTAATATTAAATGCGCAACTGGGTGTACAGTATTTATATCATTGGGATTATTAAATGTATGTTTTATAATCCCAGTGATCGGAATTATTGGTTCTATCAGATATTATAAAGCCCATCAATAATGAATTTCAAAAAACAATTTACATGGATTTAGCTATTTTATTATTGTGGACTATAGCTCCTGTTGTGCAAATCACACTATCAACATTAAGAGTAAAAGGCCGCGTAGGTTTACCCATAATTGCTGGTATGATATTATCATTTATGTTGGGTGTTGTATTGACGATTATATCACTCAAATTTGTTCCGCTTCCTCCACCATCGCCTTCAGGGTTCAGATGCGGAATGCTTGATTTGGCTGTTCTTTTCATCGGTGTCTTCATTCATGGAATAAGTGCACTGATTATAGGCATTATTAGCTATATCGCCTATTGCATCAAAACAAAAAATGACCGGAAGCTACAACCGCCGGTCATCAGTTAATAAATTTATCATCCCTCCATGAATTATATCTTGATCAAATTTTCACGAAAGATAGGTTTTTAAAAGTCTCCCCTTCAGGGGAGATTTAGAGGGGTTTATGCACCTTTTAAAGTAGCCATACCGCCGTCAGCAATCAGTTCGGCACCTGTTATAAATGTTGAATCGTCAGAAGCGAAGAAAGTAACTGTTTTGGCAATTTCTTCGGCCAAACCAAAACGGCCCATTGGGATCTGTTTTATCAGTTCGGAACCCATGCCTTCCAATTGTTCCTGGGTTAAGCCTAATTTATCGGCAGTGTGTAAAGGTGTTACAACCGGACCAGGGCTTACAGAGTTAACCCTGATACGACGTGGCAACAACTCGGCCGAAATGTTTTTAGCTAATGAAAGCAATGCTGCTTTACTTGCTGCATAAACGGTTGCACCGGCCATACCAATATGCGCGTTGATTGATGTATTTAAAATGATAGAACCGCCATCGTTAATTAAGGGCAACAACTGCTGAATACTGAAGTATGCGCCTTTAAAGTTGATGTTCATGATATCATCAAACATCTGCTCGCTCATTTGCTCAGTTGAATTAAACTGGCCAATACCTGCATTAACAAATACGATGTCAATTTTTTCGGCAATGGCCTTTACTTTTTCGCCCAGTTGTTTAACCTGGTTGATATCGCCGCTGTCGGCAATTACACCCTTAGCATCGGCACCGAGTGTTTCAAGCGCTTCGTTAATTGATTTTTGGTTCCTGCCAGTGATGATCACTTTTGCACCTTGTGCAATGAACTCCTGTGCTGTGGCCAGGCCTATACCACTGTTGCCGCCTGTTATTACTGCTGTTTTTCCTTGTAACTTTTTCATTATCTTTGTTTTGATACATCAAAGGTACATTGAGTTATACCTCCCCACAAGAATGCACCATTTTGTGTGCAACATACTTTTTGGTAGGTTATGGGCCCGTTTGATGCAATCGATATATCGCCTTTTTCATTATGACAAAAAACAGACATTCCGATCACTCCTGCACTATGGCAGCAGCCCTCAGCGTAATTAGTGGTAAATGGAAACTGAGTATAATAAACCAATTGTTATCCGGCCAGAAGCGTTACAGCGAGGTAAACCGGGCTATTCCCGGCATGACCGAAAAGATGCTTTCGCAACAGATCCGCGAATTGGAAGAGGACGGTATCGTATCACGACATATTTTTCCCGAAGTACCACCAAGGGTTGAATATTCCCTTACCCCTATCGGCCAGGAGCTATCATCTATATTTTACACCCTCGAAACCTGGGGTAGCCATTACATGACAGTCACCAATGCCAACGGCGAAGTCATTAAGCCTGATTATACTTGTTATACTTTAGTGAAACAGGATGACGAGGTGGTGAAGGCGGAAGAAGTATAGAATTTTCTAAATCACGTCATTGCGAGGAACGAAGCAATCGCGAACTTTACAGAGCGGCTCTGCTAATCGGGGATTGCTTCGTTCCTCGCAATGACGGGTGTATAGAGGTGGGCTGGAAAATTTAACTCAGCACCGGCTCCTCATTAGTCAAACTATGTATCCCCGCCATAAAATCATCGCTTGGATTTACCTTGAATGATTTAGATGACAGTTCAACCAACATAACCTCTTCCCTATCCTTGATTTGGAAACGGAGCTTACAGTTTTTCACCGGGTACTTTTGATTGTTATCATCTATCATATGCTGGATATCATCCAACAGCTTACTGTTAAGCATCTGCACATCAATGCAAACAGTTAATGATTTGGTAAGCTTATCGCGCATTTCTGATAATAGGTCCATCACCATGATCCGCAAATCCCAGTTATCTTTCTGGCGGAATTTCTCTTCGATGTTTCCTTTAATATGCAGGAAGTAGCCCTCCATCATCATATTACGGAACTTCACATAGTCATCGCCAAACAGCGCAAACTCGTACGATTCATTGTAATCTTCAAACACAAATGTGCCGAATGGCTTACCCGTTTTAGTCATTTTATGCTGAACGCTTGATACCAGGCCACCTATCCTTAACTCACCGCGACGGCGTAGTTCATTGAACGCCGCAGTTACATCTTCGCCGCCTTCACCTGACCGGGCTTTTTGCATCAGTTTCAAATCGCTGATGTTTGCGTTACAGAAACGTTTAAGTTCAACTTTATAATTATCCAAAGGGTGACCGGTTAAATAGATCCCGATAACCATCTTCTCGTACTTCAGCTTTTCTATCAGCGGCCATTCTTCAACATCGGGCATAGCCGGCTCCGGTACATATGATGCTACCGAACCGCCAAATAATGACGATTGCGAACTGCTCTGCACATTCTGATAATCGTTGGCATATTTGATCAGACGTTCAACACCTGTTAACGTACCCAACTCGGTTTTGGCAAAAAACTGGGCACGGGGAATCCCGAAGCCATCAAACGCGCCGCCATAAACCAGGTTTTCATACGATTTACGGTTAACACTGCGGGTGTTTGAGCGCCGTGCAAAATCATATACCGTTTCAAACGGGCCATTGGCATTACGTTCTTCAATGATACTTTCCACCGCTTTATCACCCACACCTTTTACGCCGGTTAACCCGAAACGTACCTGCCCGCGTTTATTCACCGCAAAAGCCATATCCGACTCATTGATATCCGGTCCTAAAACCTCAACGCCCATACGGCGGCACTCCTCCATAAAGAAGGTGATTTTTTCAATGTTATTCTGGTTATTTAAAACCGCCGCCATATATTCAGATGGGTAATGCGCTTTTAAATAAGCCGTTTGGTATGCCACGAAAGCGTAGCAGGTAGAGTGCGATTTATTGAATGCGTACTGGGCAAATGCCTTCCAGTCGGTCCAGATTTTGGTAAGCTTATCTTTAGGGTGGCCCTTGGCAACGGCGCCCTCCATAAACTGGGCTTCCATTTTGTTGAGTACCTCAATCTGCTTTTTACCCATCGCCTTACGCAAAACGTCGGCATCGCCTTTACTAAAGCCTGCTAACTTTTGCGACAAAAGCATCACCTGTTCCTGGTATACGGTAATACCATAGGTTTCTCCCAGGTATTCCTCCATATCGGGCAAGTCGAACACGATAGGTTCGCGGCCATGCTTACGGGCAATAAAGTTTGGTATATACTCTATCGGGCCCGGACGGTAAAGGGCGTTCATGGCTATCAAGTCTTCAAACTTATCGGGCTTAAGCTCGCGCAGGTACATTTGCATACCATCACTTTCAAACTGGAAAGTACCGTTGGTATCGCCACGCTGATAAAGCTCATAAGTTTTAATATCATCAAGCGGGATGTAGTCGATATCGATCACCACACCATGATTTTGCCTGATCATGCGCAGCGCGTCCTTTATAATGGTAAGGGTTTTTAAACCCAAAAAGTCCATCTTAATTACACCGGCATCCTCAATCACACGGCCATCATATTGGGTAACCAGTAAGTCCGAATCTTTTGCTGTTGCTACCGGTACAATCTCGGTAAGGTCATAAGGGGCAATGATGATACCTGCGGCGTGTACACCGGTATTACGTACCGATCCTTCCAGTTTTTCAGCTTCACGCAGTACCTGTGCCTTAAGGTCGTTACCGTTCAGGATCTCCTTCAGTTCAGGCACCTGTTCAATGGCATCTTTCAGGGTGATACCCAGGGTTTCGGGCACCAGCTTTTTCATGGCACTTACATCGGCCAGCGGCATATCCAATACACGGCCCACGTCCTGGATACTGGTGCGGGCAGCCATCGAACCATAGGTAATGATCTGCGCTACCTGGTTTTTGCCATATTTATCAACCACATAATCAATAACCCTTTGCCGACCGGCATCGTCAAAGTCCGTATCAATATCGGGCATCGATTTACGGTCGGGATTCAGGAACCTCTCAAACAGCAGGTTGTACTTCATCGGATCAATATTGGTGATCCCGGTACAGTAAGCCACTACCGATCCCGCCGCCGAACCACGTCCCGGGCCAATGAACACGCCCATATCACGACCAGCCCTGATAAAGTCGGCCACGATGAGGAAGTACCCTGCAAAACCCATGGTACGGATGGTGAACAACTCAAAATTGATACGTTCTTCGGTTTCCGGACTAATATCACGATAGCGCTCCTTGGCACCCATAAAGGTAAGGTGCTTCAGGTATTCCCATTGATTTAAGGTATCGGCATCGGGTGTTTTGTGGATCTTAAACTCTTCAGGTATCACGTAGTTGGGCAGCAGGATATCGCGTTTTAGCTTTAACACCTCCACCTTGTCAACAATTTCATTGGTATTATCCAGTGACTCGGGCAGGTCATGGAACAGCTTACCCATTTCCTCCTGTGTTTTAAAGTAAAACTGATCGTTAGGGAAACCGAAACGATAGCCTTTACCACCTTCCTCGTCGGTAGCTATCGGGGTACTTTGCATATCGCCGGTGTTTACGCAAAGCAAAATATCGTGCGCGTTCGAGTCCTGCTGATCTACGTAATGCGAATCGTTTGAACAGATCACTTTTACGTTATACTTTTTAGCATAAGTGAGCAGCACATTATTGATAATTTGCTGCTCCGGAATTTCGTGACGCTGTAACTCGATATAAAAGTCCTCACCAAACAAATCCAGCCACCATTTAAACTCCTTTTCGGCATTTTCGGGCGTATCCCTTAAAATAGCTTGTGGTACCGAAGCCCCAATACAACAGGTAGTAGCAATGATACCTTCGTGGTATTTTAAAATAAGTTCTTTATCAATACGGGGCCATTTACTGTACAGGCCTTCCATATACCCCAACGAGCATAGCTTCACCAGGTTTTTGTAGCCCGTAGGATTTTTGGCCAGCATCAGCTGGTGGCGGCGCACGTCTTTATTCTCTTTGGTGAACTGCTTTTTATGCCTGTCTTCAACCACATAAAACTCGCAGCCTACAATGGGTTTTACATTGTGCTTACCGGCTTCGGCCACGAACTTAAATACGCCAAACATGTTACCATGATCGGTAATGGCCAGGGCTTTCATCCCATCCTTGGCGGCTTTTTTATACAGCTTGGAAATATCGGCTGCACCGTCGAGCAAGGAGAATTGAGTATGTACGTGGAGGTGAGAAAAATCAGGCATAGTTAATCCGTGTCAACAAAATCTTTATGAGGTACAAAGTTAAAACAAGTTAGGGATGTAGACTGTTAAAAAGTAACACTGTGGAAATTTAATTAAAGCCGGCCCTATTTTGTAAATTATACAAAACACACAGCTAACTGCTATCCTTAGCATGCTATTTGTTTATATTAAGCATCGCTATCTTAACCTTTGAAATACGTATACAATTGAAAAAAATACTACGAATAACCCTTAAAACAATACTCTGGATACTGGTTAGTGTAGTTCTGCTGGTTATCCTTGTAGTGATTTTGATACAGGTTCCTGCTGTTCAAAACTTCGCGAAGGATAAAGCAGTAACTTTTTTACAAAATAAGATCCATACCAAGGTTAAGATAGGTCATATAAGCCTTGGCCTGCCCAAGCTGCTGGTTTTGGAAGATGTATACTTTGAAGATCAGAAAAAAGACACCCTTATAGCCGGCGAAAAACTAAAGGTTGATATCAGCATGCTCAAGCTGCTACATAGCCAGGTTGAAGTGAACGAGATAAACCTGCAGGGCATCACTGCCAATGTAAACCGGGGCGCCGATAGCGTTTTCAACTTCGATTACATCATCAAAGCTTTTGTTGGCGAACAAAAGAAAGAGGTAAAACCTACCGATACTACATCAACCATGAAGTTTTCTGTTGATAAGATCATCCTCGATAAGATCAACATAAAATATAAGGATGCCATTACCGGCAACGATGTGAAATTTTTATTAGGCCATTTTGATACCCGCGTTAAGGATTTTGATATGGATAAAATGAAGTTTACCATCCCCAAAATTACCCTGAGCGATGTAAACGCGAAGATCATCCAAACACCAACCAAAGCCATCTCACCACCCGATACCGCCACCACTCCACTAAATATGGATTTGAATTTAGGCGTGATCGATATCTCCAAAATCAAAGTCGATTACCAAAGCGCCGAAATGGGTGCAAAGGTAGACCTAAGCAAATTTTTGGTAGAGATGGATAAGATCGACCTGAAAAATCAAAAGGTTGGAATCAAAAACATTGAATTGAGCAATACCAACGCCGGATTGACCCTCGCCAAACCTAAAACGGTAGTTAAAGAAGTTGTTAAAACAATTAAAAAACTGGATACGCTGGTATCATCACCAACCAAATCGGCCTGGAGGGCTACCATTGGCAAGGTTACCTTTACTAACGATAATATTAAGTTCGATAATGAAGCACAGAAAGCGATCCCCAAAGGCCTTGATTTTGGACACATGGATATACGCAGCCTGAACGCCGAAGTCGAAAATATTTCCTATAGCCCTGATACCATTTCGGGCAAGATTAACTCCTTTACTTTTACCGAAAAAAGCGGTTTAAAGATCAACAAATTTCATACGTCATTCCTGTACGGGCCAACCAATGCCTACATGAATGACCTGTTGCTGGAAACGCCGAATACCACGTTGCAAAAGTCGGTACAGGTACGGTATCCCTCTATCGATGCCATTACCAAAAACATCGGCGCTTTAGGCGTCAATGCCAATTTAGATGGCAGCCGCTTAGGTTTGAAAGACGTTTTACTGCTGATGCCAACCATGGCTGGCATGGAGCCGTTCAAATCATCACCCGGTACAGTATTCAAGATCAATGGCCGGGTAAGCGGACAAGTGAACAACCTCGAGATCCCCAACCTGGAAGTAACTGGCTTAAGCAGCACCCATATCAAGGCATCAGCTAAAATGAAAGGACTGCCGGATGTAAACAAGGCCACCTTTGATGTTAACATTGCCGATTTCAGCACCAGTCGCGGTGATATCGCTAAGCTCGCTCCGGCAGGCAGTATTCCGCCAAATGTGAGCATTCCCGAAAAAATGAACCTGAAAGGTACTTTTAAAGGCAGCATGTACAGCTTTAATACCAAAATGGGCTTGCGCTCGAGTTATGGCGCAGTTGATCTGGTAGCTGCTTTAAAAAACGGGAAAAACAAAAACGCGGCAACTTATACCGCCAACATTAAGGCGAATGAACTTAATGTGGGCGCGCTTACCAAACAGCCGCAAATGGTTGGCCGCATAACCATGAACGCCAACGTGAAAGGCACAAGCCTCGATCCTAAAAAAGCCAGCATCGCTTTTAATGGCAATATTGCAAAGGCTTATGTTAAAGGCTATACGTACAAAAACCTGGTAATGAAAGGTACATCGAGCAACGGGGCTTATACCGCTGTTGCTACCATGAAAGATCCTAACATTAATTTTAGCCTAAATGCGAAGGCTGATCTCAATAAAAAATATCCGGCAGTTAAAGCCACGTTAAATGTGGATAGCATCAACCTCAAAAACCTGAATTTTGTGAAGGACGATATGCGTTTTCATGGCAAGATCGTGGCTGATGTACCAACTGCCGATCCCGACTACCTGAACGCCGATATTAAAGCAACCGACCTGTTGGTGGTGAACAAAGGTCAACGCATCCGGATGGACACTATCAGCCTCATCTCTACAGCCAGTGCCGACAGCAGTACACTTCGTTTAAAAACTGCTGTCATGACAGCCCATATGGCCGGTAAATACAAGCTCACACAGATAGCCCCGGCCGTGCAGGATGTGATTAACAAATATTTCAACACCGCTATTGCAGGCGGGCAGCAGGTAGCTGTAAAAACTAAAGGCGGCAAAACCATAAAAGCCAAACCTGCGCCTGCAGTTAAATATTCTCCTCAGCAGTTTACGTTTGAAGCCAAACTGGTTAAAACCCCGCTGCTTACCCAGTTTGCCCCCGACCTGAAACAGCTCGACCCTGTTTTGCTGAATGGCAGTTTCAACAGCCAAAGCGGCGAGTTGATTGTTAAAGGCTCCATACCCAAAGTAGTTTACGGCACTAATACCATTAATAAAGCGTCGCTTAACATTAACACCGCTAACAACGCGCTTAACTATAATCTTTCGGTTGATGAAGTTAAAGTTGGATCGTCTGTCGACCTGTTGTATACCAGCATTTCCGGAGCTGCGCAGGACAACAAAGCAGGCTTGAACGTTCAAATCCGCGATGCGGCAAAAAAAGAACGCTTCCGTATAGCTGGTACCTTTAGCATATTACCAAACGAATACCAGTTTAGCTTTAATAAAGATGGCTTATTGCTGGATTATTTACCATGGGCGGTTAGCGATGATAACTTTTTACAATACGGGCCAAAAGGTATCCTGGCGCATAACTTCACCATTAGCAACAACAACCAGATCCTTAGTGTTAACAGCAGTACGCAGGAATTTAACAGTCCGCTGAATATCAAGTTTAACAACTTCCATATAGAGGCGCTTACCAAAATGGCCAGGCAGGATTCATTACAGGTAGGTGGCGTTATAAACGGAGATGCTACTGTAAGTAATTTCCAGGCTTCGCCGGTATTTACGGCGGCTATCAACGTTAATGATTTTAACTTCAAGGGTGATACCGTGGGCAACATAGCACTTAAAGTAAATAACCAAACGCAGAACGCCTACGCCGCTCAAATGAGCATCACCGGCAAAGGCAACCAGGTTGATTTGAATGGCACCTATTATACTTCGCCCGAAAGCCGCTTCGATCTTGACCTGAATATCGTGAACCTGAGCATGAAGAGCATCGAGGGCTTTAGCTTCGGCAATTTGCGTAATGCTACGGGTAATATCACCGGGGCGCTCAAAATATCCGGGACAACAGATGCACCATCGGTTCGTGGCGATATCAATTTTAACAAGGTGGGCTTTAATGTGGCTATGCTCAACTCCTATTTCAGGATGCCGCAGGAAAGCATTACGTTTAACAACGAAGGCATCCGCTTTAATGACTTTACGTTGGTTGATTCAACCGGCAATAAGGCTGTGGTTAGCGGCAGCATCTACACCAAAACCTATACCGACTTCGCCTTCGGTGTGGATATCAACGCCAATAACTTTAGGGTTACCAATTCAACCGAGGCTGATAACAAGCTTTATTATGGTAAGCTTTATGTAGATACCCGCATCAAGATCCGTGGCAATATGGCCAAGCCAGTGGTTGATGCAAACCTGACTGTTAATGATAAAACCGACATGACCTTTGTTCTGCCAACCAATGACCCGGCGATAGAAGACCGCAAAGGCGTGGTAGATTTTATTGATAAGAATGCCCCAAAAATGGATTCCATCCTGCTGGCAAGGCAATTGGATTCACTTAAAAAATCGGATGTTACCGGCTTAGATGTATCCGCCACCATCAACGTAAATAAAAACGCGGCGTTTACCATAGTAGTTGATGAGCGCAACGGCGATATTGTACACCTGAAAGGAGAGGCAAACCTAAATGGCGGCATCGATCCGAGCGGCAAAATCAATTTAACAGGTACCTATGTGGTTAACTCGGGCTCATATAACCTGGCTTATGCAACAGTTAAACGTACCTTCAACTTTAAAAAAGGCAGTACCATTGTTTGGACGGGTGACCCAACCAGCGCCAATATTGATCTTACTGCCATTTATGTAGCCAATGTACCGCCGATAGACCTGGTTTCAAATCAGCTTTCGGACGCGCAAAACAGTACCATGTACAAGCAGAAACTGCCTTTCAATGTTAACCTTAACCTAAAAGATCAACTGCTTACACCTAATATCAGCTTTGACATTGTATTGCCCGATAGCTCGTATTCCGTATCATCAGATGTGGTAAGCACTGTAAATACCCGCCTTACCCAGATACGCCAGGATCCTAACGAGCTTAATAAACAGGTTTTGGGGGTATTGGTATTGGGCCACTTTATAGGCGATAACCCGCTGCAAAGCCAGGGTGCTGGTACTACCGTTGAAGGCACCATCCGTAACAGCGTAAGCAGTTTACTATCCGATCAGTTGAACCGGCTGGCAGGCAGCCTGATCTCGGGCGTTGACCTTAATTTCGGTCTTACATCCGGCGAGGATTATTCGTCGGGAACGGCTACAAACCGGACGGATCTGAACGTTGGCCTGTCTAAACGGTTCCTGAACGACAGGCTTACCGTAAGTGTGGGCAATAACTTTAACCTGGAAGGCAATCAGCCTGGCCAAAAAGCATCTAATATAGCCGGCGACGTGTCTATAGCCTACAAACTAAGTAAAGACGGACGCTATACCCTGCGCGCTTATCGCCGCGACGAATTTATTGTGATACAGGGACAGATCATTGAAACCGGTGTGGGCTTTACCTTAACAGTTGATTATAACCGCTTCCGCGAGATCTTCCGCAAACTTACCCCTGAAGAACGCCGGTTACGCCGCCAATACAAACAGGAACAAAAAGAAAAAAAAGAAAAACAGGACGAAGCAGATAAAGCACTGGAGCAAAAAAATATGCAGCAGCAACAGGATAACAAACCGCAAACTACTTCAAACTAAGCCCATGACCAAACATTTAAAATATATACTGCTTTCATCATGTGTTTTACTAAGTGCCTGCAGTACCACTAAGTTCCTGGCGCCCGGCCAAAAACTATACACAGGCGGCGAGGTTGTGATCAAAGATTCGGTGTTGAAAAAGAGCGAGAAAAAAGCTTTAAGTGAAGAGCTTGGGGCTTTACTAAGGCCTGTGCCCAACAGTACCATATTAGGTTTGAGATTTAAACTGTGGCTGTACTTTAAAACAAAAACCAATAAAACCAAAGGGCTTGCCCACTGGCTTAATAAAAAAGGTGAGCCTCCTGTGCTTATTAGTTCTGTTAACCTTGATCAAAACAGCAAAATCCTGCAAAACAGGCTGCAAAATGAAAGCTATTTTCAGGCGCAGGTTAGCGGTGATACGGTAAGTAAAAAACCAACGTCAAAAGTTGCCAAAGCGGTTTATACCGCGGTAACCGGGCCGGGCTATAAAATCAGGAAAGTAGTATTTCCGCAGGGTAACCGCACTATCGATACCGCCGTAGCCAGAACATCGGCAAAAACGCTGCTAAAAGTTGGCGATAAATATAACCTTGATGTTATTAAAACCGAACGCCTGCGTATTGACGCCCGGTTGAAAGAAGAAGGCTTTTATTATTTCTCGCCCGAAGATTTGATCATGCACGTGGATAGCACTATAGCCGGGCACCAGGTTGATATTTTTGTGGCTGTTAAAAATGAAACACCTGGTCGCGCCCAAAACATTTATACCATCAACAATATTTATGTGTATCCGAGTTACTCGTTAAGGGATACTTCGCTGATGAAGGACAAAGCCATTTTTTATAAATGGTATAACATTGTTGAGCGTCGCAACACAGTGCATACTTACACTTTTGCCAATACCGTGCTGATGCGCCCGGGCCAGGTTTACAACCGCACCGCGCATAACAACTCGCTTAACCGCTTCATTAACCTCGGCCCTTACAAATTTGTAAAAAACAGGTTTGAGGATGTATCTGCCGATTCATCAAAGCTGGATGTTTATTACTTCCTCACACAATACAAAAAGAAATCACTCTCGCTTGATATATTAGGTCGTACCACCTCTGCAAACTATACAGGTACTCAGGTTAACCTCAACTGGCTTAACCGTAATGCCTTTAAAGGCGCCGAGGCTTTGAAAGTAACCCTATTTGGTAGTACCGACGTGCAGGCAGGGGGGCAAAATGCCGGCTATAACGTGTACCAGGCCGGTATTCAAACCACACTGTCGTGGCCACGTTTTATAGGGCCTATTTACCCGAAGGCTGCCGATGCTTATATCCCGCATACTAACCTGAGTCTTGGTTACTCCATAGTAAACCGTCAAAAACTATACAACTTAAATTCATATAACTTATCATTTGGTTATCAATGGCGCGAAACAGAACATCGTTCGCATGAGCTCAACCTCATCAATTTTCAATTTGTAAATCCATTGAGCGTATCCGACGAATATAAGGCAAGTATTAATCCGGCTAATGGCCCTGTTAATCCGGCCTTAAAGCATGTAATTGACAAGCAGTTTATATTGGGCCCAAGCTACAGCTATACCTTTACCAATACCAACGAAGATTACCGCACCAATACGTTCTATTACAATGGCAAAGTAACCCTCTCAAATAACATATATGGTTTGGTAACCGGTGCCGATAGTGCCGGTGGAAAACCTAAAAAACTTTTCGGCGCGATATTTAACCAGTTTGTAAAGTTTGAAAACGAGATCAGGTATTTCCATAAAACCGCACCCAACAGCACTATTGCCACAAGGTTCATAGTGGGTGTTGGTTTACCTTATGGCAACTCAAGCCAGTTGCCATACAGCCAGCAGTTTTTTATTGGCGGACCAAACAGCCTGCGGGGATTCAGGGCGAGGGCCATCGGACCAGGCTCATTTGACCCACAAACCGGCTTAGGTACCGGAGGTTTCCTGGCAGATGAATCGGGCGATATCAAAATAGAAGCTAATATCGAATACCGCCCAAAATTGTTCAGCATTGTACGCGGAGCTTTATTTGTTGACGCAGGTAATATCTGGCTGCTGCACTCCAACAGCCTACAACCGGGAGCAGTGTTCAGCAAGAAATTTTATAACGATTTTGCCGTTGATGCCGGCTTCGGCTTAAGGTTTGATTTAACGGTACTGGTACTTCGTACCGATTTAGGTATCCCGTTACGAACACCTTATGTTCGCGCTAACGAGCCTCGTTGGGATTTCAACTTTAACCGCAGCGTGTTTAACTTGGCCATTGGGTATCCGTTTTAATTTTACAGTCAAAATATAACGAGAGTTAATCTTAGCATATAGCATAGCGTCAAACAGCACAATTAGCCAAAAGCTATTGTGTTGTTTGCTTTAACATGCAATCATACCTATACGCGTCTGTTTTACACTGGATCGGCCCCTCGCCGTTTTCAAACTGTATTTAATCATTTCTTTTTAAATTTATCGGTGATACAACAAAACAAAGCGATACACCGTATCATTGCATATTGATAAAAAAAGCAGCAATGTTAAATTGATACAAATTATAGAATGCCGCTAAAAAGCCCCTTTTTTAAACTTTTAATATTAACGCTGTTTCTATTCCCGGGCCGGGTATATGCCGACATTCCATATCAGTTAGTTTACCTGAAAAATTATAGCGCCCCTGATGGCCTGCCCAGTTCAAGGGTTAACTATTTAATGCAGGACAGCAGGGGTTTTATCTGGCTGGCCACCGATAAAGGCGTAAGCAGGTTTGACGGCCAGCATTTTAAAAACTTCACATCGGCCGATGGGCTGGAAAACAATGAGTGTTTCCGGATTGCCGAGGATAATTATCACCGGATTTTTTTTTACTGTAATAACTACCGGGTTTGTTACTATGAAAACGGACTTATACATAAGCTTAATTCATCTCAAAAAGTAATCGTTTCACCCTTCGCCAATTTCTTTTTTAACCGTTATAATGAACTCTGTGTAAATTACAGGCTTAGTACCAAAGTATATCATTTTGAAGAGTTAAAATCGGAAAGACATGCTATCCGGCATTTGAACGGATACATTTATGGTTCTGACGGAGAAGAGATCAACCTATCTGAAAACGACCTTGACATCCTCGAAGAAGAGCTTAAGGCCGGCCAGTTAAGTTTTCAAACCGCCAATAACAATATCAAACCTTACCGGTTGGCTTTACAGCAAAATTATTTGTTACTGATCACTAAAGGCTGGGTACATGTTTATCGGTATCAAAAAAGCGGGATCATCCCGCTCAATAAAATCTTTTTTACCGGGAATGTGACTTCGGTGTACCTTACCGGCAAAAATACATTTGCCGTTACAACGGTAAAACAGGGCACCTACATTATTAACTATCTTACCGGCGAGCGGAAAAATTACCTTAATAATAACATCACTACCGCTACGGTTATTGACCGGGAAAATAATTTATGGTTTGGCAGTTATGACAAAGGTTTTTTTCTGTGTACCAATCCCGAAATAAAAATCATTAACAAAGAAAGCGGGCTGGCCAATGAAGATGTTTTAAAACTGGGCATTGCAGGAGGATACCTTTTTACGGGACATGTTTTAAGCACCCTCAGCTACATGAAGCTTGGGGCAAATCAGTGGTCATCAATAGGCACCATTTCCTTTAATCAAAACCGGTCTGACTTTAACCGGATAACCAACCTGCTTACAATTCCGGGCAACAGGTTCATGATTGGTACCGATAATGGCTTATTCAGATTAGATATCTCGAATAAGGCCCCATTATCATGGCATTCTGTAAAAATTTTTTATGGCCCGATAAAAGGAATTGCTGCACGATCCGACACAGTATATTTTCTTACACAAAATGCAGTTGGCGTTTTGACAGATGAGTTGAAACATCAAATGGGGTACAATTTTAAGCCTATACGTATGACATCTGTTACATGGTATAAGAGTAAGATGCTCGTAGGCTCACTTTACGGGTTATACCAGTTTGTACCTTTCGGGGGCGCTGGCAAGTTTTCCTCTATTCGTATCCTGGCCGATAAAGGAATAAATGTTGTTAAGAGCCTGGCATCAAATAATGATGTATGTGCGATAGGCACCGAAGCCCAGGGGGTGTTTTTGTGGACTGGGGAAAAAATTGTTCAATTTAGATCTCCTGCTATTTTTTCAGGCGATATCCGTAAACTGGTATGGACAGATGCCCATACACTATGGGTCTGTACCGCAAACGGTGTAAGTATTATCAGTTTCCATAATAATTATCAAAATTACCGCATAAGTTTACTCAATACCAGTAACGGGCTCCCCTCGGACAACATTGCCGATGTGGTGCAGAACGGCCATGATTACTATATAGCCACAGATCAGGGCATAGCCGTCACTCAAAATTTAGGGAATACGAGCCTGCCTAAACCGGTGTTGATTAATGACGGGATAACCGGTACTCAAAGCAGCTTTACTTACGGCCGCCCTGTTGTATTTAACTGCGTTGCCCTGTCCTACAAAAGCATGGGTAAAATACAATACCGCTTCAGGCTTAAGGGGGTTGACAAAAATTGGAGCGTCGCGCCGTCCGGCGAAAAACGGTTCGACCTGCTGCCCCCCGGAAACTATGAGTTAGAAGCCCTGGCTGCCGACCGGTTTAACCAGTTAAGCCAGCCGCTCATTTTTAAATTTGCTGTTATGCCTTTATGGTACCAGCAGTTATGGCTGCAGGTGCTGGCTGTATTAAGTGCCATAATCATCGTTTTCCTGCTGGTACGGAAATATTATCAGTCCATCATCGGCTTACAAAAAAAGGATTATGAAAATGCCCTTGCCCTCCAGCGCGAACGACAGCGGATCAGCAGTGAGGTGCATGACGATTTAGGGGCAAGCATCTCCGGCATTAAGCTCAGGACCGAATTGCTCAGCCGCAAAACGGCCGATCAGCCGGCTTTTAAGGAGATTGATGCTATTCATGAAGCCATTACCGATATATCTACCCAGGTAAGGTTAATTATCTGGAGCCTTGATGCCGAAAACGACGAAGTAAGCAACCTGGCCGGTTTTATTCATAAACAAGCCATTAAAATATTGGAATACAGCAATATTGATCTTCATGTAAATGCCTCCGTTAACGAAACCCCGGCTATCATCAGCGGCGAAAAAAGGCGCCAGGTATACCTCCTTGTTAAGGAAGTATTGAACAATATTGTCAAACATTCGGAGGCGAAAAACGCATTTCTGGAAATCAATCTTTACAAAAACCGGCTGCAGATCAGCATCCGTGATGACGGGCGCGGATTTGACCCTGATGTGCGCAAACACGAAACCAT
>NZ_JBNPWO010000017.1:0-134367 GCF_050433785.1 Mucilaginibacter sp. 3215
CCCTGCAGCCGCACCGCCCAGCATCGTTCTGCTCGTTTTCACCCGAAGCTGATCTGCTGCGAAAAACCACATTTTTTATCTTGTCATGGGTAGCCTGTCGAAGGACGCGCGCAGAGGCCCACCCGCTATGCTTCGACAGGCTCAGCATGACCCCATTTTTTAATTATGTCATTAAGCAGCGTGGCAATCGCACGGACGCATAGCCGCCGTGTATAGTACGCGATGCCGCGCTGCATAATGACATAATTGTAGGTTATTGATTACTAAGTGTGTTTTCCGACCTGTTTTATAGGCTGGGCGTTGCCTGCGGCCCGGGCTTTCCGTTACAAGTCCTCGCTTTTCCTTCCCACAATCCCAATCCACGCTGTGGGCTTTACACTGCAATCCCTAACGCTGCCCTCGCACAACATCCTTAAAATAAATTCCTTATGTCATAGCTATTTTTTCAGGTTGCCTTTATGCTTACTCACAATGCCATGCCGGATAAACTATTTATTCCTAAATTGGCCCAATGATATTTGATTTCAGGCTGAAGGTTTTTTATACGGTAGCACAGCGGTTAAGCTTTACCAAAGCTGCATCCGAACTGTTTATTACCCAGCCGGCGGTCACCAAACATATCAAGGAACTGGAGCAGCAACTCAGTGTACAGTTGTTTAAACGAAACGGCAATAATATTTCCCTTACCGCCGCCGGCAAGATCCTTGAAAAATACGCCGAGAAAATTTTTCAAACCTACACCGACCTGGAAACTGAACTGGCCCAGCTTAATACCCTGGAGGCTGGTACGCTGCACATAGGGGCCAGTACCACCGTGGCGCAAACTATTTTGCCCAAGCTGCTGGCCATGTTTAAAAAAACATATCCCAAGGTTACTTTCAATTTTATCCAGGCCAATACCGATCAGATCTCCCAGCTGGTGTTAGCCGAAAAAATAGATATTGCCATTGTAGAAGGGGCTGCCCATTCGCCGCAATTATCCTATACCGATTTTATTAAAGATGAAATTGTACTGGTGACCAGCGCTAACAATAAGTTATCCAAAAAGACCGAGATCACACCCAAACAATTGCCTGCCATTCCCTTGGTTTTAAGGGAAGCCGGATCGGGCACCCTGGATGTTATCTTCAATGCCCTGGCCGCCGTGCAAATCAACCCTAAAGACCTGAACATCGAGATTCAACTGGAGAGCAGTATCGCCATAAAACAATATCTTTTATACTCAGAAACAGCAACATTTCTCTCCATCCAATCGGTAGTAAGCGAGTTAAAATACAACGAGCTCACCATTATTGATGTTAAAGGATTAGAGATTTTCCGCACTTTTCAGTTCATACAATTGCATGGCAAACACAGCAAGCTGATAGAGTTATTTAAACGTTTTTGCCTTGCCAATTATAACTTAAAGTAATCTCATATTACTTTATATCATTTGATTGCCAGTTAGTTTAGCGGCAAATTTGATTGCTGAATCAAAGGCGATCATACATGGAAAAAATTACTACCGATATCTGCATTATAGGCGCGGGACCTGTTGGTTTATTTGCTGTTTTTGAAGCCGGGCTGCTAAAAATGCGCTGCCATCTTATCGATGTGCTGCCACAGGTTGGCGGCCAGCTTTCCGAAATCTATCCGCATAAACCTATTTATGATATTCCCGGTTATCCTGATGTTACCGCACAGCAACTGGTGGATAATTTGATGCTGCAGATAGCCCCGTTTCACCCCACCTTTAGTTTGGGCGAGCGGGTAGAAAACCTGCAACGCAATGATGACGGTTCCTATGACATCATTACTAACGACGGCACAACCGTTCATTGCCAGGTAGTAGTAATTGCCGGCGGCCTTGGCTGTTTTGAACCCCGCAAACCGGAAATTGACCGCCTTACGGATTTTGAGGGAAAAGGCGTAGCCTATATGGTGAAAAATCCCGAACATTTTCGTGATAAAAAAGTGGTGCTTGCAGGTGGCGGCGATTCCGCCCTGGACTGGGCTATCTTTCTGAGCAATGTAGCCGAGCGGGTTACACTGGTCCATCGGGGGGACACTTTTCGCGGAGCACCTGATAGTGCCGAAAAGGTATTTGAACTGGCCAGGGAAGGCAAAATCGACCTGATCCTTAAATCAAATGTAGTTGCCTTAACCGGCGATGACTGCCTGCGGGAGATCACCCTGCTTGACCGGGACCAGCAGGTAAGCCATATTGAAGCCGACCACCTCATTCCTTTATTTGGCCTTAGCCCTAAGCTTGGCCCTATTGCAGACTGGGGTTTGAATATCGACAGATCAGCCATCGCGGTAAATACAGTTGATTACAGCACCAATATTGAACGCATTTATGCCATTGGCGATATCAATACCTACCCGGGTAAGCTTAAGCTGATACTCTGCGGTTTTCATGAAAGTGCCTTAATGGCCCAAAGTGCTTTCAAATATGTTTACCCGGAGCAAAAACTGAGTTTTAAATACACCACCGTTTACGGTGTAAGCGCTTTTTAGCCATGATAAATTTAACCATAATTGACCGCGATGGCGGCAGCAGGCCCGTTGAAATTCCGGAAGGCATAAACCTGAGCCTGATGGAAGTACTGAAGGCATCCGAGTACGATATACTGGCTACCTGCGGCGGCATGGCGCTTTGTGCTACCTGTCATGTACAGGTGATAGAAGGGCCCGAAGAATATTTTACTGCTACGGATACCGAGCTCGACGTATTGGATACGCTCCCCTACGCTCCACCCGCAAGTCGGTTGGCCTGCCAGATCAGGATCTCCGAAGACATGGATGGGATGGTATTTAAGCTGGTGGGAGAGGAGTAAAGTCGAAAGTCTTAAGTTTTAAGTCTTAAGCCGGATAAAAAAAGATTTGTATGCTTATTTCCAAAAACGGATGAGCGTTTTTATTGTCTTACTTTATTTAAACCCGTTTTAACAACTACTGAATAAAACATAAAACGGCCCGGACAAGCCGGGCCGTTTACTATATCCTAACAGAAGATCAATTAATGACCTTGCTCGTGTACTTCTTCTTCCCTGAACAGTTTCGCGCTAAAATAGTCGTTGTTCATGCGGGCAATGTTGGTCAATTTAATTTCCTTAGGGCACTCGGCTTCGCAGGCACCGGTGTTGGTGCAGCTGCCAAAACCTTCCTCGTCCATCTGGGCAACCATTGATTGCACGCGACGGTAGCGCTCCGGCTGACCTTGCGGTAATAAGCCTAACTGGGTGATCTTAGCCGATACGAACAACATAGCCGAGGCATTTTTACAGGCAGCAACGCAGGCACCGCAACCAATACAGGTAGCCGAGTTGAAAGCTTCATCAGCAATAACTTTAGGGATTGGGATAGCGTTACCATCAGGTACACCACCGGTGTTTACCGAAACATAGCCACCAGCTTGTTGGATCCTATCGAAGGCAGAGCGGTCAACCGCTAAGTCTTTAACAATTGGGAATGCCTGAGCGCGCCATGGTTCGATAGTGATGGTTTCACCGTCGTTAAAGGTACGCATGTGCAGCTGGCAGGTAGTGATACCGCGTTTTGGTCCGTGCGGGTGACCGTTGATATATAATGAACACATCCCGCAGATGCCTTCGCGGCAGTCGTGGTCAAAGTTAATTGGCTCATCGCCTTTATGGGTCAGGCTTTCGTTTACCACGTCGAGCATTTCAAGGAACGACATGTCGGGCGAAATGTTTTCAGCTTTGTAGCTTACGAATTTACCCGGGGTTTGAGCATTTTTTTGACGCCATACTTTAAGCGTCAGGTTCATATTTCCGTTACTCATCTTTGTTTTAGATTTGAGTTATCGTTATTTTTTGTTGATTGAGTGAATAGATGATTGGAGAAATGGGTTTAACTTAATCAACCATTCTCCTAATCAACCAATCACTATGCATAATTACGTTGTGATAAATGAACTGCTTCAAATGTCAGTTGCTCTTTATGTAACTCTTCCGGTTGGTTCTCGCCTTTGAACTCCCAGGCGGCAACAAACGCGAAGTTTTCGTCATCGCGAAGTGCTTCACCATCGGCAGTTTGTGATTCAACCCTGAAGTGGCCACCGCATGATTCTTTACGCATTAAAGCGTCATCTATCATCAGCTCGCCAAGTTCAATGAAATCGGCCACGCGACCAGCTCTTTCTAACGAAGCGTTCACTTCTTCGTTTTCGCCGGTTACGATAGCATTTTTCCAGAAATCGGCTTTCAAAGCCTGGATCAGGTCTTTGGCTTTTTTCAGGCCTTCCTCGGTACGGGCCATACCGCAGTACTCCCACATAATGTGGCCAAGTTCGCGGTGGTATTCGTTAGTGGTTTTAGTGCCTTTTAACGACAATAATTTGTTTACGTGGGCAATTACATCCTGCCTGGTTTTTTCAAACGCCGGGTGGTTGGTGTCAACCTTTTTAGGACCAATCTTAGCCAGGTAATCGCCAAGTGTATAGGGGATCACAAAGTAACCGTCAGATAAACCCTGCATCAATGCAGATGCGCCAAGGCGGTTAGCACCGTGATCGGAGAAATTACACTCACCTAAAGCATATAAACCCGGAATGGTAGTACTCAGGTTATAATCAACCCAAAGGCCGCCCATGGTATAGTGAACCGCAGGGTAAATACGCATTGGTTGTTTATATGGGTTCTCGTCGGTGATCTGGATGTACATATCAAACAGGTTACCGTATTTGGCTTTAACGGTTTCTTCGCCCAGGCGCTTAATCGCGTCGGCAAAGTCAAGGAATACTGCAAAACCAGAACCTCCTACGCCTCTGCCTTCTTCAACCATTTCCTTGGCGTTACGTGAAGCCACGTCACGAGGGACAAGGTTACCGAAAGCCGGATATTTACGCTCAAGGAAATAATCGCGGTCATCTTCTTTAACCTGGTCTGCTTTCAAAGTGCCTTTGCGCAGTTGCTCGGCAATTTCAACAGTTTTAGGAGCCCATACACGGCCGTCGTTACGCAATGATTCAGACATCAGCGTTAACTTAGACTGGTGATCGCCGGTTACCGGGATACAGGTTGGGTGAATTTGAGTATAGCAAGGGTTACCGAAGAAAGCGCCACGTTTGTGTGCCCTCCAGGCTGCCGTTACATTTGAGCCTATAGCGTTTGTTGACAGGTAGAACACGTTGCTGTAGCCGCCTGTACACAATAATACCGCATGGCCGGCATGTGTATCGATAGCGCCGGTAAGCATGTTACGGGTAACAATACCTTTGGCATGACCGTCGATAGTTACCACGTCAAGCATTTCATGGCGGGTGTACATTTTTACTTTACCGGCATGGATCTGGCGGTTAAGGGCAGAGTAAGCACCTAATAATAATTGTTGCCCTGTTTGGCCCCTCGCGTAAAATGTACGCGATACCTGCGAACCACCGAATGAACGGTTGTCTAACAAGCCGCCGTATTCGCGGGCGAAAGGTACACCTTGTGCAACGCACTGGTCAATGATGTTTACCGAAACCTCGGCCAAACGGTGAACGTTGGCTTCGCGGGCGCGGTAATCACCACCTTTAATAGTATCGTAAAATAAACGGAAAACGCTGTCGCCGTCGTTTTGATAGTTTTTAGCGGCATTGATACCACCCTGTGCTGCGATAGAGTGCGCACGGCGGGGGCTGTCCTGGAAACAAAATGCCTTAACGTTGTAACCCAGCTCGCCTAAAGTGGCAGCTGCCGAAGCGCCTGCCAAACCGGTACCTACAATGATGATATCGTATTTACGCTTGTTGGCGGGGTTAACCAGCTTCAGATCAAATTTATGCTTGCTCCATTTTTCGGCTAATGGGCCTTGAGGAATTTTAGCATCTAATGTCATCTCTTCTTTGTATTTATGTTTGTGGCTTTTGGCCAGCTAAACTTAGTGAGCTCCCTGGGTTGATAAATAGTAATAATAAACCGGCATGGCGGCAAAAAGCAGCGGAATGATAACTGCAAACAGCCATGTACCAATAAAGTAAACTACCGGTGTATATTTACGGTGTACCCAGCCCAGCGTACGGAACGCGCTCTGGAAACCATGTAACAAGTGAAATGCTACAGCACCCATGGCTATTACGTAAAAAATAACGTAGATAATGTTGCTGAAACTGTAAGCAACACGCGCGTGCAGGTCTTTTACCCTTACAACTTCCACATTGTTTTCGGTTGATACCGAGTGGCTGAATTCGGCATTGGCCGGTGTGTAATCGCTAACCTTTGTTTCGCCTGTTGCCAAATCGGTACGGTACTCTTTAAAGCCCATGGTTTTGTCGTTATGGTAACGGAACCAGAAATCGCCCATGTGGATAACTATGAACAGGAACAGGACTGAACCAAGCAGGCCCATGTTTTTTGATGACCATGAGGCATCAGATTTTGCCGCTACCGCATAACGTACAGGGCGGGCTTTACGGTTCTTGACAGTCAGGATCAAACCGTATAGTGCATGCACTAAAATGGAAAGGTACAACAGGTATGCTATAACTTCAATAGGCGGAAAATGCGTAAGGAAGTTGGCATACACGTTAAAACTGAAACCGTTATCGTTGTTAAACAACAACAGGTTGCCGCCTACGTGCACAATTAAAAAGGTACACAGAAACAAGCCTGTTAAAGCCATGATCAGCTTTTTGCCCAGCGACGAGTTTAAGGTTTGTTTGAATTCGCTCATTATGAATTGGATTTATTAGGCAAAAGTATTTATTAAATAACAAAACATAGAAGAGGTTTTGGCTTATTGGAGACCAAAAAGCTATTTAGAATCAATCTAAAATAATGCCCTGGTATTCAACATCCAAATACAATACGATGACAGGGAAATTGATGAATTCAGTACATTTTGTAGATGAAAATCAGGCTATAGCCACAACTTTATCTTTCAAAACGGCAAAGATCCTGTCGTTTTGAAGGCTCCGGATAGCTACCCGCCCGGTAAATTTTCCGAAGGATGGTAAAATTCCCTGTTTATTGCCGAAGGCAAAGCAGGGCAATGTAATACTTTGACGTGCCCGGCCGCTTAAGTTTACCCCTGGATGGATATGCCCACAAAAAACGTAACCCGCTTTTTCGTCCCCGTCATTGGCAAGCGGGTGGTGCATCATGAGGAAAGGGCCGATCAACAGTTCGTCATGCAGCTCGATATTCAGGTTATGATAATGCTTATCTGCAATGATATCATGGTTGCCGCGGACCAGGATGATCTTTAACGCGGGGAACTGGCTGCGCCAAAGGATAAACCAATCCCAATCGTTATTTATATCGCTGTGGAACAGATCGCCCAAAAAAATTAACTTTTCCGGCTTGTGTTCATAAATAAGATCAGAAAGTACGGCCAGGTCGCTTTGCTCCATATCCCGCGGTATAGCTATACCCGCTTTACGGAAATGGCCCACTTTGCCCAAATGCACATCGGCAATTATCAGGGCGCTTTGCTGCTGCCAGTAAATAGCTTTTTGTGGTAATAATAAAAGATCCTGACCCAGCAGGTTAAAAGGAGTAGCCGCACTTATCATTAAAGCAAAGTTAATAAATGCCATCCGCCCTCCTAAAAGGGAGTAATAATTTTTTTCAATCAGGGTGTAACCTGTTTAAAAAACATGTGGTCATAGCTTACAAATACACCGCAGTGGCGTGTTTACAGAGAGAAAAAACAGTATTAACTTAATTAAAAAAACAAATATTATGGGACCTGGACAATTGGGCGTATTAGCCGGAATAATAATACCCCTCAGCTTATTCGCGATGATCTTCGGCATCGTTTACTTAAACAAACGGGAGAAATTAGCAATGATAGAACGAAACATGGATCCAAGGAGTTATAAGCCACAATCGGCTCCTTATCAAAATTTAAAATGGGGTTTGCTGCTCATTGGTTCTGGTATCGGCTTGTTTTTAGCCTATGTTTTAAACCGGGGCATATTCAATAGCTTTGACGATGATGTTTTCTTTTTATATGTATCACTGATCGCTATTTTTGGAGGGGCGGGCTTGTTTTTATCATACCGCATCGAGAAAAGAGAAGTGCTGGATAAAGAAGAATTGTACAAAGAGAAATAAAAAAATAGCTACGGCTTCTCTTTTACTCTCGCAAATTGCGGAGCTCAGGCTTACGAAGTTTAAAAAGAACTTCGTAAGTCTTTATCTTTAACGATCTTGCCGTCTCCTCACTAAGAATAAAAATTCTCCCCACTGGTTACGACACGTTATATAATGTAATACCTTACCCTATCCCGTACCGCTCTTTAAATAAATTTAAATGATGGCGCTCATGGCCGGCCAGCATAAATACAAATGCCGCAACAGTAAACAAATGGTTGCTGGCAATACCGTTACGATTTAGCTGCTCATCGCTGAATGCTTTAATCATATAAAGGTTTGCCTGGCGCAATGCACGGAACTCTTCGGCGAGGTCTTGTATATTTTGGCTGTTAAAATCGGCATTATTAACATAAACATCCTGGTCAAAGCCTGGCAGCTCGATATGATTGCGCGAAAATACGAGGGCACGATAGGCAAAGGTACGTTCGGTATCAATCATATGGCCCAATGCCTGCTTAACTGTCCATTTGCCGGGTGCATAAGCATACAATCCCTGCTCATCGGTTAAACCTCTGAATAGCTGGTAACTGGTATCCATTTGCTGTTCAAGCATGTTAATTACATCATTGTCGCCAACAAGGCCCACATATCCCGCTGCAAATGGTGAATAATCACCTGGTTCTGGTTTTGTTATCATTGCGCGTGTTTTTTAGTACTATCCTGAAAGTTGTTCCTTTACCTATTTCCGAATCTTTTACAAAAACCTGCCCGTTATGGTAGTTCTCCATGATCCGTTTGGTGAGCGACAAACCCAGCCCCCAGCCGCGTTTACGAGTGGTATAGCCAGGCTGAAAAACAGTGTCAAACTTAGAGCGCGGAATGCCTTTGCCGGTATCTGTAATATCAATAAAAATCTGGTTCTTAACCTTGTTGCCACTAATCTCAACCTTAATGTTACCCTTGCCCTCAATGGCGTTAACAGCATTTTTTAACAAATTTTCCAGTACCCAGTCAAACAGCGGAATATTGAGCCCGGCCTTGAGGTGCGGATTACCCGTCATTTCAAAGCTGATGTTTTTGCTGACACGAACTTTGAAGTAATCAACAAAATCTTTCACTACAGCATAAACCCCGTGCTCCTCCAGTACCGGTTTGGATCCGATCTTCGAAAAACGGTCGGCCACAATTTCAAGGCGCTTTACGTCGTTTTCCATTTCCGCCATCAGAACATCGTCTTCGGCATGGAATTTTTCCTTCATTAGCTCAATCCAGGCCATGAGCGATGATATAGGCGTACCCAACTGGTGTGCTGTTTCTTTGGCCAGGCCCACCCAAACCTGGTCCTGTTCCGATTTACGTGAGGAACTGAAGGCGGTATAAGCCATCAATAGAAATATAGCAATTACTGTAAGCTGTACGTAGGGAAACAGCCGGAGCTGCGTAAGTAAAGGAGAATCTTTATAGTAAACATAATTGTCGTCGCCCAAAACTTTGTACTTTATGGGGGCGTGCTGGCCTTTCATGTATTGCAGCTCATTCTCAAAATATGTTGGGTCGTATTTTTTTCCTTTTTTATTCTCGGCTTCGAGCTTGTTGTAGGTTTTGGTGGTGTCTAATCCGCGCCATAGAATAATTTCGCCTTTTTCGTCGGTGATAATTGCGGGGACGGTTAAACTGTCACGAACAGAAATTACATAACTAAAAAAATCGTCATCGTCTGAGTTTAGTAACTGCCTCATAGTCATGGCCCAAACCTGGGCACGGGTACGCTCAGAACGGGCAATGTTTTTTACCAGGTAGCTGGTGTAAAATAACGAACCGCTGGCAATTACCACTGCAAAGGCAAGGAGCAAATATTTCCAACGTTTTTTCTGTTGATATGGGTTCATGCTGGGCACAGCCCAAATAACGTAAAATTGCTTTGTAAAATATAATTTTTGTTAGTAGTTCATAGTTGATGGATCATTGTTCATAGCAGCGCCATTTCTTTTATAATGCCATGAACCATGATCTATGAACTATAAGCTTTGCGCTTAATAACATATCTTTGCCCCCATCATGACCGATAAAAAAGTAAGAGTCCGTTTTGCGCCAAGCCCTACAGGTGGTTTACATCTTGGCGGCGTGCGCACCGTGTTGTTCAATTATTTATTCGCCAAAAAACATGGCGGTGATTTTGTTTTGCGAATTGAGGATACCGACCAAACCCGCTATGTGGAAGGTGCCGAAGAATATATTTTAGATTGCCTTAAATGGTGCGGCCTTCACCCCGACGAAAGCCCGGTTGCCGGCGGTCCTTACGCGCCATATCGCCAAAGCGAGCGTAAACCACTTTACCGCGAATATGCCGAACGCCTGGTTATGGAAGGGCATGCTTATTATGCCTTTGATACCGCCGAAGAGCTGGACAAAAACCGGAAGGAAATCCCCAATTTTCAGTACGGCCTGGCCTATCGCCATACCCTAAGAAACTCGCTTTCATTGCCTCAGCACGAGGTTGATGCCTTGCTTGCTGCCGGTACGCCGCACGTGATCCGCATTAAAATGCCGGAGGGTGAAACTGTGAGTTTCAATGACATGATCCGCGGATATGTGAGCTTTGAAACCGGCCTGGTTGATGATAAAGTGTTATTAAAAGCCGATGGCATGCCTACCTACCACCTGGCCGTTGTGGTTGATGATTACCTGATGAAGATCACGCATGCTTTTCGCGGCGAAGAGTGGCTGCCTTCGGCCCCGGTACATTTGCTGCTTTGGGAATACCTGGGCTGGAAGGCCGACATGCCCCAATGGGCGCATTTGCCGTTAATCCTAAAACCGGATGGTCATGGTAAGCTGAGCAAGCGCGATGGCGCCCGCCTGGGTTTCCCTGTGTATGCTATGAACTGGTTCGATGCAAAATCGGGTGAGTTAACGCAGGGTTTCCGTGAGTTGGGTTTTTTACCAGAAGCATTTTTGAACCTGCTGGCTACGTTAGGCTGGAACGACGGTACCGAGCAGGAGATTTTTACGCTTGATGAGTTGATAGAAAAATTCTCGATAGAACGCGTTAATAAATCGGGCGCCAAGTTTGACTTTGAGAAAGCCAAATGGTTCAATGCCGAGTGGATTAAGAAGTTGGCAGTAGGCGATTTGCAGTTGGCAGTTAAGAAAGTATTTGCGGATAAAGGAGTTAACGTTAATGATGATGAGTATTTGGCCAAGGTTATTGGTTTAATCAAAGATCGTTGCGTGCTATTGCCAGATTTTTATCAGCAGGCAGGCTTCTTTTTTGAGCAGCCCGCGACATATGACCTTAACGCGGTAAAACCAAAATGGACCGATGCCAAAACAGAGTTTTATCATGCGTTTATCGCCTTGCTAAATAACGAAGCAGTTATTGAAGCGCATGACCTGGAAGCTAAATTCAAAGCCCTTGCCGAAGAAAAAGGTTTAAAAGTTGGGGATGTAATGCTGCCTTTCCGCATTATGCTGGTTGGCGGCAAGTTTGGCCCGCATGTATTTGATATCGTTGCCCTGCTTGGTAAAGAAGAAACCATCAGCAGGATTGAAAAGGCGCTTGTGGAGTTCACTGCGGAATAAAACTAATCAAAATAGAACGTCATTGTGAGGAACGAAGCAATCCCAAACTGTACAGGGTGGCCCTGCTAATCGGGGATTGCTTCGTTCCTCGCAATGACGTTTTTTTAATGTAGGTGTTTATTACACCGCCAACTTCACCAGCTTCTCCCCTTCCAAAACAGGAATGGCGGTAGTCAAGTCAACCTGTAAACAAAACTCGATATCTTTTTCGATGCCTAATTTTTTAAGGCGTTCGCCATGCGATGTTTTTTTGAGATACTGGTTGATGTCGTTTTTACCAACCTGAAAGAGATCGTTGGCTGCAATCGCGGCATCGTCCAGTGCAAATCCTTTATCTTTTAATTGTTCAATTACGGCGCCAGCAAAAAGGGTATCTTCCAGGTTGAAATTGTTTTTCCAGCCGGCGCATACCAGCAGTACGCTTTCGTTTTGCGTGTTGAGCCAGTTGCTTAAAGCAGTAAGATTCAGGAACGAGCCAATAACAATTTTTTTAGCGCTGCGCGACAAATGGAGCGCGTGTGTGCCGTTTGTAGTGGTTAGCACAACTGTTTTGCAGGCTACCTTTTCTTTAGTGTACGAAAATGGCGAGTTGCCAAAATCAAACCCTTCCACTACCGATCCGTCGCGTTCGGCGGCAAGAAGGTAATCCAGCCCTTTCTCTCTATACGCGGCACACTCCTCAACTTGTGATACGGGTATAATAGCCTCAGCACCGTTTTCAATACCATAACATATAGATGATGTTGCCCTGAAAATATCAATAACCACTACAATATATTCTTCCACATTAAAAAGTGGTAATAATGCAGGGGTTAGGCAAACGTGTGCCCCCCAGCCCCCTGAAGGGGGAGTTTGTGTAGTTGTATTTTCAGACATCTTTTAATTTAAATTAATGAATTATAACAAAAGAGATAAAAAGCCGGGACTGCGCGATTCCCCTCTTGAGAGGGGTGGAGGGGTGTGTTAATATGCGCCAATAAACGATGTATAACACACCCCTGCAACCGCTCTTTCCTCCGCGCCCCCTCTCGAGAGGGGAGTTTGAAGGTTCCTCCCTTCAGCGGTTAGGGGGCCTTATTTATAAAACGGCGGTTTTACAATCTGTGCCTTAATTTTATTATCCCTGATGCTGATATAGATTTCAGTACCTTCTTTGGCGAAAGCGGTATCCACATAACCCATACCAATAGCTTTTTGCAACGATGGAGATTGCGTGCCTGAAGTTACTTTACCTATGGTATTGCCATCAGCGTCAACTATAAGATAGTCATGGCGTGGAATACCGCGGTCTATCATTTCAAACCCTACCAGTTTGCGGTTTACACCAGCTTGTTTTTGTGCCTGTAATGCTTCAGCATTAGTGAATTCTTTATTGAATTTTGTTACCCAGCCTAAGCCGGCTTCAAGCGGTGAGGTGTTATCATCAATGTCGTTACCATATAGGCAGAAACCCATTTCCAAACGTAAGGTATCACGTGCGCCTAAGCCAATTGGCTTAATACCAAAAGGCTCGCCGGCTTTGAAAATTGCATCCCAGATCTGCTCCGCATATTGGTTTTCAAAATAGATCTCGAAGCCGCCTGCACCGGTATAGCCTGTAGCTGATATCAATACATTGTCAACACCTGCAAAAGTTCCTTTTTTAAAGGTGTAGTATTCCATGGATACCAGATCTACCTCAGTGAGGCTTTGTAAAGCCTCGGCAGCTTTGGGCCCCTGGATAGCAAGCAATGAAGTCCGGTCGGATATGTTTTTCATATCTACGCCCTTGGTATTGTATTTGGAGATCCAGTCCCAGTCTTTTTCAATATTTGAAGCGTTAACCACCAACATATAGGTTTTTTCGTCGATCCGGTAAACCAGCAGATCGTCAACAATACCGCCGTTTTCATTCGGCAGACATGAGTACTGCACTTTGCCATCGTATAATTTTGAGGCATCGTTACTGGTAACCCGCTGAATCAGATCAAGCGCGTTCTCTCCTTTTAAAATGAATTCGCCCATATGGCTTACGTCAAAAACACCAACGGCCTTACGCACGGTTTCGTGTTCGGCGTTAATGCCAACGTATTGCACAGGCATGTTGTAACCGGCAAATGGAACCATTTTGGCACCGGCTTTTACGTGGATATCGGTTAATGCGGTATTCTTCATCGTCAACTTAAATATTGGCCGCAAAGGTAACTATTATGAAGCGTAATCAGTACGGTTGATTGGTTTTGATTTTGTTGATTGCTTTATGATCTTCTTATAGCCGCTGCGAGTTTAAGTAAGTTGAACCCCTCTGGGGTTCGGATAAGGGGTGGGTCATTGTTTTCTACAAACCTTTCCCCCCTCTGGGGATTTGTATATTTTATTAAACAACATTATTGAGATGTTTTTAAAGGCAAGTGCACCAGAGGTGCAAAAGGTTTGTAGCATGAAAAGTTATAAAAATATCCATTGCCCCAGCGGGGCAAAACAACACACCTTGCTGATTAAACGACAACAGTTTTGTGAGGTAACTTAGGCTGCGATAGGCCCTGATGGGACGTTAAACAAAAAAACCGGTTAACGTTGCGTTAACCGGCTTGAGCTATAAGTTAGCTACTTTATACTTTTTTAATCGTTTCCATCAACACCGGGATCTTAGGTACTTTGGGATAAGTTTGAAATAATTTACCATACTTATCATAAATAGCGATATATGGAGTTGTTTGTACACTATAAAATTTTTGTACCAGGTAGGTGTAGCCTTCGGTGCCAATGGTGATGTTATGGTATTTGGCCAGATCAAAATCGCGCTGAAAAGTTTGGATCCCTTTAAGCATCGGCATAAAAGTGATCATCACTATCTGCACATTTTTTAATTTGGGTAGCTCGGGTTTCAGATCATACATCAGGTGCTGGCAATGGCTGCAATCGGGCGAAAAATAGATCACCATTACCGGTTTGTTTTTTTTCAGGTTGGCAGGAGTAACGTAAACACTGTCTGTAGTGAGGATGTGATATGGCGGTAAGCCCGAGTTAGCAGGTGGCGTTTGTGCCTGGCTGCACCCGGTGGCAATAATCAGACAAAGCAGTAAATACAGTTTCTTCATTATTTTAATTAGCATTTAATAAGCATAGTTACAACATTTTTAGCTTTCAAGCAATTCAATTTGCCAGGCAACATGCTCCTCGGTTACCGGGAATAACACATTTTGGCGCACAGTATGATATACAGCATCAAATATCCCATTATAATTACCTTTGGGTGACTTTATCCATTCCACGGTTTTTTGCCCGTCGGCACCCATAAGTACCAGTTTACCGTCGCTGCCTTCGGGTTCGATGCCAAAACCTTCGTCGGTAGGCATCATGTCGGCATCAAGCTGTGCTTCCTGAACATCGGTACGCATTTTTACAAAGCTGCCTAATGTTCCATGTACCACAAAGCCATAAGTATGCTCGGCAATGAGCAACCCCGAGGTTAGGTATACATTAAGCTGATTAGGATATTTAAGGTGGATATTGAAATAATCATCAACCTGCGAGTTTGGCCTGAATGCAGCGGTAGTTTTTTCATAGCTCAACGGCCTGCCAAAGATACTGATGGCATTATCAACCAAATGCGCGCCCAGATCATAGGTAAGGCCGCCGCCCGGAACGCCCGCCGTTTCCTTGAATTGTTTTGCACCGATGGCCATGCGGTACCTGTCCAGCCTGAAATGAACCTCGATCAACTCGCCTAACCTGCCGCTTTCAATCACCTCTTTTACCGAAAGGAAACCGCTGTCATAACGGCGGTTTTGGTAGATCATCACTTTCAAATCAAGTTTTTTGCCCAAATCATACAGCGCTTTTACCTCGCTTGAAGTTACGGCTGCGGGCTTCTCAATCAGTACATGTTTACCTGCATTTAGAGCTTGTACAGCATAATCAAAGTGGGTGTTGTTAGGGGTATTAACAATGATGAGCTCTATTTCCCCGTCATTCAGCAGTTGGTCGATGCTATCATAGCTCATCACATCCGGGTATTTTTTGCCGGCTTTTTTTTCATGGCGCTCAACCACGGCCTTAAAAGTAAAGCCCGGGTTGGTAGTTAAAAACGGTGCATGAAAAATCCTGCCCGACATTCCGTAGGCCATGAGGCCGGTTACTATTGGTTTCGACATATTAAAGTAGATTTTGCTGTGTTAAAAGTATCGTTTTAGCTACACCTGTACAAGGGAATTAAACAGAAAAAGGGAGATTGTTACATCTCCCTTTTTCTATCTTGAATTAATCAATAGCTGACTACTTCATGCCTTTTTGAATAGCTTCAATTTCGGCTAAATGGTGCTGGATAACAGGTAATGTTTTAGCTGCAAATGCTTTAAGGTCGGCATCTTTGCAATTTTTTGAAGCATCTTCAAACAGTGATTCAACTTTTTTATGGCCTTTAACCATAGCATCAACATAGTCCTTGTCAAAATCAGCACCTGTTTTGGCTGCCAGGTCGGCTTTCATTTTCTGATGCTCATCATCAGGTGCCGATGGCAGGGTAATGTTTTTGGTTTTGGCTATGGCCATTAGTTCGTCGTTTGCTTTGCTGTGGTCGGTAACCATCATTTTAGCAAAATCTTTTACTTTGGCATTGGTTGCCTTTTCGCTGGCCAATTGGCCAACAGCAACTTCGGCTAAGCCGGCATTGGCCGCTTCGGTTGCAAATTTTGCATCATCGGCGGTAACGGCAATGCCTGTAGCGCCGGTAGTAGTTGTGTCTTTTACTTTGTTGGCACTGTCGGCAGTGTCAGTTGTTGCAGCTGCTGTGCTATCGCCGCTGCCGCTTTTTGCTCCGCCTTTACAGGCCTGGAATGATAATGCCGCCAGGGCCATCATTGCAATTAAACTTAACTTTTTCATAGTAGTGTTTATGTATTTGTTTTTACAGTTAACATTTTTTAGTTAATTAAGTTTGATTTTCTTATTTGTAAATAAAAAACGACAGATAATTGGAGTGTCGTTTATTAACATTTAGTTTTTAATAAATATTTAACATTTGTTTAAAAGCACTTTTATAAGTTGTGGTTTATAATAACGCGACTAAATTATACTTGATATGTTAATAGGATCATTGTTTTTGGGCAAAGTGCATGAGGTTAACGGGCAGTGGATAGAGACCAAATTTGTGGTTATTGGCATTCCGCTGTTCCCAACCAGTTCCATGCTGGTAACCCGGTCGGCCTGGCGAAGCCGTAACGGGTTTAATATTCCGCTTAATCATCAAAGCATCATTGCAGGCTACGCGCGCATGTTTTCGGTGATCATAGCCTTTATTGCTTTCATCTTCTTTTTTAGCGAAAGGGATTCAACCGCTTTGTTAATCGGGGCCATTGGCCTGGCCCTGTGGTTGTATTTTTATTTTGTATTTGGCAGCGCCGATACGGCAGAAGCGGAGGAACGAAAAAAAATGGGCGACCTCACCGGTCTGTACATCAAACCGGAGTGGCTTAGCTATGATGATGCCTACCGGATCTATGATCGCCTTGAAAAAAAATACCGGACAGAGTTTGACAGCGCCGACTGGTTCAACGATCTGCAGCAAAATGAAATAGCGCCGGCCAAGCTGCCGCTGCTGTATGCGCTTTCGCGGTTTAACTATTCGTTAGGGGCTACCGAATGCAACAAAAAGCTATTTGAAAAGGCGGATAGCTTATACTTGTAATACAGGTTTTTGCGTTTATTTGCTTAAACCTCATTGACCATGAAAAACCTGATCATCGTGTTGTTAATTATAACGGCAGGCACAGCATCTGCTCAACAAAAGTTTAACCCTGTTTTAAAGAGACAGCTTGACAGCGTATTGGCACTTGATCAGAAATATCGCGAGATCTTAACTTATCTGATGGATCCGAGCAAAAAGGATTCGGTGTTGAAAACATTACCGGTTAAACCGGAAGAAGCTACAGGCTATTACTGGAAGCTTCAGAGCCAGGCCGATTCGACCAATTTGATTTTTATCGAGAATGTATTTGCGAAATACGGCTATCCCGGCAAATCGCTTGTTGGAGAACCAACCAATGAGGCAGCTTGGTACGTAATCCAGCACTCACCTAAAATAAATCAATACATGCCCCTCATGAAAACCGCTGCCGAAAACAAAGAACTGCCTTTCAGGTTGTACGCCATGATGCTCGACAGGCAGCTGATGTATGAAGGTAAAGAGCAAATCTACGGTTCGCAGGCTACGTCAAAGCCATTACGTAACGGCCAAAAAATTGGTTATTATGTTTGGCCGATAAAAGACGCGGCAGGTGTAAATGAACGCCGTAAGCAAGCCGGTTTTGATCAAACTGTTGAACAGAACGCTAAAAGGTTGGGCTTTGATTACAAGGTTGTGAAAATTGAGGATGTGAAGTGGTAGCCATGATTTAATAAATGGAACTGCTCAATTGAACCCCAATTTGCGTTAGGGATTGAAGCGGATACCGGCCCACGAGCATAATGCCTGCAGGCGTATGAGCGGAAAGCCCGGCCGGAGGCAACGCCCATATCTGAACCATGATTTTTAGGATTTTGGGATTGTTAGGATTTTTATGTCAATTTTTAAACCGGCATAGTAAAAATCGCAATGCTCATTCCCTGTGCTTGGCTACAGGGAATGAGCATTTAAAATAATTCGCTCTTTATTACTAATCTCGTGCTGAAAAATTTCAACACAAATGCTTTGCAAGCGCTCCACAATTAATCGAATTACACGAATCTTAAATTGATTCAATTCGTGTAATTCGATTAATACGTAAAAATTAGTGTGAAAAATTTTCATTTATTGTTTTTCAATTCGTATGTGGTTAAAAGCAGTTTCCCTGTGCTTGGCTTTATATATTTATCCTATCAAAAAGTTTACACCCTGCATTCCCCCGCATCATATAAAAACATAACTTTGCCCCTGCAAAATTTAATACCATGAGTTTCAGAACCGAACACGATACCATGGGCGAGGTACAGGTACCTGCCGACAAATACTGGGGAGCGCAAACCGAACGCTCACGCAATAATTTTAAAATTGGTCCGGAGGCGTCAATGCCGAAGGAAATTATCGACGCTTTCGCATACCTGAAAAAGGCTGCCGCTTTTACCAATACCGATTTAGGTGTATTGCCGGCAGAAAAACGCGACCTGATTGCACAGGTTTGCGACGAGATCCTGGCCGGCGAACTGGCTTCGGAGTTTCCGCTGGTGATCTGGCAAACAGGCTCGGGCACGCAATCAAACATGAACGTGAACGAGGTGGTTGCTAACCGTGCCCACGTATTACAAGGCAACAAACTGGGCGAAGGCAAAACCTTCATTCACCCAAATGATGATGTGAATAAATCACAATCATCAAACGATACTTACCCAACTGCCATGCACATTGCGGCATACAAGATCCTGATTGACGTAACCATCCCGGGTATCGAAAAACTGCGCGATACCTTGCAGGCTAAATCAGAAGCCTTTAAGTCGGTAGTAAAAATTGGTCGTACCCATTTGATGGACGCTACCCCGCTTACTTTAGGCCAGGAGTTTTCAGGTTATGTATCGCAATTGAACCACGGCTTAAAAGCTCTGCGCAATACGCTTGATCACCTTTCTGAACTTGCTCTCGGTGGCACCGCGGTAGGTACAGGGATCAACACGCCTAAAGGTTATGATGTAAAAGTTGCTGAGTACATTGCCCAGTTTACCGGCTTGCCGTTCATCACAGCAGAAAATAAATTTGAAGCTCTTGCCGCTCATGATGCCATTGTTGAAAGTCATGGCGCTTTGAAACAAATCGCGGTTTCATTAATGAAGATAGCTAACGATATCAGGATGCTGGCTTCAGGTCCGCGTTCGGGCATTGGCGAGATCCATATTCCGGATAACGAACCAGGCTCATCAATTATGCCGGGTAAAGTTAACCCTACCCAAAACGAAGCTGTTACGATGGTAGCTGCACAGGTTATGGGGAATGACGTGGCTATTTCTATCGGTGGCTCAAACGGCCATTACGAGCTGAATGTATTTAAACCGGTTATGGCGGCAAACTTCCTGCAATCGGCAAGGTTAATTGGTGATGCCTGCGTGTCATTCAATGATCATTGCGCTGTAGGCATTGAGCCAAATTACGAAGGTATTAAAAAGCACCTTGAAAACTCATTAATGCTGGTAACTGCGCTTAACCCGCATATTGGCTATGAAAACGCGGCAAAAATTGCTAAAACAGCCCTTAAAAACGGCAGTTCACTGCGCGAAGCTGCTATTGGTTTAGGCTTACTAACCAACGAGCAGTTTGACGAGTGGGTTCGCCCCGAAAATATGATAGGCAGTTTAAAATAAGCCTCACCCCAAACCCCTCTCCGGATGGAGAGGGGCTTTTTAATGCATGCAGTTTATGCCAAAACGCTTTAATTTGCGCTATCTCTCAATAACTAAGGCTTTAAGCCTTCTGCCTTCAGCTTTCAGCTTAAAAAAAGCCTTTCGCCTTTCACCTTTCGCCTTTGGCCTCATAATAGCCTCTTGTACTATGAACCCGGATAAACAAACGCCCGGCGAGGGTTATTTGCAGGGCGAATGGAAACAAGACTCGGTACCTGCGCAAAAAAGCCTGGTAACATATTCGCTATATGATATTAAATTCAGCTGTGATTCATTTCTTTTGAAGATTAGTACCGTTAGCAAGGTTAATTACGGGGCTGATACGTGTATGAGCAAAGGCCATTGGGATGAATATGTACGCGGAACGTACTCGCAACGGCGGGACACGCTCCACATTAAGGGGCAGTTTTGCAATGCCGATGGCTCATATAAAAATGAACAGGGCTGTTTCAGGTTTGGTGATTATGAAGAATATTTTAAGGTTCATAAGCAAAGCGACTCGCTGATCCGGTTTGTAAGTACATCCAACGTAATACCTATTAACGCGCATTTAATAAAAAGAACAAGCTGCATTCCAAAACCATTGTAATGAAAACACGAACCTTAAAAAAACTTTTATTGCTGGTGGCGATATTTTATATCCCCCTGCAAAGCATGGCCTGGGGTACTAATGGGCACCGCATTTGCGGCCAGGTTGCGGATAGCTACCTAACCACCAAAGCCCGTAAAGCTATTCAAGCCATTTTGGGTAATGAGTCGATTGCCATTACCAGCAACTGGGCCGATTTTATTAAATCAGACCCGGCTTACAATTACCTGTATAACTGGCATTTTATCAACCTGGAAAAAGCTTACACTTATCCTGAGCTACAGGGCTATTTAAAGGCTGATACGATTACCGATGCCTATACCAAAATGAATTTCCTGGTGGCCGAACTTAAAAAGAAAACTACTACCAAAACCAACAAGCTGCTTTACCTGCGCATGCTGATCCATATTGTTGAGGATGTGCACCAGCCGCTGCACACTGGTCACCTGAGCGATAAGGGAGGTAACGATGTAAAGGTACAATGGTTTGGTAAAGAGAGCAACCTGCATTCGGTTTGGGACAGCGAGTTGATTGACCTTCAGCAATTAAGCTACACCGAGTATACCGCGATGATAAACCACACAACAGCCGCTCAGCGTACTGAACTACAAAAAGCGCCAATGAGCCAGTGGATATACGAAAGCAACCAGATGGCAGATAAACTGTATTCCGAAACTAAAACCGGTGATAAACTTGGTTACAAATACAACTTTAGCCATATAGCAACCCTTAACCAGCAAATGGTTAAAGCCGGCGTACGTTTGGCCGGTTTGCTGAACCAGATATTTGGATAATTTTTGAGTGAGTGGTTTATTGGGTTGATTAGGTGAGCGGTTGCATACCGGTCGATTTTCAACATGAGAAACCACTCACCTAATCCAACCACTCACCCAATCAACTAAACAATGAAAATACTAATGGTATGCCTGGGTAATATATGCCGTTCGCCGCTGGCGGAGGGGGTTATGCAGCACCTGGCAGATGAAAATGGACTTGGCTGGGATGTTGATTCGGCGGGTACCGGAAGATGGCATGTGGGCGAAGCGCCCGACAGACGTTCAATCCGCGCAGCACGGAACCACGGCATTGATATCAGCAAACAAATTTGCCGCCAGTTTAAACGAAGCGACTTTGACGAGTTCGACCATATTTTTGTGATGGACCGCAATAACCTGAGCGATGTGCTTGACATGGCCCGCAACGAAGAACAGGCTGCTAAAGTAAAGCTTCTTTTAGGCGATAAGGTTGTTCCCGATCCATACTATGACGATAACCAATTTGAACCGGTTTTTGAATTAATTGAAAACGGGTGTAGGGATATTATTAAAGAGTTTGCCCCACCCAACCCTCCCCGGTAGGGAGGGCTTATAAGGATTGAGAAGTCTCCCCTGCCGGGGGAGATTTAAAGGGGGCTCCTATCCTAAAAAACGGCACATCCTCACCATACCAAAACACAATCCCTTCACGTACAAAACCGGCTTTAATCAGCACCCTTTGTGATGCTGCATTTTGCGGATGGGTAACGGCGCAAATCTCTTTTAGCCCTATATCATTGAATCCATAACTGATCAGTGCTTCGGCAAGTTCGGTAGCTATACCTTGTCCCCAGTATTTGAGGTGCAGCCGGTAGCCCAGCTCAATGCGGCTCTTGTCGTAATCGCTGGGTTTAAGGGCGCAAACACCTATAAAATCGTTATCGGCAATATTAAAAATCCCCCATCTGCCCAGGCCCGAACCGTTCTGGTATTCCTTCAGCGTATCTTTAAAAACCTGTTTACTCTCTTGCGGAGTACGTTTTTTCACATATTGTGTAAGCCGGTCATCGGCATCTATTGCGGTAACAAGTTCTTCATCTTCGGCTGTAAATTCACGGATCAGCAAGCGTGGTGTTTGAGTGATAATATTCATAGGTTTTCAAAAATATATTTTTGAATTGATTGTACAGGTAAGTTGAGTGTCATATAAAAGGTGATCAGATTCATTTTGATCTTTAAGGGAAGCTCAATTATGCTAAAACCCTCATTTACCGTTAAATTTTTATACCTTGCATAATTTACTTATAAGATATAGTGACTTTCCAGGATTTTAAATTTAACGAGCAATTATTTGAAGGTGTAGAGAGCATGGGTTTCGTAAACCCAACACCCATACAATCTATGGCTATCCCAGCCATTATGGAGGGGCGCGACCTGATTGCATGCGCTCAAACGGGTACCGGTAAAACCGGTGCTTACCTGTTGCCTGTTTTAAACAGCATCAGCAAAACAAATAAACACCATACCAGTGCGCTTATACTTGCCCCAACCCGCGAGCTTGCCCAACAAATAGATCAGCAGGTTGAAGGCCTTGCCTATTTTACCGGCATCAGTTCCATCGCTGTTTTTGGCGGCGGCGACGGCATTGTTTACGAACAACAGCGCCGTGGCATCCAGAATAATGTAAATATCATTGTAGCTACTCCCGGCAGACTGATAGCCCACCTTACATCGGGCGTGCTGAAGCTTAATCACCTTACCCATTTGGTACTTGATGAGGCCGACCGGATGCTGGATATGGGCTTTTCGGACGATATCATGAAGATCATCAGCTACCTGCCAAAAGAAAGGCAAACGCTGTTGTTTTCGGCCACCATGCCCGGCCGCATCCGCTCATTGGCAAAAGCTATTTTGAAAGATCCGGAGCAGATCAATATCGCTATCTCACAGCCGGCTGTAGGGATCGATCAGCAGGTTTACCGGGTTCATGATCAGCAAAAAACGCCGCTGGTACAGCATATTCTGAAAGATTCAGCATTTACAAGTATCATCATCTTTGCATCACGCAAGGAGATCGTTAAAGCGCTATACAAAGAACTTAAGGCTATCAAAATCAACGCCATGTCTTTCCACTCCGATCTGGAGCAGAAAGAGCGCGAAGAGATCCTCCTTAAATTCAAAAACAAGCAATTACCGGTTATCATCGGTACCGATGCCCTTTCGCGGGGGATTGATGTGGAGGGTATCGATCTGGTGATCAACTACGATGTTCCCGGCGATCCGGAAGATTATATTCACCGTATTGGCCGTACGGCCCGCGCCGCTACCACCGGTACCGCCATAACCTTCGTTAACCACCGCGATGAGCGCAAGCTTAAAAATATTGAGAAACTGATTGAAAAGCCGATAAAGCTGATGGCACTGCCGGATGAACTGGCCACGATACAACCCCTGAAGCCCGAACAGCCTCAAGGAGATGCCAAAAGGAAACCTAACCGTCGCTGGGGCAAAAAAAAGCCGAAACAGCAGAATACGGGTAACTAAAAAAGTTTTCACGAATATCATTTTGGTTTCGATTTAATTTGATCGAATTACACGAATTAATAGTTGGCAGTACAAAGCTCAATAATTAAAAATTCGTGTAATTCGAAGAAATTCGCGCCTCATCACTAAAACGTTTTATCTATTTTAATATCTTAGACCAAAAATCTATTTCCCAATGATCATTCCTAAAAAACTGGTTTTACTGGCAACGCTTGGTATGGCAATTATCATATCTGCAGACAAGGCTTTAGCACAGGAGAAGAAAACATCAGGTAACCCTATTGTTGAAGGTTGGTATGCCGACCCTGAAGCCAAGATCTTTAATAAGCAATATTGGGTTTACCCTACCTACTCGGCTAAATATAATGAACAGGTGTTTATGGATGTCTTTTCATCGCCCGATCTGGTTAACTGGACAAAGCATCCGCATATTATTGATACCGCCGCTGTAAAGTGGGCTAAACGTGCCATGTGGGCTCCGGCAGTAACTGAAAAAGACGGTAAATACTATATCTTTTTTGGCGCTAACGATATTCAGAACAACAACGAAGTTGGCGGTATAGGTGTTGCCGTTGGTGATAAGCCTGAAGGCCCGTTTAAAGATCTTTTGGGCAAACCGCTCATTGGGCAAATCATCAATAAAGCGCAACCTATCGACCAGTTTGTTTTTAAGGATGACGATGGTCAGTATTATATGATCTACGGTGGCTGGGGCCAATGTAATATCGTAAAGCTAAAAAACGACTTTACAGGTATCGAACCATTTAAAGACGGAGAAACCTATAAACTGATCACTCCCAAAGATTATGTTGAAGGCCCGGTGATGTTTAAACGCAAAGGCAAATATTATTTTATGTGGAGCGAAGGCGGCTGGACTGGTCCGGATTATCGCGTGGCGTATGCAATCGGCGATTCGCCGTTTGGTCCGTTTAACCGCATCGGAACAATATTGAAACAGGACCCGAATATTGCTACAGGAGCAGGCCACCACTCCGTGATCCAGGTACCTGGCAAGGATGAATGGTATATTGTTTATCACCGCCGTCCCTTAACCGAAACTGATGGCAACCACCGCGTTACTTGTATCGATAAAATGTATTTTGACAAGGATGGCAAGATCCTGCCCGTTAAGATCACCAATGAAGGGGTTGGGGCAAGGAAGATTAAATAGCCCCCCAAATATATTTCTACACCCGTCATTGCGAGGTACGAAGCAATCCCCAAGAGGCAGAGCAGCTATGCAAGTGTCTCTGTATTGTTTGGGATTGCTTCGTCGTTCCTCCTCGCAATGACGTTTTTTATTACTATGCACATCGTGCATTTCCCCCTAAAAGGGGGAGCATGATAATCCCTGATATTTAGTATCTTAAACCGTTTTTTTGACTGACATTATTCCTTTATCATTATGACGCGATCATTTTTTCGGGCATTAGTAATTTTACTTGCCCTCACAGGCAGCAATCGCTGTTTCGGACAAACCGCCGAAAACTTACCCACCGATTATTTGAGCAAAGAATTTCATGCCGGAAGGCGACAGGCCCTGCGCAACCTGATGCCAGCCAATTCGGTGATGGTGATCTTCTCGTACCCTGAACAGGTGTTTTCGAACGATGTTAACTACGTTTATCATCCTAATCCCGATCTGTATTATTTTTCAGGATATAAAGAACCCAACTCGGTGTTGTTGGTATTTAAAGAGATGCAGGCTGTGGGCGACAGCAGCTATAATGAGGTGCTATTTGTACGTCACCGGGATGCCGGTCGCGAGCAATGGACAGGCAGGCGTTTGGGTGTTGAAGGCGCTAAATCGCAGCTTGGTTTTAAACGGGCTTACAACAGCGAGGATTTCGCGAAATTCCCCGTTGATTTTAAAAAGTTTGCCAATGTGTATTATGATGCACTGCCCGAAGATGTTACCGGCGATGGATCGACCGGCGAGCTAAAAAAACTGATCGCAGCTTTTAAAAGTAAGGCTGGCATAACGAAAACCAACAGGCAGGTTATGAGTGATCTTAATTTGATAGCAAGAATGGTTACTCCTCAAAATTTAGCCCGTTTCATGACTTATTTTAAAGATAAGTTTGCTGATGAGGATCACAAGAATAATCCGCTTATACAACAATTGGCCGCCAAACCCGATTCTGCAACGCTTGCCGATGTTAAGGCAAAAATTGGCACAACTTACGGCGGTAACATCGGATATGCTGAATTTACTTCAAAACTCCGCGGCGTAAAAACACCGGAGGAAATAGCCGTATTGAAAAAGGCGGTTGAGATCTCAAGCCTTGCCCATCTGGAAGTAATGAAATCGGTAAAACCCAATATGAGCGAGCGCGAGGTTGAAGGCATCATGACCTACGTGCATAAAAGATACGGAGCAGAAGACGAGGGCTATCCACCAATTGTAGGTGCAGGCGCTAATGGCTGCATCCTACATTATGAGGAAAACTCGGCCACAAAAATCAATAACCAGTTGCTGCTGATGGATGTTGGTGCGGAGTATCACGGATATTCTGCCGATGTTACCCGTACTGTACCGGCTAACGGCAAATTTACCGAGGAGCAAAAAGCCATTTACCAATTAGTTTACGATGCGCAGGAAGAGATTTTTAAATTGTGTAAAGCGGGAGTTCCCTATGCAAGCCTTGAACAAAAATCGGTAGAGGTATTATCTGCCGGATTAATTAAGCTTGGTATTATCAAGGATGCTTCAGAAGTGCGCAAATATTACCCGCATGGCTGTTCGCACCATTTGGGGCTTGATGTGCATGACAAAGGCGGTCGCGGTAATTTGGAAGAGAATTGGGTGATCACCGTTGAGCCGGGGATCTATATCCCTGCCGGCAGCCCATGTGATAAAAAATGGTGGAATATTGGCGTACGTATTGAAGACGATGTGCAGATAGGTAAAGACAAGGGCACAATCCTGTCGCTAGATGCGCCGCGCAAATGGCAGGACGTTGAAAAAGCTGCGACTGAGAAAAGCATTTTTGAAGCAGCTAAATTTCCGGGGCTGAAATAAAAATAAAGCCAATAGAAAAAGCCCGCCGCCGCTCGGCTGAAGCCGAGTGGCAACTATTAAGCGGCCTCTGGCCGCCGAAGCGAAAATACCTTGCGCTCGTTTGTAATGCGATATCCGCGATGCAATCGCTGAACCATATTAAGCGCTCGTTGCAAACAAGCGCAAGAAAATAACAGAACTTCGGCGGCCAGAGGCCGTTTGATAGTAAACACTCGGCTGGAGCCGAGCGTTGGCGATAGTATAAGCGTACTTAAACACGAAAGCCCTCCGAAATTCAATCCGGAGGGCTTTCTATTTATGAATTATTCTTACTTCTTAATCCTGCTCTTCAACTCGGCCAATGGCATGGTAACCATACGGCCAATCGGTTTTTTACCACGATAAGTGATCACCCTTAGTGTAGTTGCATCTTTAGGGGCATCTATCGGCGCTGTATATTTAGGATAAAACCTGTCGGGGAACGAGTTGTCAAAGCTGTAATAAGTGTCCAGCCCGTTTACCTCATTGGTTAAAGTGATTTTTAACGTGCTATCAGGATTCAACACCGCATCAAATGATGGATCGTAAGCGCTCGGGGCTATCTTGGTTTCGGCTTCATCAAAGCGCGGGAAGTGTTTCTCCACCCGGCTGAAAAATCCGTCCCAGTTTTTAGTTCCTTTTGGCGACCATACATCCTCGGCAATAGCCATGCCACGTGGCCATGTCATATATTCAGCCTGGCGGATGTTGTATACCTGCTCGGTCCATAAGTTGGCCTGCCCGCCTTTTATGAGGCGTGCATCAACACTATCAGGTACAGGCTCCCATGAATAGGTTTTGTTTAAGCGAAGTGTGGCATAGATCTTGGTTTCGTTTACACGATCGCTTTGCATATAGTCAAGATATGCAAATGTTGTCGGGCTCATTACCACCTCATGACCTGCTTTAGCGGCAATGATGCCACCCTGGATACCGCGCCAGCTCATAACCGCGGCGTTAGGACCCAGACCGCCCTCAATGATCTCGTCCCAACCCATGAATTTTTTACCTTTCGACTCTACGATTTTTTCAAGTCGCTTTTCGAAATAAGCCTGTACTTCGCTCATCGTTTTCAGGTTTTCTCTGGCCATTAATGCTTTGATAGCGTCGCTTTGCTCCCAGAAGTTTTTGGCGCACTCGTCGCCCCCTAAATGGATATAGCCGAAGGGGAACAGTTGGGCAACTTCAGTAACCACCTTATCCATAAAGGTATAAACCGCTTCATTGGCCGGGCAAAGCGTGTTATCAACAATAGCGCGGTTATGCGGGCCGCTCCAATCCATGAAAGGCTCGCCGGAGTTCACCACATATTTATCGGCACCCGGTGTGCATGAAAGCTCGGGATAAGCAACCACAGCGGCGAGACTATGGCCCGGAACATCAATTTCGGGCAGGATGTTCACAAACCTGTCTTTGGCGTATTGTACCAACTCTTTGATATCTTCCTGGGTATAAAAACCGCCGTAGGTACGTGGTTCATCAGGTGTAGGTGGAGTAAACGTACCAAACTGGCCTACTTTTTTTACGTTGTGCGATCCTACTTCGGTTAGCCTTGGCAGGCTTTTGATCTCCACTCGCCAGCCTTCATCATCGGTAAGGTGCAAGTGCAGCAGGTTAAATTTGTACTTAACCATAGCATCGATATATTGCTTAACCTCGGCTTTGGTAAAAAAGTGACGGGATACATCAAACATCAATCCTCTCCAGCCAAACCTTGGATAGTCGGTAATTTCGACTGCCGGGGCAGTCCATTTTACGTCCTTGGCTACTTCCAGTCCTTCAATTTCTTTAGGCAACAGCTGGAAAAACGTTTGTACGCCATAAAATAATCCCGCGGCATCATTAGCACGGATCACTACTTTTCTAGGAGTTACAGATAATTTATAGCCTTCAGTTTTGAGTACGGTATCGGCTGTTTTATTTAGAATTAGCCTGATGGGCGCTGTTGGTGCAGTGCTTTTTACGGTTATGAACGCTCCTGTTGACGCAGATAGTTTTCGTTTAAGGTAGGCCGTTACGTTTGCCACATCGGCAGATGAACCGGCTTCTACAATTACTGTTTTGGGCAGCACAAACTGGCCGGTAGTTTGGGTAACTTTTACCGGTTGCGGAATAAGCGCGAGTGCCGGTTTCGCTGTTTGGGCCGCAGAAAGCAGGTGTGCCATACAGCCGCAAAGCAATAAGGATAATTTCTTCATAAAGAATTGTTATTTAATTGGATGTACGCAAATTAAACTTTTTAAATAATATTAAGAAGTGTATTTTCTGAACCATGATTTTTAGGACAGGATATTGTCTGAACTCGAATTTTAAAAGAATTATTAGATTCTTTTTTGAATTTGCAGAGCGTTCTGTAATTATTTAATTCCTTAAAATTCCTGTTCAGACAAAATCGGTGAAATCAAAAATCAATTGATGAAACCCAAAAAATCCGAAATCGAACATTCGAAATCCAAAATTCCAATCACACCCTGATATAAATATTCCGTTTATCAAGGATATAGGCCACCAGCCAGCATATCATCATAAAGCTGATGGCAAACAGCAATGACCCGATAGGTCCCGGAGCTATAGCCTGGTAAAAGGAGGTGTTGATCCATTCAACAGCGTTGGTGCCGCTTATTATGATCATGCTTACCGGGATCAGCAGTATTTCGGAAAGTACATAGATTGGTAACGGGTTTTTGCCCATGGTGGTGAAAAAGCGCGCCCAATTACCTTTGTTCCAATTATTGATCTCCAAAGCATATATCAAGGCTGAGAGGATCACTAAATCCAACCCGGTGGTTACCAGCACAAAAGAGCTTGTCCACAGTTTTTTATTGATCGGGAAAACCATGTTCCAGCATAAGGCCAAGAAGATAAACAGGCAGCCTGTTAACAACAGTTTGGTAGTAGTATCATATCCCTTCCCTTTTTGCTGAATGAATTTGCCGGCATAGTAACCAACCACTACATTTACAATGGCCGGTAAAGTGCTCAACACACCTTCCGGATCGAAGGGAATACCTTCGCCATGATATAAATGATCCGGACCAAATAAAAATTTATCAAGATAAATGCCCGCATTGCCGGTCATGCTCAGCGGATCAGCCGGGTTACCGTACACCAGCAGGATGATCCAGTAGATCACTAAAAACAAACCGGATAAAATAAAGACTGTTTGTTTGGACAGGAAATGGATCATAAGTGAGGCAAAGCAATAACACAGGGCAATGCGTTGCAAAACACCCATGATGCGGGTATGTGTAATAGGTTTTAAATGAAAGCCGCCACTGGTTGAAAAGAATGGGAACCAGTACATGAGGTACCCTATTAAAAATATAAGCAGCGTACGCCTGAAAATTTTGCTAAGCACAGCCGCGTTGCCCATTTCCTGGTAGCGTTTCATTGAAAAGCTCATGGCATTGCCTACGGCAAACAAAAAGGAAGGGAACACAAGATCGGTTGGGGTGAAGCCATGCCATGCGGCATGTTCAAGTGGTGAAAAAGGGGCCGCTCCGCTGCCCGGCGTATTTACAATGATCATGAAGCATAACGTCATGCCACGAAATACATCCAGCGATAAAAACCGCGATGATGATTTGTCCATAAATGAGTTTAAAAATGTATATAATCAGCTTTACAAAAGGCAGGGGTGTTAAGGCAAGATAATAAACTTACCGGGAATTGTGCAATCCCGGTAAGTTTATTGAAGAGGCATTATTAATGATAGCCCGGATTTTGTTTCAATTGCGGTGTACCACCTTTGGCGCTTAAGTCAATCTCTACCAGCGGTATGGGGAAATATTCGCTTTTACCTTTAATGAATTTACCTCCTTTTACATCATTGGTCAACGTGCTTTGATATGCTATGTAAGTATTAAGCTCGGTATCGGCAATGCCCCAGCGTACCAGGTCAAAAAAGCGGTGCCCTTCCATGGCAAGCTCAATTTTACGCTCAAAATAAATGGCTTTAAGCGCAAAATCTTTGCTGGCAAAAGCACCGCCGGGATAAGGGCTCACTTTATAGTTAGCTGCTGCCTGGGTGGTGAAACCTGCCGTAGGATCATCATTATCTTTGTATTTATGTACAAAACCTTCGGGATTAGCTGCGCGGTTACGCACCATGTTTACATAGCTTTCGGCTTTATCAAGGCTACCAACCTGTGCTTCAACCTCAGCGGCCATTAACAGTACATCGGCGTAACGAATAATGTTATAATTGATGCCTGAGCCTGGCGCCCATGAGGTATTATCGCCGTTTACATCCTGCTCGGCCTGGCCGTAAACGTTTTTGATAGGCGAATAAGGGCCACCGTACTGCTGATCTCGGATCCAGTCGGCTCCCGGATGTAAGCCCCAGTCAAGATAAGGGATTCCGCGGCGACCGGCGGTCCAGTCAAGGCGCGGGTCAATTGTGCCGGCATCCGGGGTATAATCGTCGGCCGATGCCAGGCCCATATCTGTTTTTATAGCGTGACTGTTATAATCGTCAAGATATGGTAAACCGGTAGCCGAATTGGTGCGGAAATGATTAACCAGATCAATTGATGGCTGGTAAAAACCGCAGCAGCTAAACGGACTGCTATTGCCATACGGAAAATTAAGCATATCGCCGTTATTGGCTTGTGAAGGGCCGTTAGGGTCAGTATTGGCAGCAGCCTGAACAGCAAAAACAGATTCGGCGCTATTGTTGGTAGCCGTTCTGAAATTGTCGTTGAATTTAGCGTTAAGTGCATACTTTTTACCATCGGAAGTTACACCCTGCGCAATAACCGCATCAAATACAACCTTTGCTTCAGCATATTTATGCTCGTACAGGTATGTTTTACCTAAGTATGCACCGGCAGCCCATTTATTGGCGCGGCCAACTTCGGTTTGGGTATTAGGCAGATTGTCGTAAGCGTATTTGAAATCCGCTTCAATCTTTGGCCAAATATCTGTGTTGTTAGGTTGATTAATGTCGGTTGTTGTTTCATCAAGATAGGGCACATTATTGAACATCTTTTTCAGGTCGAAGTAATAATGCGCTCTTAAGAAACGGGCCTGTGCCAGTATATTGGTTTTGTTTGAGGCTGATATGGAAGTAACCTTATTGGTTATTTTGATAGTGTTGTTTGTGCGTGATACCCCCTCGTAATCGGCCCGCCATTTGCTGTCAAAAAAGCCATTGCTGGCATCGGCGTTGTATTTCATCATCGGTTCTATCGGTTGCTGATCGCCGGCAATACTGCCTTTTGACGCATCACCGCCTACTACACCGCCATATACCCAGTTATCCGGTGATGCTTCCCATGCTCCGCCGCCGCCCACTGCGGCATCGCCGCCCTGCTGGCCATCCAACACTGCATAAGCACCTACAAGCAGTTCATTAGCTCCTGATTCTGTTTCGAGAAATTGAGGCTCGAGGGCGCCGTTGATAGGCTTATCGAGATATGATTTTTTACAGGCGCCAAGCGATAGTGTGCTTAAAAGCGCTATGGAAATAAGTTTTTTAGCTTTCATTGTAATCCGTTTAAATATTGCTGTTATAATGAAAAATTAACTCCGAATATGAAGGTGCGCGGGCTCGCGTAGCTACCCTCGTCAATACCAAAATCTTTGGTGTTGCCGCTTAGTTCAGGATCAACACCGCTGTAACCTGTTAAGGTAAACAGGTTGGTTGCCGATACATAGATCCTTAATTTTTGGATCCCCGCCTTTTTAAGCCCTGCAATGTTAAAGGTGTAGCCAACCTGCGCGTTACGCATGCGCAGGTAAGTGCCGTTTTCAACAAAGTATGAGTTTGGTGTAGCGCCGCTGCTGGTTGATGCGTCAAGTTCCTGGATAGGTGCCTTTGCATTTTGATGAGTTGGTGTCCATGAATCGTTAAGCGCGGTATAGCTTTTTGCTGTACCGAATGAAGCATAGAAATCCCGCCAGTATTTAACGCTGTTCCATAGTTTATTGCCGAATGAGCCGTAAAGGAAAACGCTGGCATCAAAGTTTTTATAGTTTACACCCAGGTTTAAGCCGGCAGTAACTTTCGGGTTTGGATTACCGATAAAAGTACGGTCGGCATCGGTAATGACACCATCACCGTTTACGTCTTTATACCTGAAACGGCCAACCTTTACATCTGATTGATAGTAAGCATTCGGATCGCCGGTGCGGGTTTGTACACCTTTGTCGGCTGCGTCAATTTCGGCCTGCGAATTCCAGAAGCCCACGATCTGGTAGCCATAAAACTCGCCTAAAGAATGACCTACCTGGCTGCGGGTAATTGGGTTATCAAACCTGCTTGTTGCTGAGCCGGGGAAGTAATCCCTGTCATCAGATACTTTTAATACTTTATTATTATAAGTGGTTAAAGTACCGGTAGCATTAAAGCTCAGATCGCTGCTGGCCCTGAAGTTGCCGGTAACAGAAATGTCAAGACCATCGGTTTTCATTTTACCAACGTTTTGCGCCGGGAAAGCACCGTTGCCCGCGGTACCTAACTGGGTAGCGTTAAACAACAGGTCCTTAATGTCTTTGCGGTAGTAATCGGCAGTTACGGCTATTTTGCCGCCAAATAAGGTTGCATCAAAACCAAAGTTGGAGTTAATATCTTTTTCCCAAAGCGCGTGAGGGTTGGCTGTTTGATCCTGGTAAAAACCAGGGGTTAGGTTAAGAGAGCCGTCAATAGGATAATACGACTGGCCAATATCATTGCTGAACGTAACATAAGCGTCTTTACTGCCCATATTGATCTGGTTACCCATAATACCCCAGCCGCCTCTTAGCTTCAGGTCGGTAAGCCAGGTAATATTTTTCATGAAGTTTTCCTGCGAGATACGCCAGCCAGCGCTGAATGCAGGGAAATAACCATAGCGTTGATCAACAGGGAATTTTGATGAGCCATCACGACGGATAGTGGCGTTAAACAGGTAGCGATCGTTATAGGTATAATCCAAACGGGCAAACTCCGAAAATAACGAGTTGTTAGATTTGCCGCTGTAAGTGTTTTTATTGGTGGTACCGGTAGACAGGTTTACATAATCAGGATCAAAAGTGTAAAATCCCTGGATGCTGCCGCCCACATAACGGTCGTGATCCTCAACGGCCTCGGTACCTACCACTATGTTAACATTGTGTTTGCCAAATACTTTTTGATAGCTAAGGGTGTTGGTCCAGTTGTAGGTATAGCTGTTGTCCGAGCCTTCGCTGTAAGTATTTGTTGACGAGTTTTCAACGTTTTCATACGTAGGGAACGAAAACGAATGGTTGTTGCTGTTGATAATGTCGCCGCCAAAGCTTGTGCGTACGGTAAGGCCGGGAATAATGTCGGCTTCGGCAAATACGTTACCAAGCAAACGATAGCTTGTTGACTGGTTGTTCTTCGTACGCTCCTGTATGGCAACAGGGTTGTTGGCGTCGCCAAGGCCGGTACCATAGCTGCCTGCGTAGTTGCCTTTAATATCATAAACCGGAATAATAGGTTGCTCGCGCAAAGCATGTGCAATAACGCCATCCGGGTCATTGGTGCTAACCTGCGAATGTGATGTTCCATCATTTACCTGCGGCTGCCTGGTTATAGAATAACCCAGGTTTTCGCCTACCCTGATGTGTTTAGTTACATTGTAGGTGGTATTTGAACGCAGGGTATATCTTTTAAGATAAGTATCAATCAGGGTACCTTGCTGGTTAAAATAGTTTAACGAGAACAAATAGCTGGCGTTATCGGTACTGCCGCTCAATGATATATTGTGGCTATTCATGGGGGCCGATTTAAACAACTCATGATACCAGTCGGTACCGGCTTTGTTGGCCCTTGTTATCCTGTAAAAATTGCCAAGGTCTGTCGCTGATGTATAAAAAGGATTTACATAGTATTTTGATGGATCGACAGATGGGTCACCTTCTTTAGCACCTGCCGGGGTAATGTAATCAGGCAGTGTAAAAGCCGAGCCTGTACCGGTTGGATTGTACAAGGCATCTTTAATGCTGTTATCGCCCGAATTTTTCTTAGCTGTAAGTTTCAGATCGGCCATTTGTTGCGGCGTAATGGTATTCCAAACGTTGCCGCCTTTTGGCCTTTGTGTACCGTAGTAGGCATCATATTGAATATTTACTTTGCCTTTACCCCTTTTGGTAGTGATGATGATGACGCCGTTTGCCGCCCTTGCACCATATATTGATGCCGAACTCGCGTCTTTTAACACCTGGAAGGTTTCCACATCATTAGGGTTCAGCGTGCTTACATCATATGTTTCCACACCGTCTACTACGTATAAGGGAGTATTATTTCCGAAAGTATTAAAACCCCTGATGTGTACCTGCGGCTCTTCGCCGGGTTGTCCTGACCCGGTAACGGTAACGCCCGATGCCTGGCCTTGCAATTGCGAGTTTACTGATGACGATGCCTGTTTGTTGAGGTCTTTAACGTTAACTACCGCAACGGCGCCGGTAAGGTCTTTCTTTTTCTGCGTGGTATAACCAACCACAACCACCTCGTTCAGCGCTTTTGACTCTTCAAGCAAAGTTACGTTGATGGTTGTTTGTCCGTTTACCGGAATAACCTGCGTGGTAAAGCCTAAAAAACCAAATTCAAGCGTGCCGTTACCATCGGGCAGGGTGAGGGTGTATTTACCGTTGATGTCGGTAACTGTGCCTAAATTACTGCCCCTGAGCTTTACGCTAACACCCGGTAAGGGTTGACCGCTCACATCTTTAACAACACCGATTACAGTTACCGTGACAATAGGCTTTGCATCGGCAGGTTTTATAATGATGATATCATCAACCACCTGGAAGGTTAAAGGCTGTTTTTGCAGTACCTTCTGCATCACGGTTTCAATAGGCGCGTCCTGCACGTCCACGTTTATTTTCTTGTCAACATCAACCTGGTCAAGCCTGTAAAAAACAGTGTATTTGCTGTTTTTTTCAATTTGCTTAAACATTTGCTTAACAGAAATATTGCTTACATTAAAGTTGTAAACGTTTTGTGAATAAGCGGCAGCGTGTATTTGCATAATGCCCGTTAAGAGCAGAACGGTTACCAGCTTCATAATTTTGATCGTTTTTTGCCACGGGCCGGCGGCCAGAATGGACTTTCTGTAAAAATTAATCATAAATTTGTTTGTTAATCAGTTAATACGATGCTTCCCCAAGCGTAGGGTATTAGCTTTGATTGCTTTAGGCCCGGACGTGTTGGTAGCACATCCGGGTTTTTATGTAAAAGAGAATGTTAGTTTTTGATCATAGGGTTCCTTTTGTTTTTTTAGTGGTTAATCATTATTGTTGTTTCGTGTAATGTTTACTGCATTGCCATTCACCGAATAATTGATGGCGGTATTGGCCTTTATAATAGCCAGCACCTTTTCAATGCTGGGAATGTTTTTGAAACTGCCCGAATAACGGATGCTGCTCAATTCGGCATCGGTCATGTTAATAGTGACGTTATATCTTCGTTCAAGCACTTTAGCTATCTCGCTAAGGGTTGCGCCGTCAAATACCAGCAGGTTTTCCTTCCAACCGTCATAACGGTCAAGCTTGGCCGAATCAATCTCCGATACCTGGATCTCGTTCAGGCTTTTTGGATCTGGTGTGGTATAGCTATAGTTTTCTTTTTTGGGATGGTAATAAATGCGGAGCACCTGCCGCGGCTTTACATAAATGCGGCTCATTTCATGCGCATTGTTATCTACATTACCCTCAACCGATACCTCGCCTTTTACTACTGTGGTTTCAAAAAACGGGTCGGAAGCATAGGCCTTAAGATTAAACTTTGTACCGATGTCCCTTATGGTATAGTTTTTCGTATTTACAATAAAAGGGACCTCTTTTTTACCGGGGGCGATATCAAAAAACGCTTCGCCTTCCAGGTAAACGGTACGGGTTGTTTTACCAAAATCGGCCGTATAATTAAGCTTGCTGTCTGCATTAAGCCAAACCTGCGTGCCATCGCTCAAAACAATTTTTTTAATGGCGCCGGGGTTAGCGGCTATTTGCCTTACACTTTCTGCATTTTTTGAATACCTGTTATATAAGGTAGCCGTAACCGCTGCCAGTAAAGCAACAGCCGCTGCCACTTTGCCCCAACTGATCAGCCTTGCATAGCGCGACGGCTGCTTTGGCTCGATATCGGCCGAAAGCTTGTTATAAGCATTGTCTTTATTTACAACCGCGGGTTGCAGGTAAAGCATATTGTGCCAGGTTTCGTACAGTTGTGCAAAATACTGTTCGTTCTCGGGGTGCGCACTTATCCACTGTTTAACCTGCTCCATCTCCTGTGGGGTAGCTTCACCGGTTATGTATTTTACCAACAGCAGTTTTACTTCTTCGTTATCCATTTGTAATATTATCGTTAAGACAATCGAAAAAACCGATACCCTCAAAGCCTGTTGAAATATTTTTCAATTTTATTCGGCTACCCGGAGAAATGCACCCCGCATGTTACGCATAACTGTTTTTTTACAGAATGTTTGTGCTTAGCTTTTCATTATTTCCATATTAAATTTGATACGGAATGAAAAACTCTGTAACTTGTTAAAGTTTTTTAAAAAGTATTCGGATTAATTAAAGGCGGGATTAATGATCCAGGAAAACAAACTACCTATAACCTCATTTACACAGGGTGATGCGAAAACGTTTGAAACCCTGTTCAGGCTATACTATACCCGCTTAACTTTGTTCTCCAATCGTTTTGTAAACAATTTAACCGTTGCCGAAGAAATTACTGCCGATGTATTCACCCACCTGTGGGAGCGCGGGCATGAGGTCAATTTTTGCTCATCAGTAAGTTCCTATCTTTTTAAAATGGTGCAAAACCGAAGCCTCAACTACCTCAAACGCCAGAAGATAGAAAACCTTTACGTTAATTACCTCGAAAAAAACAACCTGTTTGATGAGTTGCGCAATACGCTCGAAAACGGACTGGAGGAAAAAGAACTCGCCCTACAGATAGAAGCAGCCATAGCTACCCTTCCCGAAAAATGCCGCGAGATTTTTGTGCTGAGCCGTTTCAGCGATATGAAATATCGCGAAATTGCCGTACAGCTTAATATCTCACCTAAAACAGTAGAGCGCCAGATGAGCATCGCCCTTGAAAAATTACGCCAGGTGTTGAAGCATGTGAGTTATATGCTTTTTTAAATTGCCGGTAAGTTACTATATATAGTTGTCGAAAGGTTGGTCATCCCAGGTGTCGAAAACCGGCGAACAGTGAAGGTAAAATAACAAAAAGAGGCCTATCAAGCCTGAGCCTGTCGAAGCGTGGACGGCAGGGCTAGGACCGCCGTTCATCTTAAACTCGCGCCCATTTTTAACGATGGGTTTAATCATCGGAAATTCCGTTCACAAAAAAGCCCGGCGAAACCGGGCGTCTGAAAATCTAATTCATCTGCGCATCTGAAACCAGCACATCTGCTTATCAATTATTTAGTATTATCGGCGTTAAATAATTTTGACTTATCTACTTTCTGAACCGCTTGCCCATCGCTAAGCGTTTTTGAAATAGCCGAATACGGAGCTGATACAACTTCTTCGCCACCTTTAAGGCCGGATAAGATCTGGATATAACTATCGTTCTGGATACCCGTAGTTACCTGTACCTGTTTAAGCTTACCCGCGTTTAGTACAAATACATATTCTTTGGCTACCGGGCTGATTTGTGGTTTACTCTTATCCTCATCAGCTTTAGGCGGGCCGTTATTTTCTTTCTTTTCCTCGCGGGTGGTTACCGATTGGATTGGTACCGACAGCGCTTTGGCCGAATTGGTGCTGATATCAACGGTGGCTGTTAACCCCGGACGGAAAGGTGATGGATTATCGGCTGTTTTCTTTAACAGGGCGGCATATGAATCGGCATTGATCCTCACCTTTACAGTAAAGTTTGTTACCTGGTCGGCAGATGTACCTACCACGTTTGCCGAGCTGCCTATTTCAGTTACCACACCGGTAAATTTCTTGCCTAAAAACGCGTCTACTTCAATTTTTGATGAATCGCCAAGGGAGATACGGTTGATGTCGTTTTCATTCACGTCAACATTCACGTCCATTTTGCTCAGATCAGATATAGTCATGATCTCGGTACCGGCAAATTGCTGGGTACCCAAAACACGCTCACCTTTTTCAACAGATAGTTTTGAAACCACACCATCAACCGGCGAATAGATAGTTGTTTTCGCGAGGTTATCCTGTGCTTCCTTAACTGATGCCTGTGATTGTGCCAGGCCATATTGCGAGCCTACCACATTTTGTTTGGCAGCTTCAAGCGATGCTTTAGCGCCTTCATAAGCAGCTTTGGCATTTTCAAATTCCGAAACCGTTAACACTTTTTTATCATAAAGCTCTTTACTGCGCTTGTAAATACCGGCTTGGTTAGCATAAGTAGCTTCGGCTTGTTTAAGCATCTGGCTTGAATTACCTACGCTTGCTTTTTGGGTATTATATGACGCGATAGCCCGGTCATAACCTGACTTTAAAATGTCCGGCCTGATCTTACAAAGCAATTGACCTTTTTTAACCACATCCCCCTCTTTTATTGGCAGCTCAACCACCTCGCCCGATACTTCAGGGCTTATCTTAACCTCAACATGTGGTTTGATCTTTCCGCTGGCCGATACGGTTTCATTTATTTCGCGTGTTTCGGCCTTTTCGGTAGCTACCTGGGTTAGCGCGGGCTTGCCTATCAGGCCCGTAACCTTAGCAATGATCAGCAGGACAATCAGTGCGCCAAGACCTATCAGAATATATTTAGTAGTTTTTCCCATGACGGTGAATTTGGATATTTTACGGTTAAGATTTTATTAAAGTGTTATAGGGTTGCCTAAATAATAGTCAATGACTTTGCTTCTGAAAATCACCTGGTATTGCGCCTCAATCATATCAAACTGCGATTTGTTGAGATTGGTCAGCGATGTATTATAATCAAGCGAGTTAACCAAACCTACTGTATAGCGTTGCTGTATAATATTAAACGCATCTTTATTGGCATTGTAGGTCTGTGTCGCCGATGCATAACGCTTATCGGCGGCCTGTAAATCCCATACTGCCTGGTAAATGATTTTGCTCAGGTTATTACGCGCCAGTTGCGCAGTTACTTCGGCATTTTGGTTTTGCAGTTTCGCTTTCCGTACCGCAGTGCGCGAAAGGAACCTGTTGAATATCGGAATCTGCAAGCTTACCCCTACCGACTGGTTAAAGTTGTCACCCAGTTGCCTGAAAAAGGGGTTGCTCTTGAAGCCTACTTTGTAATTAGGCACCACAACCGCCTGCTGCGAGTTTTGAACAAAGCCAACGGTATCAAATTTACCGGTTGGTGTAGCGCCAAAAGGCGTGTTCTTGGCATCAGAAAAGTATGAACCGGCAGCACCAAATAATACTACCGACGGATAGTAGTTGCCTCTTGCTATTTTAACACCCTGCGCCGCAGCTTTTTGACGTTGCTCGGCCAATAACACATCTGGGTTTACTGCAAGAGCGGTTTTTACAACTTCCTGGGCATCATATACAGTTTTCACATTGTTTAACTTACTGATGTCGGGCCTTTCAACTCTAATATCAGTGCCGGGATCCATCTCCATATATTGCTTTAGGGTCAGGAGCGATTGCTCCAACTGATTTTCGGCATTGGTGTAATTCAGATCGTTGGTTGAGAGCTGTGCTTTGGCCTGCGACAGATCGGCAAGGGTTTGATTACCCACATCAAAGCTTTTCTGGGCGCGGTCTAAAGCTATTTTAGATACATCAATTTGCTGTTGCGCAGCCTTTACCAGATCCTGGTTGGTTAGCACCAGCAGGTAGGTAGTAACCACGTTCAATATCAGGTCGTTTTTTACTTTGGCAACATTAGTTTTATCGGCATCAAGCAAAATCTTGTTCTGAATTACTGTATTGCGCAATTGCCCGCCCTGAAACAGTGTTACCTGCGAGGTAAAGTTACCATTAACCGCCAGGATGCGCTGGTTGCTGAACTGGTTGGTTGAAGGGTCGATATTACGACCAAAGTTGAATGATCCCTGTGGGCTCACAGCTAAATTAGGCAACTGATTATATTTCGATTGCTTAAGGTCTTCGTTGGTGATGGCAGCTGTGAACTCGGCTTGTTTAATAGTAAGATTACGTTCAAGGGCCAGGTCTACTGCCTTTTGCAAGCCTATTACTTCCTGCGCGTCGGCATTAAAGCTGCATACCGAAATTATAATTGTGCAAATGAGCGTTGCTTTAACTGATAGTAATAATTTTAGTTTCATAAGGTTTTTCTATACAATGGTAAGCAACTGTTCATTACATTGCAGTGTTTATTTTTGTTAAATGTTGTTAATAGGGATAAAACACAAACTACCTCATCTGTATGTACCTGGTTAAAACTCCCTGGCTGCTAAAAAAGCTTTATCCCCAACTTACCTGGGATATAAAATCAACTGACCGTTGCATTTATCTCACTTTTGACGACGGCCCTATACCAATTGTTACACCGGCTGTATTAAATATTTTAAAACAATACAATGCCAAAGCCACCTTTTTTTGCATTGGCGACAATGTACGCAAGCACCCCGATATTTTTGAACAGGTAAAAGCCGGCGGCCATGCCATAGGCAATCATACTTTCAATCACCTTAAAGGGTGGGAAACCGATACCCAAACCTATCTTGATAATTTTTTACAGGCCGATAAATTGCTGGATACGCCATTGTTTCGTCCCCCGTATGGGCGGATAAAAAGGGCGCAGATCCGCGCGCTGAGAACCATAAAGCCTGAGTTGAATATTTTTATGTGGGATGTGCTCAGCGGCGATTTTGATGCGGCCCTTAAACCTGAAGATTGCCTAAAAGGAGTGCTTAAATATACCGAAGCAGGATCGATGGTAGTATTTCATGACAGCATCAAAGCTTTTGATCGATTGGAATATGTACTGCCGCGGGCTTTGGAGGTTTGGAGTAAGGAAGGGTATAGTTTTAAGGGTTTACAGTAAGCAGCTGGCAGTACTCTGTTGGCGACTGTAAGTTGTTAAACATTCCCATTTATTAAATACTGCTTACTGCACAATGAAAACTGCCAACTGAAAACCGCCGACCGGAAACTGCCTACTTTTTATACCTTTGCACCCATGAGCAACGAACTCACCGACAAGGCATTTTGGGCCGGTTACTGGGAATCAAAAAAAGACCTGGCTTTTAATGTGCCAGCTAATTATACTTTTCATAAGCTGCTAAAAAAGACTATCGATACGAATAAACCTGCGTCGGCTATTGAGCTTGGAGGTTTTCCGGGTTATTTTGCCATTTTTTTAAAGAAGTATTTCGGGTTAAAAACTACGCTGTTCGATTTTTATGTGCACCCAAAAGTTTTAAAGGAAGTACTGGATGCCAATCAGCTTAATGATCAGGATATTGTAGTTATTGAAGGCGACCTGTTCAAATACCAACCCGAAACCGAATATGACCTGGTACTTTCATGCGGATTGATAGAGCATTTTAATGATACCAAAGGCATTATTGAAAAACACCTCTCTTTCCTTAAACCGGGAGGCACGCTGTTTATTACCCTGCCTAACTTTACCGGTGTTAACGGATGGGTACAACGCAACTACGACCTTAATAACTACGAAAAACACAACATCAATAGTATGAACCCTCCATTATTGGCCAGCTATTGCAAGGAATTGGGCTTAAAAAATGTTGAGGCATATTATTACGGCAAATTTTCGGTTTGGCTGGAAGATAAGGCTAACAAGCCTGCCATAGCTAAAGCCATCACCAAACTGGTGTGGGTAGCAGGCAAGGTTTTTACCAAAATCATCCCGGTAGAATCAAAGCTATTATCTCCTTACATTGTGGTTACCGCCACTAAATAATGCTTATTCCTTCGCTTTAAGGAAACTATATTTTGCCAGCTTATGATATAAATATCCGCGCCTTTTCATTGCTTCCGAAAGCGTTTTGTCATCGGCCGGTCCACCGGTTAACTTAGTAACTCCAATTCTTTGGGAGCCATATATACCCGTATGCCCGCTGAAAAGATAGGCTGTGAAACAGGCCACGGCAAACAACAGGGCGTGTTCGCCACCAAAAAGCTCTATACCCATAAAAGTACAGGCCAGCGGGGTATTAGTTGCGCCTGCAAAAACCGCTATAAAACCTAAAGCGGCAAAAAGGCTAACCGGCGCATCAAGTAAACCGGATAAAGTGTTACCCAAAGTAGCGCCAATATAAAACAGCGGTGTTACCTCTCCGCCTTTAAAACCTGTACCTAAGGTTACGGTAGTGTAAATGGTTTTCCACAGCCAGCTCCAGGTATCGGCACCGCCGGCATGAAAAGCTGAAGGGATTGTAACAGCACCAGCATGTTCGGCATCTACCCCTAAACTTAGGTAATCGGGTTTGCCATTAACAAAAGTAAGCGCGATAATGATCAGCCCGCCAATAAACGGGATCAACCAGGGCGTTTTGATGTATTGTGTAAAAAAACTTTTGATGCCATGTACCATTTTGGCAAAAAGGTAACTGACCAGCCCGAAAGCGATAGAAGCTACTATAGTTTTGAAGATCATTAACAGGTCGGTTGAAACATAGCCTGAAAACCAATGCGGGATAACGGGAATAATATCAATATGATAAGGCGTATGATGAACACCCCACGCGGCCACCGTAATATCGCCGGCAACGCCCGCAATAAGGCAGGGCAGCAGCGCATTATATTGCACCCGGCCTATCGTCAGCACCTCCATTGCAAAAACAGCACCTGTTAACGGCGTACCAAATACCGCACCGAAACCCGCCGCTATGCCCGCGGTAAGCACTGTTTGGGTATCAGCTTCATTCAGCTTAAGCCATTTGCCTATCATTTGGGCTAAGCTGCCGCCCATTTGTACCGCCGTTCCCTCGCGTCCGGCCGAGCCGCCAAACAAATGAGTGATAATGGTGGTAATCAGCACCAGTGGGGCCATACGCTTAGGGACCCCGCCACCGGGGTTGTGGATTTCATCAATAATTAAATTATTCCCCTTTTCGGCCGGACCACCAAAAAATTTATAAATGAAAAATATCGCGATACCTGCCAATGGCAGCAAAAACAACAGCCAGTTATGTGCAAACCTAAAATGGATAGCCCAACTCAACAACCACAAGAATAAAGCAACCGCGCTGCCAATAACAACAGCTATGGGGATGATAATGACCGTCCACCGGAGGGCGTTTTTAAGAATTGCGAAATGTTGCGAAGAAAAAAGTTGGTTTTGATTTTGCATATTGCTGATATTTATGTACCCACAAAAAATTAGCACAGGATAAAAGCCTGTGAGTTAATTATCTGTAGGCGCCATCAGCTTTTTAGGGCGGTTAAGTAGGAAGACACCATTTCCTTTTGTGACGCTAATATAGGTTTCTTTTGTTCTAAAACAAAAGTTTTAAAAGCTCGGGATGTGCGATTCCCCTCTTGAGAGGGGTGTAGGGGTGTGTTTCTGCTTTAGTAAGGCAATCGTACAAACACACCCCTGCTAATGCTCCCTCCCATCGCGCCCCCTCTCGAGAGGGGATCTAAAATCTACAAAATAAAATAGCCTTACTTAGCACGTATGCATGAGTAAGGCTATTTTCCCTTGTCTTTTGAACAGACCGGCTCAAGTTATCTACTTAAGCAACGCTTAGTGTTTCCACATCCTTAAGTGCCAGAAGCATTAATTTACCCTGGTATTCCACCCAGATGTCGGCGAAACTATTCTCATCGTACCCCATAAATTTTAATGGATGACCAATGTGCAGGTTTTTCCATTTCTTTCCGATGTACTTAAGGAGTTGTCCGCTTTTTAGTGTGTGCTTTGCCATAAGTTTTAACTTTTAGGAGTGAAAAACTAAATTAATTAACGAAACCGATAAAATTTAACTTTTAAAGAATATTTTTTGAATTGTATCAGGTTTATTACAACTGTTGGTTAAACAGCTTAGCTTTATTTTGCTCAATTACCTCAAGGTAAAAGTTTTCATATTTGGGCAAAATGGTAGATAATTCAAACTCTTTGGCGTGTGCCAGTGCATTTTCTTTAAATTTAGCTAAACGTTCTTCATCCTCCAAAATAAATATTGCTTTTTCTGCCATACCTTCTACATCTCCTGGCTCTTTCAAAAAGCCTGTTACGCCATCAATATTTAATTCGGGCAAACCACCGGCATTACTGCTGATCACCGGCACTTTACAAGCCATAGCTTCAAGCGCTGCTAAACCAAAACTTTCTGATTGCGATGGCATCAGGAACAAATCGGATACAGAAAGGATTTCTTCAACAGCATCCTGTTTACCTAAAAAGCGTACATTATCGGTAACGCCCAAATCGCGGCAAAGCTGTTCGCACATGGAACGTTCGGGGCCGTCGCCAACCATCAGCAGTTTCGACGGGATCTTTTTGATCACTTTAGCAAAAATCTTCACTACATCTTCGGTACGTTTCACCTTACGGAAGTTGGAGGTATGTACCAGGATCTTTTCGCCCGAAGGTGCAATCGCTTTCTTAAAATGATCTTTAGGTTTAAGGCTAAACCTGCTAAGGTCAATAAAGTTAGGGATCACGAGGATATCCTTCTTAATATCAAAAAACTTATAGGTGTCCTCTTTAAGGTTTTGCGATACGGCTGTTACACCATCACTTTGGTTGATGGAAAAAGTAACAACCGGTTTAAAGGTGCGGTCTTTACCAACCAACGTAATATCTGTACCGTGCAGTGTAGTTACCACAGGGATATAAATACCATAGGTCATTAATATTTGCTTGGCCATAAACGCGGCCGAAGCATGGGGTATAGCATAGTGCACATGCAATACATCCAATTGCTCATGACGTACCACATCAACCAGCCTGCTTGCCAGGGCCAGCTCGTAGGGCGGAAAATCGAACAGCGGATAGTTGGAAACCGAAACTTCGTGATAAAACAGGTTTTCGGAAAAGAGATCCAACCGCGCCGGCTGGTTATAGGTCACAAAATGAACCTGGTGACCACGGTCTGCAAGGGCTTTACCAAGTTCAGTGGCAACAACCCCGCTTCCGCCAAAGGTTGGGTAACAAACAATTCCGATCTTCATTAATATGTTTTAATTGGTGCAAGTTTAACTGCAATTTACATCAAATGTGTTAAGCTTGTGTAAAATGATGGATGGATGATAATTACTGCATATTTATTTTGCCGGCGTTGCCAACCATATCTGTTACCGAGTGTTTAAACATACATTAGATCGATAATAAACAACTGATTATCAGCATGAGCAATCATATAAATTTAGCAATAAACGGAATACAACATATCGGCGTGCCGGTAACCAATATTGAAGCATCACAACAATTTTACGCCAGACTGGGCTTTAACAATGTAATGCAAGCCCCTTTTACCGATAACAGCGGTACCGGCACCTGCGTTATGATGCAGCGCGGCAATATGATCATGGAGCTTTACCAATTGCCTGAAGCTTCGCTGGCCGGGATCCGTTCAAGATCAAACGGGCACATTGATCATATAGCCTTTGATGTTGATGATATCAACCTCGCCTTTAAAACTATTAAAGAGGGCGGCTTTAACGTGCTTGAACCAGAGCCCGTGTTTTTACAATTCTGGAAAAATGGCTGCAAATATTTCAACATCACCGGGCCGGATGGCGAGCGGCTGGAGTTTAACCAGGTGCTTTGATTTGGGAATTCGGATCTTCGATTTCGGTTTAGTTGTACAGATAAAACAGGTGGTAAGAAATGACAGCAAGTCGATTGGTAAGCCGCCTTGCAAATGGGATACTGAAACAAATATGACTATCCGTTTAGTTATTCAACCATAATTCTTTCTAAGGCTATCTAAACATAATCCACAATTTATTGTCGATATTTATACTATGCTTAAAGCACTTTGTCTCCATATCGCGTTGATCATTTTTACAGCGAGTACATTGCTTGCCCAGCAGCCTGCGTTTAAAGGCGGACAGCAGGCGTTTAATGATTTTCTGAAGACAAAGATCATTTATCCTGAATATTCGCGGCAAAATTGTATTTCGGGAACCATCAATGTTTCGTTTATGGTTGATAAAGATGGTATGGTACATGATGCTAAAGTACAGGATGGCCCCGGTATCGACCTTGACGATGAAGCTTTGAGGGTTATTAAACTTACATCGGGCCAGTGGGTGGTTCCGGCGGGGTATAATCTTAAAACCAATATCGTTCAACCCATCCGTTTTGACCCTGATCCCGCACGTTGCGGGCCTACCAGCATCCGCGACATGCAAAGCGCCATTGCCAGCTATAAAGCTCAGCAGGAACTGGAAAACGCAGTGACCAATTACTACAGCAATAAATACAAAGGCAAGGCCGATACCACCAAAGAGGCTATCATTATTAACCTCAAAAAACAACTTGGCTACGATGATGATTTTATTAATGATGTACTAAGCCAGGCCGGCGAAAAATTTAAACAAGGCGACAAAGAAGGTGCCTGCCATGACTGGAATTTTATCCGCAACATAGGCAGCGATAAAGCCGATAATTTTATAAAGAAGTATTGCGCCCCCTAACCCCCTAAAGGGGAATATACAATCTACAATCAAATTCCCTACCTTGCTCTTGTTATGAAAACCGAACCTGAACTTCGCAAAAAAATAAAAACCTGGGTCATTGTATTTATCATCGGTCTGGTACTAAGTGGTGTAACCGCCTTCCCTATCGAAACTGAACTTGCCTGGCTTGCTAATCATGCCTCTGTATTTCCAGGATTTATGCAGAACTGGCTAACCAATGTTTATCTCGCTGTAAAAACAACCAATCAAAACTATCCTTACCTGGCTTATGGTACCGACTGGCTGGCTTTCGGTCACCTGGTTATTGCTATGGCATTTGTTGGTCCGCTGAAAGATCCGGTTAAAAACATTTGGATAATTGAGTTTGGCATGATTGCCTGTGTAATGGTGTTCCCGCTGGCCTTTATTGCCGGCCCAATCCGCGGTATCCCCGTTTATTGGCGGTTCATTGACTGCTGCTTCGGTATTTTTGGGATCATCCCTTTGTATATCGTTTACCGGGATATTAAAAAGTTGGAAAAGATGAGCAATCAGAACATTGCTCGTTTACATTAAAAAAAACAAATATTATCCCGTCGATTCAATTTTTGGCTCATCGGCTATTCCACTTTTATTCTTTAAAAATGTCCTCCTCTGCTTGTATGTTAAAACATTTGTACAAAATGTATGAACATATCATTTTTCATGCTATATTGCCCTCGTTAAATCAATTTGAGTACATAAATATGTATTTGCAAATTGTGCTATAAATTATATAACTTTAATTTCTGTTTAACCAATTTTAAACCCATGTACCGGAAGTTGTATTATGTGTGGCTTACAATAGCCATCTGCATGCTGTACACGCTTTATTCCTGCCATTCATCAGGCGGGATAGCCGAAGAACAGGTGCCCGATACCATCAGCTACAACTTTAATATCCGCCCAATACTTTCAGACAAGTGCTATAAATGCCACGGCCCCGATGCGTCCCATCGCGAAGCCGACCTTAGGCTCGATCTTCCGGAGAGCGCCTACAAGGCATTAAAAGATAACCCATCATCGCACGCGCTTGTCCCCGGAGATCCCATGCAATCGGAGGTTTATCGCCGAATCTCTACCAAAGACACCACCGAGCAGATGCCGCCGGCGTCATCCAATTTAAAGAGGTTATCGCCCTATGAAGTCGAACTCATTCACAAGTGGATAAAACAGGGCGCCAAATATGAAAAGCACTGGGCTTTTGTCGCTCCGCGAAATTACCCGGTTCCGCAGGTAAAAAACACGGCATGGCCTAAAAATGCTATCGATAATTTCGTACTGCAAAAAATGGAGCAGGCCAGCCTGGAGCCTAATCCCGAAGCGGATAAAGAACGCCTGCTGAAACGCATTTCACTCGATTTGACCGGTCTGCCGCCATCCCTTGCTTTAATGGATGAGTTTTTAGCCGATAAAAGCGCCAATGCTTACGAAAAAATGGTGGACAAGCTGATGGCAACTCCGCAATACGGCGAAAAAATGGCGTTGCACTGGCTGGATGTTGCCCGCTATGCCGACTCGCACGGTTATCAGGATGATAATTACCGCACCCAATGGCCATGGCGCGACTGGGTGATCCATGCCTATAACGAAAACCTGCCTTATGATAAATTCATTACCTGGCAGTTAGCCGGCGACCAACTGCCTAATGCCACCAAAGAACAACTATTAGCAACCGGCTTTAACCGCAATCACAAAATAACTGAAGAAGGCGGTGTAATTGATGAGGAATACCGGGTTAGTTATGTAACCGACCGAACCAATACCTTCGGCAAAGCCATGTTGGGCGTTACATTGGAATGTGCCCATTGCCATGACCATAAATACGATCCTTTTTCGCAAAAAGAGTACTACCAGGTTTATGCCTTTTTTAACAATGTGAAGGAAGTGGGCTTGCAATCAACCGTTGGTGGGCCCGAAACCTACGCCAAAAATCCGATGATGCAGATCAGTAACGACGATGTTAAAAAGATCCTGACTTTTGTGAACAAGCGCGATACCGATAAGCTCATCGTATCCATCATGACGGATAGTGACAAGGTGCGGCCGACATACATCCTCAAACGAGGCAACTACGATGCCCATGGCGATGAGGTACAGGCCGGCACACCTAAATCCATATTACCGTTTACTAATAACTATCCTAAAAACCGCCTGGGCTTAGCCGAATGGCTGTTTAACAAAAACAACCCGCTTACCGCCCGCGTGTTTGTAAACCAGATGTGGCAGGAGTTTTTTGGCAAGGGCATCGTAAAAAGCTCCGGCGATTTCGGAATGCAGGGTGATCTACCGTCGCACCCGGAACTGCTGGACTGGTTGGCTGTCGATTTCCGCGACCACGGCTGGAATATTAAACGGCTGGTAAAGCAGATGGTAATGTCGGCCACTTACAGGCAATCGGCAGCAGCCACACCCGAAAAACTGAAGGAAGATCCGGATAATACTTTATTAGCCCGGGGTCCAAGGGGCCGTTTACCTGCCGAGTTTGTGCGCGATTTGGTGCTGGCCAGCAGCGGACTCCTTAATCCAACCATCGGCGGCCCGAGTGTTAACCCTTACCAGCCGCCGGGCCTTTGGGAAAACGCCACATCGGGCAGGGGGATTTTGGCAAATTATAAACAGGTACATGGCCCTAACCTGTACCGCAGGGGAATGTATACCTTAATTAAACGTACCGTTCCGCCAGCATCCTTAGGTATTTTTGATGCCAGCAACCGCGACCAGTGCGAAGTAAAACGCCTGCGTACCAATACTCCTTTGCAGGCTTTGGTTATGCTTAACGATCCTACAGTATTAGAGAGTGCGCGGGTTTTAGCAGCGAAACTTTTGCAGGATAAAAGCACATCGACAGAAAAGATCACCAAAGCTTTCCGGCTGATCCTGTGCCGCCATCCACAAGAAAAAGAACTGGCCATTTTAACCTCATACTATGCCGATGAATTAAAAAGCATGAAAAAGGCGGATGCCGAAAAACTGCTCACTGTAGGCGAATACCCGGTACCGGCCAATCTGGATAAAATAACCCTCGCAGCTATGATGAAAGTGGTTGATACCATGTATAATCTGGAAGAAGCCATAACAAAAACCTGAGCACATGGAAAAAGATTTTTTAGAAAACAGGCTTAACATCAACCGGCGCAGGTTTCTTTCCAGGCTCAGTCTGGGCATTGGCAGCGTGGCATTGGGTTCATTGCTCATTCCTGATCTGTTTAGTGGCAAGGGAGATGAAGCCGAGGCTGATTTTATCCCCGGCATCCCCAACTTTGCGCCAAAGGCCAAGCGGGTAATCTACCTGTTCCAGGATGGGGCACCCTCGCAACTGGAGTCATTTGATTACAAGCCCAAGCTGCGCGAAATGATGGGGCAGGAGCTGCCGGCATCGGTACGCGGCAACCAGATCCTTACCGGCATGACGGCTAAACAGGCTTCGTTCCCGCTGGTAGGTTCATTTTATGATTTTAAGCAATATGGCGAGTCGCGCGCCTGGATCAGCGATATGTTTCCGCACATAGGCAAAATTGCCGATGACATCTGCATTATTAAATCGCTTAATACCGATGCCATCAACCATGACCCAGCGCTAACTTTTTTCCAGACAGGGGCACAGCAGGGTAACCGCCCAAGCATGGGCTCGTGGGTAAGCTACGGCCTCGGCAGCGAAAACAAAAACCTGCCGGCTTTCACCGTATTGTTATCTAAAGGCAAGGGAAACGGGCAGGGTGTTTACTCCAAATTGTGGAGTAATGGCTTCTTAGATTCCATTCACCAGGGCGTACAGTTCAGCAGTGGCGAAGACCCAATCCTGTACCTGAATGATCCTGAAGGACTGAACCGTCACGAGCGCCGTAAAATGCTGGATAAACTGGCCGAGCTCAATGACATGAACTACAAAGAGTTCGGCGACCCGGAAATAAATACCAAGGTACAGCAATATGAAATGGCTTACCGCATGCAAACAGCCGTACCCGAAATTATGGACGTAAGCAAGGAGTCGGACGATATTGTGAAGATGTACGGGCCGGAGTGCCTTATTCCCGGCACTTATGCGGCTAACTGTTTGCTTGCGCGCAAGCTCTCGGAAAATGGTGTCCGCTTTGTGCAGCTCTATCACCAGGGCTGGGACCAGCACAGCAACCTGCCACAAGAAATGGCGGGGCAGGCTAAAGATGTCGACCAGGCATCCGCAGCGCTGGTTACCGATTTGAAACAACGCGGCCTGTTGGATGAAACACTGGTAATCTGGGGCGGAGAATTCGGACGAACCAATTACAGCCAGGGTAAACTGGAAAAAGCCAATTACGGTCGCGACCATCATCCCCGCTGTTTTAGCATCTGGATGGCTGGCGGCGGTATTAAACCGGGCATCGTTTACGGCGAAACAGATGAGTTTGGCTACAACATCGTAAAAGATCCGGTACACGTGCATGATTTCCATGCCACCATTTTAAATCAATTAGGTATCGACCATAAAAAACTAACTTATAAAAGCCAAGGCAGGAGATATAGACTGACGGATGTAGCGGGGAATGTGGTGAAGGGGATAATAGCGTAGCCCCCTCTAAACCCTCCCCATTCAACTATGTCATTGCGAGGTACGAAGCAATCGCACGGAGGCCGAGGCACTATGCAAGTCCGCCCTGTAAAGTTCGCGATTGCTTCGTTCCTCGCAATGACGGGATGAACAAGAATTCAAAAAATCGGTGTAATCAAAAGAAATAATCAGCGAAATCAACGCAATCATAAAAATCAACGGTATGGAAAGAAGAGAATTTATCAAGCACACTTCAGTTTTATCAGCAGGCTTTTTTATAGCGAAAGACATGTTAGCGAAAGATGACGGCCCAATTTACGGTCATGGTAATATGCGCTACCGCATGGATAAAAACTGGAGCAAGGCCGATTCACAGAAGAACCCGGTGAATGATTGCCATGAGATGGTGCAGGATTCAAAAGGCCGCATTTTGCTGCTCACCAACGAAACCAAAAATAATGTGCTCATTTATAATAAATCGGGCAAGCTGCTAAGTACCTGGGGGCATGATTTCCCCGGCGCACATGGCCTCACCCTATTTAATGAAAACGGCACCGAGGTACTTTTCATAACCGATACCGTAAAACACCAGGTATACAAAACCACATTAGATGGCCGTATTTTAATGACCATTGATGTACCGCTCGAAACCGGTGTTTACAAAAAAGCCGAAGAGTTTGTCCCTACAGAAACCACTATTGACAGCAATGGCGACATTTTTATTGCCGATGGCTATGGGGCCCAATACGTTACCCATTATGATAAGGATGGCAAGCTAAAAGGCTTCTTCGGCGGTAAGGGCGAAGGCGACGAACATTTAGATAACGCGCACGGGATAGTGATAGACAGGCGTTATAGTACGCCAACATTATTGGTTACCGACCGCACCCGCAACTGCTTTAAACGCTTCAGTATGGATGGAAAATTGCAGGAAGTAATTAAACTTCCGGGAGCCTGCGTTTGCCGCCCGGTAATTAAGGGCGATCATTTGTATGCCGCTGTACTGCGTTCGCCCGATCTGGGCAAGGAAAATACCGGCTTCACTACCATATTAGACAAGAACAACAAAGTTGTATCCAACCTTGGAGGCACCGAGCCGGTTTATACCGATGGCGTACTGCAACCCATAGCACAGGCCGAAAAGATTTTCCTGAACCCGCACGATGTTTGCGTGGACAACGACGAAAATTTGTACGTGGCTCAATGGGCATCGGGCAAGGTATATCCTTATAAATTCACAAGGGTTTAATTAATACACATACAGCCCGGCGTATATGAAAAGCAGCCACAAAGGTTTTGCCGAAGGGACATTATTTGCCCTTAATATTTTTATCGCAGTGCTGCTTATAGCCGGCGATAGCCTGGTTGTGCCCCGCTGGCTGCAACCTGTTGGCCGCATGCACCCGCTCATTCTGCATTTTCCCATCGTGATACTGATGCTGGCCATGGTGATGGAGTTTTTCCGTTACCGGCCCGAGTTTATTAACGAAAAACTGTATCAAACTTTTACAAGTTACCTGCTGCTTTTGGGCGCTCTGCTATCCTCTATAACGGTGATCATGGGCCTGTTCCTTTCAAGGGAGCCGGGCTATGAAGGCGATACCTTGCAATGGCATAAATGGTTTGGGGTAAGCGTGGCCTTCTCCGGGTATGGCGTATATCTCATCCGTCACACCTCAAAGTATACGGTAAGGCTGGCTAAAGCCGGAGCTATAATAACCGTTTTCTGTTTAATTGTTGCCGGGCACCTTGGCGGCAACCTTACCCATGGCAATGATTTTGTTTTGGGGCCGGTAATGGATAAGAGCAAAAACGTGGTACCGATAGATCAGGCGCTGGTTTATAACGATGTGATCCGCCCTATATTTGAGGTAAAATGCCAAAGCTGCCATAATATCGATAAAAAGAAAGGCGGCTTAATGCTTACCGATTCGGCAGCAATCATGAAGGGTGGAAAAACCGGCAAACTGTTCATCGCCGGCGACCCGGCTATGAGCTTGCTGCTGCAGCGCGTGCACCTGCCCGAAAACGAGAAAAAACACATGCCGCCTACCGGCAAAACGCAGCTTACTGATGATGAAAAAATGCTGCTTTACCTTTGGATAAAAAGTAAAGCGCGCTTCGGCAAAAAAGTGATCGACCTGCCAGCTAACGATTCATTACGGATGATAGCCGCCACCCACTTAAAACCCGCAGAAAGCGAAGAAGAGGTTTATGACTTTTCGGCAGCTAACGAAAAGGAAATTCAAAAGCTGAACAACAATTACCGGGTGATTTATCCACTGGCCAGCGAGTCGCCGGCGTTAGCGGTTAATATCTACAATAAAAGCGCCTATAATGTAAAAGTGCTGGAGGAGTTAAGTTCTATAAAAAAACAGGTGGTATCGCTCGATCTGAACAAGATGCCCGTAAAGGACGCCGACCTGAAAACCATCGCCAAATTTGAAAACCTTCGCAGGCTAAACCTTAACTTCAGCGATGTTACGGGCAAAGGTTTAAAGGAATTAGCAGGTTTAAAATACCTCAAAAGTATTTCACTAACGGGTGTTAAACTTAATATAGCCGATGTAAAACAGCTCGTCGCTATAAAAAGCCTCAATGAACTGGCGGTATGGAATAGCGGCCTGAACCCGGCCGATCTGCAATCGCTTCAAAAACAAAACCCCAAACTGAGCCTGTTAACCGGCTTTAAGGATGATGGTAAGGCGCTTAAGCTCACCAGTCCGCAGTTAAAAAATACGGCAGTTATATTTAAGCAGAGTTATGCTTTACTACTTAGCAACCCTATAAAAGGTGCGGATATTCGGTACACTACTGATGGTTCGGTGCCTGATAGTATCAAGGCTGCATCTTACAAACCGGGAATTATACTTACCCGAAGTACTGCGATCAGGACAAGGGCGTTTAAAGCGGGATGGATTGGCAGCGATACCGTGCAATTCAATGTTTATAAATGTGCCTATACGCCTGATAGCATCAGCTTTGTCAAATATCCTGACGACAAATACAAAGGCGATGGCGCTAAAACAATTATCGATAAAGAATTAGGCGGCGACAATTTTGGCAACGGAAAATGGGTTGCATCGCAAAAGGATCTGGCGGTGATCATGTGGTTTAATAAACCGATTGATCTGCATTCGGTTAGTCTCAATGTAATGCGTAATACAGGTTCCCAGATCTTTTTACCCGCCGGAGTTGAGGTTTGGGGAGGCACCGATCAAAACCATCTCAAGCTATTAAGCACACTTAAAACAGGGGCACCAAAAAAGTCTGATCCGTTTGCTTTGATCCCATTGGAATGTAAGTTAAAATCCGAACAAAAGATATCCTGCATCAAACTGGTTGCCCAACCGCTTAAAAGCGTGCCGGCATGGCATCCGGCCAAAGGCAAACCGGGCTGGGTATTTTTGGATGAGGTGTTTTTGAATTGATGCTTAACAACTAATAACATCCTGCGCTCTCCTGCTATTCTTTAACCTACCATCCCGACAAAAGAAACCCGGGAGCATGCAAACTATCTTAAACTCTTTATCTTAGAAACTGTTTATTTTTGACAAATATCGTTTACAGGTAGATAAAACTTCATTGCCGTTGGTTTTAACCAACGGAATAAAGCATTCACAACAAGAGGGCTTCAGCCCAAATCCGCTTGCATAATTAGGCTAAAGCCAGGAGTTTTCGGCTCTTAATCCGTTGGTTAAAACCAACGGCAATTAATATTCTTCATTCTTAAACAGCTTCTTAAAAAAAAACGGAAGCATCGGCCCGGAGCCAGATTATTGTCTTGCAAAAAGACTCAAAAAAGTAGTTAAGCCTACTTTTTCTATCATTCGCCAATCTGCATAATATTTCATTAATTTGCTTAGCCGATTAAAACCAGGCAGCGATATTTCTATTATTTATTGATGGATAAAAAATTAAACAAGATCACAGTTGTTGGCGGGGGGAGCTGGGCTACGGCTAATATCAAAATGCTTATCGACAACACCACCCCAAAAGAAATTTTTTGGTGGATGCGTAATGCCGAAGCTGTGGAACATTTGAAAAAGTTTGCGCGTAATCCGCATTACCTGAGTTCGGTGGAGATCAAACTTCCCGAACAAAATATATCTACCGATCTGAAACCGCTTATCGCAGCTGCTGACATTGTGTTGCTTAATGTACCGGCTGCTTTTTTGAAAGATGCGCTAAAAGATATAACTGCTGCCGATCTGAAAGGTAAAAAGATAGTATCGGCTATAAAAGGTATCGTGCCCGATGAAAATTTGATAATTGCCGAGTTTCTCCATCAAAAATACGATATATCGTTTGATGATTTTATGGTGATCAGCGGTCCGTGCCATGCCGAGGAAGTAGCGCTCGAAAAATTATCATATTTAACTATAGCTTCCGGAGATACAAGACTTGCCTCACGGTTTGCGGGAATGATCAATACCCGGTATATCAAAACAAACATTTCTGATGATATCTATGGTACAGAATACGGGGCCGTTTTAAAGAATGTATATGCCATTGCCAGTGGTATTTGCCACGGTGTGGGCTATGGAGATAATTTCCAGGCGGTGCTGATATCAAACGCCATTCGCGAATTGGAACGTTTTGTGGCCGCTGTACATCCTATCGACAGGGATATTAAAGAATCCGCTTACCTGGGCGATCTGCTGGTTACTGCTTATTCGCAATTTAGCCGTAACCGCACCTTTGGTAACATGATAGGCAAGGGATATACAGTAACATCGGCCCAACTGGAAATGAACATGATTGCCGAGGGGTACTATGCAGTAAATTGCCTACATGAAGTTAATAAGCAATACGGTGTAAGCATCCCTATTTGCGAGGCGGTTTACGCTATTTTATATCAAAAGCGCTCACCTGTGATAGAAATGAGAAATTTGGCCGAAAAATTGAGTTGATTTTATTAAAAAACTTAATTACCGTCAATATGAAAAATCTGTTTAAAATAGCCCTGTTTGCTGCCGGTACATTTATGGTTAGCCCGGGCTTTACTCAAACGCATAAGGATTCAACCCTCGGTGGTAAGATCAGCAAAACCACAAAAAAAATAGGCCATAAAACATCCGAAGTTGCGGCCAAAGGCGCAGCTACAGTAGCTGATAAGAAATATGCCGGCAAGGTTGGCCCTAATGGCGAAACCATTTACATTGATAAATATTCGCATTATTTTTATGTGAATAAAAAAGGTCACCGGGTTTATCTGAAAAAATCTGAACTGATAGATAAACCTGTCCAATAATTAAATTCAACAAAGGCGTAAGCCGTTCTGAAAAAATCCTGATCCGTCATGAAAAAGTTTGCTCCCATATTTGCTGCAGTTGCAGGCATGTTATTGATATACGCTTGTTCTCAGCCGCCGGCTGCCAATAAAAAGCTGGAAGGTAACTGGAAATCAAAAGATGGTGCTACCAAGCTTTCGATAACGGATAAAGATTTTATTATGGACGACGGGCAGGCCAGCAAAGAGGATTATTTTGTAAAAAATGATACCATTTACACCTCATACCAGGGGAGCAGGCCTTATACCAAGTTTTTTATTAAGGAACTTACCGACAGTAAGCTAACGCTTTGTTATCCTGATTCGGATATTGTTGAATTTAGCCGTTAATGTAAGCGGAAGGCAGAATGCCTAAAGCCGAAAGCTCATAAGTTTTATGGATGGGTTGAAGTTTGCTTATGACCAGAAAAGGCGGGCTTATATATAAAACAAAAGCCTTTGTTCCCGTATGCAGCGGTAAAAAGGCTTTGTTAACAAAACTAAACTAAAACTAATGCTTCTTACTAAAGGAAGCTCATGAAAACCACCCTTTGGGCCTCAAGTCTGGAGTCGTGAGTTCTAAGTCTTAAGTCGATAAAACGAATTCAAATAAGACTTAGAACTTTCGACTTTAAACTTGCGACTTCAATCGGTGGTTTTTTTATGATGGATAATTAAAATCTCCTTCTGCGCTCAGGGCGATCTTCACGGGGTTTGCCTGAAAAGTCGCGGAAACCACCGCCATTGCTGTGCTCGCGCCTTTCGTTGCCACGGTAACCACCGCCTTCACGACGCTCGCCGCCACGGTAACCACCTTCACGGCGATCTCCGCCACGGTATCCGCCTTCTCTGCGGTCGCCACCACGGTATCCGCCTTCACGGCGTTCGCCGCCGCCACGGTTATCGCTGGTGCCCTCGCCAGAGATCTCGATCCTTACGGGGCGACCTTTATATTCGGCTTCTTTAAAGCTGGCCATCACTTTATCAACATCTTCGTTTTGTACTTCAAAGAAAGAGTACACACCTTTAACATCGATTTTACCTACGGTACGGCCGCTTATTTTGGTAGTGTTACAGATGTAACCTAACAAATCGCCGCGGTTAAATTCATCAACCGAACCTAAGTTTATAAATAAACGGGTAAAGTTGCCACGTACACCATTGCCGCGTTCGCCGCGATCTTCGAACCTGTTACGGCCTTCTTCAACGCTGGCATTCAGGTCAGGAGCGTTTTTGTAATAATCAAGGAAACGGTTAAATTCAATTGAAGCAAATCGTTTGATGAAATCTTCCTTGGTGAAATCTTTAAACTCGTCATAAATGCGTGGCAGGTATTGCTCAATCTGCTCTTCGTTAACAGTTACGTTATGTACTTTGTGAACGATAGAGAATAATTGTTTTTCGCAAACATCAAAACCTGTAGGGATCTCAGCTTTCACGAATTTTTTACCAATAACACGCTCAATCTGGCGAATTTTGCCTAATTCTTTGGCGTTAACGATAGAGATTGATACACCGGTTTTACCTGCACGGGCTGTACGGCCGCTACGGTGAGTGTAGTTTTCAATCTCGTCGGGTAATGAATAGTTAATAACGTGAGTTACGTCGTTAACGTCGATACCGCGTGCGGCAACGTCAGTAGCAATTAATAATTGCAGGCTGCGCTCACGGTAGCGTTTCATCACTTTATCGCGTTGTTGCTGTGAAAGGTCACCGTGCAATGAATCGGCATTGTAGCCGTCTTTGATCAGCGATTCAGCAATTTCCTGGGTTTCAATTTTGGTACGGCAAAATACGATACCAAAAATATCAGGATTAAAGTCAACAATACGTTTAAACGCGGCATACTTGTCACGTGCACGTACTATATAGTACTCATGCTCGATGTTGGCATTGCCGGTGTTTTTTGCGCCCATGGTAAGCTCGAAAGGATCGGTCATGTATTTTTTCGCGATCCGCCTAACTTCGGCAGGCATGGTGGCCGAGAATAGCCAGGTTTTTTTCTCTTCGGGTGTGGTAGATAAGATACTATCAATGTCTTCCTGAAAGCCCATATTGAGCATTTCATCAGCCTCATCCAATACTACATACTTCACAGCCGAAAAATCAATAGCCTTACGGTTAATGATATCAAGCATACGCCCTGGTGTAGCAACTACGATCTGTACGCCGCGTTTGATCTGGCGTAGCTGATCCATAATGCTTGCTCCGCCATAAACAGCAACAACGTGTACGTTGCTCATTTTTTTGGAGTAGTTCTTAATGTCGTTCGCGATTTGTAAACAAAGTTCGCGTGTTGGGCATAAAACAAGTGCCTGTGGATGATTTTCTTCGAAATCAAGCAGTTCCAACAATGGTAGGCCAAAGGCAGCAGTTTTTCCGGTCCCGGTTTGGGCTAATCCGACAAAATCGTTGCTGCCTGTTAACAATACCGGGATTGACTGCTCCTGGATTGGTGTAGGATTCTCAAATCCTAACTCAGAGATGGCATTAACAATATCATGACGGATTCCCAGTTCAATAAATGGGTTGTTCATGAATTTAAATAACGAATCTGGCAACATCGCCAAATCGGGCGCAAAGATAGTGTTAATGTTTTATAATTCCAATAGGCGGGTTGAGATAAAATGAAGTTTGGTGGTATTATTGAGAATAAGCAACTAATTAACTGAAAAAAAACCAGTTAATTAATAATTTCATAACAAGGATTACCTTTTTCTCCGGTTTTTAAAGCCCGATTTTCAGATAACAAGGGGCTTTATTAAGCATGAAAATCATAATCTATTACCTGGTTTTTACAAAGGGATTGCAAACAATGAACTTAGGTTAGTCATAAGTTTTAAATATAGAAAAGGAAACCAGACTTATAACTGCCGACTTAGTACTGTGGACTTAGTACTGTCGACTTAACACTAACCCGGGTTTACCTCAACCTGTCGGCCGATTTTACCAGCTTCTCATCTTTTTTTATGCTTTTTTGCGCAAAGATGATCAGTATAATGCTTAGTGAAGTAAGGAACAGGCCAATGCCCATCGTGCGTGTATCAAGGGTAATGCTGCCTGCTGCACCTTTAACAGTTTGTGCCATCCAGAAACTGTAGCCAATAAGTACAAGTATAGCACTATAGCAGAAGGCTATTTGCTGTTTTCTGTTTTTATATAGAAAAATGATGACCAAAGGAATAAGGGCAACAATAGCGGTTATAGCGGTTAGTGCCACAAATGTTTGGGTATGTTGCTGTACGCCGTTCACATCCTGGTAAATGCCGGTAACCATAATGCTGGATGGTTTATCATTAATATAGACGTTGTGGGCAAGCGGAAAAAAGAAAAGGGCGAACAGCACAAGGCTGGCGAACAAAAGGTAAATGCTTTGGATGCGTTGCAGCATGATATTAAAAATTATAAAGGCAAATATAAATGTTTTGCTTATTGGAGAAGCACTAATTTAATAGCGATATCGCTTGCTTTGAATGATAATTATTTAATGTATATTTATTTGTATTTAAACAATTGTCAAATGCCCCGCATTAGTGAACAAAACCCCGAAGATGTTAAATTTGAGAACGTCCATTTAAAAAGGATTTTCCTTGAGCACCTGAACAGTATTTATTTTGGTAAAAAACACCTGATTGATTTTTTTGAAGAGATAAAAGAGCTTGCATCCTTAGCTTATTTGAAGGAGGCCGTACAGGAATGTCATGAAGCTACCCAAAAGCAGCTTACCCATCTCGATTCTATTTACAGCGCCATTAATGAAACGCCATCAAAAACGACGGTACTTGGCATAAAAGCCATGACGCTTGAAGCTTATATATCGGCAATTAAAACCGGGAAAACCGCCATGGAGCGTGATGTGTTCATTGTATTTTATGTGCAGATCATCGAAGGTATTGAAATAACCTATTTTGATGTTTTGCGTAACCTGGCAAAAACCATTGGCTATAGCAATACCTTTATCAATAAGCCTTTTAATCTGGCTGTTAAAAATAAACTGGCGTTTGAGGCTATCTATAAGGCCTATATAACCGAACCCGCATAATACTATGACCAAATTATGAACCCGGCATAGGCGGCAGATTGTTAACTTTGCCTCGTGAGCAACAACCAGCGTTATTTTATTGAACTGGCCTACAATGGCACTGCCTATCACGGCTGGCAAATACAGCAAAATGCCGTAAGTGTACAGGAATTGCTGAACAAGGCACTGAGCACAATTTTACGGCAGCCCATAGAAACAACCGGCTGCGGCCGCACAGATACAGGCGTGCACGCCAAAGAATTCTTCGCGCATTTTGATGTTGAGGGTAATAGTTCATCGTTCATAGATCATGGCAAAGTTGACGGCCATGAACCATCAACTATTAACCATGAACAGGTGGAGAGGGGCCTCAACGCCCTGCTTCCACCTGATATCGCTATAAAAAATATTATCCCGGTACATGCCGATGCACATGCCCGTTTTGATGCCACATCGCGCTCGTATCAGTATCATGTTCACTTTAATAAAGACCCTTTTTTGCAAGGGGCTTCCTGGCAATTGCGCGATGTGCCTGATATTAATTTGATGAACCAAGCCGCGGCCATTATGATGGAGTACATTGATTTTAGCTGTTTCAGTAAATCAAACACCCAGGTAAAAACCAATAACTGCAAAATCACCCGTGCCGAATGGGTGAAAACCGAAAACGGCATTGTTTTCCATATCACTGCCGACAGGTTTTTGCGCAACATGGTGCGGGCCATTGTAGGTACCTTGATGATGATTGGCCGGGAAGAAATGCAACCGGAAGGTATCCGTGAAATTATTGAAAGTAAAAACCGCTCCAATGCCGGCACCAGCGTACCGGCTTGCGGGTTGTATTTGACGGAAGTTAAATATCCTTACCAACTGGTCGCTCCATTAGCCCCCTAGCCCCCTGAAGGGGGAACAATGGTGGATAATGTGGATGAGATTTGACGATAGATAATTATACTTTAACTTTGATATAGTGGCTAAAGAAGAAAAAGATAATAAACAGGAAACTCCCTCCTCAGCAAATGAGGGAGCAACCAAGCAAGCAGCCCCCCCTTCCGGGGGCGTAACCGGAAAGGCCCTCGACTGGAAGCTACTCGGCCGGGTGATGCATTACGTTAAGCCGTATAATAAAACCTTTGTTATAGCTACTTTCCTCACCATTTTTATAGCAGCCAATGCTTTGCTGCAGCCAATCCTGATCCAACGTACATTGGATGTTAATATTTTGAACGATGATTATAATGGGTTGGTTTTTATGGTTGAGCTCATGATAGCACAGCTTCTCATTCAAACTATTGCGCAGTACTACCAAACTTATTTAACCAATGCGCTGGGCCAATATGTGATCCGTGATTTGAGGATCGATATTTTTAACCACATTACCAGTTTAAGATTAAAATACTTCGACCGTACGCCTATCGGTATGCTTATTACCCGTACGGTGTCTGACCTGGAAACTATTGCCGATATTTTTTCCGAAGGGTTGATCTCTATTATGGGTGATATGCTGTTGGTGGTTGCAGTGATAGGCTATATGCTTTGGCAGGACTGGAAACTGGCCCTGATCACGCTCATTCCGATGCCCTTCCTATTTGCTTCAACCTATGTGTTTAAGGAGGCTATCAAGTCATCATTCCAGGAGGTGCGTACGCAGGTGGCACGGCTCAATACTTTCCTGGCTGAGCACATTTCAGGGATCAGCGTGATCCAGATCTTCGCCCGTGAAGACCAGGAGATGCGCAAATTTAAAGCCGTGAACGAGAAGTACCGCGATGCCAATATCCGCTCCAACTGGTATTATTCGATATTCTTTCCTGTAGTAGAAATTCTGTTTGCCATATGCATGGGCCTGTTGGTTTGGTATGGTTGTAAACGAATGCTGTCAGATAGTCAAATGCTAACTATCTCTGCATCAGGTAAGGGTATTACTCCAGGATTAATCACCAGCTTTATAGTATTGCTGAATATGTTATTCAGGCCTATCCGCCAGCTGGCCGATAAGTTTAATACCCTGCAAATGGGCATGGTTGGTGCCGACAGGATTTTTAAAGTACTGGATACAGACGAGGTGGCCGAAAATAAAGGCACACTTACAACAGGCAGACTGCAGGGCGATATTAGCTTTGATAAAGTATGGTTTGCCTATAACGATGAAAACTGGGTGCTGAAAAACATCAGCTTCCATATCAAACCCGGCGAAACCCTGGCTTTGGTAGGGGCAACCGGCGCAGGTAAATCATCAACCATTAATATCCTGAACCGTTTTTATGAAATTGGCAAAGGCTGTGTAAGGGTTGATGGGCACGATATCCATGATTACGACGTAAACTACCTGCGCTCGCAGATAGCCACCGTGATACAGGATGTTTTTTTGTTCAGCGATACCATTGCCAATAATATCAGCCTCAATAATCCCACTATTACCCGTGAGCAGATCATAGCTGCAGCCAAAGATGTTGGTGCACATGATTTCATTGAACGTTTACCCGGCGGCTACGATTATAATGTGATGGAACGCGGCTCAACACTTTCGGCCGGGCAATCGCAGCTGATCTCGTTTATCAGGGCGCTGGTTTATAATCCCGCGATCCTGGTTTTGGACGAAGCTACGTCATCTGTTGATACGGAAACCGAGATCCTGATCCAGAATGCCATCAATAAATTAATGGAAGGCCGCACGGCTATAGTGATAGCCCACAGGCTTTCCACCATTCAAAACGCCGACAGGATCATTGTACTTGATCACGGCGAGATCATGGAAACGGGCAGTCACCAGGAATTGCTTAAAATTGAGAACGGCCACTACCGGAAATTGTACGACCTTCAGTTTAACTCAGCGGGAATTGCGAGATAGGTACATATTAAATCATGTCATTGCGAGCGCAGCGTGGCAATCCCATAGCCAATGCATGTTCGATATGCATAGCTACGAGATTGCTTCGTCGTTCCTCCTCGCAATGACAAATATTGTGTGACTCACTTCTTCGGTACACTCTTCACCGAATGAACCGGTTGTTCTTCTTTCTCATGCTTTTTGGCAATATCGCCTCCATGCGGATTATCGGCGTGATATTGTTTATCTTCTTTACGCACCTTGCTTTTATGCCCGTTGTCATTGGGGCTGTGGGTCGGGGTATCTGATGGCGAAGGTTTATCTTTTTCGTTTGCTGGCTTTGTCATGTATTGATAACAATAGCGGTAGCGCTTTGTTTAACTCCAGGTTTAGATCAGAATTGATGTTTAATTTGTCTGCACCGGGATTTGGGGGGATTTTCCTGATTTTTCGGATGTTTGTTTGATTGAAATTTGTCGAAATCTGTGTAATCCGAAAAATCCCCCCAAATCCTGGTTCTGTTGTTAATAAATGTTAAATCTGTTAAGCTAAAGCGTTATTAAACATATTTATAAGCAATAAACTTTTACCTTTAGGGAGGGTTTCTTATTTTCGCAGAAATATGATGTTAACTTGAGGGGGATAGTGATCTCAAATCTCACGTCTAATATCTAACATCTAACAAAAGTAAATGGAAGAATTTGAAGCAAGCGCATCCTCTAAAAAGACAAAAACCATCTACATTTCAACTGTATTTGGTATTGCCATGGTGCTGTTAATGGTAGGCCTGCTGGGTTTAATACTGGTGTACGCTAAAAATATTTCGAGCTATGTTAAAGAAAACATCGTACTTAATATTTTTGTTGATGATGCCGCCCACGAAAGCGATGTATTGCAACTTCAAAAACAGTTGGATGGCAACGTAATGGTAAAACAAACCCAATACGTAAGTAAAGAGCTTGCCGCCCGCAACCTGCAAAAAGATCTTGGCGAAGATTTTGTAAAGTTTTTAGGTTACAATCCGCTATCGCAGTCAGTTGATGTTTACCTGAAAGCGGAGTATGCCAATAACAAGGATATTGAAAAGTTTAAAGCCGAATTGCTTAAGAACCCATTAGTAAAGGAGGTTAAATATCAGCAATCGCTGGTTGACCAAATGAACCAGAATGTAACAACCATCAGTTTGATCATCCTTACCTTTGCCGGTATTTTTGTGGTGCTGTCGGTAGCGTTGATTAACAATACCATCAGGCTGGCCATTTATTCGCAGCGTTTCCTGATCAAATCGATGCAGCTGGTTGGGGCTACAAAAGGGTTTATCCGCAAGCCTTTTTTACTGTACGGGATCTGGCATGGTTTATTAGGCGGGTTAATTGCTATTATCCTGCTGATAGGTACTTTATATGTTGCTTATGACAACGTACCCGACCTGGTGTTTTTACAAAACTACACCGAGTTTGGCATCGTGTTTTTAGTTGTAGTTGGGCTGGGTATTTTTATATCAGGCTTCAGTACCTTTTTAGCAGTTAACAAGTTTTTACGTTTAAAAATATACGATCTGTACAGATAGAGGTTAAAGGCAAAAGGTTTAAGCTGAAAGGCTTAATCTGAACTTTCAACCACTAATTCATTAACTCAATAATTCAGTAATTAAAAGATAAATGGCACAAAAATTTAAACCAGCCGGCCCTGTAAAAACAACTGCTGCAACATCGCCGGCAGCTACCGGTGCTGCAAAAGCTACTGCGCCTGCACAACCGGTACAATTTATATTTGATAAAAGCAATTACCGTATGCTGATCATCAGCGTGGCGGTTGTTGCCTTCGGTTTTGTCCTGATGTCGGGCACAACTGACATTTACAGCACTACCAAAATAGTTATCGCCCCAATAGTAGTTTTGGGCGGTTTTGCTTTGGGTTTCTTCGCTATCCTTAAAAAGCCTTCGGCTAATTAATACAGTAACCATGCTGAATTTTACAGTAGATATGTTTTAGTGAAAGATATCTACTGTAATAACGTATATCTCTACCTCAACCCCTTAAAACCCCAATGAATTTAATCCATGTTATTATCCTTGCAATTATTGAAGGGATAACTGAATTTTTGCCCGTATCATCAACCGGGCACATGATCATTGCTTCATCAGTAATGGGCATAGCAGCCGATCCTTTTGTTAAGCTTTTTACTATTGCCATACAACTGGGTGCCATCTTATCGGTAGTGTTTTTGTACTGGAGAAGGTTCCTGCAATCGGTTAATTTTTATTTAAAACTGTTTATCGCTTTTATACCTGCAGCGGTATTTGGCGTATTGTTTAGCAAAAAGATTGACGCTTTATTGGAGAGCGCGCTTACGGTTGGTATTACCCTGTTTGTTGGCGGCATTATTTTATTGTTTGTTGATAAATGGTTCAACAAGCCAGTGATTAAAGAAGAAAAGGATATCAGCAATTTAACGGCACTTAAAATAGGCTTTTTTCAGTGTTTAGCTATGATCCCGGGAACATCACGTTCGGCCGCTACCATTATTGGTGGTATGGCACAGAAACTGAGCCGTACTGCAGCTGCCGAGTTTTCATTCTTTTTGGCGGTGCCCACTATGTTTGCCGCGACTGCAAAAAAACTATATGACTTCCATAAAGAAGGACATGTATTTACCGGCGAAGAAATTAAACTGCTGGCCATAGGTAATATCATTGCTTTTATTGTTGCCATGCTGGCTATTAAAACATTCATTACTTTTCTTGAGCGCCGTGGCTTCCAGATTTTCGGCTGGTACCGTATCGTGGTTGGAGCTGTTATTATAGGATTAATTTTGAGCGGGCACCAATTACAAACGATTTAAGCCTTTAAGTATATCACATTAATTTTGCCGCGCCGGATCAGTCTCATACCAAAGGAGATTGATCCGGCGCAGTAATTTATAGCTTGTCAGGCAATAGGGGCGAAAATCGTACCTTTGCGAAAAATCGGATAAATTGATCCGACATAAATAAAAGATTTGAAGAACACGTACACTAAAATAGAGGAATTTGCTGAGGGTCAGCTACTGCTGGTTAATAAACCATACCAATGGACAAGCTTTGATGTGGTTGGCAAGCTCCGCAATTCATTTAAGCCGCTTAAGCTTAAGGTTGGCCATGCAGGCACGCTTGATCCGTTGGCTACAGGCCTGTTGATCATTTGCACCGGTAAAATGACCAAGCAGATTGATACTTTCCAGGCCGAAGAAAAGGAATATACCGGGACCATGGTATTGGGCGCAACTACGCCCTCATATGATATGGAAACGGAACCAGACAAAAGTTTCGACATCAGCCAACTCACTGAAGAAATGCTGCGTAACAACTGCGGGCAGTTCATTGGCGATATCCAGCAATATCCGCCGGCGCACTCGGCCATAAAAGTTGATGGCGAACGTTTATATGAAAAGGCACGCCGGGGCGAGGATGTGGAACTGAAGCTGCGTAACGTCACTATAACCGGTTTTGAACTAACCCGTATTGAGCTGCCTGAAGTTGATTTCAGGGTGGTGTGCAGTAAGGGTACTTACATCCGTTCGCTGGTAAATGATTTTGGCGCTGCTTTAGGTAATGGGGCTTATCTTTCAAAACTAAGGCGTACACGCAGCGGTAACTTCAGAATTGAGGATGCCTGGGAAGTGATGGAACTGGTAAATACTGTAAGGGAATTAAAAGTATCAGATGTACATACAGCGCGGTAAAGGAAATTTACAAAGCTCAAACACTCCGGTTGTTAATCCCACCAACTAAAAATTAACTTTGTGTTTTACTCATAAATGAGGGTTTACAATAATATCGACGAATTTACAGCGGTAAACAATGCAGTAGTCACCATCGGTACATTTGATGGGGTACACTTAGGGCACCGTAAAATCATATCAGGCATTAAGGATCTGGCCGAAAGCACAGGAGGCGAAACGGTGATCCTTACTTTTTTTCCGCACCCGCGCATGATCCTGCACCCGGAAGATGAAAGCCTGAAACTGATAACCACCATTGCCGAAAAGGCCGAACTAATGGAACGCATCGGGGTTGACCATCTCATTATAACCCCTTTTTCAAGAGATTTCTCCAATCAATCTGCCGAGAGCTATATCCGCGATGTGCTGGTTAACAAAATTGGCACAAAAAAAATAGTAATAGGCTATGACCATCGCTTCGGTAAAGACAGACAGGGCGGCTTTGAAGACCTGCAGCGCCTTAGCGCTGTGTATGGTTTTGATGTGGTAGAAATTCCCGAACAGGACATCAACGAGGTGGCTATCAGCTCAACCCGCATCCGTAATGCCCTGTTAAGCGGCGATATTCATTTGGCTAATGCCTTTTTAGGCTATCCTTTCTTTATTACGGGAAAGGTTGTCCGCGGCGATCAGATCGGCCGTCAGCTTGGTTATCCAACAGCCAATATCGTGGTTGAAGAAAAATATAAGCTTATTCCATGCGATGGTATTTTTGCGGTAACAGTGATTGTAGCCGAACGCAAATACAAAGGAATGGCTTACATTGGCAGTCGCCCAACGGTCAATGGCCTTAGCCGCAATATCGAAGTAAACATCTTTGACTTTAACGAGAAGATCTATAATCAAACTATCCGTATGGAGTTTCACCACTACATCCGGGGCGATGTTAAGTTTTCATCGCTTGATGAATTAAAAGTGCAGTTGGCTCAGGATAAGGTAGATGTGCTGAATCTTGATTTTTAAGGGAACCTTGATGTGCTTGATTTAAGGATTATCTTGAAATTAATATCGATTATCAGCCGTATCAGGCAATCCTTAAATCAAGCAAATCATGGTTCTGTTTTAGTGTTTAAAGAACGATAAGTAAATCTGTTTCACAACATGATACATCGCGAAAGCAAAAAATAATATAGCTATGCTGGTATTGATAAGCCTGGTGCTTAACGCAAATCGTTGCTGTATATACCTGGCAAACTTGGCGTAGATAAACAAGCATAAAAAAGCACCTGCTGCCGAACCCATACTAAAAATAACAAGAGCTACACGGCCATCAAGGATCCATTCATGCGTGATGAGGTATGTGCCTGTAACCATCCAGAAGGGCACCTGCATGGGGTTTAGAAAGCCTAATAAAATACCGTATTTAATACTGGCGTGTTCAGAGTAATTGGCTTTAGGTGGGGCATTGCGATGAATCCAGGTGATATAACCCATTACACCAAACAAAACCACCATGATCCAGTCGATGATGGTGCCCAGTTTCAATTGTCCCGAAAGCCAGCGGGCAGCATGCATAATAAAATAGGTAAAGAAAAATTCAACTGCCGAAAAAGCTGTAATAAAACGTACAGCCTCTTTTATGCCACGGTTTATAGTGATCTGTACTAAAGTTAGGTTTATATTGCCGGGTGGTATATAGCCTATGAAATTAGCTATAAGCCCGATGAAAAAAGTCAAAAATATCATTGCAGCAAAGATAGGTTGTTAATTGGAGTTGGCAAATTATTGTCTGAACCACGATTTATAGGATTTGAGTATTGTCCGATGTCGGCATTAGAATCCAATAATCTGACAAATCCGTTTAATCCCGGTTCAGAATCTTCCTTACATTTGCAAACTTTAACTTGTTAACATGCCAACAAAAAAAATAGTTTCGTTACTACCGGCCGCTACCGAAATAATTTGTGCTTTAGGATTAGAGAAAAACCTGGTGGGGCGTTCGCACGAATGCGATTTTCCGGCATCTGTTAAAGAATTACCCATATGTGCTGAAGCTAATTTTCCGGATGGTTTGAGCAGCGCCGATATTGATATAAAAGTGAAAGAGATCCTGGCCGATGCGCTCTCGGTTTATACCGTAAAACGGGAACAAATTAAAGCACTTTCACCTGATGTAGTGATGACACAAGCCCAGTGCGAGGTTTGCGCCGTATCGTTAAAAGATGTTGAAGAAGCGCTTGAAAACTACCTGGATAAACAGGCACAAATTATATCCCTGCAGCCTAACAGTCTCGATGATATTTTTGAGGACATTGTTACCGTTGCCAATGCACTGAACGTGCCCGCGGCTGGTGCCGAACTGCTTGAAAGCCTGCAGGAACGGGTTGACATTATCAAGCATAAACTGAAATTTATAGACAGCAAACCCACCGTTGCCTGTATTGAATGGCTAGAGCCAGTAATGATATCCGGCAACTGGGTACCAGGCCTGGTAAACATAGCCGGCGGAACGCCCGTTTTGGCACAGGACGGCAAGCACTCACCTTATATTGAGTGGGATGAGATCCTGCAGCAGGACCCGGAAATTATTGTGGTGATGCCTTGCGGCTTCAGTATTGAACGCACCATGCGGGAGATCAACCTCCTTTTGGACCGCCCGGGTTTTGCATCACTCAAAGCCGTAAAAAACGACAGGTTTTATATTGCCGATGGCAACCAATATTTCAATCGTCCCGGCCCAAGGATTGTCGACTCAATAGAGATCCTGGCCGAGATCATCCGCCCCAAGCAGTTCATATTTGGTTATGAAGGTGAAGGATGGATTAAGTTTTCGTTGTAAAATACTGCCGCAGGTTTAGCGATAGCGTAACCTGTGGCGAACCATTACTGAAGCTTCCAGCTTAAGTAAAATAAGTGAAGCTAGAAGCTTCAATCATGCCAGTCACGGGTACACTACCGCTAAACCCACGACAGATAAATGCTTGTTTAAGACTTAGTACTTTAGACTAAAGACTTCTTTAAAATACTTATTAAAATAATTTAAAAAGCAATATATTTACTTGTCTGCTATCTCCCAGGCACAGGATCAATTATGAACAAAATTTTTACGCTGATGGTTATCGCCGCGGTTTTTGTATGCAGCGGTTTTAAAATTAATGATGATAAAAAACCGAACGTAACCGACCTGCACCTCACCTGGCAGGTAATGGATAATAACTATCAAAATAAAAATCAAGCCCTCACCGCACTGGTGATTACCAATAAAAGTCATGAGGTTTTGCCTGCCGGAGGATGGAAGATCTATTTCAATTCGGGGCGTGGTTTTACCAAAGCAGCCGTCAGCGATAACGCCCTAATTGAACAGGTTAACGGAGATTTATACAGCATAACCCCAACATCCGGCTTCAAAGACCTGAAACCCGGCGAAACCTCCCGCATTGAATTTGTGTGCGACGATCCTGTGGTAAACATTACCGATGCACCTGAAGGGCCATACCTTGTTTGGGATAATGCCCCTGAAAAAGGCTATTCTTTCGGCTCATATGATATTACGCCGTACAAACCAACTTACCAGGGCTTAATAACCCCCGAAATTGTTTATGACAGGAATAAAACGGTCACCGATATTTCGGCAGATCAGCTGGTAAAGGTTTTCCCTACACCGGTAAGTTATAGCTCGGGCAGCGGCAGTTTTTCGTTCGCTGCGGGCGTTCAGGTTTCATCGGCCGATGCGCGGTTCAGCAAAGAAACATCTGTTTTAAGTAATTATGTTGCTGGCCTCTTCGAAAAAAAGGGCGCCGGGAAATCTTCAGGTAAAATTATTTCATTTGAATATAAAGCCGGCTTAGGCGATGAAGCTTACGAGCTAAGTGTGAAACCAGCTGCTGTGGTTATCCGCGCATCGACCAGTACTGGCATCTATTATGGCATCCAATCGTTCAAAAGTTTGATCCCTGCAAGTGCTTTGGCTAAAACGCCATCATCGGTACAAATCCCATGTGTAGAAGTTGCTGATGCCCCTCGTTTTGCATACCGTGCCGTAATGCTGGATGTAGCCCGTAACTTTCAGTCAAAACAGCAGGTATTGAAACTGCTGGAGGCGATGAGCTTGTACAAGCTTAATGTGTTGCACCTGCATTTAACGGATGATGAGGGATGGAGAATAGAAATTCCGTCGCTACCCGAGCTTACTGCCGTCGCTTCCAAACGAGGCCATACACTGGATAGTAAACACCATCTGCCTCCATCGCACGGTTCCGGCCCGGAGGTTAACAATCCTTTTGGCACCGGCTATTATACGAAAGCAGATTATATCGAGATCCTGAAATATGCCAACGACCGCCATATTACCGTAGTACCTGAAATTGAAACACCAGGGCACGCCCGTGGAGCTATTAAAGCGATGGATGCCCGTTATGACCGACTAATGGCCGAAGGAAAAAAGGCCGAAGCTGAAAAATATTTGCTATATGATCTTAATGATAAATCTGAGTATCGCTCGGTACAGTATTGGAATGATAACGTGATTGATGTATCGCTCCCTTCAACCTATAACTTTGTTGAGACTGTTGTAAATGACATCATCAATACTTATAAAGAAGCCGAAGCACCACTGCCCACCATCCACTTCGGTGGCGATGAGGTTCCTGCGAATGTATGGGAAAAATCACCGGCTTATGCGGCGCTCAGGGTTACACATCCCGAAATACAAAGCACCAATGATCTTTGGTATTATTTCTACGGAAGGATTAATGAAATCCTGAAAGCGCAAGGTATCCGCCTGTCGGGTTGGGAAGAAATGGCGCTTCGTAAAACTACGCTCGACGGTCAGCCGGCTTACATACCTAATCCGGATTTTACGAAAGAACACTTACAGGTTGATGTTTGGAACAACGTATTAGGCGGAGGGCAGGAAGATTTGGCTTACCGTTTGGCTAATGGTGGTTACAAGGTTGTGCTAACCTGCGTTACCAACCTGTATTTTGATATGGCCAACTACAAATCATTTGATGAGCCGGGTTATTACTGGGGCGCGTTTTTAGGGATAGATAAATTCTTTTCGTTTATTCCATACGACTATTTTAAAAATGCTGATGTTGATAAGCAAGGCAACCCGATAAACAGGAATATCTTCATCGGCAAGCAACGCCTCACGGATTATGGCAAAAGCAATATCGTGGGCTTGCAGGGCGCGCTGTGGGCCGAAACAGTGAAAGGCCCTGAACGGATGGATTACATGATTTTCCCTCGACTGCTTGGCCTGGCCGAACGCGCCTGGGCGCAAGACCCGGCATGGGCTACCGAAAAAGACCCTGTAAAAAGTAAAGAGGCATACCAGGTATCCTGGTCAAATTTCCTGAATGTGTTAGGCAAACGTGAACTGCCGCGTCTAACTTATTACAATGGTGGTTATGGGTACCGGGTGCCTAAGCCAGGGATCAGCCTGCAGGATGGTAAATATTTTAGTAACGTAGAGTTTCCAGGCTTGACTATCCGGTATACAACCAATGGTAAAGATCCTGACGCTGGTAGTAAGGTTTACACTGGCCCGGTTAATTACAACGGTGGCGTTATCAAATTCCGCGCTTTTGATCCAAAAGGCAGGGGTGGTAATGTGGCTGAGGGAGGAAGTAATAATCTAAATCCGTAGTTTCAGTTGGCAGTTTTGGGTTTGCAGTTTGCAAGTCAGAAAAAGATCGCCGCCGCTCGGCTCCAGCCGAGTGGCAACTATCCCCCGGCCTCCGGCCGCCGTAAACAAGCAAGGCGTACACAGGCCAGAGGCCTGGAAATAATCGACACTCGGCAGGAGCCGAGCGTCTGCACTGCTTGCTGTGTGCATTACCACGATCTATGAACCATCAACTACCCGCCATCTAATACATAAAATTCATCCCAACCGAATAATTCCTCAGCGGAGCTGCATTATAATATCGGTTACCTACAGCATTCAAATCATTACCAAGGCTATATTTCTGATTCAGTAAATTATCCGCGGCAACAAATATTTCAAAACGGATTTTACGGCCAATGGTTGGCTGATAGCTAACGCGGGACTGCAACAGGTTATATTTTGGCGCATATACGGTGCTTGCATCGTTCAGCGGAATTTTTGAAGTAAAGGTATGCTGAACAAATAATGCAATACTTTCAGGGAACCTGATCTGCAGGCTGCTCACAAATACGTTTTTAGGTACGCCCGTTAGCCTGTTACCCGAATAATTGGCATTGGTAACCATATAATCCCTGAACCTGAAATGGCTATAGGTGAAAGATTCATTGAACTGTAATCCACGGATAAAACCATATTTACCGGGGCGGATGATCCAATAGTACAACGAGGCCTCGGTACCAAGCTGGTTGGTGCCACCGGCGTTGATATAATGTTCGGTTTCATTAGCATTTAGGCGGCGTACTATGGCATTGTTTAAGCGATAGTAGTAAACAGATGCATCCAGCATAAAAGTTTCATCGCTGTTGCGCAGGCGGAAACCAGTTTCGTAGTTCCATCCATATTGGGCTTGCAGGCTCGTATTCACAATGTTATCTGTTGGCCGTACCTCGGCAGTTGTAGGGCTTGAGTAACCCCGGCTTACACTCGCACGCCATGTTAAGGGATTGATGATCTGGTATGACAAAGCAAGCCTCGGCATTAGTTGCGCGCTAAAGTTGCGGTTAGTGAAATTGTTTTGATTAAGCGGGTACAGGTTTTTGAAATCGTAGCCATAATCATTTAAGCTTACCGCGGCCTCAATATGCAGGCGTTTGTACACATCGGCGGCATAACGCACGAACACAAAATGCTGATTAGTATGGATATCGTCAATAGTTTGGGTGGTATCCTTTACGCCTTTTTTATTGCCATAATTAGCAATATGCGAGTTGGTTTGCTGCCATTCAAAACCGAGGTCAACTTTCCAGTTTAAATTGGGTTTCTTATCGCCGGTTAGTTCAAAATAGGTGCGGAAGCCATAGGTATTTTCACTGCGTTGTTCGTAGTTGGTGATAAACGGATTGGCAAAATCAACGTGATTGCCAAACACAGCCAGCACGTTGCGGATGTGGTCGTTAAAATGATATTCGTTGGTTAAGCCGCCTAAATACATTTTGGTAGTAATACCTATGCGTTGCTGAATAGCCCCCGGCAAAGTTGCTGTAGGCTGGCGGGCTAATCGCGGATTGGCGGTATACTGGGCCAGGTTTAACCCTCCCGGTGTTTGATAGGCCAGGTCGGAATAAATGCCCAATGCTTTTAAGGTGTTTTTGCCGCTGTAGTTCCAGCTATCGGCCAGTTGCAGGTAGTTGCGATGGGTATCGCTGTTTTGCCTGTAGCCATGATAGGTTTGAAAACTTTGGTTAATGTTGAGCAGGTAATTGGTAGTTTTTAATTGTACTGCTGCTTTTTCATGAAACAACCCGTACGAACCACCGTTTACCCCCGCCGAAATATAAGTGCTGTCGTTATAACGGTTAAGCGGACTAAGAATCACGACACCGCCCGAGTTAGCCCCAAATAGGCTGCCATCCGGCCCCTTTAATATTTCAACCTTTTGGATGGCTGCTATATCAATAGCATTTAAATAACTGTTACCCCCGGCGTCGGTAAGCGGGATATCATCAAAATAGATCTTTACGTCCCTCACGCCAAAAGGCGAACGTAATAAACTGCCCCTGATGGATAAACGATAGCTGCCCGGCGAACGCTCCTCGGTACGTACCCCCGGAACCGTATTTAGCGCGTTAACAAATGAGTTATCGGGCTGGATCCTGAGCTGGGCTGCGTTAAGCACACTTACCGACGCCGGTACGCTTATCACAGGCTGGTCGCTCAGGTAACCTTTGATGATCACCGGTTTAAGTTCGGTGGTGTCTCTCTTAGGTTTGATCTTATTTTGTGCGTGGGTTGCAGTAAAAGCAGCAAGTATAAGAGTTATAAGAGTAAAGCGTTTTAGCATAGATTGACAATCAGGGATGACCCTCAAAAATAGTTTTTATACTTGTAAAAGGATATCGCCTGCTTGTAAATATCTTGATGTTGCTAACTTTTTCTTTCCAAACATCTGATCAGCACGCTGCAACTATATTACGCATGTATTTCAGATTTGTCAGAATAGAGCGGAACAATACTGAAAAGGCCCTTTCCCTCAAAATTTATTAATCCCAATTATAGTTATTTTTTTAAATTTGTTCAGTCATATCCCTTATAATGAGAAAGTTATTATTTTACCTTGCTATACTTGCATTGTGCTTTTGTGTAGTATCCTCGTGCCAAAAGAATGGCGAGCCTAACGCTCCTGAGGGAGAAATTGCCGTTAGTAAATTAAAGGTAAAAATAAACGAGCCTGACTCGATGTTGCTGGTGGGAGCAGATAACAAGGAGGTTACCTGGATGGTAGCCCCTTCAGGTTTTGATACCATTCGCACTGCAAAAAATGCTGCCCGGATAAAGTTCACCAAAGCCGGAAATTATACCATCAGCGCTAAAAATAGTGATATTACTTCGAAAAGTATAGTTATAACTGTTATCGATTCTGTATATGCGCCTCCGGTGTATTTTATTCCGTTCGATAAAAGTGATTCGATCACCTTTGTGCCGCAGTATGTAAAAAGCGCCAAGTCTGATTCAGCATACCTTGCATTTACCATAAGCACCAAAAAAAAATATTGCACCAACTTTATGTTTACCTATAGCCTTTTTGTACCATTTCCTTTACATGATAAGTATTATATAAATTTCACCGGTGCTGTTATAAAGAGTCTGGCTAATACCACTTGCACTGGTACAGCGGTATTGACAGCACATAATAATTATGCATTTTATCAACCCGTATTAAAGGAAGGTGTTTATAAGTTTTATGCGGGCTTTGGCCAGGATATTAACACGGACTACGAGGGCAGTATGGAAGTGACCGCAACACAGATCATTTTTCACTGGGACGATTCAACAGGGATAACTATTTCACCAAAGGTGCTGGCGCGATAGGGAACATATAAAGTGCAAACCAAATCTCAACTGATTGGTGCAAAAATCAAAGGAAAGCGGCTATTAGCCTCTTTCCTTTGATCAATGATTTGGTATTATTAAATTTTCCCAAAGATCTCGGCAAGCTTGTTTTGCAGATCTTCGCCCCTTAGGTTTTTACCGATGATCTTTCCGTTAGGATCTAATAAAAAGTTTTGAGGGATTCCGCGTATCGCATACAGATCGGCTGCTTTGCTGTCCCAAAATTTAAGATCGGATACATGGTTCCAGGTAAGACCATCTTTGTGGATAGCTGCCAGCCATTTATCTTTCGCGTTCGGCCTGTCAAGCGACACGCCAAGTATGGTGAAGTTTTTGCCTTTATAAGCGTTGTAAGCCTTTACCACATTAGGGTTTTCACGACGACAAGGGCCACACCATGATGCCCAGAAATCTATCAGGACATATTTACCACGAAATGATGACAGGCTAACCATTTTGCCGGCAGTATCAGCTTCGGCAAATTCGGGTGCGGTTGCACCTAATGCCACAGCTTTTAATTTTGGCAGGCGTTCGGCAAATTTCTTACCTGCTTCCGTTGCTTTAATAGCAGGACTGAAGCTGTTGAACAATGGGGCAATATCTACGTAATCGGCACTGTAGGCATATGATTCAAGCGCGTTAAGGCTTACATATGAATCGGGGTTTTCCTGGATAAACTTTTTATTTAGCTGCGCATCCTGGTCGTCGATCTTTTTTTCCTCAGCATTTAGTTCGGCAAGTTGGTCCGGCGTGGCGGTTTTACGTTTTGCCGAAAGCGCCTCATAGGCATCATTAATCGGTTTTTCGGCCAGGTTATATTTTTCGTTATCGTTATTGGTTTTGGTGCCTTCTATTTTGGCATCAGCAATTTTATCAGTTGCACTTACGTTGATGGTGCCCGGTTCCAGGTAAATGGAACGATAATCTTCCGAGCTATGCAGACCGGTACCTTTGGGGTTAAACAAAATATAACCGCTTACAGGTGTTGTTGTGCTTGTTTTACCGGTAAATTTGAAGGTCCCTCCGTTCAATACTGCCGAGTCGACAACCGTTTTTCCATCTTTACGATATTGCACATAGACTTTCGCCGGTGCGTTATAGGCGCCAATTTTACCTTGCACAGTATATTGGGCATCTTGGGCAAAAGCTAAAGCAGGGGCGCTTGCAATTGCTGTTAAAGCTATTTTTTTAATTGAGGTCAAGTTCATATCGCAATATAATAAAATTAGCCGGGTATTAAATATCCGGCTAATTCAACGGTGAATATGACATATTAATTAATATTGCCCGGGCAGGGCCTTAGTATCAATTAATTGTATTTTCCAAATAGCTGTTCCAGTTTGGCATCAAGATCTTCGCCGCGCAAATTTTTTGCAATGATTTTTCCCTGCGGATCGATCAGGAAGTTTTGAGGGATAGATGTTACTGAATACAAGGCAGCAGCCTGGTTGTTCCAGAATTTAAGATCAGATAATTGCGTCCATTCCAATCCGTCTCTTTTAATGGCAGCAAGCCAAGCCGATTTGCCGTCGGGCCTATCCAACGAAACCCCAACTACCGTAAAGTTTTTATTTTTGAACCTTGCATAGTTACGTACCACGTTCGGGTTTTCCTGGCGGCAGGGACCGCACCATGATGCCCAAAAATCGAGTAACACATACTTGCCCCTGAACGATGATAGCTTTACAGGAGTTCCGTTAACGTCGTTTTGTATAAAATCAGGAGCTTCGGAGCCGATAGCCGTAACTTTTAGGGCGTCGAGCTGCACCTTCATCATTTTACCGGCTTCGGTATCTTTGATTTTTTGAGATAACGAATTGTATAATGGCTCAACCTCGCTAAGGTCGGGAGCAGGACCGCTTACCGAGGTTAGTGCAAGTAAACTTAAATAACTATCGGGGTTGGCTGCAATAAAGCTTTTTAAAGTTGTCTTTTGCTCTGTTTGCAGGGCTTTATACCTTGCCTGCATGGCACTCCTGAAAGCTGCCGATTTTTGCTGCTCCGGCGTTGCTGCCTTGGCGTCGGCCATTAGCTTTTCGCCTTTTTGATTGATGGCTTTTAACTGTGCCTGGAGTTTTACATTATCTGTATTAAGTTGCGACCCTGTGACCTGCGCTTTATCTATCGAATCTTTGCTGGTGATGGTGATGGTACCTTTTTCCAGGAAAAAATCTATGTCGTCTGCCGTCTTTGAAATCAGGCTGCCGTTATCGGCATATTTATAGTTGCCGTCGATAAATTTTTCGAGGGGTAAGCCCTTGTAGTTAACGGCTAATGTTGCATTAACAGGGTTAAATATCGTGCCGGTAAATGAAAATGCACCGTTAACCACATTGGCCGAATCGGTAACATTATTAGCCCCCAGTTGGTACGATAAATATACTTTGGCAGGTGTGGTGACGTTGCCTAATTTACCATTAATAACAAAGGTGTCTGTAGCCTGTGCAAGCGCCGTTACCGGCAGCATGGCGGCTATGTAAAAAAATAATTTCTTCATTAAAATATATAAAAACTCTACGCTGCTAACGTTTAAGCAAGTGTTAAAATTGTGACTATCAGTTTAATTTTTGATAGGTACGCCACCAAAGGTCCGGCAATTCGCCTGATGTTGCCGTTTTATAGTCGGCATAGCTGCAGGGTACCAAATGAAAACGCTCATTAGGCGAACCTGCCGAAGGATAAGGCACCTGCATCCACCACCGGTCGGACTTTTTGCTTTTTACAAATATTACTTCCTGGTCGTCGTGGGTTAAGCTGGTTTTATAAATAAGGTATTGTGATTTAGGGTTAAGCGGAAAATCGCGCTTACGGTTATAAAAACCGTCAATAAAATACCAGATCATTTGGGCCAGTTGCCAGGCAGTTTGTCCGTTACTGTCATAAGCCGGGTTAAATTCATAAAAACCTATCGAGGTAAGTTTATCATTAAAGCCCGCGTAACGGCAGAGCTGGCAGGCTTCTTCGCCATAAAAACCATTTGGCGTGGCATTGGCATTCCCCATGGCATCGGCAGCGCGAATTGCGCCGATATCGAAACTTACCATGCTGGCATTGCGGATGGCAGGTTCGGTAACAGCAATATTGCCGCTCAGTTCGCCTAAGCGGTGTACATCAAAATAAAGCTTATCCATTACCCGGAGGCTGTCCTGGCTTACAAAATAGGTTTGGTAGCCAAGGTTGCTGAAGTTAAACAGGTAATTGGGATCATGCAGGAATATTTTGTTGAGATAGGAAGCAGAAGTAGTTTCAATACTTTCGCCGTGATTATCTTCATCCAAATCAAAATGCGAATCGATTACCACCAGGTCAACTTTCTGTTCAAGCTCCTCATAACCCAGGTACTGGGCGTAAGTAAGATCCTGTCCCCCGCCTAAAATAACGGGGATGATGTCTTTTTTTATCAGTTCGCTCACTACCGTTTTAACAGCGAAGTAGGTGTCTGTTACCTTTTCGCCGGCACGGATATTGCCCAGATCGGCAATTTTTACAGAATAGCCGCCTTCGTTTAACTGGTATAATTTTTCGCGGATGTAATCAGGGCCAAGCGAACAACCGGGGTTGCCAACCGCGTTACGATCATCTATAACACCGATAATGGCAATATCCGTTTTCTCTTCCAGATCAGGAAAGTCGACCGAGTAATGCGCAATTTTATCGCCAAGCTGGCTGGTATAGAAGCCCTTTTTGGGAGCTATCTTTTTAAGATCAATCGGCGTAAAAAAATCAGCTAATGACATAGTGTTTTGATGTGCAAATATGCATATGTGCAAATGTGCGGATTATTTTTTGATGTGCGGATTTCAGATGTGCAAATATGCAGGTACATAAAATCATGTTAATCGCAACATCTAAAATCATATATGCACAATATTATTTGAAATGAGTTACCATCGTGAAAATTTTCACTCACCATTTTGCGAAAATCTGCACATGAGCTTAATATTATCTGAAATGGGATGCCATCGCGCAAATTTTCACACATTCATTGTGCGAAAATCTGCACATTTGCACATCTGAAATCTGCACATTTAAAGGAATGATCTTAATAACGGGCGCAACTGGTTTTCTTGGGGCCGAACTGGCAAAACTTTTGGTAACTACCACCGACCGGCGGATCCGTTGTACCAAAAGGGCAAGTTCAGTTATCCCCCAATTGCTGTTGCCTTATCAGGAAAACATCGACTGGGTTGACGCCGATATAATGGATATTTTTGCATTAGCCGATGCTCTTGAAGGTATTACACAAGTTTACCATTGCGCCGCCTGGGTATCATTAAAGCAAGCGGATAAAAAGCCGATGATCAATACCAATGTTACGGGGACTGCCAACCTGGTTAATCTTTGCAATGAACGTGGCATAAGGATGGTGCATGTAAGCTCAATTGCTGCTATTGGCGCCGCCAAACCCGGAGAGTTAATTACCGAAAACCACCACCTGGAGCAATCAACAGAAAATGATGGTTATGCCATATCTAAATTGGAAAGCGAAATGGAAGTTTGGCGGGGTATTGCCGAAGGTTTGGACGCCGTTATTGTTAACCCCTCGTTGATAATTGGCGCGAGTGCCGGTACTCAGGGCAGCGGCGCCTTATTCAACACGGTACGTAAGGGGCTTAAATTTTATACTTCGGGCACTATAGGTTTTGTTGATGTAGAAGATGTTGCCAAATGCATGGTAGGTTTAATGAACAGCGACATTACGGCCGAGCGTTATATCATCAGCGCCGAAAACCGGGACTACAAAGGTATAGTTACCGAGATAGCAAAAGGTTTCGGCATCAAGCCGCCCGCTATTTTTGCTAAACCCTGGATGATGGAACTGGCCTGGCGCGGGGCCGCTTTTGTTTCGGCTATAACCGGTGGTGTTCCGGCTATAGATAAAACATCGGCACAAACAGCTTCATTAACCCGCGAGTTTGATAATTCAAAAATAAAAAAAGCGATAGGCTTTGAGTTTAAGCCCATCAGTAAGACGATAGGGGAAATTTGTGAGGCGTTAAAATAATAAGAGGTTAAACCGATAACTCTTCTGCTCTGGCAATAAATAAATCATATTCCATTTGCAATCCTAACCAGTAATGGGAACTGATCCCTAAAAACTTTTCAAGCCTTACGGCGAGCTTTGCAGAAATATTTCTTTTGCCCGCAAAAATTTCACTTAAATGGTGCGGCAAAATATGGAGGGCTTTAGCTACATCCTTTTTAAGGATTGCCCTTTCTTCAATTTCTTCCTGCAAAAATTCGCCCGGATGAAATGCTTCTATTTCAATTTCCTTACCATTATGATCTAATACCTGATTATTCATAGTAAGTATAAAGGGCTCCTGGCCCGAGTTTTATGAGTAGTGGTTGTTGATCTCTTCAATGCAAATAATCTCTAACCTGCTGATCTCGTTGTTTTCAATCCGAAATATTAAACGGTAAGATATATTCAATCGTATTGAATACTTTCCTTCATATTTCTTTCCTTTTAGTTTTTCAAAGTGTAAGCTTTTAATCATCCTCAAATCAGCAGTGCTTTTTGCCTGTTTGATTTGATACAATCGTTTTCTAAAAGCTTTGATCACTTCGTCCGGAAAAGGTGATTTTCCGGCAACTTTATTGTAATTGGCCACTTCGCCCAGAAAGTGATCTTCAATAATTACCTGCATTATTAAGGCTTATTTAGTGTGAATGATTTTAGATATTTCATTTTGAGATTAATAGGTTATGGGAAATGTTAATTAAATCAAATATATACAAAAAAATAAAATTACCAAAAAAAGGTTATTTTTATTTAAACTACAAACTCTCTATACTTCCTCAGCAAATTTTTTCGCACCTTTGCAGCCAAGATGGAACAGTACTTTATTATTGATTTCGATAGCACCTTTACACAGGTTGAGGCCCTTGATGAACTGGCCCGGATCTCTCTAAAAAATCGCCCCGACCGCGAAGATATCTACAAACAGATAGAAGATTTGACCAATGCATCAATGGAAGGTAAGCTATCGTTTACCGAAAGTTTAGAACGCAGGGTGAAATTGCTCAATGCCAATCGCGATCATTTAAAGCAACTGATCAGCCATCTTAAAAAGAAAGTTTCTACTTCTTTTTCGCGAAATACTATCTTCTTTAAAAATCACCAGGACGAGGTGTTGATCGTATCCGGTGGGTTCAAAGAGTTCATTACGCCGGTAGTTACCGAATATCATATTAAAAGAGAAAATATCTACGCCAACACTTTTGTGTTTGACGAAGAAGGCAATATTATAGGTTACGACCGCGAAAATCCGCTTTCGCAGGAGGGCGGTAAGGTAAAGCTGCTGAAAGAGCTTCAGTTACCGGGCGATATTTATGGTATCGGTGATGGTTATTCTGATTTCCAGTTAAAGGAATCGGGCATGATCAAAAAGTTTTTCGCTTTTACCGAAAACATCGAACGTAAATCAGTAGCTGAAAAGGCCGACCATATTACCCCAAGCTTTGACGAGTTCCTCTATCTGAATAAACTGCCGCGTGCCATCTCCTACCCTAAAAACCGTATTAAATGTTTGGTTGTGGGCAACGTGGATGAGGATGCCTTAGACCAGCTTAAAAAAGAGGGTTACAACATGCGCCACCGCGACGATGTTGAAGAAAAATATCTTGAGGAAGCCGGTGTGTTATTTTGTGACGAAGAACATCAGCCAAGTGCCGAACAAGTTCAAAATGCAGGCAGGTTAAAGGTGATTGGTATTTTTGGCAAATGTAACCGCAAGCTGGCCGATGCCGCTGCCGAAAACGGAATTATTATATTTGACGACCCAAGACATAACCCACACAGTAATGACTTTTTGCCAAAAAGGGTAATGGCTTTCATGAATGAAGGTAAAACACATACCAGCTGTAATTTTCCCGATCTGCAGCCGCCGCGTGTTAACAATGCCCACCGTTTAATTCACATCCATAAAAACGTACCAGGGATACTGGCTAAAATTAATGATGTATTTGCCCGCCATAATATTAACATTGTGGGTGAGTTCCTGGTTACCAACCCGCAAATAGGTTATGTAATCACCGATGTTAATACAGGCTATGATACTGAAGTATTGAACGAGTTAAAAGCGATTGAGCATACCATTAAGTTCAGGCTTTTATATTAATTTTTCTCTTCATTATAAGGCACAACCAATACAGGGATCAATGATTTGTTGACCACCTGCTCGGCAACGTTTCCTAAAAAGAATTTATCGATACCGGTACGACGGTGGGTACCTAAAACTATCAGGTCGGCATTAAACTCCTGGCTGCATTCAATAATACCTTCAGCTGTAGAACCGTACTGGGTAAATTGAGCTATTTCCAGTCCCTCGCCCCATTCTTTTGCCGTCTGATCCAGCAATGCGGCAGAGCGCTCGGTTTGCAATGTTTCTAATTCTGTGCCTGGCAGATTTATATTAGGATCATATGGCATCCCTCCTAATAAACCGTCCTGGGTATCAGTGGGCACAATAATAGGTTCAACTATGTGTACCAAACCAACTTCGGCATTATAGGTATGGGCTATATCAAAAGCGTAGGCCGCTGCATAACGTGAAAATTCGCTTTCATCAATACCGATGAGTATCTTCCTGATCTTCATAATAATATTTATAAGGCTTGTATCCATTATAACAACCTAATACGGATATGTTTTAGCAGTACACTATTTTATTACCTTTGAAGTATGCATTTCTCTCCCGAAATTGAAGACCGGTTAAATCAACTGCAGGAAAAGTACGAAGCTATGGGCCAGGATATGAACTCATACCTTGATGGCCTGCTTTATGCCGATTTTTTAACCTATTGGGATTATATCCACCTGGATACCCTGTTGAGCTTACAAAACCCTAAAACCCCTTTTCCCGACGAGGAGATCTTTATCATTTATCATCAGATCACTGAATTATATTTTAAGCTTGCCCTGCATGAGTGCAGGCAAATTGCTGAAGCAGCGCCGCTGACAGCCGAGTTTTTTACAGCGCGGTTAAAAAGGATCAACAGATATTTTCGTGCCTTAACCCACTCGTTCGAGATCATGGTTGATGGCATGGAGAAAGAGCAGTTTCTGAAATTCAGGATGTCGTTGCTGCCGGCAAGCGGTTTTCAATCGGGACAGTACCGCATGATTGAGATCTACGCTACGGATTTTATAAACCTGGTTGCTAAAGATAAACGTGAGGAACTGCAACATGCAACTATTGAAGCACAATTTGAATACCTGTACTGGAAGTTTGGAGCTACCGAACTTTCCACCGGAAAAAAGACTTTGACGCTTAAACAGTTCGAGAAAAAATATTCAAAAACATTTATTGAACTGGGCAAGGCCGCTGTTAAGCATAACTTTAATACGCTGGCTAAACAATTTGATTCGTCATCACAACTGACTCCTGAATTGCGTAACGAATTGCGTCAACTGGATATCAATGTCAACGTAAACTGGCCGCTTTCACATTATAAATCGGCGGTGCGTTACCTTAATCGTGAGCCGGAGGATATTAAGGCAACAGGCGGCACTAACTGGCAAAAGTACCTGCCGCCGCGCTTTCAAAAGCGAATCTTTTATCCCTGGGTATGGAGCGAAGAGGAAAAAGAGAACTGGGGTAAGGCTTGGGTTGATGACGTGCTGAGTAGTATTTAAGCTTCGCAATCATATTGTCAAAATAATGTTTTATATGTGATAATCACCATTTAACTATGCAAATTTTTGGCGTAGGCCATAAAAATGCCTAACTTGCCATTTTCTATAATTTATTAATTTTTAATGCCATGACCGAGACATTAGACATCAAGATCAGCAGGACACCTGCTTCCCGTTTGCAGCAAACGGACTTTGACAACTTACCTTTTGGAAAAACTTTTTCTGACCACATGTTTGTGGCCGATTACGCGGACGGTGAATGGAAAAATCTCTCGGTCATTCCCTACGGCGAAATTGGTCTAAGCCCTGCAATTTCAGCACTTCATTACGGACAAGCGTTTTTTGAAGGACTGAAAGCCTATAAACATGCTGATGGAAAAATTACCGTTTTCCGCCCGGATAAAAATGCCATCCGTTTTAATAAATCGGCCGAGCGCCTTTGCATGCCTACTTTACCCGAAGAGATTTTTTTGCAAAGTATAGCTACTCTGGTTGACCTTGACCGCGATTGGGTTCCTTCAAAGCCAAACCATGCTTTGTATATCCGCCCGTTCATGTTCGCTACTGATCCGTACCTGGGGGTAACACCATCTTCAACTTATAAATATATGGTATTGATTGGCCCTGTTGGCCCGTACTTTTCAAAACCATTGCGTGTTAAAATTGAAACACACTACACCCGCGCTGCCGAAGGCGGTATGGGTTATGCCAAAGCTGCCGGTAACTACGGAAGCTCCATGCTGCCGGCCCGCAAAGCAACCGAAGAAGGTTTTGATCAACTGATCTGGACTGATGCCAAAGAGCATAAGTTTATTGAAGAAATGGGCGCTGCTAACGCGATGTTCCTGCTGGATGGTAAACTGATCACGGCCGAAGCAAAAGACACAATATTAGATGGTGTAACCCGCGATACCGTTATAGCCTTAGCCAAAGAGTGGGGTATCACTGTTGAAGAACGCAAAGTTTCTGTAGCCGAGATTGTTGAAGGTGCTAAAAATGGCAAACTTACCGATGCCTTTGGTGCCGGTACTGCCGCAACTATAGCTCCTGTAGCTTCAATCAGCTACGAAGGTCAGGAGTATTTCCTGAGCGATCCGAAAACACGCGAATTTTCGAACAAAGTATTTGATACACTGGATGCCATTAAATATGGTAATGTTCCGGATACCCACGGCTGGAACTACCTGGTTAGCGCATAAGCATTCCCAAGATAAGAACGAAAAACGCCCCGGAAAATCCGGGGCGTTTTTCGTTTTATGCTATATGTGTAGACTGAATGTCGGCAGGGGCATCCCTTTCACGTCATTGCGAGGTACGAAGCAATCGCGAACTATACAGGGTGGACCTGCTTGTTGGGGATTGCTTCGTACCTCGCAATGACGCTTATTTAATTTAAAAACTACACCCCGAAGCCGGTGTAATCCCTTCTCTATCCATCGTTAACGACGGTTTGCCTTTTTTGAAAGTCACTATCCAGATGCTGTCGAAATCACTATCGGGCCATTCCAGGTCTTTAACTTTCATACCTAAAGCTTTCAGTAAAGGTTTAATTTGATTATGTTCCCATACAATAAGGATGGTGCCTTTTTTTGAGGTAAGCTCTTTAGCAACGCCGTTATCATCCTCTTCTTCAAAATTACTATTGATAGAAAGGTTATATTTTGCAGCAAACGGCGAGATGGTTTGGAACATGCGCACCCTCGCGGTTGATTTACCCAGGTGCATTGCCGGCACATAAATATGATCGGGCAGGCCAAATTTGGCTTTTAAAACTTCGGGTAGTTTAAGCGAGCGGTTAAATCCGGCACACGAAAGGTTATCCCCAACATCGGGCTTTTCGGCATGGCGGATGATTACCAGTTTCAGGTTTTTGCCCTGGCCGCAGGCGGTCAGGCTTGCCCAACCGACTAATAAAAAAAATAAAAATGATCTTTTTAACATGTCGGTTGTTTTTAGTGTTTTATTCTACTGAAACTGTTAACCCTTCCTGCTGAAGGATCTTCCGGTAGATCTCCATTTCGGTAAAGGAGCCTTCCAGTACGGCGCATTTGCCTTCGTTATGTACTTTCCATGCTATCTTTTCGGCTTGGGGTTCAGAGTAATCCAGGTATTTCATCATGCAGTGGATCACGTGGTCAAAAGTGTTAAAATCATCGTTCCAGAGTATTAAACGATGCATCTCTTTAAGTCCTGCAAGTAACTCTTCGAGGGTAAATGTTTCTTCCTGTACTTCAGTTGGCATACGTAACTACAAATTTACTCAAAAACAATAATAAAAAAGTTAAAATCGTGTTCCATGGTCTTAAAAATCATGTTACATAAAACCCCTAAAAAACTTCACATGAAAAAAGCATCCCCGGCTTTTGTTTTAGCATTAACTGCACAACTTTTAACAGCTCACCATTCAGCGGCCCAAAGTACTAAAAACAGCTTACAGAGCCCACCCGCTAATATTAACATTGATGGTAGCCTGAAAGACTGGGGCGACAGCCTGCGTTACTATAATGAAGAGAAGAAGCTGAACTACGTGCTGGCCAATGATAAGGATTACCTGTATGCCGCTATCCGCATTAGCGACAGGCTTGATAAAATGAAAGTGTTGAATGCAGGGATTACAATAAGCATTGATCCCAAAGGGAAAAAGAAAGATAGTTTTATGCTTACTTTTCCACTGGCAGCCCCGGATGAAAAGCCGGAGTTTGCCAAGCCAAAAGATGATAACGGCGAAATTACCCAGGCCGACCGTGACGAGCTGATGCGCGAGCGAATAACTAAGCTGCGATATATTAAGGTTGTTGGGTTTAAGGATATTGATGGCGATATGATCACCACATCAAACACCTACGGCATTAAAACAGCCATAAATTACGATGCCAATGGCGATTTGGTTTATGAAGCGGCCATACCCTTAAGCTTTTTCCACGCCGGTAACGATGCTTTTAAAAATGAGTGGGCTTTTAATTTTAAGATCAACGGTTTCCAGCGACCGGCAGGCACAGGTGGGGGCGAGCAAGACGGTGGCAGCTTTGGCGGCGGCGGTGGTCGCGGCGGACGAGGTGGAATGGGCGGAGGCGGCATGGGTGGCGGCCGTGGTGGAAGAGGCGGTCGTAATGGCATGGGCGGCGGTATGGGCCGTGGTGCAGCGGGCGGTGCAGGCGAAATGTCAAAATCCGTTGATTTTTGGGAGAAGTATTATTTGAGCAGTAAATAAGTTTGGTTGTCAACAATAAGCCCGAAAGGTTTAAACATTAGCATTGCTTAAATCTTCCGGACTTGCCGAATGAGGGCTTAATATTACTCCACCTTATACCTATAAACCTGCCTGCCTAAATTACCGTCGGCATCAATACCTTCAATTATTACACGATATGTACCTTTAGCATCGGCGTTAAAAAAGCTCAAGGACGTATTGCCATCCTTATCAGTTAATAAGCCTGGTGCCCAGTAAATGGTGCTGCGAAGGTTCTGCATTTGGGCATTGGTTTTAGGATCATCATATTTAGGCGAATAAAACTCGCGCGCTTTATAATATCCCTTAGGGGCATAAGTAACAATGCCCGGAGCATATCTATTATAAACACTTTCGCCGCCGCGTTTGGTTGTGATAATCAACAGGCCGCCAGCTCCCCTTGATCCGTAAATCGCGGTATTGCCAATGCTGCGTAAAACTTCAATAGTGGCAATATCATTTACATTTAAGTTATCCAGGAAATCGCTTCCTACATAGGTTCCATCAAGTACAATTTGCATGGGAGTTCCCGGGCTGCGGGTTGAATAAGGCGTACCGTTACGAAAAATCACACCGGTTAATCTGCCTTGTAAAATTTGGGATAGCATTCCACCCCCGTACATCAGATTTTTGCTGGTAAGTGTTTGATCTGCATTGCCGGGTCCATTAAGGTTAGAAGAGTTTTTAAATGGGTTTTCCCGCTTTTCGCGGATCACTACTTCCTTTAATACGATAGTGTGGTTGCCAATACCGTATTTTACCTGCTCGTCATAAAGCTTTTTACTGTTTAAAAGGTAGGCCGATGCGCCATCGTTGATGTTGACCTGGATATCGGGTGCGTTTTTATTTGGGCCAACAGATTGCGGAGTTACATTATCAAGGGTGATGTCGAGATTTTTGCGGTCTTTAGCAGTGCGCGCCTGAATCACAAACTTGATACTATCCCTAAAAACAAGGTCTTTAAAAGTAAACTTACCTTCGGCATCAGCCACGGTATCAATAATAAAAGTACCTCCCGATGTTGAAAACAGGGTAACCTTGCCATTAGGTACAGGCTTGCCGCCAAAAGTTTTAAGGTGTCCTGTTACCTCCAGTGATTTTTCAGGCTTGAAGACTATTGGGGTAAATTTATCAGCAAGCAGTTGTTTCCATTCAAAGCGATGGTAGCCCTGGGTAAGCATCAGTGCGTCAAGGTTGGCTTTGGTTTCGTTACTTACATTAGTAAAGTAATAGTTCGGTTTTTCAATATACCCTTTCAGGTCGGAGGTGAGCAGCAGTGTTGAAAATATAGAACTTTCATTTGCTTCATCAGTGTTAACTTTTGATTCATCAATAACGGATGCTGAAAAGCTGCCGACGACGGGCTTATCCTCACTGTTTTTAGCGTTGAGGTTTATGGTCACTTTTTCGCGGGGTTTATAGTTCTGTTTTTCGGAAGTAACAGCTAGCTTAAGCTGATCGGGGTTTTGAACAAAGATAAGACGCTCATTCAGCGGTTCGCCAGTTGCCGAAAACAGCGTGAACTGTACAATGCCTGATGGGAATTTATTTTTAGGGATGGCAGCCGAAAAGGATGTTGCCCCATCCTTACTTTTGCCTGCATAACAAAGCTCGCCGCCAGATTGCGCTATCAGCGTTAAACCCGATAATGAAGCTGTGCCGTTACCGGTGCTTTTACCAGGAATGATGGATACGAACACCTTATCGTCGCGCATGCTGTTAACGCTTAATACATAGCCGTTATCAACGGCTTTGGGCAAATCAAAAATACCTTCAGAGCCATCGGCATAAGTGATGTGCGCTTTATAGTTTTTACCACTTTCAGGCTCAAAGGTTATAGTACCCATGCCAAAATGACTCTCGCCCAATTGCGCAACCTGGTTGTTTTGATCATCGGCAATAAAGCCTTTAATATCAACCCCTAACCCGTCGGCGCCAACGGCTTTAAAAGCTACTTTTTCAAAAACACCATTAATTAAATTTCCGCTCTCCGGGAAAAACTGAACATCAACCTTATTTGATAGCGTTTTTATAGGTACGGCTTTGGCTATGGTATGCTTTTCATCAAGCTTCACTTCGGTATTGATATGGCCGGATGCTATTGAAACTGCCTGATTAGTAGTAAAACCGGCTGTTAGGTTGCCTTTATCGTCGGTTATGCCTTTACCCCTTGTGATGGATTTTCCATTTATTTCAATCTCGTAATTTACCGGCTTATTAACGTAGGCTACACCATTCAGGTCGGTATAGGTAATTACGGCAGTTACCTTTTGTTTACCATTTAAGGTACTGTAGGTATAGGCTGTTTTGGTGAAAACCTTGTTGCTGATGCCATTTACCACAGTGATGGTTTTATTAAAGAAATAGGCTTCGCCTTCGTTTCGCATCCAGTTGGTATAAGCGCGGATGCGGTAATTTCCTTCAGTCATACTATCGGCCAAAGCAAAATCGCCCGCGGCCAGGCCAGCTGTTAACGGCAGTTTAAGGCTGCGTTTTACCGAATCGTTATCATCAATAAGGTCAACATTCAGGGTTTCGCTATAAGCCGAAAGCTTATGCTCACTGCCTATAGTAACATAGGCTTTAAACCAGATATCCTCGCCAATGGCATAATAGGGCTTATCAAAGTGCAGGTAAACTTTTTCCTGCGGATGCTCGGTGCGCCATTTATCAAGCTGGGCAATGATTTTTGTTACCAGTTCATCATCGGGTTTTATAAAAGCTAAGGTAGCACCGGCAATTAAGGTGATCAGGATTCCAACCGATAGGCGTTTTAGGTTCATAGAAAGATAAATCTTGAACTACCAAGATACGCAAAAAAAGTACCAAGTCATATTAAGTCTGAAGTTCGAAGTCTTTGGTCAAAAGTTTGACTTATATTTTCTACTTGGTACTTAAGGCTACCGACTTGAGACTCCCGACTTAAGACTTGTGGCTTAAACCTACCACTTATTCTTCCACATCATGCTTTCAACAGGGCGTGTAGTAGGATTGTTGTATTTGGCGTTGGCTTTGCTGTTGTACAGCGTTTCGATCTCGCCTTCAACTACAAAATAAATAAGCTGGCCAATGGGCATGCCGGCGTAAATGCGCACCGGCTGGGCACATGAAATTTCAAGTGTCCAGGTATTGCAGAAACCAACATCACCTTTACCCGCTGTTGCGTGAATGTCGATACCTAAACGTCCGGTGCTTGATTTGCCTTCCAAAAATGGAACATGCCGGTGTGTTTCGGTGTACTCCATCGTTACGCCCAGGTAAAGGGTATTGGGCTGAAGCACAAAACCATCCTTCGGAATTTCAAAGCCATCTATCTCATTATGAACTTTGGCATCAAGCACTCGGCTACGGTAAGTAGCTAAATATTTGCCCAAATGAACGTCGTACGAGTTAGTGCCCAGGTATTCGCGGTTAAATGGTTCAATAATAATATGGCCTTGTTCAATTTCTTCGAGGATGCGCTTATCAGATAGTATCATACAGGCAGGTTATTGCTGGCGCTAAATTATGAAAATTAGCCTAATCGGCGCCGGCTTTTATAAACAATATTGGCAGGCAAAAGGCGTTCAGATAGCGCAGAAACAACTCATAAACCTGATATGGTTCAGCTGATTACGAATATGTAGCTGCGCTGATATTATTTAATTTTTTTTGACATATGTTTGCAACCTATTTTGCAATTTTACTTTTATGGCGATAGCATACAGGCAGCGTATTGATGATGACACCGAGTTTGCACTCTGGCGTATCGAGGAGGAGGCTACAGACCTGTACAGCCAATTGCAACTTGATCAGCAGGAAAAGGATTTTGTAGAAAGCCTGAGCAATGGCAAGCGGCACCTGCACTGGCTGGGGACCCGCGTGCTGTTGCGTAAAATGCTCCGTACCGATGAGTATATTGACTGTAAAGTTGATGAGCATGGCAAGCCTTACCTGGTAAACCTCCCTTACCATATCTCCTTGAGTCATTCGTTTGATTATGCCGCTGTGATGATCAGCAAAACCTACAAGGTTGGAATTGATATAGAGCAGATTAAGCAAAAAGTTGAGCGTATCGCCAACAAGTTTATGCGTAAGGAAGAGCTGAAATTTATAAATGGCCCGCAAAAAATTGAGCAATTATATGTTTGTTGGTGCGCCAAGGAAGCTGTTTATAAGTGCAACGGGCAAAAAGAGGTTTCGTTTGCCGATAACATTTTTTTGGAGCCTTTTCAGTTTGAGCATCATGGCGTAGTGAATGCGCAATTGAATAAAAAAGATATCACCATTGATTATACCGTGGGCTATCTGCAATATGAAGATTATATGATAGGCTACGTAAAGGGCGAATGATGAAAAACAAGAAAGTATTTTTTCAGGATTGGGGCCTGGTTGATTACCAGCAGGCCTGGGATAAACAGGAAACCCTTTTTAGTGAAACGGTTAAAACTAAAATAGACAACCGTAACCGCGAAACGGCTTATGAAGCCGCTGCTAAAAATACCGGGACTGCGGTAGCTTATGATACTATTGAAGCCGATGAAACTTTCAACTACCTGGTTTTTTGTGAACACCCACATGTATATACCCTGGGTAAAAGCGGCAAGCCCGAGCATCTATTGTTAGATGAGGCAGGCTTGAAAGAAAAGCAGGCTGTTTATTACCCGATAAACAGGGGCGGTGATATTACCTACCATGGGCCGGGGCAAATTGTGTCATACCCGATACTCGACCTTGATAATTTTTTTACTGATATACACCTGTACCTGCGTACGCTGGAAGAAGCAGTGATCCTTACCCTCGCCGATTTTGGCTTGCAGGCCGGTCGCTATGAAGGTTATACCGGCGTGTGGTTTGATGCCGATAATGACAAAGCCCGTAAAATATGCGCCATGGGTGTACGCTGCAGTCGCTGGGTTACTATGCACGGCCTCGCCCTTAACGTAAATACCGATCTGAGCTATTTTAAAAACATAGTGCCCTGCGGTATTGACGATAAGGCTGTTACCTCCATGCAGCAGGAACTTGGGTATGAGGTTGATATTAATGAAGTAAAAAAAATCCTTAAACATCATATTTCCGTACTTTTTGGTATGGAGATATTATAATGAAGGGAATAATTTTCAGTTTACTCACAGCAATTACATTATCGGCCTGTGCAGGCAAAAACACACCGGCGCCGGTTAGCTATAATCCCCCGTCAAAACCAGTTACCGTGATACAGGATACCCTAACATACCTTGCCCTCGGCGATTCATATACCATAGGCCAGTCTGTGCCCCCTGAACAGGCATTTCCTAATCAACTGGCTAACCAGTTACAAGGCCTCAAAGTAAATACGCCAACCATCATTGCCCGCACCGGCTGGACAACCGATCAACTCATTGAAGCTATTCAGAAAAGCAATATCAAAAGCAATACTTATGATTTAGTCACGCTGCTGATAGGTGTAAATGATCAATATGATGGCTTAAGCCAGGAAAATTATCGCATTAAGTTTGAACAGGTTTTAAATACGGCCGTTAAATTTGCTGGCGGTATCAGGGATCATGTGTTTGTGCTGTCTATACCCGATTATGGCGTTACTCCTTTTGCTCATGGCAACGATGCCGTAATAGGCCCTGAGATAGATCAGTTCAATGATATTAACCGTAAAATAAGTGCTAAGGTTAATTATGTTGAAATTACCGGCATTTCTAAGTTGGCAGCGAATGATCTTACCTTACTGGCGACCGATGGTTTGCATCCATCCGGTAAAATGTATGGAATGTGGGTTGATAAACTGAAGGCGGCGGTAGGGGCTGTTTTTGCTAAAAAATAAGATTTGCTTTTCGACGACAATTGTCGTAAGTTTATTGACAATTTACAGCAAAGGCCATGAGTGCTCCAAAACCCTATAAATTTCTTGATGATGACGAGGTTAATTTAACATTTATGGTAAGGGAAGGCATATCATTTTCTTATCTTACCAAATTATCAAATCATATCCATTTTAATATTGATGACTGGGCCTCGTACCTTCATCTTTCTGAGCGTACAATTCAACGTTATAAAAAAGAAAACAAAACTTTTGATCCCATATATTCTGAAAAGATAATCATGATCGAATTACTCTATAAAAAGGGTATTGAGGTTTTTGGCGATGAAAATAAGTTTTACGCCTGGATGGATTATAAAAGCATTCCCCTGGGCGGGGTAAAGCCTAAAGAGCTTTTGGATACAGTTTTTGGTATTAACATGATTCGCGATGAGTTGGGGCGCATTGAACACGGCATACTTGCATGATCGTTTATCGTTTAAGTAAACAAGCTTACATTAAAGACTTAAGCAGCAGGGGAGCTGAACTAAACGGCGGGCGCTGGAACAGTAAAGGAACCGCCGTGGTTTATACCTCTTCGTCACGCGCTTTGGCTGTACTCGAAGTTGCCGTACATACACCGCTTGGACTTATGCCTTCTGATTATTTTATGGCGACGATTGAGCTGCCTGATAATGCAGAGATTTTCAAGCCTGGCACTGCTCAGTTACCCGAAAAGTGGAATAGTAACCCCCTGATCAAAGCAACACAGCAAATTGGGGACAGCTTTGTGAAAGCCAACAAATATTTAGCGCTCCAGGTACCATCGGCCACTGTTGCGGGCGATTTCAACTACCTGCTCAACCCTCTACACCCCGATTTTAAAGCCGTAAAAATTATTAATACCGAATTTTTTGAATTTGATTCAAGACTGTTTAAGAAGTAAGCAATTAACACTCGGGCAAACTAATCGGGATGTTGATTGCCAATCCGCCATCACTTGTTTCCTTGTATTTCGAGTTCATGTCGAGCGCGGTTTGCCACATCGTTTTCACTACGGCATCAAGGCTTACCTTTGCTTTTTCGGGATTGCTTTGCAGCGCTAATTGAGATGCTGTTATTGCCTTAATGGCCCCCATAGTATTCCGTTCAATGCAGGGGACCTGTACCAACCCGCCGATAGGATCGCAGGTGAGGCCGAGGTGATGTTCCATGGCTATTTCGGCAGCCATGAGCACCTGGCGCTGGGTACCGCCCATACATTCGGTCAAAGCAGCAGCAGCCATGGCCGATGATACGCCTATTTCGGCCTGGCAGCCACCCATAGCTGCCGATATGGTAGCGCCTTTTTTAAAGATACTTCCAATCTCGCTTGCTGTAAATAAAAAGTTGACGATCTTTTGCTCGGTATTGCCATCGCAAAAAGCAATATAATATTGGAGCACTGCAGGAATAACGCCTGCGGCGCCGTTTGTTGGCGCGGTTACCACACGGCCAAATGAGGCATTTTCTTCGTTAACAGCCAAGGCAAAACAGCTTACCCAATCTAAAGTATTTTTAAAGCTGTCGCCGGTATTCCTGATGGCCGCAACCCATTCATCAGAATTGCTGTATTTATTATTCCCGATGAGCCTTGCGTTTAATTTTGCGGCGCGCCTTGCCACATTTAACCCGCCAGGCAATTGGCCGGTAGTGTGACATCCCCGGTAAATACACTCTTTTAATGCCTTGAAGATATTCAACGCTCCGGTACGGGTTTCCTGTTCGCTGCGCCAGGCCAGCTCGTTTTCGGCTACAACTTCCGAAATCCGAAGACCTGTTTTGATACACCAGTGCAGCAGATCGGCTGCGGTATCAATAGGGAAGGGAAGGTCAACCTCCGCTTTTGATTGCCCTGAAGCACCTTCCTTCACCACAAAACCACCTCCTATTGAGTAGTATGTTTCAGAAATTGCCTTTCCGGTACTTAAAAATGCCTGAAAAGTTACCGCGTTTGGATGATAAGGTAAGCTTTCGTTAAACAGGAACAGCAGGTCATCCTCAGCATAAAAACTCAATGGTAAAATACCACCAATGATCAGTTGATGCGACCTTTTGATCTGCTCAATTTTAGGTGTTACCTGGTCCACCTCGAAAGTAACCGGGTCATCGCCGCTTAAACCTAATAATATAGCTATATCCGTACCGTGCCCATGACCTGTTTTGGCTAATGAGCCATATAATAAGATCTTAACCTGCTGCACCATCGGCAGTACCCCCTGTTGTTCAAGCGACTGCACAAACTGCTGGGCGGCGCGCCAAGGGCCAAGCGTATGCGAGCTCGACGGGCCTATGCCTATCTTAAACATATCAAAAACCGAAATCTGTTCTCTTTGCATCAAGTCAAAATTAAGGATAAATTATAATTACAGGTTCCATAATAAATACGTTGTGCTGGTGCTTTTGATAAAAATAATTTATAATTTGCGTTGAACTTAAACAAATAATACACTTAAACTTAAACACTAAACAAAATTATGGATTCTTACACTTCTTCTTCCGACATGTCAAGCACTATGATTGGCGCGTTAATGGGTGCGATTTTGATACCAGCACTTATTGTTGGTTTAATATCAATTATTAGTATGTGGAAGATTTACACCAAAGCAGGCAAACCCGGATGGGCCGCAATTATACCTATCTACAGTACTATTGTATTGCTTGAAATAATAGGTAAACCCATGTGGTGGCTTGCAATATTGCTGCTGGTACCATGTGCTAACATTATATTTGCAATATGGATGATAAACCTGTTAAGTAAAAGCTTTGGCAAAAGCGAAGGATTTACTGTTGGTTTACTCTTTTTACCTTTTATATTTCTCCCGATACTGGCTTTTGGCGGTGCACAGTATTTAGGCCCATCAGCTAAAGAAGCACAAGCCATGCCATTCAATCCGAACGATTACCGCGATCCGTTCAATAATCAGAACAATCCGCCACAAAACTATTAATGTGGTTAAATAATATCATGATATATGCTTCCTGCAGCCGGTTAGGGTTTATCCACTGGCTGCAGGGGCATTTAATACCCTGTCCCTTTAAATATCTTACAGGTATTGATTGCCCCGGCTGCGGCTTTCAGCGCTCGGTAGTAGCACTCATCCAGGGCGATTTCCAAAAAAGCTTCTTCCTATATCCCGCGGCTATTCCGCTAATCCTTTTTTTTATCTACGGCATAGCCGATGTTATTTTTAAACTCGATACAGATAAAGCCGTTGTAAAGAAAACCGTTTTTATGATCAATGGTAGTATCGTGCTTATCAGCTATGTTATAAAGATGTGGCATCTTTATAATCATGTTGCTTATTGATAAGGTTCAGACATGGCGCTTACATGGCTGTAATCTTTAATAATGGCCTGTAAAAACTGCAGGTCATTCATATCGGGGGGCAGGGCGGATATTTTCAGATGTTCTTTTAATTTGAGCGCCATATTGTAAACCACAACGGCATTATGCGTTTTCATGTAATTATGTATCACGTCGGCTATCAGCCTTACATCATTATCGTTTAGCTCAGCTACTTCTTTAAAAGTAGGTTCATAATCGTCGCCCGATGGTCTGAATGTTAAGCTGTCTATTTTGGTACGAGGATGTGTTTTTACCATTGCTGTTCCCGCAACCACATCCCCTATACGTTGGCCGTTTTCAGTCACCAGGGCGCAAAGTAACGCGCCAAGGTTAAGGGTAATGCCAAAATCAACCATGCGCATCAGCCATCTTAACAAGTACTGCCCAAAGCGGGGGCGGTTGCCATTGAGGCTGATCACCCGTATCTTCATTATCCGCTTGCCAACGCTTTGGCCGTTGAGCAGCGTTTCGCAAATCAAATCGTAAAATACAAATATCGCCGCAATGATTATTGCGCACGTTACCAGCACACTTTCGGGCATTTTTCCGATGATCAGAAAAATAAGGATGAAATAGAAAGCAATGAAAATGGCGTAATCAATTATGCGGGCAACTATCCGTTCGCCGAGGCCGGCTATTTCATAGTCTATATCAATATTTTGTGTTGTGTGTACGGTTATGGTTTGCATCTTAACAAAGATAAATTTGTTAGTGTAAAATATGATTGCATATTAAAGATTTGTGAGTATTTTAACAAAAAATAAAACCTGCTTTTTAAAATGCGTGAGGCGCTGTTTATCAAACAAAATACCGAAAAATGGAAGGCCTATGAAACCAATAAGCCAACCGATCCGGACGAGCTTGCTGCCGCATTTATAGCCATTACTGATGATTTGGCATACGCCAAAACTTTCTTTCCGCAGTCAAATACAACAAAGTACCTTAACGGGCTTGCATCAACGTTTCACCAGGATATCTACAAAAATCAAAAGGAAAAAAGTAACAGGTTTGCAGCTTTCTGGCGATATGAACTGCCGCTGCTTTTTTTTCAGCACCGCAGGCAGTTATTGTATTCGCTTATCTTCTTTGCGGTTTTTACCTGTATGGGGGTGCTTTCGGCCAAATACGATAATCATTTTGTACGGCTTATCCTTGGCGATGATTATGTGAACATGACCAATGATAACATCGCGAAAGGTGATCCTTTCGGTGTATATAAAAGCAGTTCTTCGGGGCTGATGTTTTTACAGATAGCCATCAATAATGTTTATGTTGAACTGCGCTTTTTTGTGATGGGCTTATTTTTTTCTGTTGGTTCATTATACGCCAGTTTAATGAACGGCGTCATGCTTGGCTCATTTCAGTATTATTTTTTCAGCAAAGGACTGGGAATCCAATCCATACTGGTGATCTGGATCCATGGTACGCTTGAAATGTCGTCGTTTATTGTGGCCGGTGGTGCCGGTTTAGTGCTTGGTAACAGTTTGTTGTTTCCCAAAACGTATACCCGGCTGCAATCATTAAAAAAAGGGGCGCTTGAGGGCTTGAAAATTACAGTAGGCCTTATTCCCATCATATTATTAGCCGCATTTTTTGAAAGCTTTGTAACGCGCCATACCGAAATGCCCGTTTGGTTAAGTATTATTATATTAGCCTCATCATTACTGTTCATGATATGGTATGTGATGCTTTATCCTGCAAAACTGAATAAAAACCTAAACTATATTAATACCGATCATTAAATGAAATATATTATTGAACTGAGGAGGATCCGTGATTTTGGCGAAATAATAAATGACACATTCACCTTCCTGAAACAGAATTTCAAACCGCTTTTTTCGTCATTACTCGTTATCTGCGGCTTTTTTGTGCTGGTTGGTACTGTTGCCACTGCATTTTCACAATTATCTGTTTATGACAGTCTTGATCCAGGCGCTAAAGGCGACTATAACAGCACCCTCAAAGTGGGCATAAGTGCTGCTGCAAACGGTTTCGTGATGATGCTGGCGCAATTTTTTATATACCTTACCACCCTGTGTTTTGTCGCGGTTTATCTTGAAAAAAAAGGAGATAAACCAACGGCGCAAGACGTTTGGGGTTATTTTAAATATTACTTTTTCCGTTCATTAGGGAGTGGTCTTTTATTATTCATCCTGCTCATTTTCGGTTTTTTATTTTGTATAATACCAGGCATATATCTTACGCCGATATTTTACCTTATTTTGCCTACCATGATCATGGAGAATGCCTCATTTGGATACTCATTCAATAAAGGCTTCCGGCTTATAAAAGATCACTGGTGGATGGTTTTTGGGATCATATTTGTTTGCTCGCTGATAGTAAGTGTAAGTAATTCAATTGCCAGTATACCTTTAATGCTTGTTGCCTCATTGCGGATCCTCGTTTCTTTTAAATATCTTTCAATAGCAGCAGTGATATTTTTCAGTATGCTTCAAAATATTTTACTACTTACTTATGCTATTCCAACCATAGCCATTGCCTTGTGTTATTTTAGCCTCCAGGAAAGAAAAGACGGGACCGGGATCTTAGAGCGTATAGAAGCATTTGGCACACATGCCGATAAAGCCGACGATCTGCCTGCCGAACAATACTAATTGAGTTATGCCTAAACCGATACTAATCCTGTTCATTCTGTTGTGCTTTGCCCTCGAGCCGGCGGCGGCTAAAGTTGGCGGACAGGCTATCCCCTTAAAAACAGATACCGTTGCTAAAAAAAAGCCCCCGGTTTTGCGTATGGATAGCTCGAAGGTTAACGTACGCCGTTTTAACGAAAACGCGCTTGATAAATACCGGGCCGACAAGGAATATCAGTATAACGACAAAAGTATAGGTAATGAGCTGTCGTTCTGGGATAGGTTTTGGATGTGGTTTTGGCGTACCTTATTTGGCAGCTTAAGCATAAGCCCCGGCTTTGGAACTTTTTTAAAGTACTTCTTTTTGATGCTGGCTGTAGGTGCTATCATTTTCTTCATCATGAAACTTTTGGGTATGGATATGGGCAACCTGTTACTGGGCAAGTCTCGTAAAACACCGCTGGCCTATACCGAATCGGCAGAGAATATCCACGAAATTAATTTTGATGAGGAGATTGAAAAGGCAATTTCAAATCATAACTACCGGCTGGCTGTTCGCCTGCTTTATCTGCGGAGTTTAAAACAGCTCAGTGATAACGGTCTTATCCAATGGCTGCCCGAAAAAACCAATTCGGCATATGTGTACGAATTAAACAATCCATCCGTACGGCAGTCTTTTGTGTCGTTGACCCGGCAGTTTGAATATGTATGGTATGGCGGTTTTAACATAGATGGTGCTGCTTTTGGCAATATAAACCAGTTGTTTCAAAACTTTAAAAAACAGCTGTTATGAAGGACCTTAAGATTTACTTTATAATAGCCACAGTATTGTTTGCCGTTTACATAGTGGCAAACATGAATAAGCCCAGGGATATTAACTGGACGCCTACGTTCAGCAATACTGATAAAATTCCTTATGGTACGCGGGTACTTTATGAGCGTGCCCGGGATATTTTTCCCGGTGCTGCGATCAAAACTAAACGCCAGGCCATTTACAATACTATTACCGAAGATTCCATTAAGGGTTCATCCTATATTATCATAGCAGGAGGGCTCAATATTACCAAGCCCGATTTTAAACAGCTTAAGCAATATATAACTGCCGGTAACGATGTTTTTATTGCCGCCGGATTTTTAGGGGCCGATTTTGAAAAGGAACTTAAAATAAGCATCACTAATAAATTTGCGGTTAATGGAACTGCTCATACGTTAATGCATTTTGTAAACCCGGCCCTGTCGCCCGAGGTGAATTATTTTGTTGATAAAGGTTTAACGGCAGGCTATTACGATAAATTTGATACCGCACACGCAATAGTTATAGGTGAAACGGACGACCATAAGGCCAACTTACTGAAGTATCCGATGGGGAAAGGCAACCTGTATTTAACGCCCAACCCGGGTATGTTCACTAACTACAGCTTGTTGAAGCCGCAGGGGGCCGAGTGGGCTTCTACTGCTTTATCCATGGTAAAGAGAACGCCGGAGATAGTTTGGGATGAATATTATACCCAGGGTACCGGTGAGAATGACTCGCCGATGAGGGTATTCCTTGGGAATGCGCAGTTGAAAGCGGCTTACTATCTGGCGTTGTTTAGCTTGCTGATATTTGTGCTATATGAGGCGAAAAGACGTCAGCGCATTATCCCAATTATTAATCCGCTCGAAAACTCAACTGTTGATTTCGTGAACGTAGTGGGGCAGGTATACTATGAACGAAGGGACAACATTAACATCGCCCGGAAAAAAATGCAGTATTTCTGGGCTTTTATACGCGAAACCTACCGAATAAAAGCAAACCGGGCAGGTCCCGAATTTGTAGAAGAACTGGTTAACCGTACCGGTGCAACCGAAGACCTCGCCCGTGAATTGTCCGGTGCATTTATCTTCATCAGTACTCATGACATTGTAACAGATCAAGAGCTCATCAGGCTTAACCAACTTATTGAACAATTTTATATCCAATCCAGATAAATATGGAAAACGAATTTTTTGAACAACGTACCGATCTATCTAAATTAAGCACTGCTGTTGAGCAAATAAAAGCCACACTGGCAACCATCATCGTAGGTCAGCATGATTCAATCGATTTGCTTATTGCGGGGATCCTGGCCGATGGGCATATCCTGATTGAAGGTGTGCCGGGCGTTGCCAAAACACTTACCGCAAAGCTTATTGCCAAAACTATAGATGCCCGGTACTCCCGTATTCAGTTCACACCCGATCTGATGCCATCGGATATCCTGGGAACCTCTGTTTTTAACCCTAAAACAACCGAGTTTGAATTTAAACAAGGGCCTATTTTCGGTAATATCATCCTGATAGATGAGATCAACCGTGCACCAGCAAAAACACAGTCGGCCTTGTTTGAGGTAATGGAGGAGCGACAGCTTACTATTGATGGGCACCGTTACAAAATGGAAGAGCCTTTTACCGTTTTTGCAACACAGAACCCGGTTGAGCAGGAAGGTACCTACCGCCTGCCTGAAGCCCAGCTGGATAGGTTTTTGTTTAAGATAGAAGTGAAATATCCAACGCTCGAAGAGGAAATAACTATCCTTAGTCGTCAGCATCAGCAAAAAACAACCGATCAGCTAAGCCAGGTACAACCTTTACTCGCCGCTGCGGATATCAACCAGTTGCGCAACCAGGTGAGGGCCCTGCATGTAGAAGATAAGATCCTGGAGTTTACAGCTAAAATTATCCACGAAACACGTAACAGCAAATCCCTGCAGCTAGGAGGCTCGCCACGTGCGTCGCTGGCTATTGTTAATGGAGCCAAAGCGCTTGCTGCAACAAGGGGGCGTGATTTTGTTACCCCCGATGATATTATTTATGTTGCCGCTCCTGTGCTGCGCCATCGTATTATGTTAACGCCTGATAAGGAGATGGAAGGCGTAACGCCCGACGAGGTGATAACCCAGGTAATACAAAAAATTGAAGTGCCACGATAGTAAAGCGCGTGAAAAAACTATTCCGACTATTTTATACCAACTTGTTTTTAACTAACCGTTTATTCGGCGCGGTTGCTGCCTGTGTGGTATTGTATTTACTTTCGTTTTTCTTCCCCTGGCTGGGCATTGTGCCCGACATCGCGTTTTACGCCTTATTGGCATTATTAATTGCCGATCTGTTTATACTTTACCGTGTTGCAGATGGCGTGTTTGCCAAACGCCTTGCCCCCGAGCGCTTGAGCAACAGCGACGAAAACGAACTTAGTATTTATATCGAAAACCGGTATAGTTTCAGGATTAACACCGGAATTATAGATGAGATCCCCGCACAGTTTCAGAAACGTGATATTTGGTTTGCTACAACCCTTGCCCCCGGCGAACGTAAGCAGATTAATTACATACTGAGGCCAACCCGCCGGGGCGAATATGAGTTTGGCTTTATCCGGGTTTTTGTGCGATCGGCTATTGGTCTGGTATCTAAACGTTACAATTTTGAGCAGGCTGAGGCTTTGCCCGTTTATCCTTCGTTTTTACAAATGCGTAAGTATGAACTGATGGCTATATCAAACCGGCTCACCGAGATAGGCATTAAGAAAATCAGGAGGATTGGCCACAGTATGGAGTTTGAACAGGTAAAATCCTATGTTCCGGGCGATGACTATCGCACCATAAACTGGAAGGCCACAGCCCGGCGGGGCGACCTGATGGTAAACTCCTATACCGACGAAAAATCGCAGCACGTTTATTGCATCATTGATAAATCGCGGGTTATGCGGATGCCTTTTGAAGGGTTAAGTTTATTGGACTATGCCATTAACGCAAGCCTTGTGCTATCAAACGTAGCCCTGCTTAAAGAAGATAAAGCGGGTTTAATAACTGTAGGCGAAAAAATAGGTTCTATAGTGCCTGCCGATAAGAATTATGCGCAGCTTAATAAGATAATGGAGGTTTTATACAAGGAAAAAACCCGATATCTGGAAACCAATATGGAGGCCCTTTATGTTACAACACGCAGGGTACTAAAACAGCGCAGTTTGGTGGTGTTCTTTACCAATTATGAAAGCCTTTCGGCATTACAACGGCAATTACCATTTTTACGCAGGATAGCTAAATTTCATTTGCTGTTGGTGGTTTTCTTTGAAAATACCGAGTTAAAGGTACTGAGCGAACAGCCTGCCAAAGATGTTGAAGGCATCTACATAAAAACTATTGCCGAAAAGTTTGCTTACGATAAAAAGCTGATGGTTAAAGAGCTGGCCAGTCACGGCATCCAGTCGATACTGACATCTCCCCAAAATCTTACCATAAACACAGTAAACCGCTACCTGGAAATAAAAGCGAAGCAAAAGATATAGATGACCATGCATTTCGCGAATTGTCATTATGCAATTACCCATTGCGCTTTATTGCATTTTGTAACTTAAAGAAAAGATCAGCATTTTTAACATCAGGTAGTTTAGTCCGCGCAGAGACAATTAAACTGCCTGCTAACAAAATGTACCCTATATTTACATTGCCAACAATAGCCCAATCAAAACTTTCAACTTTTTGTTAGCAATCTTTTTTTGAATTGTAAGCCTATTCCCTCAACTTCGCAGTCCGAATTTTGATTATGAGTATTCATTATAAAATAATAGCTGCAGAGCTTTCTGTAGCTGAAAAGCAGGTTACCGCTACGGTAGGCTTGCTTGATGAAGGAGCTACTGTTCCGTTTATTTCCCGTTACCGTAAAGAACTTACCGGCAGTTTGGATGAGGTACAGGTTGCCACTATTCGTGATCGTGTACAGCAACTGCGCGAACTGGATAAACGCCGCGAGGCTATCCTGAAATCGCTTACAGATATGGGCAAACTAACGCCAGAGCTTGAAAAACAGATCAACGAAGCAGAAACAATGGTTACTTTGGAAGATCTTTATCTTCCGTACCGCCCAAAACGCAAAACCCGCGCTACTACAGCCCGCGAAAAAGGCCTGCAGCCATTGGCCGATGTTTTATTGGAACAAAAAAATATCGACCCCGAACTGATAGCTGCCGAATACATCAGCGATGAAAAAGGCGTAGCCAGCGTTGAAGAAGCTTTAGCCGGTGCAAGAGATATCATTGCCGAAACCATAGCCGAAAATGCTGAAATACGGACCAAAATCCGTGAGCTGTTTGTAGAGAAAGGCACTTTTGCATCAAGAGTGGTTGAAGGCAAAGAAGAGGCAGGCATTAAGTACAAAGACTATTTTGAATGGACTGAGCCTGTTAAAACAGCGCCATCGCACCGCGTATTAGCCATGCGCCGCGGCGAAAAGGAAGAGATCCTATGGCTCGACCTGAAACCTGAAGAAGATGATGCACTGGAGATATTGGAAAATTCAGTTATCAAGGCAAACAACCCGGCTGCCGGACAAATCCGCCTGGCTATCACCGATGGCTACAAACGCCTGTTAAAACCATCGATGGAAACAGAGGTGCGCCTGCTTACCAAAAAGAAAGCCGACGAGGAAGCGATCCGCGTATTTGCCGAGAATGCCCGCCAGCTATTGCTGAGCGCGCCACTTGGTCAAAAACGTGTAATGGCGCTTGACCCGGGTTTTCGTACCGGTTGTAAACTGGTTTGTTTGGATGAACAGGGCAAACTGCTTGAAAATACCACTGTTTATCCACACACGGGCGCAGGCCAGGCCCGCGAAGCTGAGAAAACGGTACAGCATCTGTTCCAGAAATATAATATCGAGGCTATTGCTATTGGCAACGGCACCGCGGGCCGCGAAACAGAAGTATTTGTTCGCAACCTGAATTTACCGGGCGTGACTATTGTAATGGTTAATGAAAGCGGTGCTTCTATCTATTCGGCATCTGAAGTGGCAAGGGAAGAGTTTCCGGATTATGATGTCACCGTAAGAGGGGCCGTATCTATCGGTCGCCGTTTGATGGACCCACTGGCCGAGCTGGTAAAGATCGACCCAAAATCGATTGGCGTAGGTCAGTACCAGCACGATGTTGACCAAAACAAGCTGCAAACCTCTTTAGATGACACTGTGATTAGCGCGGTGAACGCAGTGGGGGTTGAGCTAAACACAGCTTCAAAACAGATCCTGGCTTATGTATCAGGCCTTGGTCCGCAATTGGCACAGAACATTGTAGAATACCGCAACCAGAACGGCGCTTTTAAACGCCGCGAGCAACTGAAAAAAGTTCCGCGTTTGGGTGATAAGGCATTTGAGCAGGCAGCAGGGTTCCTCCGTATCCACAATGCCGAAAACCCGTTGGATACCAGTGCGGTTCACCCGGAGCGTTATGGCTTGCTTGAACAAATGGCTACTGATATGAAGTGTACGGTGAAAGACCTGATGAGCAATCCAACCCTGCGCAAAAGCATTCCGCTGCAAAAATATGTTTCCGAAACCGTTGGTTTACCAACCCTGAATGATATCATGGCCGAACTTGCCAAACCGGGCCGGGACCCGCGCGAGCAGTTTGAAGCTTTCAGCTTTACAGAAGGTGTAAATGCCATCGGCGATCTGAAAGTTGGCATGAAGCTGCCGGGCATCGTCACCAACATTACAGCCTTTGGTGCTTTTGTTGATATCGGCGTTCACCAGGATGGCCTTGTTCACCTGAGCCAGATCACCAATCGCTACATTAAAGACCCTAATGAAGTATTGAAAGTACATCAAAAGGTTGAGGTAACTGTTACCGAGGTTGATGTGAACCGCAAGCGCATTGCCCTATCCATGAAAGAGAACGACAAAAGCGAACCGAACCAGCGCAGGAACGATGACCGCCGTCCGCAAGGCAATAACAACAAGCCCAACTTTAATAAAAGGGTTGAAAAAGAACCGGAAACCGATATGGCCTTGAAGCTGGCTGCGTTGAAAGGTAAGTTTAAGTTGTAAGCTATCCTCTCTTATGATCTAAAAGCGTCATTGCCAGGTACGAAGCAATCCCCGATTTGCAGGTCCGCCCTGTATAGTTTGAGATTGCTTCGTACCTCGCAATGACGCTTCTTTTTGTTCGATATAATTTTTAATTCTGGTTGAACAAAAAAGGTCCCCAACCTACCGATTGGGGACCTTTTCAATATTATCTAACCGAATTTTACGCTACTGTCCCTTCTTTCAGCTTCTCAGCATTCTCTGCAAACTGAAGCGATTCAAGGATCTCCTGCAGGTCGCCGTTTAATACGCCAGGCAGGTTGTAAATAGTCAGTCCGATACGGTGCTCAGTTAAACGTCCCTGAGGATAGTTATAGGTACGTACCTTAGCCGACCTATCGCCAGTTGATACCATGGTTTTACGTTTTTTAGATGTTTCTTCCAGGTGCTTTTGCAGCTCCATTTCATACACTCTCGAACGCAGTACCTGTAAAGCCTTATCGTAGTTTTTTAATTGTGATTTCTGGTCCTGGCACTGGGCAACAATACCTGTAGGGATGTGGGTTAACCTTACTGCCGAATACGTAGTATTTACCGACTGTCCACCCGGGCCTGAAGCGCAGAACAGATCTTTACGGATATCACTAACCTGCAGGTCGATATCAAACTCATCAACTTCGGGCAATACAACCACCGAAGCTGCTGAAGTATGTACACGGCCTTGTGTTTCGGTATCAGGCACACGTTGTACGCGGTGTACGCCCGATTCATATTTCAGGGTCCCGTAAGCGTCTTCGGCGTTTACGTTAAAAACGATCTCTTTATAACCTCCGCTGGTGCCTTCGGTATAATCCACCAGTTCGGTACGCCAGCCGCGTTTTTCGCAATAGCGCATATACATGCGGTAAAGGTCACCTGCAAAAAGAGCAGCTTCATCACCGCCGGTGCCGCCACGGATCTCCACAATAGCATTTTTCGAATCTTCAGGATCTTTAGGGATCAACATCAGACGAATTTCTTCTTCCTTTACTTCCTGTTGAGCAAGCAGTTCGTCAAGTTCCATTTTGGCCATCTCACGAAACTCCTCATCTTTTTCGGTAGCAAGGATCTCTTTATTGGTTTCGATATTGCTCATAATGTTGCGGTATATATGATACTCGTCAACAATTTTGGCAAGGTCTTTATATTCTTTATTCAACTGGGCAAAACGCTTCATATCCTGCATTACCTCAGGATTGCTTAGCTCACCTTCAACATTTTTCCAGCGCTCGTATATCAGCTCTAATTTATCTAACATATTTTATAAATAATGATGCAGCTAAAACTGTTTGATATTGAACCGGCTTATGAAATATTTAATGTTTCGGGCGGCTTACAGGCTTGCTGCAAAAAAGTGCACAAAAGTACGCATTTTACTGCATATTTTAATTCAGCGGATTGTAAGTTGTTTTTCTTAGTTTATAGATGATGGTTCATGGATCATAGAGCGCCACCTATGGATCATAGTTTAGGGACATAGGTAGCTCGGCTTATAGATCATAGTTCATGGATCATAGCAAAGCCACCCTATCAATATCAATTAGACCAATCAAAAACCATGAACCATGATCTATTAACCATGAACCATGAACTAAACAAAATATTCCAACTTCAGTTCCTTGCCATCAAAAACGGCATAAGAAAAATATGAAATCCATTCGCCAAGGTTAATATAACGGCTTTGAGGGGTTATTTGAATATCAAGCGGTATATGGCGATGGCCAAAAACAAGGTAGTCGTAAAAATTGATCTTTAATTCTTCACGGCAAAAATTTACCAGCCATTCCTGCTCCCCCGGTTTGGGGTTTTCTTTTTTTGCATTGGTATCCCGGCTGTGGCGGCTCCATTTATTGGCTATCCCCACGCCAAGGTTTGGGTGAATGCGTGCAAACAGCCACTGGCAAAACCGGCTCCTGAAAAAACCTTTTAAAAACTTGTAAAAGTTATCCCCCGGACCAAGCCCATCGCCATGATGAATGAAGAATTTTTTGCCGCCGCGCTCAATTTTTAATTCGTTGCTGATAATAGTTGCGCCCAGTTCATTTACAAAATAATCAAACATCCACATATCGTGGTTGCCTTTAAACAGGTAAAGCTTTACACCGGCATCGGCAAGTTCAGCAAGTTTGCCAAGAAAACGGATGTAGCCTTTGGGCACTACGGTTTTGTATTCAAACCAGAAGTCGAAAACATCGCCAACCAGGAATAGTTCGGCGGCATCATGCTTAATACTGTCGAGCCAGCGCACTATTATATCTTCGCGTTGGCGGCTTGAGGCATATGTGCCCGTGCCTAAATGAACATCAGAAGCAAAATAGAGTTTGTCGCGAACCGGCATATCCGGCAAAAATACGTTTTAACAGCCAAACAGAAAAGATAAAGATTGTTACACAATAACCAACAAACAACGCCGTATCTTAGTGGTTATTCAGCATACATTAAACATTAAAATTATGGCAATCCCCGAAAACCCAAATCTTGACGATGCGCAGGAAGATAAAGACCCCGGCAATGAATATGAGCAGAATGAAGGCCAGGACACCGGTAACGAAATAATTGATAACAGCGAACCGGATGTAGCCGGACTGAACGCGGCCTCCCGGGCATCAGAATCAGCGTTTACTTTAAATTTTGAAGATGGCTATGCCCCTGCTCCGGATAAAAAAGACGAAGACCAGCAATCGCCAAAGCACTGATATATTAAGCAATGAAAAAAATATTACTGCCGGCATTGATCATGGTTGTTTTTGCCGGCAAGGCATCTGCACAGTCAAAAGGCTTTACCATGGCCGATTTTAAAGCCAATATAGGCAAAACAGGCACATTGTGCGATACCGTTTACTCGTACAAAGCAGTGAGCGACACGCTTACCCTTTTGAACATGGGCGCAGCTTACCCAAGGCAAAAATATACCATAGCTGTAAAAGGCAGCACAATAAAGCTTGACCTATCTGTCATAAAAGGAAAACACGTATGCGCAACCGGCACATTTGAGTTTTTTAAAGGTCAGCCCGAAATTGTAGCCGATAAACCAGAGCAGATCACGGTTAACTAATAAGCTATCAATGCCTTATAAACAAGAAAAGCAGATCGTTGATCTGCTTTTCTTGTTTATAAGAGAATAATCTTATTAAGGTTTTTTAGCCTTAAGCTTTATGCATTTCGCCTTTAGCTTCAATTAAAAAGCTTTGTATAAGCCAAATACAATTTGTCCTTCGGTAATTGGCTGTTTGGTGACTAAACGGCCTACATTAAGCGTACGCCCGGTTGTTGTTACATCATATCCCTGCGATTTAACATAATTACCTTTAAGCGATAATCCCCAGCCGGCACCCATATCCAACCTGATAGCCGCGCTGCCTCCATATGCAAAAGCATAGCCTTTGGCACTTTGCTGTGTAATGCTGCCGCTTTGCGCGTCAACGCCGGTAACACTAATGGTTAACTGCGGTGATGTTTGGCTTTTTATAGCACCTGCCGATGCCCTTAAATCAAATGACAGGCTTCGCCATACAAAGGTATATTGCGGGCCTACTAACAGGTTAAAGCTACGGTAACGTTTATCAGCGGTAACAGTTCCCTGGTCGGCTTTAAAATCGGTTGTATAGCCCTGCGATAGTATCAGGTCGTCATCATATGAAAAATTGCTTTGGTCCTGGTATGAGAAAGTGTAGCCGATACCAAAATTTCTGTAGATGTAATATGCTCCGTCAAGCTGGAAGGTAACGCCCTTGTTTGCAAAGCCCGATTTATTATTCTTATAATCCACCTTTTGGAAATCGCTTAACGGATAAGAAATACCCATACCTAAGCCAACATAAGGTTTAAGTTTTACTTTGGTTTCGTCATCTTTATCGTTGGTATCCTGAGCTTTTGAAGTAAATGCCAGCAGCATTAAAAGGCCTGCTGTAAAAAAAGTAAGGGTTTGTTTCATGTTTGTTATTATGTAACTGTATTACCGTAAGTTGCCGCTGCATCCTTAACCGCAAAGCAAACGTGTAAAAAAACGCATTATTATTGATACTTCGTTGATAACAGGCTCCGCTTTCTGGTTAAAAATCACACCGGGTATCAGCTGCAAAAAATTAAAGGGGTTAGCTTTTAATAACTTGCCCTTATTTTACAGCAGTTTTTTCACGCCGCTAATATAGCCTGCTACTGGCAATTAAACAGCAACCGGGTGCAAAATTAACAACTTTTAACCTTTTGAACCGTTATTGCCTTGCGGCAATGTAACCCGAATGGCTATCTTTAGTTGCCTGTAATTTAAACAACCATGACAAAAACGTTCTGTTTATTAGCGTTAGCTGTTTTATTTTGCAGCTATACACATGCACAAATGACTATAAAAACACTTCCATACCCCAAAACAAAAAAAGTTGATGTTGTTGATACCTATTTTGGCACACAGGTGCCCGATCCCTACCGCTGGCTGGAGAATGACCATGCCGATGACACCAAAGCCTGGGTACAGGACGAAAATAAGGTAACGTTCAACTATCTCGATCAGATCCCGTACCGGACCGACATTCATAAGCGCCTGGAGTTTTTATGGAACTACGAAAAATATAGCGCCCCCTTTAAGGAAGGTAAATACATTTACTTTTATAAAAACGACGGGCTGCAAAGCCAGAATGTATTGTACCGCCAGTTGGGCGATAACGGCGCGCCCGAAGTTTTCCTTGATCCCAATAAATTCTCTGCCGATGGTACTACCTCTTTACAAGGCATCGAGTTTAGCAAAAACGGTGAGCTGGCAGCCTACCAGATCTCTGAAGGCGGTTCGGACTGGCGCAAGGTCATCGTTATTAACACCGAAGATAAAACTGTTGTTGGCGACACTTTAAAAGACGTAAAATTTAGCGGACTGGCATGGCATGGCACTGATGGCTTTTATTACAGTAGCTATGATAAGCCGACAGAAGGCAGCCAGCTTTCGGGAATGACACAGTTTCATAAACTTTATTACCATAAGCTGGGCACACCTCAAAGTGCCGATAAGCTGATCTTCGGCGGTGATAAAATCCCCCGCCGTTACATAGGCGCTTATCTTACCGAAGATGAACGTTTTCTGGTGATCACTGCCGCCACTTCAACAACCGGCAACGAGCTTTACATCCAGGACTTAAGTAAATCCGGCAGCCAGATCATTAACGTTGTAAATAACTTTGACAACCAGCACAGCGTTTTGGATAATGTGGGGAGCAAGCTTTATATTCTCACCAATATCTACTCGCCCAATTTTAAAATAGTTACTGTTGATGCCGCCGAGCCGGGTATCACCCACTGGAAAAACCTCATCCCCGAAACTAAAAACGTATTAAGCGCCACTACCGGCGGAGGTAAAATTTTTGCTGAATACCTGCAGGATGCCACCTCGCTGATCCAGCAATATAATATGGATGGCAAACTTGAACGTACTATCCAGTTGCCATCAATAGGCTCCGCGTCGGGTTTCGGCACAAAAAAGGAGGAGAAGGTTACCTATTACACTTTTACCAACTATATATATCCGCCCACCATTTTTAAACTGGATATTGAAACCGGTACTTCGGCGGTCTATAAAAAATCGGGTGCAAAGTTTGATCCTGAGCAATATGAATCAAAACAGGTGTTTTATACCTCGAAGGATAAAACAAAGATCCCGATGATCATCACCTATAAAAAAGGGACGGTACTAAACGGTCAAAATCCAACTTTGCTGTACGCTTACGGAGGTTTCGGTGTTAGCCTAACCCCGGCTTTCAGTACATCAAACATCGTATTGCTTGAGCATGGGGGCATTTACGCTGTACCTAACCTGCGCGGGGGCGGCGAGTACGGCGAAACCTGGCACCGCAAAGGCATCAAGCTAAAAAAACAAAACGTATTTGATGATTTTATTGCAGCCGCCGAATATCTTATCAAAAACAAATATACCTCGAAAGATTATCTCGCGGTTTCGGGTGGCTCAAACGGCGGCTTGCTTATCGGCGCCATGTTAACCCAGCGTCCCGACTTGTTTAAAGTAGCTTTCCCCGCTGTTGGTGTAATGGATATGCTCCGGTATAACAAATTTACCGCCGGGGCCGGATGGAGCTATGATTACGGCACTGCTGAAGATTCGGAGCAGATGTTTAAATATCTTTATAACTATTCACCTTATCATGCCCTTAAACCGGGTATTTACCCGGCAACCATGGTTACCACTGCCGATCATGACGACCGTGTAGTGCCTGCCCACTCCTTTAAATTCGCTGCCCGCCTGCAGGAATACCAGCAGGGAGCGGCACCAATACTTATCCGTATTGAAACCAATGCCGGTCATGGGGCAGGCCAAAGTACAGCCCAGTTAATAAACGGCCAGGTTGATAAATGGGCTTTCATGTTTTGGAATATGGGTATAAAATGGTAACGATTTTTTAATTTCAATACTCAATTTATAAATGAAAAAATACCTGTTTGCTGTTGTTCTGTTATTCGTTGCTTCGGCAATAACATTCGCGCAGCATAAAAAACCAAATTTAAACATTGTATTCATAGGCAACAGCATAACCCAGGGCGTACAGTTGGCCGATCCGGCAACTGAAGCGCCACCGGCCACAGCAGCAGCTTATCTGCAAAAACAAAAGAACCTTGATACGGTAAGCTTCAGCAACCAGGGGCATAGTGGTTATACTACACTTGATTTTTTACCCGGTACCGGCACTCTTGCCAAAGTTGAAGAAGCTGCCAGCGCTTTTACAACTAAGAACGCGCTGCTGATATTTTCGATAAAACTTGGTACAAATGACAGTGCCATACAAGGGCCGCATGGCGCACCCGTATCGCCCGAAGATTATCAAAAAAATTTAAAGACCATAGCTGACAAGCTTTTAGCCGATTTCCCAAAAGCGGTTATCATTTTCCAGCACCCGTTATGGTATAGCCCTAACACCTATAATGGCTCCAAATATTTGCAGGAAGGCCTGAGCAGATTGCAGAGTTATGTGCCGATGATAGATGCGCTTGTAAAAAAATATGCATCAACAAATCCCAAACAGGTTTTTGTGGGCGACACCAAAGCGTTCGCCTACTTCGAAAAAAATCATTTAACTGATCTCATCCCGGAGAATGGTAAGCAAGGTACTTTTTATCTCCACCCCAATAAAAAGGGCGCTGAGGCTTTAGGGCAGTTTTGGGGGATGGCTATCAATAAAATAATAAAGCGTTATTTTTAAATACACAGGCGATGAGTTACATAGCACATATCAAGATCCGGATTTTTACGGTATCGATATGTTTATTCATTTGCTCGTGCAAACCATCTGTAAAACAGCCTGCCCAAACTGGTAGCAGCCATGCAGCAGTGCCCAAATTCAAAACCATTGCTTATACTGATACCGCTTTTAAAGTAATCCATGTTTTTGTTGCCCTTTGCGATAATAAATATCAGGGAATAGTACCTGTGCCGCCCGCAATTGGAAATGGTCAGGATCCCGAAACCAATTTATATTGGGGCTGCGATAACGGTGTGCGCGCCTATTTTAAAAAAAGTAAAGACTGGCAATTGCTTAAAAAACAAAAAAGGGGCGCAATAATATTGGAAAGGCTCATCTTTCGGCATCGCACAAAAAACGTTTATTTAGTAGCCGATGCCTGGGATGGCCAGGCTATTGAAAAAACTACCGAAGATTTTTTATTCAGTTGCGCGGGCCAATTAAAGGATACCATACATTATAACAGACGGGTTATAGGCATTAATGGCAATGCCCAATTGCTGGCTTATATTGGTCATGATGGGCTGATGGACTTCAAACTACCCAACGAATTTAAAAATGCAGATAGCAAAACCCGGGATTGCATCATTTTGGCCTGTATCAGCAAAAAATATTTTGGCGATTTTATTAATGCTGCCAAAACTAATCCCCTGCTTTTAACAACCGGGCTCATGTGCCCCGAGGCCTACACTCTTCATGATGCTATAACAGGCTATGTCAATAACGAATCGCAATCAAGCATTCGGAAGCGGGCAGTTGCGGCTTATGTAAAATATCAAAAATGCAGTATCAGGGCGGCTGAAAACTTATTGGTTAACAATCAAGCGTCGGTGACTCATTAAATTGTTTGTTAATTCATTCCATCACCGCAAAATCACCACATAGCCCGAAATAACAATATTATTCATCTTTGTATTTACTATATAGTAGTAAGTACCGGACGGTAGCGGTTTTCCCTGATAAGCGCCATCCCAGGGCTTAGGATATCCAACAGAATGAAATAAAAGTTGCCCGTAACGGTTGTAAACATCAACGGTAGAATTTTCATATGCTACTAAGCCTTTAATTTCCCAAAAGTCATTTACCCCATCACCATTTGGTGTAAAGGTGTTGCTAATGTTTATTACCGGCGAAACCTTAACTGCAACCTGGCTTTCGTTCACACAGCCGTTTGATTTATCAGTGATTTTAAGTTTGTAAATTATATCCTGATCGCCGGTTACTACAGGGTTTTTAGCTGTAGGGTTATCCAGACCGGTGGCCGGAGTCCATTCATAGCTTACGTTTTCGGTGCCTACCACCGGGTTTAAAGTAATGGTATGCCCTTTTAAAACATATCTTGTATCGCCGGCTGCATCTGCCTGCACTGTTGGCGGCGGAACAAAATTAATGGTGATGTCATCAGTGGGCGTATGACAATCATCGGCCTGGGTTGCGGTAAGCGTTAATTTAACCGAGCCGTTGGCAATATCAATAGGATCTGGCTGAAAGCTTGGATTAAGTACATCATCCGAAGGGATAAATCGCCCCAATCCCGATGCCGATGTCCATTTTACTGTAGTTCCGGAAAATACCTGTCCGCTCAGCGGCACCATTGGGCTCTGGACACAAACATTATCGATGCTTGGCGGTCCGGCATCGGCACCAGGGCTTGGCGCAAAGGTAATTGTAACATCCTTGGATACCGGCGTACAATCATCCTTCCCGGTTGATGTAAGGGTTAAGGTAATCGATCCCGCATTCCTTTCTGCCGTTGTCGGAGTATATCGTGCTTTGGGATCATCCTGCTTGGAGAAGCCATTGGGCGTCCCCCCGGTCCAGGTCCCTGTGCCGGTAGCACTTTGTACGCTGCCATCAAGCTGTATGTACGGAACCCTGACACAAACAGTTTGCGGGCCTCCCGCGTCAACAATTGGGATACTGTGTACTTCAACCGGCACCATATATGGCTCGCCCGGGCATTGATTAATTATCAGATACAAATTATAAGGACCCGCGTTAGCGGCTGTAGCTTTTGGAATAGTTACACTTGGGCTTTGGCTTTCCGATCTGAAATTATTGGGGCCGGTCCATAAATATGTTGCACCCGCTATAGGCTGGGTTTGCAGTATAATATCATTGCCTTCGCAAACGGGGCTGTTGCTGTGCCCTTCTATTTTTAATGTCTGGGGCCTTACAGTTACCGTATATTTAACTGGAGTGCCCGGACAGCCAAATGCTACAGGTGTTATGGTGTAAGAAACCTGGATAGGGTTTGTTGTAGTATTAACCAGGGCTTCATTAATAGGGTTAGCGGTTTGATCGGTAACCGCGGCATTGCTGATGCCGGTAACAGCCGACCTGCTCCATAAAAACGTAGCCGTAGATATATTGGATGTTAAAGTAAGCCCAAGTGGGGTGTTGTTACACATAACAGACGACAGCGGCGGCGGATTGGTGATTAACGCTCCCGGGTTAACCGTTACCTTAAGCGGATACGGAACTCCCGCACAGTCGCCCGTTTTAAAATTAAACATATAGGTAACTTCAACAGGCTCATTGGTAGTATTATAAAGCACCTCTTTTATAACAGGTGACGCCTGGCCCGCTACAGCAGCATTGCTGATACCCGGAACGGCCTCCCTGCCCCATGTAAAGCTTGTTGCCGGGGTGTTAAATTTAACCTCATAATTGGTGCTTGTACCATTACAAACTGGGCCAGGCGGAGCGCTTTTAACCACAGGGGTGGCATTTACCTTTACTGTGTATGTAAATACAGGCCCGGGGCAACCGTTTAAATATGGTGTTATTTTATAAGCCACGTCAACAGCCGCGCCGTTTGCATCGTTATTTAACAGTGTTTCGGTAATTGAGCTGGATGTTTGCCCCGTTACCGCTGGATTACTGATGCCGGCAACAGCAGGGCGGTCCCATGAAAAAGTGGTACCGGGCTGGTCGGCAGTGATCGCGTAATTTAGCGCGGTACCGCTGCATATCGGATCGCCTGTGGCGCTGCTTATTACCTGTGGAGCGGGAGTAACCGTTACCTCAACTTTAGTGCGCTCACTAATACAGTCATTAACCTTAGTTTCTACATAATAAGTTCTGTTGATGGTTAATGGAGCAGTAGTAAACGGGTTACTTTGGCTTATGGGAGTGCCACCAACAGGAACATTGTACCAGGTATAAGTACCCGTTGAGCCGCTTGCGGTAAGTATAGCAGATTGGCCTTCACAAACCGTTGCTGTGTTATTGGTGCCAACCGTAGGTGCTGACGGAGGGGGTATAGCCTTAACCAAAACAGGGGTACGCGCACTGGTAATACCGCCCACAGTTGTCGCAACATAATAAGTAATATCGTTTAGTATTGGCGGGGTAGTAAATATCGGGCCAACTTTAAGAGGTGTTCCACCGGTAGCATCGCTATACCAGCGGTATGTGCCGCCCGGCGCTGTAGCTACGAGGTTGGTTGTACTGCCTGTACAAACAGATTTACCGGGGGCGGTTGGAGCTGCAGGCACCGGGTTTATATTAATTGTTACCGTACTCGTCCTAAAGTTGCAAGGGCCAACAGGATCATCAGAAGTTAAAGTAAGTGTGGCGGTTTTTTCGCCGGGGGCCGGGGTGTAAACAGCATCCTTCTTTGTTGGGTCGGAGAATGTTCCCGCGCCACCTGTCCATTTTCCTGTTGTAGTTCCTCCTGTAATAACCCCGGCCAATTGTACCGGTACACCCGGTGATACTGTTTGATCGGGCCCTGCGCTAATTATCACCCTATAGTAAATACTCACCTGGCTGGTGGCAATACTTTGAGCACAACCGCTGCTTGCAGCTATGGTATTAGTTATAGTATATGTTCCGGCCTTGCTTTGTTCCAGATCTATCTCGCCGGTGCTGGCATTTTTAAATACTAAATCACCCGTTGGTTCACTAAAAACACCGGCACTGGCGCCTGCCCCAAAAACGGGCAGCGGGTTTTTCACATTAGTACAAAACGGACCATCATATTTGAAAGTAGCATCCGGTGTTGTTACTATGGATATGCTTTGGCTGGCCGTTCCCGGGCATGAGCCCCCATAGGTAAAGGTAATGGTATATTTTCCGGGTATACTTGCCGCCACATTGATCTCGCCGGTAGTATTACTCACAAAAACAAGCCCCGGTGCCGACGAAAAAGTACCTCCGGCCGGATTATAAATAGTGGGTTTAACATTACTTCCTGAAGTACATATCGTGCCCGAAAGATACCGGAACTGGGGGTCAATAACCGGAGTTATTGATACTGTGAAAGCGGTACGCGGACTAACACATGTGCCATTAACGGCCTCGGCATAAAAAGTGGTTTGCGTAAACAAAGGATCGGTAGTATAAGTGTTGCCGGTATGCACCGGTGTACCACCTGTAGCATTAGTATACCATTGAATGGTTGTACCCGAAGCCGCTACGCTCAAATTGGCCGGATTGCCTGGGCATACCGTTGCTGTTCCATTAACCGTTGGAGCGGCAGGCGGCGGGTTAACCTGCACGGTTATCGCAGTACGTGGACTGCTGCAGCCATTGGCTGTACTTTGTACGTAATATGTGGTATTTGCTGTCAGCTCGGGCGTAACATAGGTATTGCCGGTTATTAACAGGTTGCCGCCGGTGGCCTGGTCATACCATTCATAGTCATCGGGCGAGCCTGTTGCTGTAAGTGTGGCCGCTGTACCGGCACATATTGCCGGAACCGGTTGCACAGCAGGCGCAGGGATCGGATCAAGAACAGTCACAGTAATTGCCGACCTCTCGCTGATACATGTTCCTACCGTGGTTTGAACATAATAAGTTGTGGTGGCTGTTAAAGCGGGAGTTGTAAATGTATCGCCCGAAAATATAGAGGTACCGCCGGTGGCTGCGGTAAACCATTGAAAACTTCCGCCTTGTGCCGACGTTGCTGTTAAAGAGGCTGTTGCTCCATTACAAATTACAGGCCCGTCGGGCACAACCGGTGCATCCGGAGCAGGGGTAACAGTAATTGTTATCGGGGTACGTTCGCTTGTGCAACCGCCTGTAGTATGCTCAACATAATAAGTTTTATTACTTGTTAAAGCCGGGGTTTGAAAAGTATTGCCGGTACCAACCGAACTGCCACCTGTGGCTGCTGTATACCAGTTATATGTGCCGGTAGGCGATGGATCGGCAGTTAAGGTAATACCGGTGCCATAACAGGCAGACGGTGACTGCGAAGGTGGCGCGGACGGTATTGGCGTTACAGATACCGGCACCGCAATACGGTCGCTTGTGCAATCGCCTACCCGTGTTTGCACATAATAAGTTACCGCAGAGGTGAGCACCGGTGTTGTATAGTCCGGGCTTGAAATTAACGGCGTGCCCCCTGAAGGCACATCAAACCACTCCGCTACCCCCGAGGCATCAGCATGCAGCGTAATAGCCGATCCGGAACAAGTGCTGTAGCCACCGGCGGGGAGTACAGGAACCGCGGGTGGCGCATTGATTCGGGCAACTACAGGTATACCGGAGCTGGCACAACCTTTAATTACTGTAAAAAGATAATAAGTTGTATTTGTAAATAATGGAGGTGTTATATAGGTTGCATCGTTGCTCAATGGAGTTCCTGTTCCCGAGGAATTCGCATACCATGCATAACTGTCGGCACCCGAGGCTATTAACGTTGCGGGGGTACCATAACACACCGGATCTGCCTGGATGCCCGGCCTGCCTGTTACGTTAACAACAACCGAGCTTCGCGTACTGGTACAGCTGCCTACTGTTGTTTCCACATAAAAAACGGTGCCCTGGGTAATTGGGCCTGTTACATATGGATTACCTGTAAACAGGAAATTGCCATCAGCATCGTACCATTGGTAAGTTCCTCCGGGGGCCGTTGCTGTTAATGTTGCTGAAGTGTTGGGGCAAACAACCTGATTAGCAACCGTAGGCGGGTTTGGAGAAGCTAAAGCAGTAATCTGAATACTGGTAGCTTTTGGCTGGCAGCCCGGGGTTTTATCACTAACCGTTACCGTATACGTTCCGGCTTTGTTTACATCAATAGATGGCGTATTTTCACCGGTATTCCAGATATACGTGAACGGGCCTGTACCACCTGATAGATTAGCGGTTAATGTTATAGTCTTTCCCGAACATATCGTATTAGCTGTTGAGGATATAGTTACATTCAATGTACAAACTTGACTATACCCTGCTAATGAACAAATAACCAACAGGAATAGTACAAGCAACGGCTTATTAATGTTCTTCATAAGTCTCTTTATACTCAATAAATGTGGCTGCAAGCGGCTCATTTTAACAACTCCCCTTATTGAGCACAGTTTTAAGATTGGCAAACAATACTGTCATTTTATACCAACCCGGCAATGATGTGCGCCTTTTTACGTAAAATACTAAAAATAGGTTTGATAAAACGTCAATAAAATGAACAATGAAACCCTGGTGAAATTATTTCTTTTATAGGTTAAAAAAATACCCGGTTAGGAAATAACCAGGTATAAAAGAGGCATGATAGTGTACCTCGTACAATTACGGGATCTGCCGGTAAGCGTTTCAGCCCCGGCTCCGATATAATAATATTATAAAGATCCGGATTGGCTTATAACAAAGCTACAAAATCACGCATTGCCTGTCCCGGATCCTGCTGCTTCATGAAAGTTTCGCCAATAAGAAAACCATTGAAACCTTCCAGTTTAAGGTGCCGGATAGTTTGAGGATCGCTGATGGCGCTTTCCGAGATCTTCATAAACTCGGCGGGGATATGTTTAGCCAATTTGTAAGAGGTTTCAACCGACACGGTAAAATCGGCCAGGTTGCGGTTATTTACGCCAATGGCATCCAGGTTGGGGTTAATGCTGCGTTCCAGCTCTTCGAGGTTATGCACCTCAAGTAATACGTTAAGGCCTATACTTTTGGCAAGTTTGGCCAGGGTATCAATTTCGGTAGGTGTAAGTATAGCGGCTATGAGCAGGATAATATCGGCGCCTAATGACTTGGCCTCTATCACCTGGTACTCATCTATCATAAAATCCTTGCGCAATACAGGGATGCTGTTTACCGAACGCGCTTTCACCAGATCGGCTTTGCGCCCCATGAAGAAGTTGCGGTCGGTTAAAACTGAAAGTGCCGAAGCGCCGGCAGCGGCATAATCTGTTGTAACGGCGCTAACCCGCACCTTATCGTTAATAATACCTTTTGAAGGCGATTTACGCTTAAACTCGGCTATGATACCCGTACGTGAGGGATCGAGCAAAAATTCTTTGAATGAATAGGTTTCACGGTGAAAATGATCCGATTCTTCAAGTACGGTATATGATGTACGTTTTTTTGCCGAAGCAACTTCTCTTTTTTTATTGGCAACTATTTTATCAAGTATCGTCATAGGATCGAAGCACTAATATTTATGTTATTGCGAGGTACCAAGCAATTAGCCCACCCAACCCGCTCCAGAGGAGAGGATTTTAAATGCATTTGAAGCCTCTCTTTCTGTGGGAGATTTACAGGGGGTAATTGCTTTGTTCCTTATATTGACATCGTTGTAAGTTATTGATTATTAAGTATATTTTTAATTAATTTTTATATCCTGTGCGTTGCCTGCGGCCCGGGCTTTTCGTTGCAAGTCCTCGCCTTTCCGGCCCGCAATCCCCATCCGCGCTGTGGGCTTTATACTGCAATCCCTAACGCGGCCACCGCGCACCGCTAAGTGTCCCGCTCTCCGCAAGGTCTCTCGCAGAGGACCCTGCGGTTCGTCACATGCTTGGCCCCAGACATTAGGGTCCTCTGCGGGAGACCCTGATGGGACGTTATATCAATTTTTCAAAGTTATCATTATTCCTTAAAATTAAGCCTTAAGCCAGTTTTGCATCATTTCCTTGCCATAATCGGTCAGGATTGATTCGGGGTGAAATTGTACGCCCCTTACATCGTACTGCTTATGCTTAAGCGCCATGATAGAATTATCGGCCTCATCAATAGCGGTAACCTGCAATGAATCGGGCAGATCATTACCACTTACTACCCAGGAGTGGTAACGCCCAACTTTAAAGCTTTCGGGCAAACCGGCAAATAGTTCTTCACCGCCATCAGTAACTTTTATCGGCGTCGCTATGCCGTGCATAGGTTGGTTAAGATTGTACAGGCTCCCGCCAAATGCTTCGGCAATAGCCTGCTGACCAAGGCACACACCAAATATGCTTTTGGTGGGTGCATACTTTGCTATTACATCCAGCAGTAAACCAGCCTCTGAAGGGATGCCCGGTCCTGGCGATAGGATGATCTTATCAAAAGCGTCCACATCTTCAATAGCAAACTGGTCGTTCCTCCAAACCTCGCATTCCAGGCCAAGCTCATTAACCAAATGCACCAGGTTATAGGTAAAGGAATCGTAATTATCTATTATTAAAATATTTTTCATGTTCATTTCTTAAAATTCAACTAATCTCTTATCTCCAGTCTCTAACCACCAGTTACAGCTCCTCCGCCAACTCAAAAGCCCTTCTCAAAGCCGAGATCTTGGTATCAACCTCCCTCAGCTCACTTTCGGGGATCGAACCGGCGACTATGCCCGCGCCTGCCTGGTAATGCAGTGTATTGTTCTTACTCAAAAACGAGCGGATCATAATAGCATGGTTAAAATCTCCGTTAAAACCCAAAAAACCTATAGCACCGCTGTAAAAGCTGCGTTTTATATTTTCGTTTTCATCGATGATCTCCATAGCACGGTATTTTGGAGCGCCGCTCAGCGTGCCCGCCGGGTAAGTATCAGCTACAACTTTAAAGGCCGATACACCGGGCTTTAGTTTTCCGCTTACGTGTGATACCAAATGGATCAGGTGCGAGTAATACTGAACCTCTTTAAATGCCTTAACGGTTACATTTTCGCAATGACGGCTCAGGTCGTTACGGGCCAGGTCAACCAGCATCACGTGTTCTGCCGATTCTTTGGGGTCATTCTCGAGGTTGCGGGCCAGCTCGGCGTCTTTCTCATCATCGCCGCTGCGTTTAAAGGTCCCGGCTATCGGGAATATGTTGGCCACATTATTTTTTATGGTGATCTGCGCCTCGGGTGATGAACCGAAGATCCTGAAATCGCCGAAATCAAAATAGAACAGGTATGGCGATGGGTTGATAGAACGCAAAGCACGATAAACATTAAACTCATCCCCCAGGAAGGTGCGGGAGAAAGCCCTCGATGGAACTATCTGGAAAACATCGCCCCGGTAAATATGCTGCTTCATTTTTTCTACGATAGTAATGAACTCGTCACCGGTGAGGTTTGATTTTTCATCGCCTTTGCTTTTAAAGCTGTATTCGGGAAAGTTTTTGTTTTTGATAAGGTATTCCAGCTTTTCGATACCGCCATTGGTTGGTGCTCCCTCGGGCTGGTTGTGGAATATGTAGAGTTCATTCTTGAAGTGATCGATAGCGATGATATACCTGTAAACGTGGTACTGCATTACCGGGATCTTCCGATCTGTATTATCGCTTTGCTTCAGCTTGATGGTTTCATAATGCTCAACAGCCTCATGGGTAAAATAACCGAACAAACCATTAGTGATCATTTTTAAAGGCAGTGAGTCGGTTTCAAAACTGCCGATGAAGCTGTTGATTTGTTCTATCAGCTCAAACGTGCCGGGCTCAAGCGTTTCATGACTGCCATCGGGGTACTGCTTTTTCAGCACGCCATTATTCAGCACTATGCCGCTTAAGGGCTCGCAGCAAATGTAGCTGGTACTGTTTTCGCGACTGTGATAGTCGGAGCTTTCCAGCAGCAGCGAGTTAGGAAATACATCGCGCAGGCGAAGGTAAATGCTCACTGGTGTGGTGGTGTCGGCCAGCAGTTTTTTATAAGTAGTAGTAATTTTAAATGTGCTCATGTTTATTTTTTAAATATCTTAAAACAAAAAAACCCGGCGAATTGGGGTCGCCGGGTTTCCTATTTAGGTTCACAATTGATTAGGTTGTCTCTGATCAAAAAGCGCAAGCCGGCTGCCAATTTAATTGGTGCCACCAGCTGTTTTTATGTGTGTTTTTAATCATCGCGGTCACAAATTTATAAAGAAATTTGAATTGTCAAATTTTTTGTGAAATTATTTATTTGCTAAATCCTATTAGCTACGTAGAATTACTGTGGAATAAGCATAATACCTACCGAAATAAGTACAATCCCGATCAAATAAAAGATAGCGATGGCTTTATGCTTAGCCTCTGGCAGGGCAGCTTTCTTCGATTTGCTGTGACCGATAGTGATCAAAACAATGGCAATAAGCATAATTACCCAATGCTCAACCGTAAAATAACGGGTGACAGGGTTTTTCATGGTATCCTTGCTAAACTGCACCATCGGACTGATAAAAAACAAAATAATTCCCAGCAAAAATTGCGTATGTACCGAGATCATGGCAAACAGGTTAAGCTTGCGGTTGCCCTCGCCGTAAGGTCTTTTACCCAGCCAGCCCATAAACGCGCGTATAAGGGCCAGCAATACCAGTACAATAACAATGTACCTGAAACCGGAATGGAATTCCTTAAAAAAGCTATAAAGTGTCATACATCAAAATTTGCCGTGAATATACGATATAAAGGTCATTGAAGTCATTAGGTCATTGTGTCATTTTTTGCAGACATAAACTGCCGCGGGCTTTCAGCCCGTGGTGAATCACTATGTAAGCTTTCAGCTTACATTTCTTCAGCTGAAAGCTGAAACCATGCGCAACCACGGGCTGAAAGCCCGCGGCAGTTTATTCTTTTCTAAACAAAAAAAGCGATGAGCCTAAACCCATCGCTTTTCAAAATCCGAAATCGAAAATCCGATATCCGAAATTATATCAGCAGCCTTACCGGCTCTTCTAATAATTGCTTTAATGTTTGCAGGAAGGCAGCGGCTGTAGCACCGTCAACCACGCGGTGGTCGGCGCTCAGGGTAACCTTCATGATGTTGCCAGGTACCACCGCACCATTTTTAACAACCGGAACAGCCTGAATACCGCTTACAGCAAGGATACATGCGTTTGGTGTGTTAATGATGGCAGTAAACTCATCAACGCCAAACATACCAAGGTTTGAAATGGTAAAAGTAGAACCTTCCATTTCGTTTGGCTGCAGTTTTTTAGATTTTGCTTTGCCTGCAAACTCTTTCACTTCAACCGAAATGTGACTTAATGATTTACCATCGGCAAATTTGATAACCGGTACCAATAAACCTTCGTCAACAGCAACGGCAACGCCAACGTGAACGTGCTCATTAGTGCGGATCTTATCACCCAGGAATGATGAGTTGATAGCAGGATGCTGCCTTAAGGCAACAGCGCAGGCTTTAACAACAAAATCATTAAATGAAATTTTAACCGGGGCAATCTCGTTCATACGGGTACGGGCCACAATAGCCTGATCCATATCAATGGTCATGGTTACATAGAAATGCGGGGCAGTAAACAAGCTTTCGCTTAAGCGGCGGCTGATAGCTTTACGCATTTGAGTAACCGGCCTTTCACTAAATTTCTCTTCGCCTGTAAAGGTTGGCAATACGATAGGTGCCTTTGCAGCAGCAGCCGGAGCGGCAGCAGGTGCAGCTTCAGTAACAGGAGCCGCAGCCGGTTTAGCCGACGGTGTATATTCTTCCACATCCTTTTTGATGATACGGCCGCCTTCAGCGCTGCCTTTTACATCATTAAGGTTGATCCCTTTATCTTTAGCTATTTTACGCGCCAGCGGAGATGCTTTTACGCGGCTGTCATCAGTGTTAGAAGCTTCAGTGGCAGTAGCAGTTGCAGTCGCCTCCGCTTTAGTTTCAGCAGCAGGTGCAGCTTCAGCGGCGGCAGGGGCCGAACCACCATCCTGTAATAACGGAGTGATGTCGGTACCTTCTTTACCTACTATGGCAATGATATCATTTACTTTAGCGGCTTCACCCTCTTTAACACCTATATATAACAAGGTACCGGCTTCGTAACCCACAACTTCCATGGTAGCCTTATCAGTTGCCACATCAGCCAGTGAATCATCTGCTTTTACTTTATCGCCAACTTTAAAGTTCCATTTTTCAATGGTACCTTCGGTCATGGTGTCGCTCAATAATGGCATGCGGATAACCGTAGCCGGAATGCTCGATAAATCAACCTTAGGTGCGGCTGGTGCCGTAGTAGCGGCAGGTGCTTTGTCGGCAGCGGGTGCTGCTTCTTTAGCAGGTTCTTCGGCCGGTTTTGCAGCAGCGCCGCTGCCGGCCTGGTCAAGTAAAGACTTATAATCTTCACCTTCTTTACCTAAAATGGCAATTACAGAATCAACCGGGGCGGCAGCACCTTCCTGTATACCTATATACAGCAATGTACCATCCTGGTACGATTCAAAATCCATGGTAGCTTTATCAGTTTCAATCTCGGCCAGTACATCGCCCGATTTAACCTTGTCGCCAACTTTTTTATGCCATTTCGCCAATACCCCTTCGGTCATGGTATCGCTCATTTTAGGCATTTTTACTACTTCGGCCATATATTAATAGTATTATAAATTCAGTATAAATATAGTTAGTTCTTATCGTGAAGTTTAAAGTCTGAAGTTTTTAGCCTGAAGTCTTTTTTTTGACCGCAAAGACTATAGGCTTTCGACTTAGTACTTTCGACTTAAAACTTAGTCCCTTATATAAGGGTAATCTTCTTGAACGTAAACATCTGTATATAATTCAGATGCATCCGGCCATGGCGATTCTTCAGCAAACTTCACAGCTTCGTCAACAATAGCTTTGATCTTAGCGTCCATTTCGTCAAACCATGCTTCATCAGCATATTTTTCGGCAAGGATAGTTTGTTTGGTAGCCTCAAGAGGGTCTTTCGCTTTATAGCTTTCCAACTCCTCTTTAGTACGATACTTTTGCGGATCGGACATGGAGTGACCTTTATAGCGGTAAGTACGCATTTCAAGGAAGGTTGGGCCTTCGCCTGCCCGCGCGCGCTGAACAGCTTCGTCCATTGCTACGTGTACCGCAGCAGGGTCCATACCATCAACCGGTGATGAAGGAATGCCATAAGGCAGGCCTAATTTATAAATATCAGTCTGCGCGGTTGTACGCTCAACAGAAGTACCCATGGCATAACCATTGTTTTCGCAAACAAAAATTACAGGCAGTTTCCAAAGCGCAGCCATATTAAAGGTTTCGGTAAGCGCGCCCTGACGTACGGCCCCATCGCCCATATAGGCAATGTTCACAAACTCGGTACCTTTATATTTTTCGGCAAAAGCAATCCCGGCACCCAGCGGTACCTGGCCGCCCACAATGCCGTGACCACCATAAAAATGTTTTTCTTTATCAAACATGTGCATAGAACCGCCTTTGCCTTTTGAGCATCCGGTAGCTTTACCATACATTTCGGCCATAATGGCGTTTGGAGTTACACCTTTAGCAAGTGCATGAGCATGATCACGATATGCGGTGATCATACTGTCTTCAGGTTTAATTACAGACATGGCTCCGGCTAAAACAGCCTCCTGCCCAATATATAAGTGGCAAAAGCCCCTGATCTTTTGTTGTCCGTATAACTGTCCTGTTTTTTCTTCGAACCTGCGCATCAATAGCATCTGTTCGTACCACATCAGGTAGGTGTCCTTGTTTATTTCGATTGAACTCATGTATTAAACAACCTTTTTGGAGTAAAGCGCAAATCTAATTATATCCTGCAAAATATCGAAACCTCAAGCAAATTGTTGCAAAATTTTATTTGGTGGCCTTAAAGTGTGTTTAAACACAACAAACCGGCTGTTTATTAAGTTTGGCATAGCCCGTTAGGTTAAAATAGAACTTAAAAAAACACACCAGGAGGCAATAAATTATCGTTTTGCGAAGTTTTAGAAGCGTTGTTTTTCGCGAAAGACTAAAAAACGCCTTTAAATAATTACAACCAAATTACATTAAGACACGTACAAAAGCCTGTTTATTAAAAGGATGTGTAATAAAAAGCACTTTTTTATATTTTTTGAAAAATAAGCTGCATTTATTTGCAATTTTAAAAAATATAAATAGTTTTGTAGAGCACGATAGACATAGTGTCTGATTTAATAAACAATTTGTTGTCCTAACTCAACAAACAAACTGATTAAATGAAGAAATTTGCCCTGGCTATTGCCTTACTTTTCAGCGTCGTAGCTTCACAAGCTCAAACCAAAAGTGCCCAAAGCACCAGTGATGATAACAAAGACGACCAGGAAAGTTTAGGTAAAGCATACTTTTCCCAAATTATGGGAGTTGCTTTATCTGCTACCTCAAACATGAAACTTTTTCACTTTGTTTACGATTGGATTGGTACCCCTTACCATTTTGGCGGAAGCTCAAGAAGAGGCATTGACTGCTCAGCCTTCACCAAAGAATTGTACAGCGAAGTTTTTAACCTCGATATTAAACGTAACTCACGCGATATTTTCAGCATGGTTAACCCTGTTGGTAAAGATGAGTTAAAAGAAGGCGACTTGGTTTTCTTTAAGATCCACAGCCGCAGCATTTCGCATGTAGGTATTTACCTGGGTAATAATAAATTTGCCCATGCATCATCAAGAGGTGTAGCCATCAGCAGCCTTGACGACGCTTACTACAGCCGTTTCTTTTATAAAGGCGGCAGGTTGTTAGCCTCATTTAAAGACGAGTTTAAAGGTTCGGCATCGACGGGTAGCAACGATATGGGCGACGATGTAGACGAAAGCAAGAACTAAACGATTTTGAAATAAATAAACTAATTTGGTCCCTTCATCCCGGTGAGGGGATTTTTTTTATAATGAAATTTTTATTGCTTACAGCAGCCTGCCTGGCGTTGTTTTTACAGGCGTGTAACCATCCGCCAAATAAAAAACAAATCCTGGCCCCTGCACCTAAACCGGATACAACCACTACAACAACCGCAGCGGTTGTTCAGCCTGATTCATCCGTCTCCATTGCCGCAGTTGGCGATATGATGCTCGGAACATCGTACCCTAATAATTATACCCTCCCGCCTGACAGCGCTAAAAACAGCTTTAATGTTATTGCCGACGAACTAAAAAACGCCGACGTAACCTTTGGCAACCTTGAAGGCAGCTTGCTTGACGGAGGGAACCCCGCCCATTATAAACTGCATCAACGAAGCAAGGCCTATCTATTCAGGATGCCTACAGCCTATGCAGGCGTTTTTAAAGACGCCGGTTTTAACTTGCTAAGCCTGGCCAATAACCATATAGGCGATTTTGGCGATACGGGCCGGATGAGTACCACTCACGTGCTTGATAGCATAGGGATTAATTATGGCGGACTGCTTAGCCACCCTTCCACAGTGTTCGAACGTAACGGTGTTAAATATGGCTTCTGCGCTTTTGCCCCCAATGCCAATACCCTGCCTATTCTCGACCTAAAGAACGCAACCCGTATCATAAGCCAACTGAAACAGCAATGTGATATTCTCATTGTATCGTTTCATGGTGGTGGCGAGGGTGTAGCTTACGAACATATTCCTTTTGCAATGGAATCCTTCATCAGTGAAAAGCGCGGCGATGTAAATGCCTTTGCCCATAATGCTATTGATGCTGGTGCGGATATTATATTGGGCAATGGTCCGCACGTGAACCGGGCAATGGAGGTTTATAAAAACCGGCTAATCGCTTACAGTCTCGGTAACTTTTGTACTTATAAATCGGTAAGCGTGGCAGGGGTTTGTGGTCTGGCGCCATTATTAAAAGTAAAGCTGAACAAAAAGGGGGAGTTTTTAAATGGACACATCATATCCCTAAGGCAGGCGCATGATAAAGGGCTTGAACTTGATTCGCTTAACAGGGCTGCTATCCGTATCAGGGAACTTACGGAAGCTGATTTCCCTAATGCCGGATTACTGATATCCGACAAGGGCGAGATCAGCCTTAATCCGGTTATTCAGAGCGAGAATTTATAAATAGATACCAGGGCAGGAATTAAACGCCGTATCTACTCACTCCGACTTCGCTGTTAAACTTAAGAGAAAAAAGCGCGGGATTGTGCGATTCTCTCTTGAAAGGAGCGGAGGGATGTGTTGCTACTTTGGTAAACTTGTAGCAGAAACACACCCCTGCTCCCGCTCGCTTCTCCGCGCCCCCTCTCAAGAGGGGATCTTTATTTTTCTACACTCTTTTCCCGAAGGAAAAGAGAGGGTGGTCCAGCGAAGCGTAGACCGGGTGAGTAAACTATGCGATTTGCAGCTAATGCGCACATTTAAGCTGCTTCATCCTTAGTATTTCGCACCAGGCTGATACCTGTTGTAAAAAATATTAATGAGATGATACCTATAACCACCATGGTGGTTATTTGCGCGCTATGGTTTATGATAGCTACACCGGTATAAATAAGGCCAACTATACCAAGCACGCTCAATATAGCTCCAAAAGTTCGTTTTAAGTTCATGACAGGTGTGTTGTTTTTTATAAGCATTTTTTAAAAAACAAATAACACACCAATAATTAATGCTACTTTTATTTTAAACATAATAAACCAAACCATGCCCGAATCATTTGGATCATTGATAACAATCATCATTTTTGTTGTTATTCTTATTACTATTTTTACCTCGTTTGTGTCTGTAAAACAGGGCACTATAGTAGTTATCACCGTATTTGGCAAATACCGCCGCATCCTAACCCCGGGGCTTAATTTCAAGATCCCTTTTATCGAAAACATTTACTCCAAAATCTCTATCCAGAACCGCTCAGTTGAACTGGAGTTCCAGGCGGTAACTTATGATCAGGCCAATGTGTATTTTAAGGCCATGCTGCTGTACTCGGTATTGGACCAGCAGGAAGAAACCATCAAAAACGTAGCTTTTAAATTTGTTGACGAGCGCAACCTGATGCAGGCCCTGATCCGTACGGTTGAAGGCTCCATCCGTGCTTTTGTAGCTACCAAACGCCAGAGCGAGGTGCTGATATTACGCCGCGATATTGTTGAACACGTAAAAGAGCAGTTAGATGTGATACTGGAAGGCTGGGGCTACCACCTGCAGGACCTCCAGTTAAACGACATTACTTTTGATGATGTGATCATGAAATCAATGAGCCAGGTAGTTGCTTCAAACAACCTGAAAGCCGCTGCCGAGAACGAAGGTCAGGCCCTGCTCATCACCAAAACCAAAGCGGCCGAAGCAGAAGGTAACGCCATCAAGATTTCGGCTCAGGCCGAGCGTGAGGCAGCGCAATTACGCGGACAAGGTATAGCCCTGTTTCGTGAGGAAGTTGCCCGCGGTATGACTGTAGCCGCTAAAGAAATGGCCGAAGCTAATATGGATACCTCGGTTATACTGTTCACTATGTGGACAGAATCCATCAAACACTTCTCCGAAAACTCAAAAGGGAATGTTATTTTCCTGGATGGCTCAACAGATCAGATGCAACATACGTTAAAAGAAATGATGGCCTTAAACCTTTTACATACCGACAACGTCAAAAAGTAAAAGTTTGAAACCGCCAGTTTTTTAAATGAAAAGAAATATAGTGAAAGTGATAGGCCCTACGGCCATGTGTGTTTTAATGATGATTGCTCCGGCTTCGGCGCAATCATTTCACCAGCTAACTGCCAATGATTTTTGGGGAACGCCGCGGGCTAATGCCGGCGGCGTTGTAGCTTATACCAATTGCACCATCGATTACCGGTACCAGGCCCGGCGCGAAGGCAGGGGCTACCGGCTTAATTTTAACATCAGGCTCATCCTTAACAACAATAAATCATGGCTTGATAAAAGCAGGGTTAATACTCCGCAGCAACTCAGCGAAATACTGAAACATGAGCAGGGCCATTACACCATTGCGTTTTTAGAGCAGCAGGAGCTGTTACGCATAGTAAGCAACACCCGTTTCAGCAATAATTACAACTACGAAGCGATGGCCATCTTTAACCGCATCGACGCCAAATACAAACAGCTCAATGCCGATTATGACGAAGACACGGCTCACATGACAGATCGTAAGCAACAGCACAGCTGGGATGTGTATTTTCAACAGAAGCTTAAGTTTTTGCCGGGAGATACGGAAAGTTGAAGATCATTTTTTAAAATCCCCTCTTGAGAGCTACGTGCGGACACATCTTTATAAACCTCATCATTGATAAAAAAATGTCATTTCGACGATCCAACGGAGGGGGTCGTGCGTGAGCTGGTGAGGAGAAATCTTCTACACCCTACTTTTACAGGCATAGTTGTAGAGCCTGATGTGGAAGATTTCTCTCCAATCTTGCGCTCGTTTGCAACGAGGGCTTAATATGGTTTGGCGATTGTATCGCCTGTGCGTTATAAACGCAAACCCAGTTACGTACTCGTTAAAAACGAGCGCGAGTTAATACGGAACACCTTGGTTGTGTACCTCTGGCACACTAAAAACTGTTTATTTGATTTCTACAAACCTTCTGCACCTCTGGTGCAACCTGTCGTTCGCTTAACTTAATAACATTGCGCTTGCTGTAGCACTTGAGTTTAGCGACACTCAAACCTGCCACAACAATTGCAGCAAGCCTGCAACCCAGCTATATTTGCTTTCATCACCATGACGGAGCAATCATCAAATACCCATCGTAAAATTATCCATATTGATATGGATGCTTTTTACGCGTCGGTTGAGCAGCGGGATTTTCCGGAGTACCAGGGTAAACCTTTGGTGGTGGGCGGTTTGCCCGAAGGTCGGGGAGGTGTGGTGGCCACCGCCAGTTACGAAGCGCGTAAGTTTGGCATCCGGTCGGCCATGTCATCGAAAAAAGCATTACAGCTTTGCCCACATGCTTTGTTTGTAAGGCCAAGGTTTAATGTATACCGGGAGGTATCACAGCATATCCGGGAGATCTTTAGCCGTTATACCGACCTGATAGAACCGCTCTCTTTAGATGAAGCTTTCCTGGATGTAACCAACGATAAGCAGGACATCGGCTCGGCCATAGAAATAGCCAAACTCATTAAACAGGCTATTAAAGACGAACTGCAGCTCACCGCTTCGGCCGGGGTGTCTATCAATAAATTTGTAGCCAAAATAGCATCTGACATCAATAAGCCCGATGGCCTGAAGTTTATCGGGCCATCAAGCATCGAAAATTTTATGGAGCAGCTGCCTGTCGAAAAATTCTTTGGTGTAGGCAAGGTAACCGCTCAAAAAATGAAACAAATGGGCCTGCACACCGGGGCCGACCTGAAACGACTGGAAGAAAGTGACCTTGTAAAACACTTTGGCAAGGTTGGCAAATTTTACTACCAAATAGTGCGCGGCATTGATAACAGGGAAGTCCAACCCCACCGCGAGACTAAATCCCTGGGTGCCGAAGATACTTTCGCCTATGACCTGACAACTCTTGAGGAAATGGAGGCTGAGCTTGATAAGATAGCGGTCACCGTTCATAACCGGCTGCTCAAATATGAATTGAAAGGCCGTACTATTACCCTCAAAGTAAAATACCACGATTTTAAACAGATCACCCGCAATCAATCCTTCCCAACCCCGGTAAATGATCTGGAAACAATCAGCCATACGGCCAAACAATTGATGGCTGCAACAGGTGTTGATGATGTAAAAGTGCGGCTGTTGGGCATTTCGCTTTCAAACTTTGGTGAATTGCCGGTTAAGCAGCGGGATGATAAAGAGCTTGGGCCGGGGGATCAGTTGGAATTGGAGTTGTAAAAACTTGGTTATGCAGGGGCATGTTAACGATTGCCGAGACAGGTTTATCATTACCTGTTTTTTGTCATGAGTAGCGTTTAAATCCGGTGGGCTCTCAAAGCGAAATAACAAAAGAGGGCCTGTCACCCTGAGCCTGTCGAAGGGTCGCGCGCAGAGGCCTGCCCACCATGCTTCGAGAACCTACCCATGACATAATAATTTAAGCAGGTACAAGTTCCCTATTTAATTCAAAGGCGAGTTTTTCTAATCGCCTTTGTTTCTGTTTCTTAATGAT